>JAGTSE010000036.1 GCA_018261615.1 Pseudomonadota bacterium | reverse complement strand
GGTTCAGCCGGGAGACGTGGCAGCAGATGCTAAATGCCTATCCTGATACCTATAAGCCGGGAAAGACGTATTACCGGGATAATATGATTATCGGACTGGTTCCGGGGGGAACCGTACGGGTCTGGCTGGAAGATAACGGCGATTCTGTTGTACTTCAGCATCCTGCCCGGCAGCTCACCCTGACGGGGGATGATATGCTGATATGCAAAGGGGTAACGAAACATCCTAACGGGTATGTTTATTACGGAAAGACACCCGATTTCATCAAAGGGAAAACCTATCCATATGGTAACTGGTAGGGCGTAACGAGGAGCAAAATCAAAAGGATCTTCTTGAGATCCTTTTGAGCATCAATCTGATTGTTCTGACAGGTTAAGCTTCAATATTTTTCTAAATGTCGCATTTTGCCATATCGCTCCCATCAGGACTGTTACCGCTGTTACCGGGCTAAATATCTGAATTCCGGGTCGCCATTACTGGGTATGACGCCAGCGCAATGTCGCGGGTAGTACGCGTTGCGGCATAGCCGGTTCGTTGCCCTCAATCATTTGGGTGATTATCTCGAAGCAATCCTGCGCCAGACGCGGCACGTTCTGCTCGACGGTGTCAATGTGTAGCGACAGCGAATCATACAGGTAGTGATCGTCAAAGCTGGCGATATGGATTTCGCTCTCCAGTAAATGATGCTGGCTCATATAGCGCAGCACCCCTTCGAGCAGGCCGCAGGCAGCGGTAAACAGCGCCTTCGGCGGACGGCCTAGTCTGGCGCACAGCGCGGCGAACATCTCGTAACCGCTGCTCGGGTGGTAGTTACCGTGAATAATCCACTCCGGGCGCGGCGTTACGCCCGCACGCTCCAGCCCCTGCATAAATCCGGCGAGCCGATCTTTGGTGGGAGAAAGCCGTGGCTGGCCGCCAAGAAAGTAGATTTCATCTGGATTTGCTCGCGCCAGGTGTTCGACTAAATCTGCCGTCGGCGTCAGCGAATCGGTGATCACCAGCGGCAACTGCGTGTCATTGATGTGGCGGTCAAACAGCACCACTGGCAACTGTTCGCTGAGCTTCACGTAGTCGCTGTCGCTCTGCATGCTGGAGGCGATGATCAGGCCATCCACCTGGCGCGCGACCAGGTTATTGACCACCACAGTCTCCTGGCTGGCATTTTCGTCGGTACAGGCGATCAGCAGTTGCAGACCGGCTTCGCGGCAGAGGTTTTCCAGTTCATGGGAGAAAACGGCAAAACCGTAGTTGGTGATTTCCGGTACCACCAGCCCCAGCGTGTGGCTGCGGTTTTCGCGCAGCAGACGGGCATAAATGCTCGGCTGGTAGTGATACTGTTGGGCGATCGCCAGTACGCGTTCGCGCGTCTCCTGCGCCACGCGCAGCTCTTTGCCGCGGCCGTTAAGCACCAGGCTGGCAGTGGCTTTTGACACCCCCGCCAGCGCAGCGATATCACTGATGGTAACGCGTTTTGTTTTTCGCACGGTTTTGCATCGTTTAAGTAAACAAGCACTTATTCTACCATGCAAGAACGTAACAACCAGTAGTGGGCCTGTACTTCTGCGCCTCCGCGCAGGGTTAATTGCGCCGGATGCGTCGGGAAATAGCGGCTGCTCATCACCCCTTCGCCCTCGTTGATAAAGATCTCCACGCTTGAGCGATCGCAGAGGATCTGCAACTTCTGCGCGCTACCGCGCCAGTAACGGTACAGCCACTCGCCGGTTTGCTGGCTGCGGCGGGCCAGACGCAGTTCGTCAAAGCGCCATTCGAGAGTGAGCGTATCGGCGAAATTCAGCGTTAACTCGCCCTTGCTTTCCAGCACCAGCTCAAGTTGCTCTGCCTCCAGTGCAGGCATCGCTTCTGCCATACCGCAATAGCACTGTTCTTCACCGCGCAGCGCCTGTAGCTCAGCCACTGGCTGCTGATAGAGCTTACCGTTATGTTCAGTCAGTTCCCGCAGGCAGGTCATCTGGTGGATCCAGCCATTCGCCACGGTTGGCTGCAACATCTCTTCGCCGTCCGGTACGCCCATCCAGCCGACCAGCAGGCGGCGGCCATCATCGGCGAGCGTGGTTTGTGGGGCGTAAAATTCAAACCCGGCATCCAGTTCAGTAAACTCGCCGTGCTGATACTGCGCGCTGGCATAATCCAGCGTGCCGCTGAGATACGCGCTCGGGTAGGTATTGAGATAGCGTTTTTCCTCTCGCGCCACACCCTGCGGGCAGCAGATCAGGAAGGTGCGGTCGCCAAGGGTGAACATGTCGGGGCACTCCCACATATAGCCCGCATCGCCCAGCCCGTTCAGACCGCTACCGGCGATTTCACCGAGGTTTTGCCAGTTCCACAAATTCTCTGAGCGCAGCAGCAGCACCTTGCCCTGTAACTGTAAATCCTGTGCGCCCAGCACCATGTACCACTGCCCGTCGTGCCGCCATACTTTCGGGTCGCGCACATGGCCGGTGTAACCGTGCGGCAAAGGAATGGCCGGGCCGAGCTTGTCGAAACCGCCGTCGCTGTTTTGCACCGCCAGGCACTGCCACGCGGTGCGGGAGCCGTCGTCAAACTTCACGTTGCCGGTATAGCACAGTGTCAGCACACCACTGTTATCAATGGCGCTGCCGGAGTAGCAGCCATTGCGGTCATACTCTTCGTCAGGTATCAGCGCGATGGGTTCATGCTGCCAGTGGACTAAATCCGCCGAACTCCAGTGCGCCCAGCATTTGTGCAGGTGCTGGCAACCCAGTGCATTCCACTGGTAGAACAGATGATAACGCCCGGCAAACTGGATAAAACCGTTCGGATCGTTAAGCAGCCCGGTCACCGGCGCAAGATGCCAGGCGGGGTAGTGTGGATCGGCCAGCGCTTTCGGCTGGCCTTTCATGACTGCCTGCAACATGGCAGGCAGCAGGTTTGTTGAAGCCATTATTCGGAGTCCGTTTTGTATTTCAGCAGGTAAGAGATAACAAACGCGGCGCTAAATGCAATCACCATCCCGATAACATAGTTGAGCAACGAACTGGCCTGCACAATCGCCATACCAGGGATGCCCGTCAGGCCGACCGCCGTCATATACACATGTACCGAAACTACCCACGCGCCACCCGCAGCCCCGCCGATAAGTGCGGCAATAAAGGGTTTTACAAAGCGCAGGTTGATACCGAAAATCGCCGCCTCGGTAATGCCGAGTAGCGCCGAGAAAGCCGAAGGCAGAGTGATGGCTTTGATCTTCGCATCTTTTGTTTTAAACCACACCGCCAGACAGGCACCGCCCTGGGCGACGTTCGCCATCGCCCAGATCGGCAGCAGGAAGTTGACACCGATTGACGGATTGCCCAGCAGCCCGGCTTCAATGGCGTGAAAACTATGATGCACGCCAGTAATCACAATCACCGAATAGATCCCGCCGAACAGCATTCCGGCCAGCCAGCCTGCATGGCTAATCAACGTGCTGAGAACAAAGGAGATGCCGTCGCCCAGTGCGCGACCCGCCGGGCCGATAACCAGCATGGCGATAAAACCAGAGATAATCACCGTCAGGAACGGCGTCAGGATCAGATCCAGCGCATCCGGGATCACCCGGCGCAGTTGCTTCTCCAGCAGGCTCATAAACCACACTGCCAGCAGTACCGGGAAAACGGTTCCCTGGTAGCCGATCATCGCCACTTCGATACCGAAAAAGTTCATGGTATGGAAGCCAGCCGCCACACCCCAGGCGTTGGTCAGCGCCGGGTGCGTCAGAATGCCGCCCAGCGTCGCGCCAAGATAGGGGTTACCGCCAAACTCGCGAGCGGCGGTAAAGCCAATCAGGATTGGCAGAATGATAAACGCCGCCGAACTGAACATGTCGAGCATGATGTACAGCGCGTTGTCCGGGTTAACCCAGCCGTAGGTTTTCACCATTCCCAGCAGCCCCATCAGCAAGCCGGAGGCAACGATCGCCGGGATAATCGGCACGAAAATGTTCGACAGCAGGCGGGCAATGCGCTGGAACGGGTTGAGCTTGCGCGCGGCGATATCGGCGGCTTCTGACTTGCTCGATTCGTTGATCCCGGCCTCGGCGATAAACGCGGCGTAAACTTTATTCACCACGCCGGTACCGAAAATAATCTGCAACTGCCCGGCGTTACGAAAACAGCCTTTCACACCGTCAATTTTGCCGATTGCTGCGGTATCGGCTTTCGCGTCTTCCACCAGTACTAAGCGCAGACGCGTAGCGCAGTGTGCGGCGCTGGCGATATTATCCTTACCACCCAGCAGCGGCAGTAGCGCGCGGGCAATTTGTGCAAAATCCATAATAACCTCTGTATTCTCGTTATTGTGGTGTTAACCCGGTTGAGACGACCCCCGCACCCCGCAGGGGCCGAACTCATTAGAACCAGGTCTCCATTTGGATGCCGAAGTTCCACTCGCCGCCGGATTTAAAGCTGTTGCTGCCAAAGGCATCATCGCTGGCGTACTTATCCAGGCGGTGATCCCAGTTCATCCAGGTGGCGAACAAGCGGATTTCCGGGCGTTTGAGGAATTCGCCGACATCGCTGGCTTTCAGTGTCGGGGCGACGGTCAGTTTATAGAAGTTACCGCTCACCGCGTTACGGCTGTTGTAGCCCTCTGGACGAAGATCCATGTACTGGTAGCTGCCTTCGTATTGCATTTCGAAGTTCTCGGTGATCCCCTGAATCAGGCGCAAGTTGGCGGTAGCCCACTGGTAGCTGTCGCCTTTGACGTAGCGATCTTTACTGCTTTGTGCCAGTACGGCTGGTGCAATATGCCAGCCGCCGCCCAGCGGCGTGATGCCGTAGCTGGCCAGGCGCCAGGTGTTCGCTTCCGGCAACAGCGCGCCGTCGGAACCGATCGATTTCACCTCTGCGCCCAGCCCGTGGCCGTAGAGCAGGGCGGTTTTCGCTGAACCTTCCCGCAGCCCATAGAAGCTGCTGTTATGCAGGCCGAGAAGCGCATGCACGCCGGTATTCGCGGCATCGCCCTTCACTTTATTGCCGTCGAGATCGACCCGATCGTTATTATCTTTGGCGCGCATACCGCTGACCATCAGTTGCAGCGGGCCGTAGAAGTTGTTCAACGACAGAATATAGTTCTGCGCCGTGTTTTCACTGTTCTCAATGTCGCCGAAGGTGCGGCCGTAAATTGACAGGTTGCTGTGTGTGTCATCGTTCCACTTCATGTCGTAGATCCCGGCACCGGTCCCGGCGAGGAATACCACATCGGAGTCGATCCAGTGGATATCGAAGTTATCGCGGTCGAAACGTTTACCGGCCCAGATGGTGGAGTCTTTAAACGCGCCGGTGAAGCTTGGCAGATGGCCGATTTCGGTAAACGCCTGGCGCAGGTTGAGATCGCTGCTGGAGGCTGTCCAGTCGTTATAGGTTTTTTGCCCGTCGGCCAGCATTACCTTAAAGCGCGTGGTCGCGCCGTTTGCCAGCGTCTGTTTATGTTCGAGGTTCATCTCAACATAGGTATCTGGTTCGTTACCCAAGCGACCGACATAACCGCCGGTTTCCCCTGCCGGGGTCATCGTTGGCCCGCCTTGCGTTTTGGCGGCGGAGTTATTCATCAGCAGACCAGAACGGGCGTAGCCGTGGAATTCAAATCCGCCTTCATCGGTGGCTTTTTTCTCCAGTTTGGCGGTGCGCTGCTCAACCTGGCTGGTGGTAGTTTGCGTCTGCTGCTGCGCGGCGGCCAGTTGCTGCGCCTGTTTTTCCGCCGCTTTGGCGCGGGTTTCTGCGGCATTTGCGCGTTGTTCTGCCGCTTGTAAACGCTGTTCCAGCGCGGCAAGACGGGCTTCTATGCTGCTCATGCTGGGATCAGCAGCCAGTGCAGAGCCAGAGCTGAATATCAAACCAAGGGTTACGGCAAGCGTGCTTTTTTTCATCGTGTTGCATCCCTAAGGAAGAGCTATCATCACAGGATTATTTTTTTTGCTAAACCGGTTTAGGTGACGAATCATACCCATGGATAATTTCTTCACGCAATTAAATTTGCTAAACCGGTTTAGTGATTGTGAGACGGCTCGCAAAACGAAGCGGCACTCTGGCGGGTTATTCCTCCAGTTGATGATGATAGGGCAAGGCGGTCATCGCACCTTTCGCCGTGGTGGCGAGCGCCCCGCAGCGCTGCGCGGTGGCAAGACGTGCGCCAAGTTGCAGCTGGTTATCCGGTAGCCCGTGCTGCGCCAGTTCCCACAGCAATCCGGCAACAAACGCATCTCCTGCGCCGGTGGTATCGACGCTGATAACCGGCCGTGTTGACCAGGCGCTGAGTGCCCCACGCAGGCAGGCTTTGACGCCCGCTTTACCCTGCGTCACCAGCAACAGCGGGATGGCAAAACGTTCGGCTAATTGCTGCATGCTGGCGTCGATATCTGCCTGGCCACTAAAAAAGGCCAGTTCTTCTTCCGAGAGTTTTACTACGTCCGCCAGCGTGAAGGCCTGGCTCAGCGCATCA
Organism: Pseudomonadota bacterium; assembly: GCA_018261615.1. Lineage (GTDB taxonomy): Bacteria > Pseudomonadota > Gammaproteobacteria > Enterobacterales > Enterobacteriaceae > Kosakonia. Next base: position 38,150 of record JAGTSE010000036.1, on the reverse strand, counting down.
TGTAACTGCTGCGGATCGGCCCACAGATCGTGGCGGATATTCGGGTCGAAGCTGACAAATCCGCCGGCGCTGCGGATGCGTGTCATCGCCGTAAACGTGGTGCTGCGCGACGGTTCAGCAGAGAGCGCAATCGAGCAGCAGTGCAGCCATTCGCCGCACTGAAAAGGCGGCAAATCATCCACAGCGAGAAACAGATCGGCGCTCGGTCGTACCATAAAGGTAAATGAGCGCTCACCCACTTCATCGAGCGCGACGACCACCGTGGAGGTGCGTTGCGCCGGGTCGGCAGACATAAACGCGGTATGCACCTGCTCGGCGTCGAGGGTTTGGCGCATAAAGCGACCAAAAGGATCGTCACCGACGCGGCCGATAAAACCGCTGTTTCCCTGCAAACGCGCAATGCCGACCGCCACATTCGCAGGCGCGCCGCCGGGACACTGCAACAAGCGCCCTGCGCCTTCCGGCAGTAAATCGACCACCGCATCGCCCAGACACCAGACTCGTGCTGACATAACTTTCTCCCGCTTTAAAATAATCGATAAAACTTAACTAAACCGGTTTAGCAAATCAACTGCATCGTTAAGTTGTCATCTTTTTTTGCTAAAGTGCAGGGCGGATTTCCTTAATTCTGGACGCGACAATGCCGCAACCGCTGTATGTTTTTGATCTCGATAACACTTTGATTTCTGGTGACAGTAGCACGCTGTGGAGCCGCTACCTGGTGCGTGAAGGTTTTGCCGATGGCGCGGATTATTTGCGCGATGAAGAGCGGATGATGCAGGCTTACGCGCGCGGCGAAATGAATCTGCACGAGTATGTGGCGCTGACCATGTCGCCGCTGCGCGATTTCCCGGTGGAGCAGGTGGAAAGCATGGTGGCGCTGTGTGTGAAAACGGAGATTGTGCCGCACATCTACCCGCAGGCGCTGGCGTTAATCAGGGAATTGCAGGCCAGCAATCAAGCGATGCTGATTATCTCCGCGTCGGTCAGTTTGCTGGTGAAGGCGATTGCGCCGGTACTGGGCATTGAGCACGCGATTGGCGTGGACGTGAAAACCGATAACGGGCGCTACACGGGGATCATCGACGGTACGCCAAGTTATCAGCAGGGCAAAATTACCCGCCTTGAAAACTTCCTTGTTCATCACCCGCAGCATCGTGGGGCCGTGACGTTTTATACCGACTCAATTAACGATTTGCCGCTCTGCGAATACGCCAACCACGTATTTATGGTGAATCCCTGCCCGCAACTGGCGGCGCAGGGAGCACTGCGCCGCTGGCCGCAACTTAACTGGCGGCTTACTCGGGCTTAAACAGCGGCACCGATTTACCGATAATATAGCGTCGGCGCAGCCAGGCCGATGCTATATCCATCAGCATTACCACGGCGACCAGAAGCACAGTGATAAACATCACCACATCCCAGTTCCACAGCCGCATGTTTTCGGCATAAATCAGACCGATACCACCCGCGCCGACAAAACCCAGCACCGCCGCCGAACGGGTGTTCGACTCGATCTGATAAAGGCTCAGCGCGAGGAAGGTCGGGAATGACTGGGTAAAGGTACTGAAACGGTGCTTTTGCAGGCCGCTCGCGCCGACGGCAGTCATACCGCGTCCCGGCGAGCGATCCACCGCTTCATGGCTTTCCGCATACAGACGGCCAAGCAGACCGGTATCCTGCATGATGATTGCCAGTACCCCGGCCAGCGGCCCGAGACCAACGGCACGCACAAAAATCAGCCCCCAGATCGCCATATCGATGCCGCGCAGAATGTCGAACAGGCGACGCATACAAAACGCCACCGCACCGAGAAACCCGCCGCGCATGATGTTGCGTGCGGCAAGGAATGAGAGCAGTAACGCCAGCATTGTGGCGGTGAGTGTACCGGCGAAAACAATCGCCAGCGTGATGCCAATCTGCGAGAAATAGTAGCCAAACGGCCAGTTGAGGAAATCGTGCCAGACAAACATGCGCAGCAGATAGTGGCCTATCTGCTGTACGCCGCTAAGCGCCTGATCGAGCGAAATGCCGAATTGCATAAAAAACCACAGATAGTAGAGCGCAGCGGCCAGTGCAATCAGGCCGAGACGGCGCAGATAGCGCCCCTGCGCTTTGAACAAATCACTGTGCAGTTTACGACTTAAGGTCACATTCGGTACGGTTTGCCAGCTTGTCATTTTTTCCCCTCCAGCACCCACTGGCGCAAACGGCCAGAGAGGGTATCGAGCGCCGAAACCACAATGATGATCAGCAGCAGCGTAATGCTGACCTGGTCGTAGCGGTCGAGTTTGATATTGGTCATCAGCTCCTGGCCGATACCGCCTGCGCCAACCAGACCAAGAATAGTGGAGGAGCGGAAGTTAATCTCCAGGCGCATAAAGCCGTAGGAGAGAAAAATCGGTTTGACTTGCGGCCACAGCGCGAAACGGATGCGTTGCAGATGCGTGGCACCGCAGGCGGCCAGTCCACGTACTGGACGATCCTGCGTGCTTTCCACCGCTTCATAGAACAGTTTGGTTAGGCTGCCGACGGTGTGCAGCGCCAGCGCAAGGAAACCGGGGATCGCACCAATGCCAAATGCCATCACGAAAATGACCGCCCACGCCAGCTCCGGCATAGTGCGCAAAAACGCCACTAGTGTGCGAATGGCAAAACGTACCGGCGGTGGCGACCAAGTGTTGCTCGCCGCCAGAAAAGCCAGCACGCCAGCGATGACAAAAGAGAGCAGCGTTGAGGCCAGCGCCAGTTGCAGGGTTTCCCAAATCAGCGGTAACTGAATCGGCAAGCGATAACCCCAATACGCCAGCGAGCCTTTGGTGTGGCTGTCGGCAAACAGCTGCGACCAGTGCAGCGTCGGCACGGTTTCCAGCATGTAATCGAGGAAGCTGGGCAGCGAGTGCCAGATGGTAAAAATATTAAATTCGGCGGCGTTCCCGGCAGCAAACCAGAGCGCCAGCAGCAGTAACGAAGAGGCCACAGTGTCGCGCTTCTGGCGCGTTCTGACCTGTTGGTAATAGTGCTCGAACTGCATATTCGACGTGTTCATGCGTTGCAATCGTGTCCTGTATGACAATCGAATAAAAGCCCCTGGTTCGACGCAGGGGCTTATTTCATGAGGTGCCGATTAGCGTGCAGTGACCAGCTCGCGTTTCATCTCGATAATCTGTTTGAAATCATCCACGCTGCCCGGGCCGATATGCTGCGTGCCGCCCATCGCTTTTACGAAGCAGGCATGATTATCGGTATCCAGTTTCTTCACGGCGGTAATGACCTTGGCTTTGAAATCCGCCGGCAGATTGTTGCTCACCAGGATCGGGCCGTTCGGGATCAGCGGCGATTCCCAGATGATACGGATCTCTTTCATCAGATTCGGGTGATCCATGCGGATCAGGCGGTTAAAGGCACCCGTGCTGTAGCCGGTATTGTAGTCGCCAACCAAAGACGTCCAGGTGACTGCGCCAGCGAACTGGCCGTTCAGTACGCCGAGAATGTCCTGCTCATGACCGCCAGAGAAGGTGACACTGGAGAAGTAGTTGTTGTATTTGTTGTCGGTATTGCCGCCGAACTTCTGTTTGAACGCGTAGTTCGGGATCAGGTAGCCGGAGGTGGAATCCGGGTCCGCAAAGCCGAACGCTTTGCCTTTCAGATCTTCCAGCTTTTTGTACGGGCTGTCGGCTTTCACGATCACCACTGAGTGGTAACCGCGCGATTGATCTTTATCGTCAACAGCGATACCCACGATATCGACCGCTTTCGGGTTGTTGATATACACCGAGGCGTAAGATGAAGGCGACATGCTCAGTACCACGTCAACTTTCCCGCCCAGCAGCCCCTGGATCACACCTGAGTAGTCAGAGGAGTTGCGCAGTTTGGTATCGACGTTCAGCTCTTTATCGAGAAACTCTTTCACACACTGGTTATCGCCGATTTGCTGGGTCGCGTTCTGCCCGCCCAGAATCCCCAGATTCAATTCCTTTGGCTGCTCAGCGGCAGAAGCCTGCCATGCCAACAGAAGACCTGTCATCAATGCAGATAAACGTAATGCGCCAGAAATAGGGTTTTTCATTGTCATTGCCTGTGTTGTCTCATTGGAAGGAATAATTAATGCAATTGGCTGATTTCATCGCCGTACAGTACGTGCAGAACATCCTGTGTCAGCCGGGAAGGGTGGTCGTCAAAAATAATGCGTCCCTGCGCCACGCCGATAACCCGCGTGCAGTACTCTTTCACCAACTCAACAGAGTGCAGGTTGACCATCACGCTGATGCCCTGCTGACTCACTTCGCGCAGTACATCCATGATGCGCTGGGTATTTTTGGGGTCCAGCGAAGCGACAGGTTCATCCGCCAGTAATAACGAGGGATTCTGGATCAGCGCCCGGCAAATCGCCACGCGCTGCATCTGCCCACCGGAGAGCGTTTCTGCACGCTGTAACGCATGTGGCAGCATGTTCAGCCATTCAAGCAGGGAGATGGCTTTCGCGCGGTCTTCGTCGGTGAAAACTTTAAACAGCGATTTTAGCGTTGATGTCTGGCTCAGACGGCCGAGCAGCACGTTGGTCAGCACATCCAGGCGTGGAACGAGGCAGAAGTCCTGGAAAATCATGCCGCACTGGCTGCGCCACTGATTGAGCGCACGGCCTTTCAGGCGCGATACATCACGCGGCTCGCTTTCATCATCGGAGAAACTTAAGATCTCGCCCGCGCTGGCGCTATGCGTGCCATTCAGTACATGCAATAGCGTCGATTTACCCGCGCCGGAACGGCCAATCACGCCGACCATCTCGCCGCTGTGCAGATCGAAACTGATATCGTGCAGCACGGCCTGGTGCTCATTATACGATTTGCGCAAATTCCTGACGCTCAGCACCTTTTGTTTCGGCACGGTGTTTAATTGATGCTGATACGAATTGGGGTGTTCAGAAAGTTCTGCCAATGCGCTGTTCATAAGTCTTCCGGTTTTGTCATTCAACTGGCGTCCATTAACGGCACAACAGATGATCGTTTTATGACGAACAGGCGAACAAATAATGAACGCGAAGGTTTCGTTTAGGGTTAGGGTGATGAGCGCAGGCTGAGTTTGCAGTAATCGGACAGCAAAAGCGATTCATCCTGCCGGGAAAGATAAACAGAATAAACAACGGAAACAGGCGCTTTTTTGCGATATTTTTCCCGGCATCATTTGGCTATTTTTCTGCGCGAGAAGGCAGCCAGAGCATGATATTAAGCGGAGGGTGAAGATTTCTCCGCCTGCTATTTTTCGCGCGGAAACAGAATATATTTAAACCACGCCACCGTCACAAAAGTCAGAAAAAACAAGCAACTTTATTGCATCGGTGGGCGCACGGGTTATATGTTAACTTTGTGTTTCAAAAATGATACCAGGGGGTTATATGGACGGGAAGATCATAACGTTGGCCGCCGTTCTGGCCACCGTATTTGCAGGCTCTGCGCTGGCGGCGGTGCCTGCGGGCTATCCAGCGGAATACCAGAAAATTGTCGATGCCGGGACGAAAGAGGGCAAAGTCGTTATCTATTCGACAACGGACACCAAGGCCGCAGGCCCGCTGATTAAAGGCTTTGAAGCGCAATATCCGGGAATCAAAGTCGAATATAACGATATGAACAGCACTGAGCTGTATAACCGCTATCTCAGCGAGCAAGCCTCCGGTAGCGGCAGTGGCGATGTGGTCTGGAGTTCATCGATGGATACCGCGCTGAAGCTGGCGACGGATTATGCCGCCGAATATGTTTCACCGGAAAAAGAGAAATTACCGAAGTGGGCGGTGTGGCAGCAAAAAGCCTATGGCACCACCTATGAACCGGTGGTGTTTATTTATAATAAACGGCTGATCCCCGCAAGCGATGTTCCCGATTCTCACAGCGCACTGGCGAAATTAATCGCCGCGCAGAGCGATAAATTCAAAAATAAAGTCACTACCTACGATATTGAAAAGTCCGGCCTCGGTTTTATGCTCGCCGTTCAGGACAGCAAGAGCGATAAAGACTATTTCGCGCATCTGGCTGATATTGCCAAAGGCGGCCTGACGGTGCAGTCCTCCACCGGAACCATGATGGAGCGCGTCTCGTCGGGTGAAAACCTGATTGGTTACAACATCCTTGGCTCGTACGCCGAAGCGCGCATTAAAGGGGATAAATCGCTGGGGATCTCTTACCCGAAAGATTATGTGCTGGTGCTATCGCGCGTGTCGTTTATTAGTGCGGAAGCGGAACACAGTAACGCGGCGAAACTGTGGTTTGACTATGTGCTGTCGGAAAAAGGGCAGAGCATTCTCGCCAACCAGGCGGATATTCCTTCCTTGCGCCAGGATATTGAAGGCAAAAACGATATTGACGGCATGACCAAATTGCTGGGTCAGGCGCTGAAGCCGATCCCGGTGGATGAGTCACTGCTGGAATATCTGGAGCCGAAAAAACGTCTGGAATTTATTAAACAGTGGCGCGAAGCCGCCGCCAAATAACCTCCATCACCGTTGTGCGTCGCTGCGATGCACAACGTTTTGCCTGGCATGACAGAACGTAAAGGGATTATTTATGAATATCGTGCGCAGAAAATGGCAGGGGTTGCCGCGTGGCGTAACTGTATTAATTACCGCACTGGTTATTTATATTCCGCTGTTATTTATTGTGGTGCAGAGTTTCCTCTCAGCACCCTTTTTCGCCCGTAGCAAAGAGTTCAGCCTTGAATCCTTTGCCTTTATTTTTACCGATCCTGATTTTTATCTGGCGCTAAAATCCGGCTTTATTCTGGCTTTCGGGCTGGTGATTATTGCGATTCCACTCGGCGGCATCCTCGCCTTTCTGATGGTACGCACTGATTTACCGGGGCGTCGGTTTATCGAGCCGTTGATTCTGGTGCCGATTTTCGTCTCGCCGATGGTGCTCGGTTTTGGCTATGTGGTCGCCGCCGGGCCAGTGGGCTTTTTCTCGCGCTGGGCGGAGGAGCTAATCGGTTTTGTGCCGTGGAACATCTACTCAATGTTCAGCATTGTGGTGATTGCCGGTTTAACCCATGTGCCCCATGCCTATCTTTATATCTCATCGGCATTACGCAGCGTCGGCTCAGATGTCGAAGAGGCGGCGCGTACCGTCGGCGCATCGCCATTGCAGGTGATGACTGCCGTCAGCCTGCCGATGGTTCGCCCTTCGATGCTGTATGCCTGCGTGCTGCTCTTTTTCCTCGGTCTGGAAGTGTTCGGCCTGATGCTGGTGCTCGGCGATCCTGAAGGCAACATGGTGCTGGCAACGTATCTGTATAAGTTGACCAACAAACTGGGTACGCCGTCGTATCACCTGATGGCGGCGGTGGCGGTGGTGCTGATTTGCATCACCATTCCGCTGGTGATGTTGCAGCGCAGGTTGATGCGTACCGCCAGCCGTTTCGTCACCATGAAGGGCAAAGCCTCGCAGGCGCGCGCGCTGCCGCTCGGCAAATGGCGCTGGGTAGCGGGAATGGTGGTGGTGGCATGGCTTACCGTTACCATCGGCGTGCCATTGATCGGCGTGGTGCTGCGGGCGTTTATCGCCAACTGGGGCGTCGGCGTTTCGCTGTGGGACGAGTTTTCGCTCGATACCTTCCGCAATATTTGGCAGCAGCCGAACCTGCTGCGCGCCATCGTTAACTCGATGGCCATTGGCGTGATTGGCGGCGCGCTGGCGGTAGTTTGCTATCTGTTCGTCGGCATTGCGATGCACCGCAAGCAAGATCATGTCACGCGCTTTCTCGACTATAGCGTGCTGGTGCCGCGCGCCGTGCCCGGGCTGCTGGCGGGGCTGGCGTTCTTATGGGTGTTCCTTTTCCTGCCGATGTGGCTGGATCAGTCGCTGAAAAACGGCTGGTTCTCCGGGCTGCCGGTGGCGCAGTGGCTGCGCGACAACCTGGTCGTCTGGCTGCGTTCATTGCGTACCACCATCTTCAGCGTCTGGCTGGCTTATACCGTGGTGTGGATGGCGTACGGTCTGCGCTTGATCTCCTCCACGCTGTTGCAGGTCGGGCCGGAGCTGGAAGAGGCGGCGCGCAGTACTGGCGCGTCGCGCGGACAGGTAACCCGTCATGTCACGGTGCCGCTGTCGCGCTATGGTTTGATCGGCTCCTGGTTGTTGATGTTCCTGATTTTTGAGCGTGAATACTCAACCGGTGTTTACCTGCTTTCTCCGGGCACGGAAACCATCGGCTCGATGCTGGTGTCGCTGTGGGCGGCAGGCGCGATCGATATCGTCGCTGCGCTGTCGTTTATCAATATTCTGCTGGTGGTCATCGGTCTTGGCGTGGCCCTGCGCTTTGGAGTGAAATTACATGATTGAGCTGGCTGTAGATAATCTGCATCTGACTTATGGCGACAATCCGGTACTGAAAGGCGTCTCCATGCAACTGAAACGGGGCGAAGTCGTTTCGCTGCTTGGCCCTTCCGGCAGCGGTAAAACCACGCTGCTGCGTGCCGTCGCCGGGCTGGAAAAGCCGAGCCAGGGGCGCATCACCATTGGCAGCAATGTGGTGTACGATGGCAATCCACGCAGTGAAGTGCCCGCTGAGGAGCGCAATCTGGGGCTTGTGTTCCAGTCTTACGCCTTATGGCCGCATAAAACGGTATTCGAGAATGTGGCTTATCCGCTGAAATTGCGCAAAGTGGCGTCGGCGGAGATCGCTCAGAGGGTGCAAACGGTGCTGGATCAACTCGGGCTGGGAACGCTTGGCAAACGCCACCCGTATCAACTCTCCGGCGGCCAGCAGCAACGTGTGGCGATTGGTCGGGCGCTGGTCTATAACCCGCCGGTCATTTTGCTGGATGAGCCGCTGTCAAACCTCGACGCCAAACTGCGCGAGGAGGCGCGGGTATTCCTGCGCGAGCTGATTGTCAAACTCGGTTTATCGGCGCTGATGGTGACGCACGATCAAAATGAAGCGATGGCGATTTCTGACCGCATCCTGCTGCTGAACAATGGTGTTATCGAACAGCAGGGAACACCGCAGGAGATGTACAGCACGCCCTCGACGCTGTTTACCGCTGAATTTATGGGCAGCAATAACCGCCTGCATGGCAATGTCACTGAGGTGGTGAACGGGAAGGCGCGTATTGAAGGCGCGAGCTGGGCGTTGTGGGGCGTGGCCGGGCCGGGCGTCGCGGTGGGCCAACCGGCAACGGCAGTGATCCGTGTGGAAAGCCTGCGGTTAATCGATCAACCGCAGGACAACTCAATGGAGCTGCCGATGCTCACCAGCATGTATCTTGGCGACCGCTGGGAATATCTGTTCCGCACGCAGGGGGATGATTTTGTGCTGCGCGTTTACGGTACTCAGCCGCGCAGCGAGCAAAATTATCGCCTGGTGCTGCCTGCCGAACAGCTATGGATCTTCCCGAAAAGCGGTTCACCAGGGTAACGCCACCAGGCGGTAACCCAGCGCAATGGTGCCGACGATAATGGTGAAGATCGCGGCGAAATGCATTAACAGATCCGGCGCGCTGATGTGCGCCGGATGGCAAAGCGCCAGCAGCGTCAGCGCCATACAGGCCACGCCCGCACCCGCCGCCGCCAGGCTACGCGCAGGGAACAGCGATCGGGTGCGGTGCAGGTAACCAATCACAATTGCCATCATCGGGGCGCTGACCACCACCATAAACAGATAGCAATTCGGCCCTTCAACGCTACCGGCAGGCGCCAGCGATTGGTGCAGATGCAGGTTAACCAGCGTGCTGGCGAACCAGATGCTGAACAGCGGCGCAAACCATTTCCAGCCAAGCGGCTGTTGCCCGGCAATGCTCAGCAAAAAAGCATTACGAATCGCCAGCGTTCCGGCGACAAAGGTCAACAGCAACTGCACGATAACCCACGCCGCGCCGCTCTGCGACCAGTCGGTCAGGGTTCTGTTCAGCAATAAGCTGGCGGCAATACCGCACGGTAACGCCGTCGCCAGCCAGGCCATCACGCGCCAACCGGGTTGCCAGGGGCGTTTTACCGGCGTGATGGAGCGGCTTAACTTCTCAATTAACAGGTCATGATCGGCCATGATGTGCTCCCAACCGACGAAGATTGTTCAGGGCACGATGCAGCAATGACTTCACGGCGGAAACCGTCAGGTTATTGTGCGTCGCGGTTTCCGCAAGGCTCATCTCCCGCAGATGAACATGCTCAATCACTTGCCGCTGGCGGTCCGGTAGCTGATTCAGCAGCACCGACAGCTCTTCCGGTGCCTGCGACGGCTCGCTGCTGGCAATCAGCAGTGATGCATCCTCATTTTCCACCTCCCGTTGCCAGTGGCGACCACGCTTGCGCAGCGCATCGACGGTGCGGGCATGGGCAATCGCCATCAGCCACGGCAGGAAAGGGGCGCTGGGATCGTAGGTATGACGCACCCGGTGCACGGTGAGCAGCACATCCTGAATCACATCATCCACCAGCACCTCGTCGGCAATCTGCTTGCGGGCAAGCGTGCGGATTACCGGTACCAGCGCTTTCAGCAGCCGAGTGTAAGCCTGCTGGTCGCCTGCCTGCGCAAGCGCCATCAGGCGTGGCCATTCGTCACGCGCTGCCTCACTTTTTTGCATAATCTGCCTTTAGGTTTTTTTCCCACTCGCCTGATTCAGCGCATTTACCACGATCGAGGGTGTCAGCACTTGCGGCAGGATTTTCGGCGCGCTGCCGTCTGCCGGGTAGACCACATAGAGCGGCAGGCTGCCCTGGCCCAGGTCGTTGAGCGCGTCATCTATATCCGCATTAAATTTCGTGGAGTCGGCCACCATATAGAGCGTCCCGGTCTGCGCCAGCGCGGTTTTCACTGCCTGAGTGGAGAGCGATGTGCGCTCATTAACCTGGCAGGTGATGCACCACGAGGCGGTGAAATTGACAAAGATGGCTTTGCCATGTCCGCGATTCTCCACCACCGTTTGCGGTGACCATTTCACCTCGGCAATTTGCGCCGCAGGCAACGCGCTACCGCTTTTCACCACCGATGGCAGCGGCACAATCGCGGCAAGCAGCAGCACCGCCGTGGTGGCAAACAACACTTTATGCCCGCGTCCAGCAAAGCGGCGCTGTTGCGCCATACCGTACAGCCAGGCGGCAAAGCTCACCACCACCGATGCGGCAAGGATCGCCGCCAGCGCGGTCATCCCTGCCTGCTGCGCCAGCACCCACACCAGCCAGCCGAAAGCGCCGAACATCGGAAACGCCAGACCGCGCTTGAGTGTATTCATCCACGCGCCGGGGCGCGGCAGCCATTTGCCGAGCGACGGAAATAGCGAAATCAGGCTGAACGGTGCAGCAAATCCGAGCGCCAGCGCGAAAAATACCGCCAGCGCAACGGCGGGCGGCTGCACTAGCGCGTAACCAATCGCTCCTGCCATAAACGGTGCAGCGCAAGGGGTAGCGACAATGATCGCCAGTGCGCCGGTTAGCGTCGCGCGGATAAATGCGCCGCGTTTAACCTCGATCTCTCCGGCGCGTTGCAGGCTGAGACCAACCTCAAACACACCTAGCAAATTCAGCGCAGCGCCGAGGATCACCAGCGCCAGAAAGGCGATCACCAGCGGCGACTGGAGTTGAAACCCCCAGCCGACCGCCGTTCCGCCCGCGCGTAATGCAAGCAGAACCCCGGCCAGTATCATCATCGTCACCACGGTGCCGAGCAGAAAGCCGAAACCCTCCTGACGGATTTGCGTCGGGCCTTCGGCGTGACGGATTAAGCCCAGCGCTTTCAGCGAGACGATCGGAAACACGCAGGGCATAAAGTTGAGAATAATGCCGCCCGTGAAGGCGGCGAGCATAGCGGTCAACATAGCGATTCTCTGCAAGTCTGAGGGTTACAGCGCATCAGGAATGCGCGTTGGCGTACTGTTTCACCGCTTCCATTGTTTTCTGAATATGTGTTTCCGGATTTCTGTCAGTGTAGCTCAGCAGGATCTTGCCATCCGGGGCGATGACAAACGAGGTGCGATCGGAAAGGGTTTTGCCGTTCATCTGCATCAGCGTGTCGTACTGGGCGGCTACTTTCGCGCCCGGATCGGCGGTGACGGTAAATTTATCGCGGCACTCCAGCTTTGAGAACTCATCCACTTGATCGGTATTCCCGGCAGTGACGCCAATCACCGTGGCGCCGAGTTTTTTGAAATCGTCAGTGGCTTCGGCAAAGGCATGCGCTTCAATGGTGCAGCCTTTACTGAACGCCGCCGGGAAGAAGTAAAGCACCACCGGCCCTTTTTTCAGCGCCTGCTGTAAGGAGAAGGTCAGCGGTTTCCCGGCCAGCGCACCTTGCAGTTGAAAATCCGGGGCTTGTGCTCCGGCAGGCAGGGCAGCGTGGGCATTGGCGATGTTAAGCAGCACAGCTGCAGTAAGGCTAAGCACGAGTTTTTTTATCGGGGTCATGTTGCGCTCCATTAGTGTGAAGATCGTTAACGCTCGTAGGCAGTTCGCTGGTACCGGGGGAAAAGTTTCGCCGGGCAGAAAATTTGCTCCGTACTTGTTGCGCTGCACCCGGGGTTTACTTATTCATCTCATTCTTCCTGCAGTTTTATTTCACAAGCCTTTCCGGTTAACAGGGCGGCTTTTTTACTCTGCATACCTGAATTCCATGCGGAAATGCTTTTTTGTGATACCGGCATTTATGCACCGGGTAGTGAACAGGGTAATCTCAACGGCGCTGATGAGAAAAAAAAACATTTACCGCAGGTATTCAGGCTAAGGTCTGGTGGTAATGCCCGGTCGATAAAGCTGCATGAATGAGAAAAACGAGGGAGTGATATGAAAAGAAACATCGCTTGTCTGACGCTGGCCATCACCGCCCTGCTGGGCTGCGCGGCTGTTCCGGCTTTTGCTGCGCCCTTTCCGGTGACGCCTGATTTGTCGGTGCCGGTCAGCCAGTATGTGACGCAGGTTAACGCCGATAAAAGCATCACCTTTCGCCTTTTCGCGCCGGGCGCAAAACGGGTCTCGGTGATCACGGGTTCCACCCCGGACAGCTATGTTTCGCATGATATGAGCAAAGACGCCAGCGGTGTCTGGTCCTGGAATAGCGGGGCGCTGGCACCGAACCTTTATGAGTACTATTTCGATGTCGATGGGTTTCGCTCGGTGGATACGGGAAGCCGTTTTCAGAAGCCGCAGCGCCAGGTGAATACCAGCCTGATTCTGGTGCCGGGCAGTATTCTTGACGATCGCGCCGTTCCGCATGGCGATCTGTTGACGGTGACTTATCACTCGAAAGAGCTGGGTTCAGAGCGGCGGGTCTATATCTGGACGCCGCCAGGTTATAACGGAAAAGGCGAACCGTTGCCGGTGCTCTATTTCTACCATGGTTTTGGCGATACCGGCCTTTCTGCAATCGATCAGGGACGTCTGCCGCAGATCATGGATAACCTGCTGGCCGAAGGAAAAATCAAACCTATGCTGGTCGTGGTGCCGGATACTGAAACCGACATTGCGCAGGTGATCCCGGAAAATTTTCCGCCGAAAGACCGCCGCAAATCATTTTATCCCCTCAATGCCAAAGCCGCAGATCGCGAACTGATGCACGATATTATTCCGCTGGTCGATGCGCGGTTTAACGTACGCAAAGACGCAAGCGGACGCGCGCTGGCAGGGTTGTCGCAAGGGGGATATCAGGCGCTGGTTTCCGGGATGAACCATCTTGAAAGCTTCGGCTGGCTGGCGACCTTTAGCGGTGTCACCACCACAACGGTACCTGACGCGGGCGTTAGCGCGCAGTTGAGTAAACCCGCGTTAATTAATAAGCAACTGCATAATTTCACCGTCGTTGTCGGTGAAAAGGACTCCGTTACCGGAAAAGACATCGCCGGGCTGAAGAGCGAACTGGAGAAACAGGGTATTAAGTTTGATTATAAAGTGTACCCCGGCCTGAACCATGAAATGGATGTCTGGCGTCCGGCGTATGCGGAATTTGTGCAGAAACTGTTTAAGTAAAGCCATGCGCCCTCAGCTTACTTTACTCTCTTACCCTGAAACGTGGGTGAGAGAAGTCAGGTGAATACGTTCCCGGCAATGCGCTAACTTCAGCACCATGGTGGTCAAAGGTGATCACCATGGCGTTGGGCTGGAAGAGGCTGGTTTGCACAGGAAAGTAATGGCGATGCCATTTCTCTGTTTATAGCGTTAATCCATACTGGTGGGGGTGAATCCTTTTAATCATCTTACAATTCAGTAAATTAGATGACACAAATGGAATATTTGCAATTGCGCTGCCGTGCTCACTCCTGTGTTTAAGAAATTATTCTCATTCTTGCTTTAATAGTAATAGGATGAATTTATTAATCTTTTATATAACGCTTTATTATTAAGCAAAGCACAGCTATGCTTGAGGTGTTAATCTTTAAAGTTCGATGGAAAAATGTATTTGCCTGTTGACCAAAACGATTTTCTCCCAGGGTTTATATTTTTAACGATAAAGGTTCTCAGTAATGAAGGCATTTAAGACGTGATTTTGGCTGATGGTAAACCATAATGAAGAAAGAGTTTTTTATTGGCTTGACAATTGTTGCTGTTGTCTTCTTCGTGATTTCGATAATTTTATCCATCCATATCTGGATTACCCGCATACAGACCATCAACGATCTTAATACCAATATTTCGAATTTGAGCCATACTCTCAATCTTTATTCTGAGGGCATTATCCGGCAAGGTGAAATGCTCATAGATAATCTTTCGGACATAACGGAAATTTATGGTGAAGATAAAAACAATATTACCAATATAAAGAAAATTCTTGCTGGTCAGAATGAATTGCTGGAGCAGATAAATAATGTTGTTATTTATGATGTTAATGGAAATAAGCTCATCGCATTACACGAAAGGCTTTATGGCCGCATCAATAGCGCAGACCGTTTTTTCTTCGTCTATCATCAGAAAAATACGTCCAAAAAAATTTTTATTGGCCCTCCGGTAGTAAGCCGGACGAACGGGAAATGGGTGATAACCATCAGTCGCAGGCTGGAAGATCACCAGGGCAGGTTTGCCGGTGTCGCCGTTCTCACTCTAAACATTGAAAATTTCCTTGAAACGTTTGGCAATATCGATATTGGGCATTCTGGTGCTATTTCATTAACAAGCGAGTCTGGAATATTGCTGATACGCTATCCTTTTGATGAGAAATATATTGGTCGGGTTATTTCCGCTTCTCCGCTTTTTACAACATATCTGAAAAATAGTGATTCCGGCACCGCACGAAGTATCTCTATCTTTGACAATATACAACGGATGTATGCATTTCAAAAAAACAAACGATATGGATTAGTGACTACTGTCGCCGTGAGTCTCGATGAAGGAATGTTGTCCTGGAAAAAACAATCAGAAATTTTGATTGTGATTGTTGTTTTCTTGATGGGGGGCGCTATAACTTCAGGTTATTTTGTTTTACGGGATATCCACCAGCAGGTACGCACCCATCGTGAGTTGTCAAAAACCACTGAATCACTCATGACAGCAAACAAGAAGTTAAGTGCTATGGCGACGGAAGATAGTTTAACCGGGCTGGCTAATCGTCGAAAATTCGATGAGGCGCTGCCCCGCGAAGTATTACAATGTGCCGTAAATAATCATTCAATATCCTTGATGCTTATTGATATAGATTACTTTAAAACATATAACGATAATTATGGGCATTTAGCTGGCGATGACTGTTTACGACAAGTCGCAACATCCCTGAAAAAAACAGTAAAAGGGGGTTCTGCGCTGGTTGCCCGATATGGCGGTGAAGAGTTTGTTGTTATTCTTCCTGCAACAGATTTGATCGCGGCAGAAAAGAAAGCCAAAAAAATCATTCAAAATATTTGTCAGGAAAATATCCGTCATGAATATAGCCCATTCGGAATAGTGACCGTAAGCATTGGTATTGCTTCTGGCCACGGTCTGGCAGTGAAAGGCAAGGAGATAAAGCTTATCGAATTCGCTGATGATGCGCTTTATCGTGCAAAATATGCCGGGCGTAATGGCTTTTTCTCCTCAACGTATCTGTTTTAGTGGATGTATGAGTGGTCTTGATTAAGAGCCTAATGGGATAGGCTCTAAGGCACGGCAGAGTATTGCTGGCTCTGCCGTGCTGATTCTCAGAACGATGCGCGTTTGTACGCTTTATAGCCTGCATCCCAGTAGATATTTTCGAGACGTGTTTTTAATTCCTCTTCACTCATCACCGGGCCGACGCCCTCCTGCTGACCTGCATGGGCTACCTGTAGGGCGATGGCTTTCGATACGGTTTCAATAATATCGACAGGTGGCAACAGCCCTCCTTTCTCTGTATTCGCCAGTGGGGAGAATGCCGCAAGGGTTTTGCTGGCCACGCTCAGCATGGAGTCCGTGACGCGAGTTAACTTGCCCGCCAGTATGCCCAGACCTAGCCCCGGGAAAATATACGCATTATTGCATTGGGCTATTTCGTACGATTTGCCCTGATAAAACACCGGCTCAAAAGGGCTTCCCGTTGCAATGAGCGCGGCTCCCTGCGTCCATTCAATCAGGTCACGGGGCTGGGCTTCAGCGCGCGAAGTCGGGTTCGACAACGGCATGATAATGGGGCGAGAACAGTGACGATGCATCTCTTTCACGATTTCTTCGCTGAAAAGACCAGGTTGCCCGGAAACGCCAATCAGTACGTTGGGATGGACATTGCGCACCACATCCAGCAGAGAAATATTCTCTGAATCGGTATCCCAGTCGGCGATAAGACGACGTGGCGTGACCAGCTTTTGCTGGAAATCCAGCAAATTAGGCATGTCATCGGTCAACAGGCCAAAGCGATCGATCATGAAAATGTTATTGCGTGCTTCATCCGGGGTCAGGCCGTCGTCGACCATCAAGGCAATGATTTTCTCCGCGATGCCACATCCGGCGGAGCCGCTGCCAAGGAACACCACGCGCAGATCGCGTAAGCGCATTCCCGCAGCCTGCGAGGCGGCGATCAGCGTGCCGGTCGTGACCGCTGCCGTTCCCTGAATATCATCATTAAAACAGCACAGCTGATGGCGGTAACGGTTCAGAAGTTTGGTTGCATTTTTCTGGGCAAAGTCTTCAAATTGCAGGAGAACATTTGGCCAGCGCGCTTTGACGGCCTCAATGAACATATCCATAAATTCGATATAATCGTCGTCACTGATTCGCGGATGACGCCACCCCATATACAGCGGGTTTTCAAGGTGCTGGCTGTTATTGGTACCCACATCCAGCATGATAGGCAGCGTCGATGCCGGGTCAATTCCGCCGCAAGCGGTATATAACGAAAGTTTTCCAATCGGGATCCCCATCCCTCCGATGCCCTGGTCGCCGAGCCCGAGAATGCGTTCTCCATCGGTAACCACAATTACGCGAATATCATTCCGTGAAAAACTTTGCAGCATTTCATCTATACGGTGCCGGTCCGGCCATGAAATAAATAACCCTCTGGCGCGGCGATAAATCTCGGAAAAATGCTCACAGGCTTCGCCAACTGTTGGCGTGTAGATAATCGGCAAGGTTTCCTGCATATGACAGCGCAGAAGATTATAAAAAAGTGTCTCGTTAGTGTCCTGAATATTGCGTAAGTAAACATGGCGGGAGATATCTTTTTTAAAATGACAAAATTGTTGCCATGCGCGTTCTGTTTGTTCTTCAATGGTTTCAACGTTATGCGGTAATAATCCATGCAGATTAAAGGCCAGACGTTCATCGTCAGTGAATGCCAGTCCTTTATTAAGTAACGGGTTTTCCAGCAATACGGCGCCATTGTATGGGGTATAAAGAAAATCTTTGCGTATCATTATCATTACTCCTAAATAAATAATAACGGCACGGCTGCCGATGTATCGGGGATAACAGAAAAGAGGCTCAAGAAATCAAATAGATCATCACGCCCTCAGTTAATACGCCGATTGCAGTGCCAATAAGAATGGAAGAGGATGCGGATTCGATATAAGTGTCGCTGCGCAGAGCGAACATTCCCGCAGCGATAGCAGAAGGTGTTGCACCAATAATCACGACCTGCTGCATTAAGGTGTGGCTCAGGCCAAATGTCAGCCCGGCGACAGCCATCATGGCGGGTTGGATCAGATTTTTGATGCTGATATTGGTAAACGTCTGGATATTCAGCGACGGGCGCTCACCGTAAAACAACAGACCGAGGGCAAACAGCGACAGACCACCGGCAATTTTACCAACCATCTCAATCGGTGCACTCAGCAGATGTGGTAACTGCACACCGGCCAGGCTCAGCACTACACCGGATACGGGGATCCAGACAATCGGGTTACGCACCGCTCGCAGTAAATTCTGCATAATCAGTTTGCCCGGATGTAGCGTTTCTATGTCGGTACCTTTATCGCCCATGCGGATTAAGATAATGGTCAACGGAATCATTAATATGCTGGTGACTAAGTTGCCAATGAGCACACCTAAAAAGCCTTCTGGCCCAATCAGCACGGACAGTACCGGCGCGCCAAAATAGGCCATATCAGGAAAAGCGCAAACCAAAGACTGTATTGCACTGGTCTTGATATCATGACGAAAAACGTAACGCGACAGGATCAGCGTCAGTAAATAAGAGCCCATAAGACCAATCACCAGCACAGCCATAAACGAGAAGTTTTTGATTTTGTCCGGGTTGGTGTTTAGTGCTCCGATAAAAAGATGAAATGGTAATGCAAAGCGAATCACCACTGTTGCTAAGACAGTGGCATCCTTACGGTGTGTATACCCTAATTTCCCGCTTAGCCACCCTAGTAACATGATAAATACTAAAGGGAATAAAGATTGTAAGAGTAGTGAAGGCATAAAATATCCTGTTTTTGTTTTAATTAAATAGTTTTCAGGCAGAACTCTATCTATCGTATTTACTTCCAAAGGTGATTAGAATCACACTTCTTATGTTTTAATTAGTTTCAAAAGGAATACTTTAATTAAATGGAAAGGTGGGGGTGCTAAGTTTATATTTTTCCTGGAGGTATCTAATGCATGTGTTTGTGCAATTATTTTATTTACGAATGGCCTGTTTAAGTTATTTAAATGTGAATTACAACGGCACTCACAAATTCAATGAGCGGTAACCATTACTCTCTTTACAGACCAAAGATTATGTTATTTATTCAGTCATGACTTCCTGGTGGCAATATTTGTTTTTGGCTTTATTTTTTTTAAGCATTTTATCCTATTACGAATAACCCAGCGGTTATTCCTGACCCACTGTTAATTATTAATAGCGAATCAGGTGAAATAATGAAAGATAATTCTCTCTCTTCCTCTGTCGACGCATCCCCTACGGATGCACAACTTTTTTCGCGCCTGCATGGACTTGAAGTCGGCGCCGTACCCTTGCTGCTATTTATCGGCATCGCTTCGATTGTCGCCATTTCAGCTATCGCAGGTTTATTGCCGAAAAACATGATTGGCGGCCTGGCGGTGATCATGACGCTTGGTTTTGCCTTAGCCAAAATAGGCCGTATGTTGCCGGTGCTGAAGGACGTCGGTGGGCCAGCAATATTGTGCCTGATGGTGCCCTCAGTACTGGTTTATTTTGGCCTGTTTGAAGCACATACGTTAGCCACCGTCCATTTGCTAATGAAGGAAGCCAACCTGCTTTATTTTGTCATTGCTTGTCTGGTCGTGGGCAGCATTCTCGGCATGAACCGGGTGATCCTGATCCAGGGCATGATCCGCATGTTCGTACCCTTGGTGGCCGGCACTGTAGTCGCGGTGCTCTCCGGACTGTTGGTAGGAACATTATTTGGTTACTCTCCGTATCACACCTTTTTCTTTATCATTGTGCCGATCATTGGCGGCGGTATTGGCGAAGGCATTTTACCCTTATCGCTGGCCTATTCCGCTATTCTCGGGCAAAGCCCGGATATTTACGTCGCGCAGTTGGTACCCGCGGCCGTGGTGGGAAATATTTTCGCCATCATCTGCGCGGGTGTACTGGCGCGCATCGGTCTCCGTCGTCCCTCATTAACCGGGAACGGGATGCTGATTCGTAGCGATGAGGATAATCATATTTTTGCCCAGTCCCATGGTCCGCAGCAGACCGATTTCCAGCTTATGGGCGCCGGGTTGCTCCTGATCTGCGCTTTCTTCATTGTCGGTGGGTTATTGGAAAAAGTGGTTCACATTCCAGGACCCGTTCTGATGATCCTCTTTGCCGTACTGTGTAAGTACGCCAAGGTGATCCCCTCCAGCATGGAGCTGGGCGCGCACAGCTGTTATAAATTTGTCTCTGCGGCATTAGTCTGGCCGCTGATGATTGGGCTCGGCATGCTTTATGTTCCGCTGGAAAGTGTGGTCGCGGTGTTCTCTGTCGGCTACGTTATTGTGTGCGGCTCTGTCGTCATTGCCATGGCGCTCAGCGGTTATTTCATTGCCACAAAGTTAAATATGTATCCGGTCGAGGCGGCTATCGTGACCAGCTGTCATAGTGGCCTGGGGGGTACGGGGGATGTGGCGATCCTCTCGGCATCCAACAGAATGGGATTGATGCCCTTCGCACAAATTGCCACCCGCATTGGTGGTGCCTCAACGGTCATTTTTGCAACCGTGTTGTTAAGCTGGCTCGTCTGAACCACAGGCCCGCAGTTTGGCTGCGGGCGCTCAGCGCAGAGAAAGTGGAGAGTATCGCGCAGATTAGTAACGGCAGGGATTTAATTCTCATTGCTTCAATTGTCCATAAATTATGTTTTCCCGATGCGACTTATTATTCTGGGGGATAAACGCCTGCATACGGGAAATAATTTTGATAATGGTACAGTCATGAATTTGCTGATAAACAAACTGGCGTTCTGGCTGAAATATTTTAATTTTCCTTTGGGCTCTTTCTGTATTTTTGTTAGGGTATGAAGAGAAATGTTTAATATTATTAATTTTAATTTATTTTCTTCCTGTTATTGCTTTGAACTATATTGAAATAAACTGAAATATCGCCAAAGCAATTATCTTCATAATTTCATGTGAGTTTAACCGGACATGGCCGGCGACAGGTTTTTTCCCTGTCTGTGTAGCTGCGACTCTTTTCCCGTCCACCAGAAGAACTCAATGAAAACGAACGTATCCCGTAGCGCGGGCTCCCGCTGGCTCAAATGGCTAATAGTGTTGATTTTGGTGCTGGTTGCAGCCGGTGTGGTGCAGCGCTTGCTGCCCATGGGGAAAGGGCCAGGCGGCGGCCGGGGCGGGCCGATGGGGAAAAGGCCGGGCGGAAGCACGCTGGTGCATAGTGGTACAGCAAGCGCGGCGGATGTGCCGGTCTACCTGAATGCGCTTGGTACCGTGATCCCCAATGCGTCGGTCACTGTCACCAGCCGCGTGGACGGGCAACTGGAAAACGTGTTCTTCACCGAAGGGCAAAAAGTGGAAGCAGGGCAGTTGCTGGCGCAGATCGATCCGCGCACTTACCAGGCGACGCTGAAACAGTACCAGGGCGACTTAAGCGAAAACAAAGCGTTGCTGCAAAGCGCAGAACTGACGCTGACGCGCTATCGCAAGCTGTATGCGCAGGACTCGCTGGCGCGCCAGGATCTGGATTCGCAAATCGCCACCGTTGGTCAATATCGTGGCGCGGTGGCGTCCGATGAGGCGCAGATCGCCAGTGCGCAACTGAACATTGAGTACGCGCGTATCACCGCGCCGGTCAGTGGGCGCGTCGGCCTGCGGCTGGTCGATCCGGGCAATATGGTGCAAAGCTCCAGCACCACCGGGCTGGTGACAATTACCCAGATGCAGCCCGCGGCGGTGACCTTCAGCGTGCCACAAAGCTATATTCCTGAACTGACGAAAACGCTGCACGGTGGCCAGACGTTACCGGCGACCGCTTTCGATGCCGACAACAACAGTGCGCTGGACGAGGGCGAGGTAAAATTCATCAGCAACCAGATCGACACCAGCACCGGTACGGTTACCCTGAAAGCGCTGTTCCCCAATCAGAACGATGCGTTGTACGCCAACCAGTTTGTCAATCTGCGCTTGCAGACCCGCGTGCTGAAACAGGCCACAGTAGTGCCGATGCAGGCGCTGCAACTGAGCAGCGATGGCACTTTTGTCTGGCTGATCAACAAAGACAATACTGTTACCCGTAAAGTGGTGACTACTGGCCCGGCCTGGCAGGATAACCAACAAGTGGTGCTCACCGGCGTTGCGCCGGGCGACAGGCTGGTAACCGAAGGGATCGATCGTCTTAGCGCGGGCAGCAAAGTGTTGGTTGTGGATGAGAACCTGACGAAAACGGCGGCGGTCAGCGCGAAATGAACCCGTCCCGTCTGTTTATTCAACGTCCGGTCGCCACCATTCTACTGATGGTCGGCGTGCTGATCAGCGGCATTTTTGCTTATCGTTTCCTCTCAACCTCGGCGCTGCCACAGGTTGATTACCCGACGATTCAGGTGACAACGCTTTACCCTGGCGCCAGCCCGGATGTGATGGCCTCGTCAGTCACTTCGCCGCTGGAACGCCAGCTTGGACAGATGGCGGGGCTCAGTCAGATGACATCCTCCAGTTCCGGCGGTTCGTCGATCATCACCCTGAAATTCTCGCTCGATCTGTCACTGGACGTTGCCGAGCAGGAAGTGCAGGCGGCCATCAACGCCGCCAACAATTTGCTGCCCAGCGATCTACCGAATCCGCCGACCTACAAAAAGGTGAACCCGGCGGATAACGCCGTCATCACGCTGGCGGCCAGCTCGGACACCTTACCGCTGACCAGCGTGCAGGATCTGGTCAACACCCGCGTAGCGCTGAAACTGTCGCAGATCTCCGGCGTCGGTATGGTGACGCTGGCGGGCGGCCATCAACCGGCGATTCGCGTGCAGATGGACCCGAAAGCGCTGGCTGCGCACGGCCTGACGCTGGAAGACGTCAACACGCTGATCGGTAATAGCAATGTCAACGGCTCGAAAGGCGGCTTTGACGGCCAGTACCATTCAGTCACCATTGATGCCAACGATCAACTGCATACTGCGCAGGAGTACGGCAATCTGATCCTGACTTAT
This sequence comes from Pseudomonadota bacterium, assembly GCA_018261615.1. Lineage (GTDB taxonomy): Bacteria > Pseudomonadota > Gammaproteobacteria > Enterobacterales > Enterobacteriaceae > Kosakonia. The sequence continues at coordinate 15,187 of JAGTSE010000036.1, read as the reverse complement.
CAGAACGGCGCCGCGCTGCGTCTGAAAGACATTGCCCATATTGAGCAGGGGCCGGAAAACAGCTTCCAGTCGGCGTGGGCCAATAACAGCCCGGCGATTGTCATCAGCGTGCAGCGCCAGCCCGGCGCGAATGTGATTCAGGTGGTGGACAACATCAAGGCGCGTCTGCCGCAGCTTCAGGCGGCGCTGCCGGATGGCGTGAAGATGAGCATTCTTTCGGATCGCACGCAAACCATTCGCGACTCCATCAGCGATGTGCAGTTTGAGCTGATGCTATCGATCGCGCTGGTGGTGATGGTGACCTTCCTGTTCCTGCGCAGCGTGGCGGCAACGCTCATTCCGAGCATCGCGGTACCGCTATCACTGGTGGGTACGTTTGGCGTGATGTATCTCGCCGGTTTCAGCCTCAATAACCTGTCACTGATGGCGCTGACCATCGCCACTGGTTTCGTTATCGACGATGCAATAGTGGTGGTAGAGAATATTTCCCGTCGGCTGGAGGAGGGCGAAACGCCGATGCAGGCGGCGCTGAAAGGCTCGCAGCAGATTGGCTTTACCATCATCTCGCTGACATTTTCGCTGATTGCGGTGCTGATCCCGCTGCTGTTTATGGGTGATGTAGTCGGGCGACTGTTCCGCGAATTCGCCATTACGTTGGCGGTCTCGATCCTCGTTTCGATGCTGGTGTCACTGACCCTGACGCCGATGCTTTGCGCTTACCTGCTGCGGTATATTCCGCCGGAGCAGCAGTCGCGTTTTTCCCGCAAGGGCGGGGAACTGTTTGACCGGTTAATTCATTACTACGACCGTCTGCTGACTGTGGTTCTTAACCACCGCAAGTTAACGCTGCTGGTGGCGCTGGCAACCTTTGCGCTGACCGCCGTGCTCTATATCGTCATTCCGAAAAGCTTCTTCCCGATACAGGATACCGGGCTGATTCAGGGGGTGACCATTGCCTCGCAGGACGTGTCGTTCAATGAAATGGCGAAGCGTCAGCAGGCGCTGGCGAAAGTGATTTTGCAGAATCCGTCGGTGGAGAGCCTCGCATCCACCATCGGGATCGATGGCAACAACACCAGCCTCAACAGCGGACGGTTGCAGATCAACCTGAAGCCGTTCGCTGAGCGTAGCGATAAAGCGCCAGTGGTGATCAAGCAATTGCAGCATGCGGCGCAACAGGTAGTGGGCATTCAGCTCTATCTGCAACAGGCGCAGGATCTGACGGTCAATGACCAGGTGACACCCAGCCAGTATCAGTTCACCCTTGATGATGCCGACAGTGAAAATCTGCTCACCTGGGCGCCGAAGATGGTGGCCGCGTTGCAAAAACGCCCGGAATTTAATGGCGTGGTCAGCAATCTGCAATCGCAGGGGCGCGTGGCGTATGTTTCGCTGGATCGTGATAAAGCCGCCCGCTTTGGCATTACCGCTTCCGATGTGGACACGGCGCTGTATAACGCTTTTGGTCAGCGGCTGGTGTCGACCATTTTCACCCAGTCGAACCAGTATCGCGTGGTGCTGGAAGTCGCGCCGCAGTATCAGCAATCACTGGCCTCTTTTGATGATGTCTGGCTGCAACCGTCGACCAGCAGTGCCTCTTCGTCATCAGGCAGTAGTTCGACCAGCACCTCGACATCCAGTACAACCTCAACCAGTACCAGCGGTATGGTGCGGCTGACCTCGATTGCGACCATCCACCAGCGCACCGGTTCGCTGATGCATATGCGCCTGAATCAGTTCCCGGCGGCGATGATTTCGTTCAATTTGAATGAGGGCTATTCGCTGGAGGACGGGCAAAAGGCGATTGCTGCAGTGTGCGAGCAGTTGCAGTTTCCTTCCAGCATGACTCTGCGCTACCAGGGCGAAACCGATGCCTTCCAGAACGCCACCAGCAATACGCTGTGGCTGATCCTCGCAGCGCTGCTCACCATGTATGTGGTGCTCGGCATCCTGTATGAAAGTTTTATCCATCCGGTGACCATCCTCTCCACGCTACCGTCGGCGGCGGTAGGCGGTTTGCTGTCGCTAATGCTGGCCGGATCCGATTTCAGCCTGATTGCGCTGATCGGCGTGATCCTGCTGATCGGCATCGTGAAAAAGAACGCCATTATGCTGATCGACTTTGCGCTGGAGGCCGAATACAAGCAGCGGCTCAGCCCACGCGAGGCGATTCATCAGGCGTGTTTATTGCGCTTTCGACCGATCATGATGACCACCATGGCGGCGCTGCTTGGCGCGCTGCCGCTGATGCTGGCTTCTGGTTCGGGCGCGGAACTGCGCCAGCCGCTGGGGCTGGTAATTGTCGGCGGGCTGGTGGTCAGTCAGGTGCTGACGCTGTTCACTACACCGGTGATTTATTTGTGGTTTGACGCTCTCGCCACGCGCGGTAGCCGCTGGATAAAACGTCGGCAGCAGGCGAAATCATGAACCTGACGCGCCTGTTTATTTTCCGCCCGGTTGCCACGCTGCTGATTACGCTGGCTATCCTGCTGTTGGGTGGCCTCGGATACCGGCTGTTGCCGGTCGCGCCGCTGCCGCAGGTCGATTTCCCGACCATTATGGTCAGCGCCAGTCTTGCCGGCGCCAGCCCGGAAACCATGGCGGCCACCGTCGCCACGCCACTGGAGCGCTCGCTGGGGCAGATTGCTGGTATTACCGAGATGACCTCCAGCAGTTCACAGGGATCGGCGAGTATTATTTTGCAGTTCGATCTTGACCGCGACATCAATGGCGCCGCCCGCGACGTACAGGCGGCAATTAATGCTGCACGCAGCCTGTTGCCGAGCAGCATGGAGTCGCTGCCGACATACCGCAAAGCCAACCCGTCTGATGCGCCGATCGTGATGCTGGCGCTGACCTCTGCGACGCGCTCGCCGGGCGAACTCTACGATCTGGCGGAAAGCAAAATTGAGCAGACCATCGGGCAGGTGAAAGGCGTCGGGGAAGTGTCATTGATGGGCAGCGCCTTGCCCGCAGTGCGCATCGATCTGCAACCGCAGCGCCTGACGCAGTACGGCATTTCGCTCGACACCGTGCGCAAGGCGGTCGCCAACAGCACCACTCATCTGCCGAAAGGCATGTTGCAGGGAGACACGCAATCCTGGGTGGTGGATGGTAACGGCCAGCTCGACAAAGCCGCGCAGTACCGCTCGCTGATCATTACTTATCAGAATGGTAAAGCGCTGCGCCTGAGCGATGTCGCCAACGTCTATGACTCGATCGAAGATAAATACCAGGCCGGTTTCCTCAACGGTAGCCCGGCGGTGATGCTGGGCATCAAGCGCGAGGCGGGTGCCAATATGCTGGAGACCATCGATGCGGTGAAGGCGCAGCTTCCGCAGCTTGAGAAAGATCTGCCGGCGGATACGCAGCTCAAAGTGGTGGTCGATCGTTCAAGTACGGTGCGCGAATCGCTGTATGACACCGAAGAGACATTGCTGATCGCCGTGCTGCTGGTGATCGCGGTGGTGTTTGTTTTTCTGCGCAATACGCAGGCGGTGCTGATCCCGGCGCTGGCGCTGCCAGTGTCGCTGATTGGCACCTGCGCGGTGATGTACCTGCTCGGTTACAGCCTCGATAACCTCTCGTTGATGGCGCTGATTATCTCCACCGGCTTTGTCGTCGATGACGCCATTGTGGTGCTGGAGAACATCGCCCGCCATATCGAAGAGGGTTTAAGCCCGCTGCGTGCCGCCCTGCGCGGCGCGCGCGAGGTCAGTTTCACCGTACTGTCGATGACCGTTTCGCTGGTGGCGGTATTTATTCCTATCCTGCTGATGGGTAGCATTGTCGGCCGGTTGTTCCGCGAATTCGCCGTGACACTCAGCGTGGCGCTGCTGATTTCGATGTTCATCTCCCTCAGCCTGACGCCCATGTTGTGCTCGCGGCTGCTGAAAGCCAGACCCGCCGTCAGTGAACGTCGTCATCCGCTGTACCAGTGGATTGAAAATCAGCTCAACCACCTGTTGGCGGCCTACTCGCGGCGGCTGATGTGGGTAATGGCGCACCAGAAAGTGGTGATGTTAAGCTTGCTGCTCACCGTCATACTCAACGTTTTTCTCTACAGCGTGGTGCAGAAAGGATTCTTCCCCGATCAGGACACCGGGCTGCTGATGGGCGCGTTGCGTGCCGATCAGAATATTTCCTTCCAGGCGATGGAGCCGAAAGTGCAGATGTTCACCAAACTGATCGAGGCCGATCCGGCGGTGGACAGCGTGATGTCATCGATGGGCAGTGGCATGTTCGGCTCGCGCAACAGTGCCAACTTCTTTGTCCGGTTGAAGGATTTTAGCCAGCGCGACGCCACTGCAACTGAAATTGCTAACCGGCTGAGCAGGAAAACCAGCCACGTACCCGGCGCGCAAATGTTCCTGATGGCGGCGCAGGATTTGCACATTGGTGGGCGCAGCGCCAACGCCAGTTACCAGTACAGTCTGCAAGCTGACGATCTCGATTTGCTACGCGAATGGACGCCAAAAGTGCAGGCGGCGCTGGCGGCGATCCCGCAACTGAACAGCGTGGATTCCGACTCGCAAACCGGCGGCCAGGAAGTGGTGTTGCAGATTGACCGCGATCGCGCCAGCCGCCTCGGCGTCAACGTCAGCATGCTCGATACCCTGCTGAATAACGCTTTTAGCCAGCGGCAGGTAGCCACCCTGTATCACACGCTGAATCAGTACCACGTAGTGATGACGCTCGCTGATAACTACACCCGGGATCCGGCGATATTGCAGGAGCTGTTCGTGATTAATAACGATGGCGACCGCGTGCCGCTGGCGGCGTTTGTCTCGATTGTCAGCGGGAATGCGCCGCTGTCGGTGGCGCACCAGGGGCAGTCGGCGACCAGCACTGTGGCCTTTAACCTCAATAATGGCGTCTCGCTGGAACAGGCGCAGAGCCTGATTAAAACCGCGATGGCGAAAATCGGTTTGCCCTCGTCGATTCAGGCCGGGTTCCAGGGGACGGCGAAAGCCTATGAGGAGCTGGCGGCTACCATGCCGTGGCTGATCATCGCTGCGCTGGCGGCGATCTATATCGTGCTGGGCATGCTCTATGAGAGCTACATTCACCCGCTGACGATCCTCTCCACGCTTCCGTCGGCGGGCGTTGGCGCGCTGCTGTTGTTACTGCTCAGCAATACCCAACTGACGGTGATCGCCCTGATCGGCATCATCCTGCTGATTGGCATCGTCAAGAAGAATGCCATCATGATGATCGACTTCGCGCTGGACGCCGAACGGCGGCTGGGGATGACGCCGCAGCAAGCGATCGTGCAGGCCTGCCTGATGCGCTTTCGTCCGATCATGATGACCACCCTCGCTGCCTTTTTTGGCGCCTTGCCGCTGGCGCTGGGCAGTGGCGGCGATGCCGATTTACGCCGCCCGCTGGGGCTGGCGATTGCCGGTGGTCTGGCGCTCAGCCAGCTACTGACGCTGTTTACGACGCCGGTGGTTTACCTCTGGCTCGATACGCTTAGCCGCGAGACCCGCCGCCAGTGGCGTCGTCTGCGCCATGCAGGATCCTGATTGATGAAAATGTCGTTACGTCTGACTCCGGTCATCTTATTGCTGCTTGGCGGCTGTACCGTCGGTCCGGACTATCAGCGCCCGTCGATGGTGCTGCCGGTTCACTACAAAGAGGCGCGCGGCTGGCAACAGGCAACGCCGCAAGATGCTGCCCGTAAAGGCGAATGGTGGGCGGTTTACCGCGATCCGCAACTCGACGTGCTGCTGCGCCAGGTGAGCCTTTCCAACCAGAATGTCGCCAGTTACGCCGCACTGTATCGTCAGGCGCTGGCGCTGGCGGCGCAGTCACGCGCCGGGCTATTCCCTTCCGTCAGTTATGATGCCAGCACCACTCGCAGCAGCAGCCATAGCAACGGGCAGCGCATCACCGACAATGCGCACCAGGCGGAACTTAGCGCCAGTTGGGAACTGGATCTGTGGGGGAAACAGCGGCGTACGCTAGAAGAGAACCGCGCCAGCGCCGAAGCCAGCGCGGCTGAACTGGTGAACATGACGCTGAGTGCGCAATCCGAACTGGCTCAGGACTATTTCGAGTTGCGGGTGATGGACGAAAAAATTGCTCTCTACCAGCGCAGCGTTGCCGCTTATGAACGCTATTTGACGGTCATCAATAACAAATACCAGGCAGGAAGCGAATCGCGCGGCACGTTGGCGCAGGCGCAAATGCAGCTGGAAAGCGCCCGCTCGACCGCGCAGGACTACCAGTGGCAACGCGCACAACTGGAGCACGCTATCGCCATTCTGTTGGGGAAAGCGCCTGCTGATTTCAGCCTGCCGATGGCAAAACTTAACGCCACAATGCCCGCCATTCCGCAAACCTTGCCGGCCGGGTTGTTGCAGCGCCGACCAGATATTGCCGAAGCCGAGCGTAACGTCGCCGCGGCCAATGCGGCGATTGGTGTGGCGGTGGCTGGTTACTACCCGGATCTGAGCTTAAGCGCCAGCGGCGGCGTCAGCGCCTCTGCTATTCAGAACCTGTTTTCGCTGCCGAACCGCGTCTGGTCGTTGGGGCCATCGATAAGCGGGACGCTGCTCGATTTCGGCGCGACGTCTGCACAAGTCGATCAGGCGCGCGCGGCGTATGACAGCAAAGTCGCGACCTACCGGCAAACGGTGCTGGATGCGTTGCAGGAGGTGGAAGACGGACTGGTGGAGCTAAATACCCTGCAAGGGGAAATTGCCGCGCAGCAGCGTGCTTCCGATGCTGCGCAGGAATCCGCGCGCGTAACCCGCAACCAGTATGAAGCCGGGATGATTGATTACCTTGACGTGGCTACTACCGAAAACAGCAGCCTGAGCGAGCAGCAGAGTCTGCTGTCGCTACAGAGCACGCAGTGGGTGGCGAGCGTCAAATTGATTGCCTCGCTCGGCGGCGGCTGGCATGCCGGACCGTTCCAATAATGTTTTGTTTTTGCCTGTGTTATCCCTGAGGAGTGGATATGAAAAAAGTGGTTTTTGCAGTGCTGATGTTAGCCAGTGCCTGTGCGTTGACCGGTTGTATCGGTCCCTGGGGGCCTGGCGGCGGTCCTGGTGGTGGCGGTCACGGCGGTGGTGGTGGTATGTATCAGGGGCCGGGAATGCGGTAATCAATGAATGAACAAAAGGCGCAGGACGCGCCTTTTGACGACGATTTATCGTTATTCTTCCCCGCCTTGCCAGCGTTGATTGCAACGTTCAATTACGGCATCAAGCTGATCCGTCATTATACTCAGCAAAGAAATAAGCTGTGAGTACTGAACCGGAGCGCGATGAGTTGTGGTGGCGTTCGCTGCGGCCAGTTCGCCGAACAGATGACCAATGTTGCGCAGGTGCTCCAGATAGTTGAGACCGTCGATGGAGATGGAGGGTTGTTTCATATATGTACCTCCGCAACTGGCAGACGCGTCGCCAGAGAAAGGGTGTATTTTGTCACCAGAGAGCGGCGGGCGATTCGTTCATCATCGGCAATGGTGCGAAGCATGCAGATACGCGGCTTGCGTCCGGCGCGATAAACCGCGGCGAATACAAAGATAAATTGCGGGTGTGACAGGGTGAGGGTCGTAGCCATAGTGGCAACCTCCTTGAAGTAACGGTTAACGCTACCACCGGAGCTGCAAATCTCATGGGTGGTAGCCCGGACAGGGTTTGCAGTACCGGACTTCAAGGAAACCGGCCAGCCCGAAGGCTGCCCCGCCCGGGCCACCATTATCTGACAAAGGGAGTGGTGAAACACCACAACCAGAAATAGGTGTGCCAGAGCCGCGACATAAAAAAACACGCTCGGCGCGTGTGGTGTCGCCTTGAAGTTAAGCGGGCTGCAAATCCCGGCTGCCGATTTTGCGACAGCCGGGAAACTATACGTGCAAACGGCGAGCAGAAGCAAGGCTGAAAGTGACGTTTACCGAGCCGGCTCGATAAATGAAATATTCTCGACGGAAGGTTTGATAAGTTTTTCGATGAGGGTAAATCTGGTGGTTGAAAGGTTGATATAGATCTAAAAGGAAAAGGTTGGGTTTGGCGTAATACTTACACTCACGTTGCTAATGAAGACATTACTACCATCACGGTGTATTAATCGACGGGGAGCAGGTCAGGAGAGTTATTCGTACTTTCTTCTTTCCATCTCACCGTTTTCCTTAACATAATATTTCCCGCTATCCAGTCGAAAATACAAACCCGTATTTTTACTGTATACCACCATCATTAGAGAATTTTTATCAATGCAGTTTATCTCTGTTTTCATATCATCAAAGCAGAGTCTGTCATAACCATCGGTTTCTTTATATCCCTCTCCAAAATCCCAAAAAATTACGGTGTAAAAACCATCTTTGGCAGGCTTGGGAATGTCATACTCATTCTTAAGAATTTTCTTGTTTTTTAACCACCAATTAATTTTCCCTTGTTCGGTTAATGGAAAGTTTCTCACCAAAATATCGCTATAGTTACGTCTTTGGTGCGCGGCTATGATCTCCGTGGGACGTAACAACAACCAGAGGAAGTAACCCAGCAGAGCACAGCCAATCAGTAATGATGAACAAAGCACTTTTTTATCTTTAAATTTCATTGCGCCCACCAGTAATATCCACAGTGGCTTCCATATTCGTCATGTATGGCTTAAAGCCAAACTGATTGTATCGCTGGAGCACAAACCAGATACGGAAGAAATGGAACTGGCTGAATTTTGTGTTCAGAATATCATCACTATCCAGACCAAAGTGATCCTGTACCTTATAGTGCACCACTGCTCGGTAACGGTCATTTTCAATATGTAGTGATTTAATGGTGATATGCGTTGCCCAGGTATCATGAACAGTGATACCCATACCATTATAATTATCCTGAAATCTGTCAAACTTTGGTAATTTACCACTTAGCACTGCATCTCTCAGTTTACCTAATTCTTTTCGTGGATAACATTTATTCTCCCAATCGATATTTATGCTCAAGGCTTCTTTCAATAATAAATACGTACTATTTTTTGTTTTGTCTCGAATAATATGCTCTTTCAATGCCCGGTCCAGTGACCAGTCATGGAAATCTCTTTCATTGCCGTTCTGCATATGGGTGATCATCCGGCCAATCAGATGTCTGTACGGACCATACCAGGAAAATTTACGGGATAACGAGCGGAATTCATCAAACAGTATTGCGGCACACTGCTGGCGGGTAATTTTTTCACCCTGGCCGCGCAGATTACAGCAGAACATGGACTGAGGACGATCCATTAAAGAGCGCCGGGTCAGGGTGTAAGGATCAACCCGATCAGAGATATAGTCCAGCCTGTAATGGGATTTTAACTGAGCTTCAGTTAAATCGCCGCAGCGCATATCACTGGCGCTGTAGTCGTTCATCCATTTTTGGGTTTTAAATATCGTGCAGGGAAACTGTAGTGCGGCCATGGGGATACATTCCTTGTGTAATAGTCCATTGCGCTCTTTTAGTATGAATAATACGCGGTGAAAGGCCAGAGTGTAAATGCCGTGCAGCCCCTGCCCGTAAATTTTTGCAGATTCCGGGCAGGGGGGAGTATACGCTCTACGCTCTCAGTCCATCGTCAAAATGCCACGTAGTATCTTTCAGACTGCCGGGGATCTCTTGTGCAATGCCTTTAGCATCGGTGGCCTGCGTCTGGATCTCAATATTGTCGATCCGCACGTCTGTACGCTGTGAAACAGCGCCGTTAGAGCCTTACCTTATGTATATTCACAGCCACCCGATGCAGTGTAAAGGGATACAAAATGAAATCTGCAAAATCCTCGCTCACTAACCTTTGTAAGGTCATCGGGTTTCACTCGGCAAATATGGTAGAGGCTCTATCCACCTGTACTTGTTCTATCGCGGCCTTTGGGAGTTTGTTTGTGCTGGATGGCTGGATGAAGATGGTCGGGTTTGTTGGTTTTCTCGTTCTTGCTTTTCTGATTGCCTGGGCTGGCGGACATAGTGAAGCTGGCGGAGTCTGAATAAGTTCAATAACATTATAAATTTAAAAGGTTTTATCTAATTCAACTTTAAGCGGTGTACCTAAACGTGTACCAATTATGGAATGTCACATGATGTATTTGCCACTTTTTGACCATTACAGGATGTTGCCAGTCACGCAGCAGGTAGGGGAAAAATTCTTTTTTTTCGTTTAACTATGCACACTGTTCACTATAAATTTTATTATTTATTTATCAATGAGATAAGTGGTTATGAGTAAGTGAAGAGTGAATAGTAGACTCTTCACATTGGATCAATGCCTGTGCCTTTAGAAAGCTCAGCACTTTGATGAAAATAACGTTAGCGAATTTTCTCAGGTGCAGGAGTGGCCGAAATTGTCATGTATTTTTTCAGTCCAGCTTCTCGTTTCACACCCTGCGGATCTGAACCAAAAGGAAGCCTCAAGCGTGGTGAGTCGACGGTTTTGATTGTCCAGAGAGAATCACCAATGAATCTGAAATTGATGCTATCCGCTGTAACGGATAATCCCTCAAAACTTCCTGTCGCGTACTCATTACCCAAACGAACGATCTCTTTAACTCCATCGTTAACATCGATAAGGGCAATTGTCAGTGATTCCTCGAAAATAACGTCATCCGTCAGAAAAAGGATATAACGCTGGTCATTTACCTGAACTGCCGCTTCCAGTATTTGCCCTGGTACAATAATGCCTGTGTTATTGCCACTGAGCACAACGTCAGACTGAGCCTGAGATAAATCAGTCGCTTCGTGAACCTTCACCAGCGATATTGAATTAACCTGTTGCATAATCAATTCCACAAACGCCCCATTTCCCATGCGGCAAGAGCACCGCCGACAAAGCCGCCAATAAGTACGCAAACAGGTGCACCTGGCCCACACATCAATCCCGCCATCGCGCCGCCTGCGGCAGCACCGGCAATACCTGCGCTGTTTATCGCTATTTGCCGCCCCGATTCTGAGACCTTATCGTCAGCGGTATAAATTTCATAAACAGAAATTGCAATCGAGAGAACGACGAGCCCTTTTCCTAAACGGGAGAGCTGCATCATTTTCATGTTTACTTGCGGATTGGACTTGCCCGCGGATTCAACTATACCGGCGTATATTTGATTTTTTTGTACTTCAGAGAGGCTATTAAAATTTGCCTGGGGGCCAAACAGGGATTTAGCTTTTTTAGCTACTAACTCGTTGAGCGTTTTCCCCTCTGATTTCAGTTGTTCGGCCATTGCGCGGCCAAGCGGTGTACTGCGCGCTCTCACCATTTCCATTATCAAATTTCGGGTTTCCTGAGCTTCTCGTGCAGCTTTTTCCCATGAAATCACACCAGCAGTCGCTTTTGCCCGTAAGTCTGCGGACATTTCTTTGATGCGCCTTGAGTATTCAAGGCGTAAGCGGGGATCGATAGTTAATCTTGCCGCTACAGCGGAAACATCGCCCTGTAAGGCGTTTACCGCACTTTCAAATTTGTCGCGTCCGCTGGTATCCAACACGTTAAGTAACGTCGTATCCATATTCTCATTAGTCCTTTTATTGTGAATTGAGAAGCGTTGCACAAATATCTAGCACATTATCCATAAAAGATCTTTTTTACGTTTAGTGGTCACAGTGTTCACTGATTAATTTTGTTCTTCACTTTCAATACGATGATGAGTGAACGGTTAGTGAAGAGTGAACAGTTAACTCTTCACTTTTGGCAGGCCAGGGCAAAAAAAAGACCGGCAATAGCCGGTCTGAGGTAGGTTATTTTACTGCGGGCTCATCGCACTTCGGCAACCAGTCGCCGTTGCTTTCTTCTTTCAGCGTCAGGTTAGTCTGCATGCCCTGACTGGTTCGTCGTTTGTCATAGTTCAGGCCGTACTCTTTCAGCATGGTCGGCAAGCCCTTCCCGAACATCGTCAGACTCAGGGTATTCTTGTAGCCGTGCGCCTCCATATACACCAGATAGGCGTGATACAGGTAAAGCCTCGGCTGGCGTGGAATGATGTTGGCGTTACCCATATACATGCCGTCCGGGGCCGGGCGTTCCTGCAAATAACCGCAAAAATCAAAAGCCGGGTCGGCGTCGCGCTTGATGCTCAGTGCCTCGCCGGAGTTCTGTTGTGACTGGAGCAGTGCACGGGCGGTCATCGGGTCGCTGAAACGCTGCATAAGCTGGCGCACAATGACGGCCAGCTCGCGGGCGATTTTATCCTTGAGCTGTGGGTCGCGTTCTTCCGGGGCAATCTGTTCCGGGAAGTGAATAATCACCCGGCGACGGGAGACACCGCCGCTACGGTCGGTAAAGCGCATCGGGTTATTATTCACGGCCAGTATCACCGCCGGAATGTGTGTTGAATACGCATCCCGGTATTTCGGGTCAACCGACACCGCATCGCCGCCGGTGATGGCCTTGAGCCCGGCACCGTCCCCGCTCCATTTCTCCTGGTCTGGCAGACGAATCAGCGAGAAGCCAATCAGGGCGGCGCGCTCGCGGGGCGATTCCAGCGTCTCGATGGTCGCGGAGGTGGCGTTATCTTCCCCCGCCAGCAGGGTCGCGATTTCGGCCAGAATACTTTTCCCGCTTCCGCCTGGCCCCGTCACCTCAAGAAAGAGCTGCCAGTCATAGCGGTTCGCCAGCACCATAAACAGCGCAGCCAGAATCACATCACGCTTGTCAGCCCGGCCACCGGCGGCGCGGTCGAGCCATTGCCAGAAATGCGGGGCATGGGTTTCGAGTGTTTCGCCCGCCACCGGCGGGGTGAAATCCACCTCACACAGGGTGCGCAGCCAGTGGGATTTGTGGTGCGGGCTGAATATCCCGCTTTTCGTGTCGAGCACGCCGTTACGAAAACCAATCAGACGGCGCGCCGGTGCCTCCTGCTGCGGAATAATCAGTTTCAGCGTCTCCACCACCGAGGCGATGCGTCCCGACGAGAACGGCGCGCGCAGGCGCTGGAACAACCCGGCCACGTCACGGGCAAAGTCTGAGGGCGGTATCACTTTCCAGATGCCGTTTTCGTAGCGGGAAAGGAGCTGACCGTTTGCATCCACGGCCAGCGCCTCGCCGTAGTGCTCATGCACCCGCATCGCTTTCTCACTGGTGCTCATGGCGGTAAATTCCGCCTCGCTCATGGTATCGAACGGGCTCGCGACCGGTGGCTTAATGGCATCGGAAATCGCCCGGCGCGTGGCCTCCTCCCCCTGCTGCATAAATGCATCATTCCAGTCACCGAACACCGGCGGCAGGGCAACCACACCGGCGCAGGCCTTTGCGGCAGCAGCGGCTTTTGTCTGGCCGTCGCCGTTCAGGTCACGGTCAGCAGCGAGGATAATCTGACCACCCGGATGCCGGTTGCGGGCAAGGCTCGCCAGAGAAAGAAGGTTCACGGACGAGAGTGACACCATCACGGTTTCACCGGTAAGGTGATGAACGGTCAGCGCCGTGGCGTAACCTTCTGCTATCCACAGACGTTTTCCGGCTTCCTTTTTCCCGTTGAAAGTGTGATTTGCACCTTTCACCTGGCCGCCTTTCAGGGGGCGCTTGTCGCCGTCTGCGTTAATGAGCTGGACGTTAACCAGCGCGCCGGTGTCGTCATACAGCGGGATAACCACATCCCCGGTGCGGTACGTCACGCCGCCGGTTTTGTGCGTGGTGGTGAGCATCAGGCATTCGAAGCCGGGGAAGCCCTTGCGGGTCAGGTAGGCGTTACCGGTGGCTGAACGGCTTTTCGCCAGCAGACTGGCCAGCGCCGGGAGAATGCGCGGCCAGTGGCCGCACGCCTGTTTCACGGTTTCCGTTACGTTCATTTTCATTGGTTTTTTCTCCCTCAGTGCAGCACAGGCTTTTTGATATGGCGGGCGCAAAGTTCGTCCATGACGGCGAGCCCCAGAAAGGACAGTGACGGGGCGGCCTTAAGCGGCCCGGCTTCCATCAGGTCTTCCAGCAGCGCACAGGCAATCTGACGGCCTTTGTTCTCTCCGTGCTGGCGCAGATAGAATCCCTCCAGCTCGTCAGCGATAGCGGATTCCAGCGCATCAAGGGTGAGGTATGGATAACGGTGCTGATGTGCGCACAGGGTCAGCCAGGCACAGGCGACCGCACGGCGATAGAGTGCGGCGCGTAATACGGGCGGTAATGGCTGCTTCATGCGTGAACCTCCTCAGTGAGCCAGCGCCGGTTGCAGCGTTCGACCACATCGTCAAGCCGGGCGGTCATCAGGTGAATGACGGAGGCGAGCTGTAAATGCTGTTCCGGTGACTGGCATGCACCGGAAACATCCTGCGATATCAGCATATTTCCGACGAACTGGCCGACATTACGCAGGTGTTCAAGGTGCCGGAGGTCAGTGTGGGTGATGGTCAGGGTCATTTCTTTCACGCAAGTACCTCCGCAACCGGCAGACGGGCGGCAAAGGAGAGAACGTAATCGCGAACAAGGGAACGGCGTGCGGCGTGTTCATCACCGGCCACGGTGCGGAGCATACGGATACGGGGCTTGCGGTCTGCACGACGGACGGCGGCAAACACAAAGACGAACTGCGGGTGTGACGGGGTGAGGATAGTAGCCATGATGGCAGCCTCCATTGAGTAGCGGTTATTGCCACCACCGGAGCTGCTAATCTCATGGGTGGTAGCCCGGACGGGGTTAGCAGTACCGGCCTCAATGGACACCGGCCAGCCCGAAGGCTGCCCCGCCCGGACCACCATTATCTGACAGGGGCCACGGTGTAAGCACCACAGCCCGCAAAATGGGTGTGCCTGAGCGATGACACAAAAAAACACGCCTGGCGCGTGTTGTGTCGCCATTGAGTTACACGGGCTGCTAATCCCGGCTGCCGATTTTGCGACAGCGGGAAAACTATACCTGGAAACACTGACAGGAAGCAAGCCAGAAAAAGGCTGTTTTTGCAGACCGGGCATCATCATGCGTCGCAGCCCCGGTTACGTGCCGCAATGCGACCGCTCATCCAGGCAGTAATTTCACTGTGCAGCCAGGCGACATTTTTCCCGCCGAGGGAAACCTGTTGTGGAAAGGCATTGCGGCTGATGAGGTCGTAAATGGTCGAGCGGGACAGGCCGCATAGATGCATCACTTCCGGCAGCCGTAAAAAGCGCTCCTGAATAACGTCAGAAACCGGCATTAGCGGCGCGGCAGGGGCAGAAGACGGGGAAGAAAAAGCGGTGTGCATCGGGCTACCTCATAATGTCCATACAGTGCCGGTCGTGTCTTTCCGGCTTCGGGT
>JAGTSE010000035.1 GCA_018261615.1 Pseudomonadota bacterium | reverse complement strand
GCCGGGACGACGACCACGGCACTACCCAAGAGCAGTAAAAAAGAAGCCGCAACGCTATGCGTTACGGCTACCTTCAAAAGCTTAACTGACAAGCATTACGCTCTGGCGGGGTTTTTTTATGCCTTATCAACGTCGATAAACGGCTGACCGATACGCGGACGCGGAGTCATACGGGCGGCTCCGGTCGTACGTACAAAGAAAACCTACCCATGAGCAGGTTTTAGCCGATTACTTACCGCCGGTGAATCGACGTTGCAGTTGATCACGCAAATTCGGCGGTGTGCCTTTGATGGTCAGCGTATCCGTAGCCGGATCCCAGAAGATGCGTTCGCCCAGCAGCAAGGCATCGAAATTGATCGTCAGGCCACCGCCGCTGCCCGCATATTTGGTCAGTTGCCGCAGGGTGCTGCGATCCGCCGGGAAACTCTCTTCCAGCTCGTAGCCCTGGCCTGCGGTAAATTCTTCGAAGCTTACGTCGCTGACGCCTGCCAGCTCTTTAGAGAGCGATGCCAGTTCAATCTCTTCGCCCGCCTGCAACTGCTCATTGCAGTAGGTATAAACCTGCTGGCGCACTGTCTGGCGTTCTGATTTATCCAGTTCGGCCTGCGCGGTAAAGTCGTCTACCGCCTGCAACAGCCCACGGTTTTGCGCTTTCGCGTTCAACCCTTCACTGGCGCCGAGGAAATCCATAAAGAAGTCCGCGACCTTGCGCCCTACCCGCCCTTTCAGGAAGGTCAGATAGCGGGTTGATTCCGGATTGGTCTCCCACTCGGTTAAATCAATGCGCGCCACGATATCAGCATGATTAATATCGAGATAATGTGTCGAGCTGATGTCGAGATTTTCATTGACGCGCATGCTGCTTAAGTTGTTCAGCACCGCCACCAGCAGGTACTCCACCGCCAGGTAACGGTAGTGGCAAAACAGCACAATACCGCCATCGGCAAACGGATATTTCGCCAGTTCATCACGCAAGCGCCCGGTTGCCGCGCGGCTAAAAGCAAGGAACTCTTCCTCGCCCTGACGCTGAAGACGCAGCGCCTGCGCCAGCTCGCTCTCTTCGTTAAACAGACCGTAGGCTTTATTTTTGGCGCTGTATACCCGATGCAGTTCCGCCACCATCTCTTCGACAGGCGCGGTCGGTTCCAGCAAAGAATCGCGCAGCACCAGTTCAAGGGTTTGCTCATCACGCTTGATAAGCTGGTGCAGTGCAATCTGGTTGATGTCCAGACTCATGATAAACTCTCCTTTTAGACGGCGGTATTCAACCACCACCAACGCGACTGTGCAACTGCTGATAAAAAAGCAGAAAAAATGCGATTGCTACGGTAATATGTTGCCCTTTCATGAATAAAACAGATTCCGATTTATGCCACAAATCTCCCGTTACAGTGATGAACACGTTGAACAGCTGCTCAGTGAGCTGGCAAACGTACTGGAAAAACACAAAGCCCCGACCGATCTCTCCCTGATGGTGCTGGGCAATATGGTGACGAACCTGATCAACACCAGCATTGCCCCTGCACAACGTCAGGCGATCGCGAAGTCGTTCGCTCAGGCGTTACAATCGTCGATTGGCGACGACAAAGCGCATTAAGGAAAATATCGACAGTCTATGGTGACCAATCGTCAGCGCTACCGTGAAAAAGTCTCCCAGATGGTAAGCTGGGGGCACTGGTTTGCGTTGTTCAACATTTTGTTGTCCATCGTTCTCGGTAGCCGTTATCTGTTTGTCGCCGACTGGCCGACTACCCTCTCCGGGCGTATCTATTCTTATCTCAGCGTGGTTGGGCATTTCAGCTTTCTGGTGTTCGCCACCTACTTGCTTGTGCTCTTCCCGCTGACGTTTATTGTTATGTCGCAGCGCCTGATGCGCGTGCTGTCCGCGCTCCTTGCGACGGCGGGCATGACACTGCTGCTGATCGACAGCGAAGTATTTACCCGTTTCCACCTGCATCTTAATCCCGTTGTCTGGGAACTGGTGATTAACCCGGACCAGAACGAAATAGCGCGGGACTGGCAACTCATGTTTATCAGTGTGCCTGTGATCCTGCTGATTGAGATGTTATTCGCCACCTGGAGCTGGCAGAAGCTGCGCAGCCTGACGCGCCGTCGCCACTATGCCAAGCCGCTGGCCACCTTTTTCTTTGTCGCCTTTATCGCCACGCACATGATGTATATTTGGGCCGACGCCAATTTCTATCGCCCGATTACCATGCAGCGCGCTAACCTGCCGCTCTCTTATCCTATGACCGCGCGCCGTTTTCTGGAAAAACATGGTTTGCTGGATGCGCAGGATTATCAGCGCCGACTGGTGGAACAAGGCAACCCTGAAGCTGTCTCCGTACAGTATCCCTTAAGCGATCTGCGCTACGCTGATATGGGTTCTGGTCAGAATGTGTTGCTGATTACCGTTGATGGCCTCAACTATTCGCGTTATGAAAAACAGATGCCGCAACTGGCCAGCTTTGCGCAGCAGAACGTCAACTTTACGCAGCATATGAGTTCCGGCAACACCGCCGACAATGGCTATTTTGGCTTGTTCTACGGCATCTCGCCGGGTTACATGGACGGTGTGCTGTCGGCGCGTATTCCGGCTGCGCTGATCACTGCCTTTAACCAGCAGGGCTATCAGCTTGGCTTGTTCTCTTCGGACGGCTTCAGCAGCCCGCTCTACCGCCAGGCGCTGCTCTCCGATTTTTCATTGCCAGCTGCGCAAACGCAAAGTGACGAGAAAACCGCCTCGCAGTGGATCAACTGGCTTAAACATTATTCGCAGGATGATAACCGCTGGTTCTCGTGGATTTCGCTGAATGGCACAGCATCTCTGGACAGTTCACAGCCAGGCAAGTACAACCGCGCGGCAGCAGATGTTGATGCGCAAATCGGGCGCGTGCTGGATGTGCTACGCGAGAGTGGCAAGCTGGACGATACGGTGGTAATTATCACCGCTGGTCACGGCGTTCCTGAAGGCAAAGCTGACGATAGTTTCGAATGGTCGCGTAGCAGGCTGCATGTTCCGCTGGTCATCCACTGGCCGGGTACTCCGGCGCAGCGCATCAATACGTTGACGGATCATAAAGATGTGATGACTACGCTGATGCAGCGGCTACTGCATGTCAGCACGCCTGCCAATGCCTGGTCACAGGGGCAGGATTTGTTTAACGCGCCGCGCCGCCATAATTGGGTCACCGCTGCGGGCGGCGACACGCTGGCGATAACCACGCCGGAGATGACACTGGTACTGAGTCCTAACGGCAATTACCATACCTGGAATGCACAGGGCGAGAAGATCCGCGATCAGAAACCGCAGCTCAGTTTGTTGCTGCAAGTGTTAACGGATGAAAAACGTTTTATTGCTAACTGATTGATTAATTATGAATCACTTAGGTGCCCCACGGCTTGCAATCAGCAACGAAAAGGGTACTATTAGCGCCAACGTGTCGGCACGTAGCGCAGCCTGGTAGCGCACTGTCATGGGGTGTCAGGGGTCGGAGGTTCAAATCCTCTCGTGCCGACCAAATTCTCCCAAAAAAACCAACCCATTGCGGTTGGTTTTTTTGGGATTTGCTCAAGGTAAAATGAAGGTAAACCCCCCTGACGTTTTACATCACCGCGCATCGACCACGGTGCAATTGATTACGTTACCGTAACCCATGGTATCTATAAGCGCAGTTTTGCCAAATGTTGGGCATTCACCAACTGGCAGGTAAAAAAAACCGCAACGCATCCGTTACGGTTTTATTTTTTCGGGAAAGGCAATTACAGCGCAATATCCGCAACCGTCTCGCCGTCGTTGTGCGGCTGGGTCGTTGGCCTCTGCACCGGTGGCGTGGCATCTGCCACCAGAGACTCGTCGCATTTCAACCCAAGGATCTCGCTGGTGTAGCGCAGCTCTGCATCGGCGGCTTCAATATTGCCGTTAAGTTGCATACCAAAAGAGGGGATGATCTCTTTCAACTTCGCCTGCCAGGCTGTGGAAGCAAAGCGTTCAGTAAACACTTTTTCCATCAGTTTAAGCATAATCGGCGCCGCAGTAGACGCACCCGGCGAGGCTCCCAGAAGCGCAGCAATGGTACCTTCTTTATCACTCACCACTTCAGTGCCGAGGCGCAGTACACCGCCCTTCCCGGCTTCACGTTTGATGATCTGTACACGCTGGCCCGCCTGCCACAGACGCCAGTCCTCTTTCATCGCCAGCGGATAGTATTCCCGCAGCGCGTCGAAGCGGTCATCTTCGTTTTGCAGTACCTGGCTGACCAGATATTTTACCAGGCTGAAGTTGGTCATCCCCACCGTCAGCATCGGCAGAATATTGGATGAGTTGGTCGAACGCAGCAGATCCCACAGAGAACCGTTCTTCAGGAAACGTGTCGAGAAGGTCGCGAACGGTCCGAACAACAGCACACGTTTACCATCAATAATGCGGGTATCAATATGCGGAACCGACATCGGCGGTGCGCCAACGGTCGCCTGACCGTAGACTTTTGCCAGATGGTGATTGACTACATCCGGGTTCTCCGCCACCAGGAACTGGCCGCCAACCGGGAAACCGGCATAGTCTGCCGCTTCTGGAATACCGGATTCCTGCAACAATTTCAGCGCCGCGCCGCCTGCGCCAATAAAGATAAATTTCGCTTTTACCACGCGCTCGCCGCCGCCTTGCAGGTTGCTGAGCGCCACGCTCCAGCTATTATCGGCATTGCGTTTTAGGCTGCGAACTTCCGTGCTCAGTTGCAAAGAGAAGTTCTCTTTTTTCTGTAATGAACCAATCATCTGACGCGTCAGTTCACCGAAGTTAACGTCGGTACCAATCTCGGTACGAGTAGCAGCGATTTTTTGCTTCGCATCGCGCCCTTCCATCACCAGCGGCGCCCACTGTTTGATCTGCTCGGGGTCTTCGGAATAGCGCATACCGCGGAACAGTGAACACTGCTGCAATGCTTTGTAACGGGCACGCAGAAAGTTCACATTGTCATCGCCCCAGACGAGGCTCATATGCGGTACGGTGTTGATAAATGAACGCGGTTCGCGCAGCACACCAGTTTTGACCTGATGAGCCCAGAACTGGCGAGATATGCGGAACGCTTCGTTGATTTCAATCGCTTTTTTTATGCTGACGCTGCCGTCAGCCGCGCGCGGCGTGTAGTTCAGTTCCATTAAAGCAGCATGGCCCGTACCGGCGTTATTCCAGCCGTTTGAGCTCTCTTCTGCCAGGGCATCCAGCCGTTCCACCATCGTAATCGACCAGTCGGGTTCGAGATCCTGAAGCCAGGTACCCAATGTGGCACTCATAATCCCACCACCGATTAAAAGCACATCTGTTTCCTGCTCTTTCGATGCGGACGCTTTCGCTGCCTTTGAGACAGCATTTAGCCCGACAGCCATCGAAAACAGCCTGGCAGTCATTTTTTTCATGGTATTAATGCCTTACTTTTAGTGCTGTTTTATTCGCATTTATTGAGGGTAAAGTAGTTAACCCTCCTAACGTAGCACTTAAGAAGCGAGATTTAAATAATGTTTAAACATTAAATATTCATTGTATAAATGTTACTAATAAGTTGATTTTCAAGATTAGATTTAACACTTATTGTTGACCCACAACGGTTAAAATCTGTTATTCTTTTGCGCTTTGCCAAACGCGCTGATGCCGAAAGGGATCCCTTTCCCGATGATTGCTGGTGTCGAGCCGAAAGTGAGCCTGATTGCCTTGGTCGTGTTGTGCCTGAGCATGCTTTTTTGAGGAATGCCCGGCTATGGTAACGGCGGCAGCGGGGTCAGTCGCTCTGGTTATCGATATCAAGGTTAACCAACACGACCTGGAATACATTCTTCCGGCAGTTTTACTGGCGGGGGCGATTCAAATTTTCTTCAGCCTGACGGGTATGGCACGACTGATGTGTTTATTCCTCATGCGGTGGTGTCGATCACGCTGATGCTTACGCCGCCGAAGTGGCGTAAGGCAGCAAAAGTTACAGCAAAAACAGCGTCGCCAGCCCAAGGAAAATAAAGAAGCCGCCAGTATCCGTGATCGCGGTAATCATCACGCTGGAGCCAACCGCCGGGTCGCGTCCCAGTCGGGTCATGATCATCGGGATCAACACTCCCATCAACGCCGCCATCAGCAAGTTCAGCATCATCGCCAGCGTCATGACGCCGCCCAGCGCCGCATCGTCGTACAACCACCATGTGATGCAGCCCATAATGCCGCCCCACACCAGGCCGTTAATCAACGCGACGCCAAGTTCACGTATAATCAGGAAAGCAAGGTTGCCCGGTTGAATGTTTTGTAGCGCCAGCGCACGTACAATCATGGTAATAGTTTGGTTGCCGGTATTGCCGCCAATCCCGGCGACAATCGGCATCAGCGACGCCAGCGCCACCAGTTGCGAAATGGTGTGTTCAAAACCGTCGATCACGCGCGAGGCGATAAACGCCGTACATAAGTTGATAGCCAGCCACGCCCAGCGGGTTTTTACCGCTTTACTTACTGGAGCAAACACGTCTTCTTCGGCGCTCAAACCGCCCATCTGGCGCAAATCATTGTCGGTCTCTTCATAGACCACATTGACGATCTCATCAATGGTCAGACGGCCCATCAACATTCCGTTATCATCGACCACTGCCGCACTAAGCAGGTTGTCACGCTCGAAGGTTCGCGCCACTTTTTCCGCGTCCTCTTCCGGAGAGAAAGTCACCGGATCCTCATCCATCACTTCGCTGACCCGACTTCCGGCGGCATTGAGCAAAATGGTTTGCAACGCCAGTTCACCCATCAGTCGGTTATCGCGACCGATAACAAACAGTTTGTCGGTGTTGTCCGGCATTTTGCCGAGCCGTCGCAGATAGCGCTGAACCGCCGCCAGCGTCACTTCAGAGCGCACGGTGATCACCTCGAACTCCATGATCGCACCGACACAATTTTTGCCGTAGCGCATCACTTCCCGCATGCGGTTACGCTCTGCACGCGGTAACGTCGCCATTAAGCGTCCGGTCAGGTTACGCGGCAGATGCTGCACCAACCAGATTTGATCGTCGATATCCAGCGTTTGCAGCGCATCGAGCAGTGCGCGATCGCTCATCTCATCGATCAGGTCATCCCAGACATTTTCCGACGCTTCAAGCAGCACTTTGCCGCGTTTATCATCGCTCACCAACCGCCATAATGCGTGCCGTTCATCCACTGGCAAAGCCTCCAGCGTATCGGCGAGATCCGGCGGCGGCAAATGGGAGACCAGCGTGTTAACCTCCGCCAGATCCTGCTCCAGCGCGGCGCTGTCAACCTGCTCGGCGAGGGTGAGTTGTCCGAGTAGCGAGGCAGTAAGTGGTTTATGGGTGATCAGCAACCAAATCAGGCGCGCACGCTCCTCGTCGCGCAGTTTGACGCTGTTTTTTTTGCTTAATGACATTGGCCGTTCCCTGAATGCTAAGCGCCCTGAAACCGGGGCCGAATAGCCTTAAGCATAGCGGCAGCTTTTGTAAAAAATAATAAACGGTGGTGTGTTTGGCGAAAAAAGGAGCGAATATCCAGACGCATTGCTCAGACAGTGCTTCCGGCAGCACGGTCAATGACATATCGACGGTTTCGATCAGACGCTGGTTAATAAAAGCGATCAGCCCGATACCCAATGCGGCGCTGGCAAGGGTGAGCACCAGTACCGCCACGAATGGCCAGCGATACTGCCGTCAGGCAAGGAGAAGGAGTTCCATAACAACGGCCCGGTCAACAAAAACAGCCAGCAGTTTAAACGGCCACTGCTTTACATCAAGAATAATTCTTATTTTTATTCGCTGTTGCCAGCCTGGCGGAAAGTCAGGTTGTAACGACACTCTCCGGTCACCGGATGATAGCCCGCTTTCAGCGGCGCTATGCCATGATAAAAGAGCCGTGATTCACCGCCCCACACAACAATATCGCCATGTTCCAGCATCAATCGTTGCAGTGGATCGCTACGCTTCAGCCCACCAAACTGGAAAATAGCTGGTAAGCCCAGCGAGACAGAGACAATCGGCGCGCGCAAATCAGGTTCGTCTTTATCCTGATGCAGCGATAACTTCGCCCCTGGTGCGTAACGGTTAATCAAGCAGGCATCCGGGCGAAACTCAGGGTAACCCGCCGCGATACTGGCTTTATGACATAACGCCGTGAACACAGCTGGCATTTCCGGCCACGGTTGAGTCGTTTGCGGATCGACAGGCGCGTAGAGATAACCGTGCTGATTAGTCGTCCAGCCTAGCCCACCGCAATTGGTCATTGCCACGGACATGGTATATCCACCCGGCGTGATCATATGGCGCAGCGGTGACTGGCTGACCACCAGGGCAATGCCACGCATCAGCGCTGCCACATGTGGCAGCGCAAAACGGCGGAGCACCACCGCGCCTGGAGCCAGCTGCTCCTGCCAGGGTTCTTCATCGGCAAACAGATCAAGCATTAACCCTCCTCTTTTTTCGCTTCTCGTTGCAGCAGTTGCGCTTTGCGCACGATTCCCCAGCGATAACCGGAGAGTGCGCCATCGCCGCGTACCACGCGATGGCAAGGGATAATAATCGCCAGTTTATTCGCTGCGCAAGCGCTGGCCACCGCCCTCACCGCACCCGGTTTGCCAATTTGCTGCGCAAGACGCTGATAGCTGATCGTTGCGCCTGCGGGGATCTCGCGCAGCGCCTGCCATACCTGAAGCTGGAAAGCCGTGCCGCGCAAATCCAGCGGCAATGTAAATGGCGCATCCGCCCGATCAAGACGGCGAATCACTTGCGCGACCCGTGCAAGCATCGCCTCATCGCCCTGCACATTTCGGGCATGAGGAAAAATCGTATTCAATTCTGCCAACAATTGTTCATCGCTGTCAGCCAGTAAAATGGCGCAGATGCCCCGTTCGCTCTCGGCCACCAGGCAGCGCCCCAGCGAACAGTCGCTCAGGGCGTAACGAATATCAGCATCGTCACCACCACGGCGAAACTGACGTGCCGTCATTCCCAGCGCGGCATCCGCCTGGCGATAGTAACTGCTACTGTCGGGGAACCCCGCTGCCAGTACAGCATCGGTCACCGTGTCGCTCTCTGCCAGCGTGTTGCGCAGACGCCGGGCGCGGAAGGCTTGTTGCCAGGCTTTCGGAGTCATCCCGGTCACGGATTTAAACAGACGATGAAAATGATACGGGCTGATGCCTACACTGGCCGCCAGTTGATCGAGGGTGACAGTCGTATCCTGTTCCAGCAATCGACAAGCGGTAGCCACTTTATCCAGCCGCTGCTGTTGCGGATGCGCTTTATCGGGCTGGCAACGTTTGCATGGGCGAAAACCAGCAGCAACAGCGCTATCGGCATCGGGGAAAAAACGCACATTCTGACGCAGGGCGTGGCGCGCGCGACAGGACGGGCGACAGAATATGCCTGTGGTCAGTACCGCAAAAACAAACTGACCATCAGCCTGCGGGTTGCGCGCCAGCACCGCCTGCCAGCGCTGTTCATCAAGTAAAGTCTCGTTCATATCAGGCCCCTTATTTAAGCTTAGCCCTACTGTGCACGCTCGCGCAGAACCCGACACCCGCAATCTTGCGTTTTAATTTTTTTCGCTGACCAGGAACGAGGAGAATTGCGGCGACATCCAGGTGGTAAAACCATCTCCCTCTTTCATAATCATAAATACCGCCAATCCTTCACGCATCACCACTTTTTTGGCTTTATCGGTACCCAGCACCATTAAGCCAGTGTCCCAGGCATCCGCTTCCAGCGCCGTTGGTGCAATCACAGTGACCGAAACCAGGCGGTGATCGATGGGACGCCCGGTGCGTGGATCGATAATATGCGAAATACGTTTGCCATCCAGTTCGTAATAGTTGCGATAACTTCCGGAGGTGCTGATCCCATGACCGTTAATATCGACCACGGCTTGCGCAACATTTTCACGATCGGTCGGTTTCTGGATCGCCACTCGCCACGGCTGGCCCTGCGCATTCATGCCCCGGCTGGCAAGCGCGCCACCGACGGAAACCAGATAGCGGGCAATACCTTCGTGCTCCATAAGCTGCGCCAGATGATCCGCCGCATAGCCTTCACCGACTGTCGATAAATCGACAAACAGATCTGGCAGATCTTTTTGCAGGAATTGTTCCCCGGCACGATTAATCACCGTCAGATGCTGCAAGCCGGTACGGGCTTTTGCCGCATCAATTTGCGCTTGAGTTGGGCTGACTACCGGTTGTTTATCCGGACCAAATCCCCACAGATTCACCAGCGGCCCAACGGTAATATCCATTGCGCCATCGGTTTTTTCCCCGACCCGCAAAGAGATGGTCACAAGATCCGCCATTGCAGCGCTGACTGGCCAGGGCGCGGTACTGGCAGTGTGATTAAAGCGCATAAGCGCAGAATCGCTCTTCCACGTTGACATTAAACGATCGTCAGCATCCAGTTGCGCCTGAATTTTTTGCTGTAGCGCCTGCGCCCGCTGCGCATCCATGTCGACCAGACTGACACGCCAGAAAGTGCCCATCGTTTTACCTTCCAGCACGGTTGATTGTGCCTGTTCGCTGCGATCGCAGCCAACCAATAGCAGTAGCACAGCGGCCACAAAGCTGCGGAAAATAGTCATTGTCATTACCTGTTATCTCCTTGATGGCGGCAAGCGTACATCAAAAACCGGGCAAAAAAAAAGGCGCCTTGCGGCGCCTTAGCAATTGTCGTTGTGAACTTAGAACTGGTAAACCAGGCCCAGCGCAACGACATTGTCGGTGTTGATACCGGCAGAACGGGTGAAGTTGTTGTCGTCCAGCAGGTTGATTTTGTAATCAACATAGGTAGACATGTTTTTGTTGAAGTAGTAAGTCGCGCCAACATCAATGTATTTCAGGATATCCTGGTCACCATAGTTAACGGTACCGGTATTGTTGGAGATATCCTTACCTTTAGATTGCAGGTAAGCGATGGACGGACGCAGACCGAAGTCGAACTGGTACTGTGCAACCACTTCAAAGTTTTGCGCTTTGTTAGCAAAACCGTAGACCGCATCAGAAGAAGAACCAAAACGAGTTGCGTTATAGGTCTGAGAGTACTGCGCCGCCAAATAGATATTGTTGGCATCGTATTTCAGGCCGCCGCTGTACACTTCAGCATGATCGCCTTCGCCGTACAGACCGTCGCTGATTGCATTCTGGTCAGCAGTGCGTTTGGAAGAGGACATTGCACCGCCGACGCTGAAGCCTGCGCCCAGAGCGTAGGTCACAGACGCGCCGTAGCCGTCGCCATTTTCTTTAACCAGGCTACGACCAGCAGAGTTATTTTCACCACTGCTGTTTTTACCCTGATACTGCAGAGCAAAGTTCAGGCCATCAACCAGACCGAAGAAATCGGTGTTACGGTAGGTGGCAACGCCGTTAGCACGGGATTGCAGGAAGTTATCTGCACCGTAAGTGTCGCCACCGAACTCCGGCAGAACGTCGGTCCAGGAGGTTACGTCGTAAATTACGCCGTAGTTACGACCATAGTCGAAAGAACCCGCATCAGCAACGCGGATACCTGCGAATGCCAGACGGGTCCATGCCTGATCGCTTGAAGTTTCAGTATTGTTAGCCTGAACGTTATATTCCCACTGACCGTAGCCAGTAACCTGATCGTTTACCTGAGTTTCGCCTTTAAAGCCGAAACGCACGTAAGTTTGATCGCCATCGAGGCTTTTGTTGTCAGAGAAATAGTGCAGACCATCTACTTTGCCGTACAGATCTAATTTGTTGCCATCTTTGTTGTAAACTTCAGCCGCATTCGCTGCGCCTGCTACCAGCAGAGCCGGCACCAGGAGGGACAGTACTTTAACTTTCATTTTATTAACCCTCTGTTATATGAATTTTTATTTGCCACTGCGTACTGATTAACCCTCTAATCAGCTGGCAAATTCATTGTCCTTAAAATAGAAAAATAATCCATCGGGAATATGATACTAAAACTTTGAAGATGTTTCATACATAATGATAGATGTTTCATTTTGTAAAAACAAGGGAACTTTTTATAGCACGAATAGTTCATATATATCGCACAAATAATCAAATAAAATTAAAAAAACCAATAAAAACAAAGAGATAAATAAAAAATAAATGATAGCACTGAATGCAAAAACCAAATAAAAAATCGCCACTAAAATACACCACGCTATCATCATTAACTTTATTTATTACCGTCATTCGAATCTGAATGTCTGTTTACCCCTCTTATGACCGAATGCCCTGCATTCGGTTTTTTTTTACCTTTTACTTACTTAACTTGAATAATAACATACATATAATAACTATTTGTAACGACTATTAATTAATCAACAAGCGTGCCAGAATCATCTCATTGACTTAACACCTTAATTAATTTCTTGTTATTTATTGCGTTCTTTTTATTCAGCACTGAGAGATATTTGTACAACCTCCATGTTTTGTACATTTTTGCCGTTTCGTTTAGATGAGGACAACAACCCGCATCCTGCGGATAATGGCTGAAAAGAGAGTCTGGAAATTCACTCATTAACCGATATACTGCCTGCTGTACACTGCTCTGCAACACATCTATTTGCAGTCCGCGCGCGACAGGCGGTAGTTACGGCATGGCAGCAACATTGTTTCAGCGGATGCTGAGCGTCACCTGCAGTGTTGTCATAACGGGTTACACACAAGAATGAGTCAATCTGACACAATGATCCCAGGCAAATTTTCCCTGATACCGGGCAACATTACCCGTTTCTTCCTCTTATTGATTATTGTCCTGCTGGTAACGATGGGGGTGATGATCCAAAGCGCGGTCAACGCCTGGCTGAAAGATAAGAGCTATCAAATCGTCGATATTACGCATGCCATCCATAAGCGTATTGACACCTGGCGATATGCCACATGGCAGATCTATGACAATATCGCTGCGGCTCCGGCAACCACGGCGAGCGAAGGTTTACAGGAAACGCGCCTGAAACAAGACGTCTATTACCTCGAGAAACCGCAGCGCAAAACGGAAGCGCTAATTTTCGGTTCACACGACAGTTCCACGCTGGAGATGACACAGCGCATCTCAGCGTATCTCGATACACTGTGGGGCGCAGAAACCGTTCCATGGTCGATGTACTATCTGAATGGCCAGGATAACAGCATGATCCTGGTTTCTACGTTACCTCTTAAAGATCTGACCTCGGGTTTTAAAGATTCCACCATCAGCAATATCGTCGATTCCCGACGCGCAGAAATGTTGCAGCAGGCTAACGCCCTTGATGAGCGCGAAAGTTTTTCCTCCTTGCGCCGCCTGGCCTGGCAGAATGGCCACTACTTTACGCTGCGTACCACTTTTAACCAGCCGGGTCACCTGGCGACAGTGGTTGCGTTTGACTTGCCGATTAACGATCTGATCCCGCCGGGCATGTCACTGGACAGTTTCCGTCTCGACCCTGATAGCACGCAAAATACCACTCGCGGGCAGGATAAAGAGACCACAGATAATGTGACCGTTAACTTTAATAGCTCGCGTATTGAGATCGCTTCTGCGTTGAACGGCACCGGGCTGCGCCTGGTGTGGCAGGTTCCTTTCGGTACGCTGCTGCTCGACACGCTACAAAACATTCTTTTACCGCTGTTGCTGAATATTGGGCTGCTGGCGCTGGCGCTGTTTGGCTACACCACCTTCCGTCAGCAACCAGGGCGTAAGACGGATAGCCTGGCTGCGCCAGGAGCAAACAACGAGCTGCGCGTGCTGCGAGCTTTCAACGAAGAGATTGTCTCACTACTGCCGCTTGGCTTACTGGTACACGATCAGGAAGCTAACCGCACGGTACTGAGCAACAAAATAGCCGATCATCTGCTGCCGCACTTGAATCTGCAAAATATCACCGCCATGGCGGATCAACACCAGGGCGTCATCCAGGCCACCATAAATAATGAACTGTATGAAATACGCCAGTTCCGCAGCCAGGTGGCTTCACGTACGCAGATCTTTATTATTCGCGACCAGGACCGCGAAGTGCTGGTCAATAAGAAGCTGAAGCAAGCGCAGCGTCTGTATGAGAAGAATCAACAAGGTCGCGCCACCTTTATGAATAACCTGGCTGACTCGCTGAAACAGCCGGTAAAAGCCCTCGCTGCCGAAGCTGCCGCTCTAGAAAACAAAGAGGGCAATCTCGTCGCCGATCACGCCGACAGACTGGTACAACTGGTGGATGAAATTCAGCTGGCCAATATGCTGGAAAGCGATAGCTGGAAAGGTTCGCCTACCGTGTTCTCCATTCAAGACCTGATTGATGAAGTGGTGCCGGAAGTTCTGCCAATGATCAAGCGTAAAGGCCTGCAATTGTTGATCAACAACCCGCTTCCGGCTAACGAGGGGCGACACGGTGATCGTGACGCGTTACGTCGGATCTTACTGCTTTTGATTCAGTACGCAGTGACAACCACGCAAATGGGTAAAATTACCCTTGACGTGAATATGGATGAATCAGCAGAGGATCGTCTGACCTTCCGTATTCTTGATACTGGCACAGGCGTAAATACCAGCGAAATTGACAATCTGCACTTCCCGTTCCTTAACGATACACAGAGCGATCAATACGGAAAAGCGAACGCCCTCACCTTCTGGCTGTGCGATCAGCTAGCCAGAAAACTCGGTGGGCATT
The DNA here is from genome assembly GCA_018261615.1 of Pseudomonadota bacterium. GTDB lineage: Bacteria > Pseudomonadota > Gammaproteobacteria > Enterobacterales > Enterobacteriaceae > Kosakonia. The sequence goes on along the minus strand of JAGTSE010000035.1, from coordinate 29,383 downwards.
TGAATATTAAGGCCAGGGAAGATCTGGGTACCCGCTACTCTTTGCATGTTAGGATGGCTGCCCGCTCATCGCAGGTTGAAAGCGAAGAGAAATTGCTTGATGATGTTGTCGCGATGATTGACATCACCTCGAATGAAATCCGCAATATCGTAGTTCGCCAGTTGGAAAATTGGGGTGCAAGCTGTATTTCCCCGGATGAGCGTCTTTCAAGTCAAGAATATGATCTCTTTTTGACAGATAATCCGTCTAATCTTACAGCCTCAGGCTTGCTTTTAAGCGATGATGAGGCCGGTGTGCGGAAAATTGGCCCAGGTCAATTGCGCGTTAACTTTAATATGAGTAATGCAATGCAGGGAGCAATATTGCAGCTTATAGAAGAGCAACTGGCGCAGGAAGATGTACCGGAATCGCCATTGGGAGGCGATGAAAACGCGGAACTCCATGCCAGCGGCTATTATGCACTGTTTGTTGACACAGTACCCGATGATGTTAAGAGGCTGTATACTGAATCAGCGTTACGCGATTTCGCTGCGCTGGCGCAGACAGCGCACCGCCTGAAAGGTGTGTTTGCTATGCTAAATCTGGTACCTGGTAAGCAGTTGTGCGAAACGCTGGAGCAATTAATTCGTGAAAGCGATGCTCCAGGCATAGAAAATTACATCAGCGACATTGACGCTTACGTCAAGAGCTTGCTGTAGCAAGGTAGCCTAATACATGAACAATATGAACGTAATTATTGCCGATGACCATCCGATTGTACTGTTCGGTATTCGCAAGTCACTGGAACAAATCGAATGGGTTAACGTAGTCGGTGAATTTGAAGACTCTACAGCGCTCATTAATAATCTGCCAAAACTTGAGGCAAATGTTCTGATCACCGACCTGTCAATGCCAGGCGATAAATACGGCGATGGTATTACACTGATCAAATACATTAAACGCCATTTCCCTGCGTTGTCGATTATTGTTCTTACCATGAACAATAACCCGGCAATTCTGAGTGCGGTGCTGGATCTGGATATTGAAGGTATCGTATTGAAACAAGGCGCGCCAACCGACCTGCCGAAAGCTCTGGCCGCACTGCAGAAAGGTAAGAAATTTACTCCTGAAAGCGTTTCTCGCCTGCTGGAAAAAATCAGCGCTGGCGGCTACGGCGACAAACGCCTGTCACCAAAAGAGAGCGAAGTGCTGCGTCTGTTTGCAGAAGGTTTCCTGGTAACGGAAATCGCTAAAAAGCTGAACCGCAGTATCAAGACCATCAGTAGCCAGAAGAAATCTGCGATGATGAAACTGGGCGTCGATAACGACATCGCCCTGCTGAACTACCTCTCCTCGGTCACGCTGACCCAGACAGAAAAAGAGTAATCCCCCAACCCCGGCTTTCGCCGGGGTTCTTTTTTATCCCCTGCTGTTTCTGACCCGCGCGGCATATGCGGCCAGCGTTTGCTTCAGCACATCCAGTGTCACTGGTTTCGACAGGCAGCTATCCATACCGGATTCAAGGCAGCGCTGTTTCTCTTCCGCCAGCGCGTTAGCCGTTACGCCAATCACCGGCAGTGTCAGGCCCAACTGGCGAATCCGCTGCGTCAGACGATAACCGTCCATATTCGGCATGTTGACGTCGCTGAGCACAATATCAATGTGGTTCTTGCTTAACACGTTTAATGCATCCACCCCATCATTAGCTGTTTTGCATTGATAGCCCAGCGATCCCAGTTGATCGGCAAGTAATCGCCGGTTAATCGGGTGATCATCAACCACCAGGATCATCATATCGTCGTTGCGCGATACCTCATTGTCCTCTACGGCCTGCGTCGTGGTCGCCTGCGATTCCACCACCTGTACGCGGTAAATGCGTCCCAGCAACGCTGGCAAATCGTGCGGCGCGGCGATGCTGTGTAACCACTCGCCCGGCGCGCGCTCCAGCGGAATACCGATATGGCGGCGGCAGAAAACAATCACCGCCCGCGCACCCGAAGGATGCTCCAGCTCATCGTCGGTAATCAACGTATCCTGATGACCGAGCACGCGCCCGTCGTACTGCTTCGTACGGATGCCATTCCAGTTCAGCAAGTTCTGCAAATAGGCCGACAATGAGGCGTTACGCACCGCCAGCCAGCAGCAGGTCTCCGACAGCCCATCGATGTCAGCACTCACCGGTACGGCCGCATGGTAAAGCGGTATACGAATGGTAAACTGGCTACCCATTCCCGGTTCGGTATCCACTTCGATATCGCCGTCCATCATGTTAATCAGCTTCTCGCAAATCGCCAGCCCCAGGCCCGTACCCTGGAAATTACGCTGCACCCCGGTCCCGACCTGGAAGAAAGGATCAAACAACCGCACCACTTCTTTACCGGGGATCCCCACACCTGTATCGCGCACACGTATGCTGAGATAATCCGCATCACGCTGTACATGCAGCACAATACAGCCGATGTCGGTGAATTTAATCGCATTGCTCAGCAGGTTTGAGATCACCTGCTGCAAACGCATCGGATCGCCGTTGAGAACCACTGGCACATCCGGCTCGATAAAACAGTACAGCCCCAGTTGTTTACGCACCACCAGCGGCAGATAGTTGGCGGTGATATGGCTCATCACCTCGCGTGGGGAAAACTCCCGCGGCTCGATTTTTAACTGCTCAGACTCAATTTTCGAGAAGTCGAGAATATCGCTGATAATTTTCAGCAGCAGGCTGGAAGAGTTATTCATCGCCGTCACCAGTCGGTCGACGCCCTTCGGCAGCTCTTTGGTTTGCAGTAGATCGAGGTTACCGATAATGCCGTACAGCGGCGTGCGTAACTCATGGCTGACGGTCGCCAGAAACATGGATTTCGACTGGCTGGCCTGTTCTGCCGCCTGTGCCATTTCCTGTAACGACTCTTCCATTTTGACGCGTGCGGAGACATCTACCAGCACACAAATCGCCACGTTTTCATTGCGATAGCGCGAATGAACAAAGCTGATTTGCAGATTAGTATTATTGCTGGTCAACACATCAACAAAATTGACCTGCTGGCCACAGATGATCTGCGTCAGCCGCTGCCGATCTTCATGCGTGAGCATATTCAGGTAATTATGCGCCAGTTCGTTACTGAGAATATTCGTCCCGTCCTGGGTGCGCAGAATACAGATCCCCACAGGTGCAGAAGCGACAATTTTACGGTTGAACTGTTCATGCTCTTCCAGTCGCTGCGCATCGTTTTCCGCCGGGATAAAGATGCGCCGCTCATACATGCGCGCCAGGGTAAACAGCGCCACGCCAACCAGCACATTCAGGAGCACAGCATTGAGGATCAGCATGCGGATGCGTTCCAGTACCATATCGACAGGCATGGAATAGACCACACTCAATGAGGATGGCGGTAAGCTCTTTTTCAGGATCAGCTCGCGGAAACCAGCGGTGTAACCGAACCACGAACGTTCCTGCATCCAGCGCGGATCGGCAACAATACCGCTGTCCTGGCTGGTCAGCGAAATCAGCGAGTGTCCGCTCTCATCCAGAATGGTGACGCCCATCGGCAGGCTACCCGGCGTAAAAAAATTCTCCATGCGGATTGACTGCTCGGTGCCCAGCAACACCTGAAGACGATTACCAAGATAAACTGGCGTCAGCGCGTAAAAGTAACCGATTCCTGGTCGCGGCCCCTGGCTCATCCAGTAGAGGTTATTGCTGCGCTCATCCTGCGGCGCATTGCGGTATTTTACAATCCGCTCATGCAAGCTTTTTAATGTATCGTCACGCTCAACCGGCAGTTCGTGCAGGCCGAAATCCGCCATACACAGATTGTCGCTGCCAATCAGAAATACGCGGTTGAGATCGTAGGCGGCTGAAAAATTGTCGCGCCAGTAGCGCATAAACCATGCCAGCGACTCCAGCGAACCGCGCCACGAGCTACTCATCGCAGAGCAGTCAGAATCGGGGAACAGCGGTAAAAACGCCGGCACATCGGTTTTATCATCGCGGCTGTGCGAGGTGAGGATGCCGTTTTCCGCCGTCAGACGATTTTCGGCAATATACTTTAACTCTTTCATCACATCCGAGGTGCGCTGAATGTAACGCTGCGCCTGATCGGAACTGAGGTTGAATTCCTGACGAATTTCTGACTCTTTGTCGTGCAACGCATTGACGATGTAAAACACTGAAAAACAGGCAATTAACAGCCACAGCAATAGCGCCAGCGCTCTGAATAAATAGCGGGAAACTTTCAGGGTACTGCGAAAAGAGACGAGGTATTTCAACCTGGAGAAACTCCGCCACAAGGAAGTTAAAAAAGAGTGTCGTTAAGGTAGCGATAAATCGCGAATGCCGCAATGGCAATGAAAAAGGGCCGGGAAACCGGCCCTTTGTGACGCATTACTCGTCGGCGTCATCCGCCGTATCGTCGTCAGTGTCAACTTCCGGCGCGATGTCGTCATCGCCTTCCGCCACGCTGCCGTCGATGGAGTCCAGCTCTTCGTCATCCACCGGTTCGGCGACGCGTTGCAAACCCACGACGTTTTCATCTTCCGCGGTACGGATCAGGATTACGCCCTGGGTATTACGGCCCACCACGCTGATTTCGGACACGCGGGTACGCACCAACGTACCGGCATCGGTGATCATCATGATCTGGTCGCAATCATCTACCTGCACCGCACCGACCACGGAACCATTACGCTCGGTGACCTTAATGGAGATAACGCCCTGCGTACCACGAGATTTGGTCGGGTACTCGGTTTCAGCGGTACGTTTACCATAACCGTTCTGCGTGACAGTCAGGATGGCGCCTTCACCGCGCGGAACAATCAGCGATACTACGCTGTCTTTTTCCGCCAGCTTGATACCGCGTACGCCGGTTGCCGTACGACCCATCGCGCGCACCGCCCCCTCTTTAAAGCGCACTACTTTACCAGCGGCAGAGAACAGCATCACTTCGTCGTTCCCGGAAGTCAGATCGACGCCAATCAGTTCGTCGCCTTCATTCAGGTTAACGGCAATAATACCGGCAGAGCGCGGACGGCTGAACTCGGTAAGCGCGGTTTTCTTCACGGTACCGCTGGCGGTCGCCATAAAGACGTTAACGCCCTCTTCGTATTCACGAACTGGCAGAATAGCCGTGATACGTTCATTCGGCTCCAGCGGCAGCAGGTTAACGATCGGACGACCGCGTGCGCCACGGCTCGCCTCCGGCAGCTGGTAAACCTTCATCCAGTAGAGACGGCCCCGGCTGGAGAAACAGAGGATCGTATCGTGAGTGTTGGCCACCAGCAGACGGTCGATAAAGTCTTCTTCTTTAATACGCGCAGCAGATTTACCTTTACCGCCACGGCGCTGGGCTTCGTAGTCGGTCAGCGGCTGATACTTCACATAGCCCTGATGCGACAACGTAACCACAACATCTTCCTGATTGATCAGGTCTTCGATATTGATATCGGCAGTGTTCGCGGTAATTTCAGTACGACGCTCATCACCAAACTGTTCGCGAATCAGTTCAAGCTCTTCACGAATCACTTCCATCAGGCGATCGGCGCTGCCCAGAATGTGCAGCAGTTCTGCAATCTGTTCCAGCAGCTCTTTGTATTCATCGAGCAGTTTTTCATGCTCAAGGCCGGTCAGCTTCTGCAAACGCAGATCCAGAATCGCCTGCGCCTGCTGTTCGGTCAGGTAGTACTGGCCGTCGCGTACGCCGAACTGAGGCTCCAGCCATTCCGGACGGGCGGCATCATCACCAGCGCGTTCCAGCATCGCGGAAACGTTGCCCAGTTCCCATGAACGGGCGATTAAGCCTGCTTTCGCTTCTGCTGGCGTTGGCGCGCGGCGAATGAGTTCGATAATCGGATCGATGTTCGCCAGCGCCACGGCAAGCGCTTCGAGGATGTGCGCACGATCGCGGGCTTTACGAAGTTCAAAAATTGTACGACGGGTCACCACTTCGCGGCGGTGGCGCACGAATGCAGCAATAATGTCTTTCAGGTTCATGATCTTCGGCTGGCCATGGTGCAGGGCAACCATGTTGATACCGAAGGAAACCTGGAGCTGAGTCTGTGAATAGAGGTTGTTAAGAACGACCTCGCCTACCGCATCGCGCTTCACTTCAATCACGATGCGCATGCCGTCTTTATCAGACTCGTCGCGCAGCGCGCTGATGCCTTCAACGCGTTTGTCTTTGACCAGTTCAGCGATTTTCTCAATCAGGCGCGCTTTGTTCACCTGATACGGAATTTCATGCACGATGATGGTTTCGCGACCGGTTTTCGCGTCAGCTTCCACTTCCGCACGCGCGCGAATGTACACTTTACCGCGACCAGTACGATAGGCCTCTTCAATGCCGCGGCGACCGTTGATGATCGCGGCGGTCGGGAAGTCCGGGCCTGGAATGTGCTCCATCAGCCCTTCAATGCTGATGTCTTCGTTTTCAACGTAGGCCAGACAGCCGTTAATCACTTCGGTCAGGTTGTGCGGCGGAATATTCGTCGCCATACCTACCGCGATACCGGACGAACCGTTGACTAACAGGTTCGGGATTTTGGTCGGCATCACATCAGGAATTTTTTCGGTGCCGTCGTAGTTATCGACGAAATCCACCGTCTCTTTTTCGAGGTCGGCCATCAGCTCATGGGCGATCTTCGACATACGGATTTCCGTATAACGCATCGCAGCAGCGGAGTCGCCGTCGACCGAACCAAAGTTACCCTGACCATCTACCAGCATGTAACGCAGGGAGAATGGCTGCGCCATGCGGACAATGGTGTCATATACGGCAGTATCACCATGAGGGTGATATTTACCGATTACGTCACCAACGACACGGGCAGATTTTTTATAGGCTTTGTTCCAGTCATTGCCCAATACGTTCATGGCGTAAAGTACGCGACGGTGAACCGGTTTCAGGCCATCTCGGACATCCGGCAGCGCACGGCCAACAATGACCGACATCGCATAGTCCAGATAGGAGCTTTTCAGCTCTTCCTCGATGTTAACCGGTGTAATTTCTCTCGCAAGGTCGCTCATCTAACCGCTATCCCTCTACTGTGTCCCGGATTCAAAGGTCGCAAATTATAACACAACCGCTGTGATACGGGTAAATCTATAACTCCCTCGCAAAGGTTTATTCATCCCGTCGGCCTGATATACTCACACGTCTTATTGAGAGAGGAGTAAATGCGCCCATGAATGCCGAAACAACACCGGCCGCTCAGAACGTTGACCACGCTGAAATCGCCAAATTCGAAGCTGTCGCTTCACGCTGGTGGGATAAAGAGGGTGAGTTTAAACCCCTGCACCGTATTAACCCGCTGCGTCTGGGCTACATTGGCGAACATGCTGGCGGTCTGTTCGGTAAAAAGGTGCTCGATGTCGGCTGCGGCGGCGGCATCCTGGCGGAAAGCATGGTACAGGAAGGCGCAACGGTGACCGGTCTGGATATGGGCTTTGAACCGCTGCAGGTCGCGCGTCTGCATGCACTGGAATCCGGCGTGCAGGTCGATTATGTTCAGGAAACCGTCGAAGAACATGCCGCAAAACACGCCCAGCAGTACGACGTTGTGACCTGCATGGAGATGCTGGAGCACGTACCCGATCCGCAATCGGTGGTAAAAGCGTGCGCACAGTTGGTTAAACCGGGCGGCCACGTTTTCTTCTCGACAATTAACCGCAATGGCAAATCCTGGCTGATGGCTGTCGTCGGCGCAGAATATGTGCTGCGCATGGTGCCGAAAGGCACGCACGACGTGAAGAAATTCATTAAACCCGCTGAATTATTAACCTGGATCGATGAGACAGTGCTTCAGGAACGTCATATCATCGGGCTGCATTATAATCCGCTGCTGAATAAATTTACCTTAGGGTCAGGAGTGGATGTTAATTATATGTTATATACAACAGCAAAAAATAACTAAGGTCATTAGTTAAAGTTATAAACATTGCGCAGTATCAAGCTGCGCATTTGCCTTTCCCGATGAAGAAATCAGCACTCGATCAAAAATTCATTTTTTTTTGCAAAACGTTGACATCCCCGCCAGGCCTTACAGCATGAGGACTTAGCGTTTATTACGCTTTCGCAACCTCAATTTAACCTCAAAATCAACTCTTGTACTGAAAAGAATCCTTACTAGAATAATCACCATATAGCGTTTCTCTTATCGAAAACCCCCTACATATAGTATTTATCCACAGAGTTAGTCACAGCGACGAACTGTGGATAATGGGGGGATACTTTTATTTCACGGACAGGTAATCACATGAATCAGAGTCTGCTGGTGACAAAACGTGATGGTGGCACTGAGCGCATCAATCTCGACAAAATCCATCGAGTGCTGGATTGGGCGGCAGAGGGGCTGAGTAACGTCTCTATCTCTCAGGTTGAACTGCGTTCACATATTCAGTTTTACGACGGGATCAAAACCTCCGACATCCATGAAACCATCATTAAGGCCGCAGCGGATTTAATCTCCCGCGAAGCGCCGGACTACCAGTACCTGGCCGCGCGCCTGGCGATTTTCCACCTGCGTAAAAAAGCTTACGGTCAGTTTGAACCGCCAGCGCTGTACGACCACGTAAAAAAAATGATCGAACTGGGCAAATATGATCATCATCTGCTGGAAGACTACACGGAAGAAGAGTTCAAGCAGATGGACGGTTTTATCGATCACTGGCGTGATATGAACTTCTCCTATGCCGCCGTGAAGCAGCTGGAAGGGAAATACCTGGTACAGAACCGCGTTACCGGCGAAATCTACGAGAGTGCGCAGTTCCTCTATATTCTGGTTGCTGCCTGTCTGTTCTCGAACTACCCACGTGAAACGCGTCTGGACTACGTGAAGCGTTTCTATGATGCGGTATCCACGTTCAAAATTTCGCTGCCGACGCCGATCATGTCCGGTGTGCGTACCCCAACGCGTCAGTTCAGCTCCTGTGTGCTGATTGAGTGCGGCGACAGCCTGGATTCCATCAATGCCACCTCCAGCGCGATTGTGAAATACGTTTCCCAGCGTGCCGGTATCGGCATCAACGCTGGTCGCATTCGTGCGCTGGGCAGCCCGATCCGTGGCGGTGAAGCGTTCCACACCGGCTGTATTCCGTTCTACAAACATTTCCAGACGGCGGTAAAATCCTGCTCGCAGGGCGGCGTACGCGGTGGCGCAGCCACCCTGTTCTACCCGATGTGGCACCTGGAAGTCGAAAGCCTGCTGGTACTGAAAAACAACCGTGGCGTGGAAGGTAACCGTGTGCGCCACATGGACTACGGCGTACAGATCAACAAACTGATGTACACCCGTCTACTGAAAGGTGAAGAGATCACCCTGTTCAGCCCGTCCGATGTCCCAGGTTTGTACGACGCGTTCTTCGCCAATCAGGACGAGTTCGAACGTCTGTACACTCAATATGAGAAAGACGACAGCATCCGTAAGCAGCGTATCAAAGCAGTTGAGTTGTTCTCTCTGATGATGCAGGAACGTGCCTCAACGGGCCGTATCTACATCCAGAACGTCGACCACTGCAACACTCACAGCCCGTTCGACCCGAAAGTCGCGCCGGTGCGTCAGTCCAACCTGTGCCTGGAAATCGCTCTGCCGACCAAGCCGCTGGAAGACGTTAATGATGAAAGCGGTGAAATCGCACTCTGTACGCTGTCTGCTTTCAACCTCGGCGCCATCAAAAACCTCGACGAGTTGGAAGAGTTGGCAACGCTTGCGGTACGCGCTCTCGACGCGCTGCTGGATTACCAGGATTACCCGATCCCGGCAGCAAAACGTGGCGCCATGGGTCGCCGTACGCTGGGTATCGGTGTGATCAACTTTGCTTACTGGCTGGCGAAGAACGGCAAACGTTACTCCGACGGCAGCGCCAATAACCTGACGCACCAGACCTTCGAAGCCATTCAGTACTGGCTGCTGAAAGCCTCTAACGAGTTGGCGAAAGAGCAAGGCGCATGCCCGTGGTTCAACGAAACCACCTATTCGCAGGGTATTTTGCCAATCGACACTTACAAGAAAGATCTCGACAGTATTACCAACGAGCCGCTGCATTACGACTGGGAAGCACTTCGTGAATCCATCAAAACGTACGGTCTGCGTAACTCCACGCTGTCCGCGCTGATGCCGTCTGAAACGTCATCGCAGATCTCCAACGCCACCAACGGTATCGAACCGCCGCGCGGCCATGTGAGCATCAAGGCATCGAAAGATGGTATCCTGCGCCAGGTGGTGCCGGACTACGAAAAACTGAGCACCGCTTACGAGTTACTGTGGGAAATGCCGAACAATGACGGCTACCTGCAGCTGGTCGGCATTATGCAGAAGTTTATTGATCAGTCGATTTCGGCGAACACTAATTACGATCCGAGCCGTTTCCCGTCGGGCAAAGTGCCGATGCAGCAATTACTGAAAGACTTGCTCACCGCGTACAAATTTGGTGTGAAAACGCTGTACTATCAAAACACCCGCGATGGCGCGGAAGATGCCCAGGATGACCTGGTGCCTTCCATCCAGGACGATGGCTGCGAAAGCGGCGCATGTAAGATCTAACGAAGGGGCGGGGAAACCCGCCCTTTTCTTTCGCAAGACAGGACACTTTCATGGCTTACACCACTTTTTCACAGACGAAAAACAATCAGCTACTGGAGCCGATGTTCTTTGGCCAGCCGGTTAACGTGGCGCGCTACGATCAGCAAAAATATGACATCTTTGAAAAGCTGATTGAAAAACAACTCTCCTTCTTCTGGCGTCCAGAAGAAGTTGATGTTTCCCGCGACCGTATCGATTTCCAGGCGCTGCCGGAACACGAAAAACATATTTTTATCAGCAACCTGAAATACCAGACGCTACTGGATTCCATCCAGGGCCGCAGCCCGAACGTCGCGCTGCTGCCACTGATCTCCATTCCGGAACTGGAAACCTGGGTCGAGACGTGGGCGTTTTCCGAAACCATCCACTCGCGCTCTTACACCCACATCATCCGCAACATCGTTAACGATCCGGCGGTGGTGTTTGACGATATCGTCACCAACGAGCAGATCCTCAAGCGTGCGGAAGGCATCTCGCATTTCTATGACGAACTGATTGAGATGACCAGCTACTGGCACCTGCTGGGCGAAGGCACACACACCGTGAACGGCAAAACCGTTACCGTGAACCTGCGCGAGCTGAAAAAGAAACTCTACCTGTGCCTGATGAGCGTTAACGCGCTGGAAGCGATTCGCTTCTATGTCAGCTTTGCCTGCTCCTTTGCCTTTGCCGAGCGCGAACTGATGGAAGGCAACGCCAAAATCATCCGCCTGATTGCCCGCGATGAAGCGCTGCACCTGACCGGCACTCAGCATATGCTGAACCTGCTGCGCTCTGGCGCTGACGATCCGGAAATGGCAGAGATTGCCGAAGAGTGCAAACAGGCATGCTATGACCTGTTCGTGCAGGCGGCATTGCAGGAGAAAGAGTGGGCGGAATACCTGTTCCAGGGCGGTTCAATGATCGGCCTGAACAAAGACATTCTCTGCCAGTACATCGAGTACATCACTAACATTCGCATGCAGGCGGTTGGCCTCGATCTGCCGTTCCAGACGCGTTCAAACCCGATTCCGTGGATCAACACCTGGCTGGTTTCCGATAACGTGCAGGTGGCACCGCAGGAAGTGGAAGTCAGCTCCTACCTGGTCGGTCAGATCGATTCTGAAGTCGATACCGACGATCTGAGCAGCTTCCAGCTTTGATGAGCCGTGTAACGCTGCGCCTTTCCGGCACCGAGGTGATGTGCCGGGATGAGCACCCTTCCCTGCTGGTGGCGCTGGAGTCACAGCAGGTGGAGGTGGAGTACCAGTGCCGCGAAGGCTACTGCGGTTCCTGCCGCTGTCGTCTGGTAGCAGGCCAGGTTGACTGGATTGCCAGGCCACTGGCCTTCGTTAACGAAGGGGAAATTTTGCCCTGCTGCTGCCGGGCGAAAGGCGATATTGAGATTGAGATGTAAAAAAGGGCCTTCACAGGCCCTTTCAGACTGCTAACTGTTTTATTTTTTCCTCAAAAACTGCACCGCTTTATCCGGGAAATCGGTGAACAGACCATCCACATCTGCCTGTTTGTACAACACGTTATAGAGCTGATTAACGTCGCTGGCGTACGGCGGAAGCTGATCCGCACGGACGGTAAACGGATGCACCTGCAAATGATTTTCATGCGCCTCTTTTACCATCTGCGTTAGCTTCACGTTGCCCGTAGTAGAGCCGTCGGCCACCAGCATGTGGTAATCCGGGCCAATCCCGTCGGCATACTGCGCAATCTGCCGCATCGCACCGGGTTGCAGCATCCAGTCATAGTTGTAATTCACCCATTTACCATCCGGCTGTTTTTGCTGGGTTTCATGCCATTTAGTGTAGGCAATCAGTTGCACCAGATTGAGATCCATCCCCATCTTCGGCTCCAGCTCATGTTTAATACGTTTCAGCTCGTCGGCATCAAAACATTGCAGGTAGACTTTGTCTTTTTTGCTGGTGTAACCGTACTTTTTCAGTACTTCCAGCGTCTTCGCGGCAATGTCCTTGCCTTCCTGATGATGAAACCACGGCGCTTTGATTTCAGGGTAGATACCGACATTTTTGCCGGTGGAGTGGTTCAACCCCTGCACAAACTCAATCTCCTCGGTAAAGGTATGAATGCGAAATTCCGATTTGCCCATCGGGAAACGCCCCGGAAAGAGCTGCACTTTCTTGCCGTTTTCCACATCGAAGCCTTCGGTAAACTTCAGCGAACGAATTTCGTCCAGCGTAAAGTCGATGGCGTAAAAGCGGCCATCTTTACGGGCGCGCTGCGGAAAACGCTCCGCCACATCGGTCACGCGATCCAGATAGTGATCGTGCAGGACAACCAACTGGTCGTCTTTGGTCATCACCAGATCCTGCTCGAGATAATCAGCGCCCTGCGCATAGGCCATCGCTTTGGCCGGTAATGTGTGCTCCGGCAGATAGCCACTTGCGCCGCGATGGGCAATCACGATTTTCTCTACCGCCAGCGCCTGGCTGGCAAATAAACCGGCCAGCAACAGGCCGGTTGTGATACGGGTAAAGGTGGTTTTCATCTGCTTTCCCTTTCACTTACTGACGGCGCGCCAGTATCTCAGCATGGTGACGTTTTTCGCCCAGCATCACGATAATCAGCAACAAAACGGCGAGAATACTGCCGCCGATCATCACCATAAAACCACCATCCCAGCCGAAGAAATCAACGGTATAACCGACAATGGCGCTGGCGGCGACAGAACCGCCGAGGTAGCCAAACAATCCGGTAAACCCGGCTGCCGTACCCGCCGCTTTTTTCGGTGCCAGCTCCAGCGCATGCAGGCCAATCAGCATCACCGGGCCATAAATCAGGAAGCCAATGACAATCATACAAACCATATCTACCGTCGGATTGCCCGCCGGGTTCAGCCAGTAAACGATAGTCGCGATCGTCACCAAAGTCATAAAGAACACGCCAGTCGCGCCGCGATTGCCACGGAACACTTTGTCCGACATCCAGCCGCAGAGCAGCGTGCCGGGAATACCCGCGTACTCATACAGAAAATAGGCCCACGAGGATTTATCCAGCGCGAAGTGCTTCACTTCTTTCAGGTAAGTGGGTGACCAGTCGAGAATGCCGTAGCGCAACAGGTATACGAACACATTAGCCACGGCAATGTACCACAGCAGCTTGTTCGGCAGAATGTACTGCATAAAAATCTGCTTCGCCGACAGCTCTTCTTCGTGCTTGTCACTGTAATCGTCCGGGTAGTCGTTTTTGTACTCTTCAATCGGTGGCAAACCACAGGATTGCGGGGTATCACGCATCAGAGCAAAGGCGATAATCGCCACCAGAATGGCGCCAAAGGCAGGCATATACAGCGCCGCATGCCAGTCGTTAAACCAGGCCATCCCCAACAAAAACAGCAGTGGCGGAATACCGCCGCCAACGTTATGCGCACAGTTCCACACAGAAACAACGCCGCCACGTTCCTTCTGCGACCACCAGTGCACCATCGTACGTCCGCACGGTGGCCACCCCATCCCCTGGAACCAGCCGCATAAAAAGAGCAGCACAAACATGGTCATAATGCTGGAGGTTGCCCAGGGTACAAAGCCCATAAATAGCATCACGGCAGCAGCAAGGATCAGCCCGGTAGGCAGAAACATGCGCGGATTCGAACGATCCGATACCGAGCCCATGATGAATTTTGAAAAGCCATAGGCAATCGAGATACCCGACAACGCGAACCCCAGATCGCCACGGGAGAACCCCTGCTCAACGAGGTATGGCATGGCCAGGGCAAAGTTTTTACGCACCAGATAGTAGGCAGCGTAACCAAAAAAAATGCCAAGGAAAATTTGCCAGCGCAGCCGCCGGTAAAGCGGGTCGATTTTCGCGTCCGGCAGACGCGAAAGATGGGGTGCGGGTTTAAAAATACTCAACATAGCGGCCTCCGTGGCGCGGTGAGATTCATTTCGTTCAGTAATGAGTGAAAACGAACATGACAAAAGTTATTCGCGGCGGATTGTAGAGAAAGTTTTGCGTAGAGAAAACGTGTTGTCACAATAAATGTTACAGAAATATGACAGGAGTCTACTTTCACGCATAGAAGTGCGTTTTACTTTCGTTATTTGCTCGAATATGCGCGATATCAAACAAACCATACTTATAGTGTGGCTAAATGTTTGTATCTGAAAGTCGACCACAGGGACGCCAAGATGCTTAACTCTCCTGATTACGATGTGATCATTATTGGCGGCGGAGCCACCGGTGCCGGGATAGCCCGTGATTGCGCCCTGCGCGGACTGCGCGCGGTACTGATAGAACGTCACGATATCGCCACCGGCGCAACCGGCCGCAACCATGGGCTGCTGCATAGCGGCGCACGCTATGCGGTCACCGATAATGAATCTGCGCGCGAATGCATCGCAGAGAACCAAATTCTCAAACGCATTGCCCGCCACTGCGTTGAACCCACCGATGGTATGTTCATTACACTGCCGGAAGATGATTTGGTCTATCAACGCCAGTTTATCGATTGCTGCCAGCAGGCAGGCATTCCGGCGCAGGCGATTTCGCCGCAGGAAGCGCTACGGTTAGAACCGAGCGTTAACCCAACGCTGCTCGGCGCCGTGCGTGTGCCGGATGGGACGGTTGATCCTTTTCGCCTGACAGCCAGCAATATGCTGGATGCGCGTGAGCACGGAGCAAAAATACTTACCGGCCACGAAGTGTGCGGGTTGATTCGCCATGGCGATCGCGTGAGCGGGGTTAATCTCTGGCATCCGGCCAGCGGTGAAAACCTGCAACTTTACGCACCGGTAGTGGTGAACGCTGCCGGGATTTGGGGCCAGCGCATCGCGGAATATGCCGATCTGCACATTCGCATGTTCCCGGCCAAAGGTGCGCTATTAATTCTCGATCACCGAATCAATCAGCGGGTTATTAACCGCTGCCGCAAACCCGCCGATGCCGATATTCTGGTGCCTGGCGATACCATTTCGCTGATTGGTACCACATCCACACACATTGATTACGCCGATATCGATAACGTTCGCGTGACGCCAGAAGAGGTGGATATTTTACTGCGCGAAGGGGAAAAACTGGCGCCGGTAATGGCGCAAACGCGTATTCTGCGCGCCTATGCGGGCGTGCGTCCACTGGTAGCCAGCGACGACGATCCGAGTGGTCGCAATGTCAGCCGGGGCATCGTGCTGCTGGATCACGCACAGCGCGACGGGCTGGAAGGGTTTATCACCATTACTGGCGGTAAACTGATGACCTACCGCCTGATGGCCGAATGGGCAACGGACACTGTCTGCCGAAAACTGAACCACAGCGCGACCTGCACCACCGCATCCACACCGCTGCCAGGCTCCCGGGAATCAACCGAGCAGACGCTGAAAAAAATCATCTCACTGCCAACGCCGCTGCGCGGTTCTGCGGTTTATCGTCACGGCGATCGCACGCCTGACTGGCTCGGCAGCGATCGCCACAACCGCAGCCTGGTCTGCGAATGTGAAGCCGTGACGGCGGGCGAAGTGCAGTACGCAGTGGAAAACCTGAATGTCCATTCGCTGCTCGATTTGCGCCGCCGCACACGCGTCGGCATGGGCACCTGCCAGGGTGAGTTATGCGCCTGTCGCGCCGCCGGGTTGTTAAACCGTCTGCATGTTACCAGCGAAACCGAGTCTCTCAGCCAGTTGAGTGATTTCCTTAATGAGCGCTGGAAAGGCGTGAAACCGGTAGCCTGGGGCGATGCCCTGCGCGAAAGCGAGTTCACTCGTTGGGTTTACCAGGGATTATGTGGTCTGGAAAAGGAGGCAGAAGATGAGATTTGATACGGTCATCATAGGCGGCGGGCTGGCAGGATTGCTGTGCGGCATTCGCCTGAGTGAAAGCGGGCAGCGCTGCGCGATTATCAGCCGGGGCCAGAGTGCTCTGAGTTTCTCTTCCGGTTCGCTGGATCTGTTCTCCTTTCTACCGGACGGACAACCCGTTACCGACATCGACAGCGCTATTGCCTTGCTGGAGCAACAGCACGGCGCACATCCTTACGCGCTGCTGGGTGCGAAAGCGGTGCGTCGCTATGCGCAGCAGGCGCAAACCCTGCTCGCCGACTGTAAGCTGGCGTTGCTGGGGGAGATCGAGACACCGCATCAACGCGTGACGCCGCTGGGCACATTTCGCCGAGCCTGGCTTAGCCCGCAAGAAGTGCCGCGCAAAACAGATGCGCAACAGCGAACTGCGGTGGTCGGTATTAGTGGGTTTCTTGATTTTCAGCCGCAACTGGCAGCAGGCGCGTTGCGTAAACGCGGCATCGATGCCCACGCCGAAGAGATTGAACTGCCAGCGCTGGACAGGCTGCGCGATAACCCCAGCGAGTTTCGCGCGGTGAATATTGCCCGTCTGCTGGATGCGCCGGAGCACTATAACGAACTGTATGACGCACTGCTTCCGCTCAGCCAGCAATACGGGATGCTCTGGCTACCCGCCTGCTTCGGCCTGGCGGACAACCATGTATTTACACAACTGAATAAACAACTAGCCTGCCCGCTGCGCCTGCTGCCAACGCTGCCGCCATCCGTACCGGGAATGCGCATGCAGTTATTGTTGCAGCAGCGTTTTATTCAACAAGGCGGGAGTTGGATGCCGGGCGATGATGTGCTGCGTGCCGACATTAGTCACAACCATGTCACACAGCTCTGGACCCGTAAGCATGAAGATATTCCGCTGCGCGCGAGCCATGTGGTGCTGGCCAGTGGCAGCTTCTTCAGCAATGGCCTGATAGCCGGGCGTGATCGCGTGCGGGAGACGGTTTTTGATCTTGATGTCATGCAGAGCGACAAGCGCAGCGACTGGTATCGCGACGATGTGTTTGACAGCCAGCCATGGCAGCAATTTGGCGTCCGGACCGATGCGCAACTGCACGGCCTGTGTCAGGGCGCTGTCGTGGATAATCTTTATGTTATTGGTTCGGTGCTGGGTGGATTCGATGCCGTCGCTCAAGGATGCGGCGGCGGGGTTTGCGCCGTAACGGCGCTGCATGCCGCGCAGCAGATTATTGCGCAGGGAGGTGAACAATGAACAGTACGCAGTTCGAAAGCTGTATTAAATGCACCGCATGCACCACCGCATGCCCGGTCAGCCGGGTCAACCCCAATTATCCAGGCCCGAAACAAGCCGGTCCCGATGGCGAACGGCTGCGTCTGAAAGATGCCGCGCTGTATGACGATGCACTGAAGTATTGCACCAACTGTAAACGCTGTGAAACCGCCTGTCCTTCCGGGGTGAAGATTGGCGACATTATTCAGCGCGCCCGTGTCCAGTACGCGGCAAAACCGTTCTCGCTGCGTAATGCCATCCTCAGCCATACGGATTTGATGGGCTCGCTGTCAACGCCCTTTGCTCCGCTCGTCAACACCGCTACGGCGTTAAAACCGGTACGTCAGTTACTTGATAAGACGCTGAAAATCGATCACCACCGCGCGCTGCCCAAATACTCTCACGGCACGTTTCGCCGCTGGTATCGTAGCATCTCCGCGCAACAGCAGGCATTTCCTCAACAGGTGGCGTTTTTTCACGGCTGCTATGTCAATTACAACCATCCGCAGTTGGGCAAAGATCTAATCCGCCTGCTGAATGACATGGGGATTGGCGTACAGTTATTACAGCGGGAGAAATGTTGCGGCGTGCCGCTGATTGCCAATGGCTTCTTCGCAAAAGCGAAAAAACAGGCGCAATTCAATGTGCAGTCGCTGACGCAGGCCATTGGCGAGCAAGGCTTACCGGTGATCGCCACCTCTTCCACCTGCGCTTTCACCCTGCGCGATGAGTATCCGCATCTACTGGATGTGGATAACAGCCATGTGCGCTCACACATCGATCTGGCGACGCGCTGGATCTGGCGCATGCTGGATGAAGGGAAAAAGCTGACGCTGCGCGAGACACCGCTGAAGGTGGTCTATCACACCCCATGTCATATGGAAAAAATGGGCTGGACGCACTATACGCTGGAGCTGCTGCGGCGCATTCCAGGGCTGGAACTGACGGTGCTGGACTCCCGCTGTTGCGGTATCGCCGGCACGTACGGTTTTAAAAGCGAGAATTACACGACTTCGCAGGCCATCGGTGCGCCACTGTTTGCCCAGATCGAGGCCAGCGGTGCCGACCTGGTGGTGACGGATTGCGAAACCTGTAAATGGCAAATTGAGATGTCCACCAGCAAGCGCTGCGAACACCCCATCACGCTGCTGGCGCAAGCATTAGGGTAACGGCGAGCCGTTACCCTTTCTTTCGGAATTACACCGACAGGGTTTCGACGACATTTATCCAGCCGTGATCGCTGGCCAGATCTTTACCTTCCAGCCAGCGGCGCAGGATATTGAGCGCCATCATCGCGCACACTTCCTGACGCACAACCAGACCATGGCGATTGGTGTTGAATTTCACCCGCAGCGCCTGCGTCCCTTCCGGCGTGGCAAGCGCAAAGTTGAGGTGATCCTCTTCCAGACCAGTGACGGTCAGCGCCAGCCCGGCAAGATGACGGTTGCGCAGTTCGGTCGTCCAGCGTGCGCTTTGCGCCAGGGCTTCCGCCTGCGACGGCAATACTTCGCTGGCCAGCAGCGGCGCACCGGCCCGGGAAAGTTGCAGCGCGACCAGACCACCGGTGAACTGCTCGCTCAGGGTCAGGCTGAGCTGACGATCGCGCAGCCGCGCGGCAAGCAGTGCCGGTAAGCCGATGGTGCCTTCAAAAATCAGGCTCTCTCCGGCAACACATTTCACTTGCGTCCATACGGCTTCCATTGCCGCACGATGCTCCGCCGGACCGGTCAGTTTCAGTTCAATAATAGGCATCGATGAGCGGTACCCCATCACCACGCCTTCAGGCAATTCGAGGTGCACCAGGCTTTGCGCCAGATCGCTTTCTGAGCGGCCAAAGGTAGTCAGACGCAGACAAATCGGCGGCTCTGGCAGAGTAAAGCGCGCCCGCAAACGCGGCAAGATTTCATGCTCGACCATCACTTTGAACTCAGACGGCACGCCGGGGGTAAAGAACATCAGACAACGGTTGAGCTGTACGGCAAAGCCGCATGCAGTGCCGACCGGGTTATCCACCAGTTCCGCGCTGGCCGGGATTTCCGCCTGCTTGCGGTTGCTGGGCGCCATCACGCGACCACGTTCACTGAAGAAACGCTCCATTTGTGCCAGCCAGGCTTCGTGCAGCACCAGCGCTTCACCTTTGGCCGTTGCCGCCGCCAGCGCACTAAGATCATCGCTGGTTGGCCCAAGACCGCCGTTTACAATCAGCACATCAGCGTGTTCGCTGCGTTCACGCAGAATAGCAACCAGATCATTGAGATTATCGCCGACAGTGTTGCGGCGCGTTAACGGCAGTCCCTGATTAAAGAAAAAGTCCGCCAGCCATGCCGCGTTGGTATCCACAATCTGACCATGCAGCACTTCATCGCCGGTGGACAGCATCTCCACATTTAACATTGTTATCTCCAGCAATCGAGGTTGAAACACTATAACGCATGTGCGGGGTAAAAAAGGCAATAAACTGGCGCGGACGACGCCGCGCCGGGGAATCAGAAGCTAGCGCTTACGCCGACGTATGGGCCATCGGCCACGGCGTTATCACGATGACCTTCTTTACCGGTCATATCGATATAGCGATAACCGGCTTCAACTGTCAGTGGGCGCATAATGGTGTAACGCGCACCAGCGTTCGCTTCCTGGTACGCTTTCACACCGCTGGAGAGCGAATCCGGCGAGTAATAATATTCGCCGAACAGGCTGAAGCTGCTGGCGATTTTCCATTGCAGGCCACCGCCGACCGCGATAGCGTAACCATCGCTGCCAGAATCCGGGCTGATGTAAAGGCCTTTACCGCCGACCGTCGCCAGGAACGGCCCCAGTGGCAGGTTATAGCCCAGACCCAGACCGGCGACTTCACCATCATCTTCGCTGTGCGCCCAGTTGCCAGTTACAGCAATACCGCTGGTTTCAGTACCAAGACCGAAACCTAAGTTGCTGTAATTTTTACCAAGCTGACCATTCAAACTCACAGCCTGTGCGCCGGCAGATGCCAGCAGCAGACTAGCTAACCCTAATAAAGCCACTTTTTTCATTTTTGATATCCGCACATTTCAAGCCAATTTCCCAAAGCTGCTGATTATATGCTTATTTTCTTTTCGCATAATCAATAAAAAAGGGATGATGCGCTAAACCGCTCACTTTTTTAGCGCATCGGTGTGCTATAACGTTGTGCTGACTTTTCATTATTATCAAGGAGATATCGATGCGACAACGGACAATTGTCTGCCCGCTGATTCAAAATGACGGCGCATACCTGTTATGTAAAATGGCCGATGACCGTGGCGTCTTTCCAGGTCAGTGGGCTTTGTCGGGTGGCGGTGTGGAAGCAGGCGAGCGGATTGAAGAAGCGCTGCGCAGAGAGATCCGCGAAGAGTTGGGCGATAAACTGGTGTTAAGCCAGATAACGCCATGGACCTTTCGCGATGATACGCGGATGAAAACCTACCCCGACGGCACCAAAGAGCAGATCTACATGATTTACCTGATTTTTGACTGCATCAGCGCCAACCGTGAAGTCAGCATCAATGACGAGTTTCAGGATTTTGCGTGGGTGAAGCCTGCGGACCTGCATCGTTACGATCTCAACGACGCCACGCGCAGGACACTCACCCTGAAAAGATTGCTGTAAACCTCAACGGCTGGCCTGAAACAGATAATTCAGCAACTCGGGAGAGGTCGTTGGAAAAGGCTACTGCACCGCGCCATTAACGACGGCATTCGCCCACTGAAGCACCGTGCGCCGCGAGATTTTGATCCCGCCCTTTTTCAGCTCAGCAGGCATCGCCAGCCAGTGCCGCGGCTGCTGAAAACGAGCCAGTTTATCGCTCACCCACGCTGACAGTGCAGCCGCATCAACGCCGCCTTCACACTCCACCACCGCCACCGGGCGCTGGCCGAACTCGGCATCATCAACCGGCACAACCATAACCTGCTGAACCTGTGGATGGCGCGCGATCACGCGTTCCACCTCTTCCGGCTGAATCCCTTCCCCGCCGCTGAAGAAAAGGTTATCCAGCCGACCACGGATAGTGAGGCAACCGCCGTGGAGCATCCCGCGATCGCGGGTGGCAAACCAGCCCTCACTGTTCACCAGCGGCAGAAGCTCGCCGTCACGCCAGTACCCTGACGCCATGCTCTCCGCCCGCAGCCAGACCTCTTCATCAACAATTTTCACTTCGCGTCCGCGCAGGGCGTAACCGACATCAGGCGAGCCGTCAGCTTCTTTGGCGCAAACCGTCGAGGCAAACTCTGTCAGACCATAGCCACAAAAGCAGCGAATACCACGTTCATGCGCCTGCTGCGTCAGCGCCACCGGGATCGCCGCGCCACCCAGCAGTACCGCTTTCAACGATACCGACGCGTTGTCGTTGAGTAATCGCCACAACTGCGTCGGCACCAACGAAGCATGCGTGCAACCGACCAGCGCCTGTGCTAAAGGTAATGCAGGCTGTATGGCGATCCGCGCCCCGGACAGCAGCCAGCGCCAAAAAATCCCCTGCCCGGAGACATGAAACATCGGCAGCGACAGCAGCCAGTCATCATTGTCAGCATAGGGAATCAACGCCAGTACCCCCTGGGCGCTGGCGATGTGAGCATGAAACGTGTGAGCGGCCGCTTTCGGCAGCCCGGTTGAACCAGAAGTCAAGGTCATCGACGCCAGACGATGCGGCTGCCATGCCACGGCATGCTCGCCAGACAGTTCATGAAGCGCCAGCGCCTCCAGAGCAGGCCAGTCGCCGCCAGCATCTAAATCCAACGCAAAGCGCAACGTCAATTGCGGTAAGAGTGCATCCAGCAACACAGAAGGCAGTTGCGGGTTAACCGGCAAGACTCGTGCGCCGCACTGCAACAGTGCCAGCCACGCCAGCAGCGTATGCGGATGATTACGCGCCCGCAGCATCACGCCATCACCGGCGTTCACCCCCTGGCACGCAAAACCACTGGCCAGCGCATCAATACGTGCGCACAGTTCACGCCAGTTCAGGGCCTGTTGTTCAAGGCGGACTGCAATCTGATCGCCGCGTACTTGCCGCCAGTGCCGCCAGGGCCAGTCCGTAAAGGTCATAGTAGTGGTTCCAGTACCTCTGCCTGTAAACAGGGTAAATCGCTTTCTGGCCAACGGCGCAGGAGCTGGCACTGCATCAGTTGTAAGGTATCCAGCCCGGGAATGGTGCCAGGCGTCAGCCAGGCGGCGATACGCGCGAGTTGCGTAAGGCCAAGACTGGATTCAATGGACGAACTGATCACCACTGTCAGCCCGAGCGCTTTTGCTGCTGCGACCTGCTGTTGTACCCGCTGCAAACTGCCGGTCAGCGTAGGTTTGATCACCACCGCGCCCAATCCTTGCTGCGGCGTAAGCTGAAAATCATCATCGCGCAGGCTTTCATCCCAGGCGATAGTGATCCCGCTTTCGCGGGCAAAGGCCAGAGACTCTGCGGGGGTTTTGCACGGCTCTTCGAGAAAGGCGATGCGCGAGCGATATTCCGGGTTTATATATTTGGCGAACTGTTGCGCTTTCAGCGGTGTCCAGGCGCGGTTGGCGTCCAGGCGCAGGCACAAATCAGGGATCGACTCCAGCAGCAGGTTAACCACCATGCCATCACGCACCGCTTCGTATAACCCGACCTTCACTTTCGCCACTTTCTCACCCGGTAAAGCAGCCAGCGCAGCAAAGAGATCGTCCGGATCGCCAGTACACAGCATGGCGGCGCGATAGTCCGCCTGTTGCGGTAACTCGCCGCGCAGTTCCGCCAGCGCGCAGCTCAAACCAAACGCCACCGACGGCTGTTCGGGCAGCGATAACGTTTTATCTTCACGCCAGCCGCGCAGCCAGCTGATTGCCGCCTGTTGCGCCTCGTCCAGTGTTTCATGGCTAAAGCCCGGCAGCGGGGAGATCTCTCCCCACCCTTCGCGCCCGCCGACCTGCAAATGGACAAATAAGCCGTCGCGGGTCTTCAGACGACGCTCACGCAGCACGACGCCCGCATCAAGCGGGATTTGCCAACGGTAAAGTTGCGCCTGTCGCATTATGGGTTCCGTTTGAATTTGCTGAAATCGGGCTGACGTTTCTGGTTAAAGGCGTTGCGTCCTTCCTGGCCCTCTTCGGTCATATAGAACAACATGGTGGCATTACCCGCCAGTTCTTGCAGACCCGACTGGCCGTCGCAGTCAGCATTCAGCGCCGCTTTCAGGCAACGCAGCGCCATTGGGCTGTTTTGCAACATTTCACGGCACCAGCGCACGGTCTCTTTCTCCAACTCCGTCACCGGCACCACCGTGTTCACCAACCCCATATCCAGCGCCTGTTGCGCGTCATACTGACGGCAAAGGAACCAGATTTCGCGGGCCTTTTTCTGCCCGACAATGCGCGCCATATAAGACGCGCCCCAGCCGCCATCAAAGGAGCCGACTTTCGGGCCGGTCTGACCGAAAATAGCGTTTTCTGCTGCAATGGTCAGATCGCACATCATGTGCAGCACATGGCCGCCGCCAATAGAATAGCCAGCCACCATCGCCACCACCGGTTTCGGGCAGGTACGGATCTGGCGCTGGAAATCGAGCACGTTAAGATGATGAACACCGGAGTCATCCTGGTAGCCGCCGTAATCACCGCGCACTTTCTGATCGCCACCGGAGCAAAATGCTTTGTCACCTTCGCCGGTCAGAATGATAACGCCAATGCTGTCGTCATAACGCGCATCGGCCAGCGCCTGGATCATCTCTTTCACCGTCAGCGGACGGAACGCATTGCGTACCTGCGGACGATTGATGGTGATTTTGGCAATCCCGTCGGCAGACTTCTGGTAACGAATGTCGGTGTAGCCTTCGGAACAGTCACGCCACTCAACCGGCGCGTAAAGCATGCTTTCATCTGGATAGATCATAGTGTGCCCTTTATCTCAAGACGCAGAATTCGCGCCAGGATGTCAGCAACGGCTGCGGGATTTTCCCGGTGCGCGTTGTGCCCGGCGGCAGGAATGGCGTGACAGTGGCCGGTGACTTGCGTCGCCAGAGCCAGGAACTTACTGTCATATTCACCGTATAAATAATGAACAGGAATGGAAAGCGCCCGTAATGCGCTAAGAAGGTCGGGCTGCTGCGCCAGCGATGTTGCTTCCAGCATGGCGGCAAGCGTTGTGCCATTGTTCCGGCTGCGCAATGCAACCAGCGCCGAGCGCTGTGTCTCGCTGAGCGCGGCAAAAACCGGCTGCCGGTACCAGGCATCAAAGACAGCCTCCAGCGGCTGCCGACGAAAACGCGCCGCCCATTGTCTGTCCGATACCAGACGTTCGTGGCGGCTGGTTTCATTAGCCAGACCTGGGTGCCCACCTTCCACCACGACACCGCACAAACCGGCAGGATGCTGGCAGGCGTGATACATCGAAATCCGCCCGCCCAGCGAATAACCCACCAGCCAGTAATTTTGGATGTTGTAACGAACAAGCGTTGCCCGCAGCAGCGCGTCCATCTCATCGAACGAGGTCACAGAGAGATCGGCGGAACCGCCATGTCCGGGCAGATCGAGCAGAAGCCGGGGGAATGCCGTTAGCGTTTCACTGACTGCTTGCCACTCGTGGTTATCGCCGGAAAAGCCGTGCAAAAATACCAGCCACGGTTGCGGCCTGTCGGCGGAGATAGCGAGCCCGTGCAGCGTCACAACTGGCTCACCTGCGCCAGCAGCGTTTGCAACGTCTGCGCACCATCCGTGTCATTGACCACCAGTTCAATCAACGTAGCGCCCGGTTTGTGCCAGGCACCGGATAACGCCTGCTCCAGCGCTTCCCAGCTTTCCGGGCGATGGTAATCAAGACCGAACATTGCTGCCGCGTGGTCAAAATGCACGTTCTGCGGCATCAAATAGAACTGCTCGCGCTCGGCAGGCGGTGTTGGCAGCAGAGAAAAGATTTGCCCACCGTTGTTGTTCACCACCAGTAGGACAAAAGGTGCAGGAACCTGGCGCAACAACGCCAGCGCATTCAGATCGTAGAGGGCAGAAAGATCGCCAACCATTGCCAACGTCGGACGGGTGCTGGCGCGCTGCACGCCGGCTGAAGTTGATAACAAACCGTCGATGCCGCTGGCGCCGCGGTTGCTGAATACGGGATAACCTGCCGGGATCTGCCCAAGCGCATCCACCAGCCGTACCACCAGGCTGTTGCCGAGAAAAAGCTGCCCCTGTTCCGGTAAATAATCGGCAATGCGGTGCGCAAGCTGCGCTTCGCCAAAGGTTTCACGCTGCGCCGCGACCCTGGCCCACGCCTGCGCGGAGAGCTGAGGCAGTTCCACGCACCAGGGCGCGCGCGGCTCAGCTGGATGTAGCGCCAGCCAACTGGCGACATCCGAAACCAGCCGACGTCCGCGATGGTGCGACGGATCCAGCCGCCCCTGTAGATTATCAATCAGCCAGTATTCTTGCGGTTCGCAGGTCGCCTGCCACTGTAGTAACCGTTTACTGGTCAGGCTACTGCCAAACTGCAACACAATTTGCGCCTGAGCCAGTTCTTCTGTCGCACGGCTGTTGCCGAGCCACAGATCGGCGCACGGCAACGGCTGGCCAGTCTGGGATAAAACATCACCCATTAATGGCCAACCAAGCGTTTTCGCCCATTCGGCCAGCAGCTTACCTTCGCTCGCACTCATGCGACCGGCCACAATGATGCCGCGTTTTTGCCGCCAGAAAAACCAGTCACACTGCTTTTCGGTACTGATTTTATTCGGTGTTTGCAGCCACGGTTTATTATTCTGCCACCAGTCGCCCAGCGCCAGTTGCCAGGCGAGACCGCTTTCATCCATTTCGCCATACAGGGGTTCAGCGAACGGACAGTTTATGTGTACCGCCCCGCCATGTAGCGAGCCGAGCGCGTTATCAATAGCCGACACCAGCCAGCGGGCCGGAATATCCTGCGACGGGCGCGGCAACGCGAGCGATTGGGCGGGATGCGAGGCAAACATCCCCGGCTGGCGGATAGCCTGATTTGCCCCACAATCAATCAGTTCTGGCGGACGATCGGCGGTGAGCAGCACCAGCTTTTCGCCAGTCAGACCGGCTTCGATCAGCGCGGGATAGAGATTTGCCACCGCCGTGCCGGACGTCACGATAACCGCGACGGTCTCTTTGCTCGCTTTCGCCAGCCCCAGCGCAAGATGGCCTAAACCACGCTCATCAAAGTGCGTATGGTGAATAAAAGCGCTATTTCCCGCTGCCGCCAGCGTTAAGGGGGTGGAACGCGAGCCGGGGGCGATACAAACATGCCTGACACCATGACGGGTAAGGGCCTCAAGGATCACCGTCGCCCAGCGTCGGTTAAATGAACTGATTGACATGAGTTTGTCCGGTATCAATATTGCTGTTCAGTATAAATAATCAGAAAAAATTTAATTTTGATATGAATCGGTTATGCGTGCGTAAGTTCTAATAAAGATCGCAGGCCAGCCGCTTTATTGTCGATTTCCTGCCACTCTTGCTCGGCGTCCGATCCAGGCACAATGCCAGCTCCGGCGTACAATCGAACGGTACTGCCGCTGACTTTTGCTGAGCGTAACGCGACGCAGAATTCACTCTGCTGACGGGATAAATATCCCGCCGAACCGGCATACCATTCACGAGCAAACGGTTCGTGGTGCTGAATAAAGTCCCACGCGGCGCGGCGCGGTAAGCCGGCGACGGCGGCTGTCGGCTGTAACAGTTGCAGGCATAATGCGTCGTCGGGCGTTTGTAAATCGCTCCAGATACAACGCCGCAGGTGCTGAACATTACGCAGCCTGACGATCTGCGGCGGCAACACATCGAGGGCCACGGTCTGCTGCTGCAAGCGCTGGCAGATATCTTCCACCACCAGCATATTTTCCCGCTGATTTTTATCGTCGCCCATCAGCCAGGCGGCCAGGCGCTGCGCCTGCAAATCGTCATCATGACCAGCCACCGTTCCGGCCAGCGCTTCGGTACGCAGTGCATTGCCGCGTCGCCGCCACAGGCGTTCCGGCGAAGATCCTAAAAAGGCGTTCTGCACATCAAAGGCCATCATAAAGTGGAAGCAGTAATAATTAACTCGACGGCTGGCAGCCATCAGCGAAGCCGCATCCACGGCATTTGCATAGCAATAGTCGGTCGCCCGGGCGAGCACTACTTTATCCAGCGCCGCGCTTTCGAGCGTCTCCAGCGCCTGCATAATCAGGCTCTTCCACGCGTCACGCTCCGGATAGTGGTGCTGCGCAAGACATGGTTGCTGTTTCAGGCTGGCAAGCGGGGTAAAAGGCGAGAGTGCCTGCAAAAACTCAGCGGCGCACTCAGCATCGTCATACAGTGAGGTCTCGCTGTAGAGGTAAAGCCGTAATATCGCTCGTCCACCTTCACGACGCCACTCAAGACGCGGCAAAAACAGCGATCCCTGCGAAGGATCGAAAGCATTAAGCCCCCAGATACGCACATCCTCTGGCAGGGAGTGTAAAAATTGTTGAGCGAAAGGCAACGATGAGAAGCGGCAGAGTGCGCCAAGCGCGGCAGTTTCCTCGTTGCCGCTACGCTGCTGCCAGTAAAATTGCGGCCAGACAGACTGACTGGCAAGCCATGCCAGCGGATCGAAAGCGTCGTTTAACGGGAAAGGCGCATCAAAAAAGTGAAAACCAGGCGACCGGGGAAAACGCTCGGTCAAGCGACGATACAGATCGCCAAGCGCAGAGGAAATGGAAAGCACGCGAGCCCCTCCCTGTTAAAAACCACATAGTATACGGGGTACTTAACGTAATAACAGTACCCCCTTCCAGGGAGGGAAGTGAAACGTTATCGGCGGGCCAGTAGCAGACCGAGCACCAGACCAACAACCGCGCCGGCCCAATGCCCTGCCACGGTTTTTCATGAACATCCGAACGACACGTATCGAAATCGGCGAGATAATCACGGTATACCTTCCCTGTTCTCGTGTTCTCCAGCACTAATGCACTGAGTTTGCTCGCCATCGGTAGAGTGTAATAATCAAAGAACGCGATAAAATCACGCATCTGCTACGTTTGCCATCCACGCAATCGCCTTACCGAAAGAGGTTGAGGCAGGCGTAAGGTGTTGCCGTTTTTCTCTCCGTCGAGATAGCCTACCTCCTGAGCATTTCGCTACTTCCGCTTTACGGGTGCAAGGTTGGGTAGAGCGGATGATTTTATTACTGTTCCCACGCGAGGGAGCGCGGTTCTATTCATCTTTAAGTTTTATTATTTTCCCATCTTTATCCATACGATATATTTCATCTCCTACAGTAAAGATTATATTGCCGTTTCGACCTGTTTCTACAGAAAACACCCTGTTTTTTTCAATGCAATTGATGGGCGGTTGCATGTCTTTAAAACATAATCTGTCATATTTCCCCTCTTCTTTATAACCCTCTCCAAACAACCAAAAAGTTAGATAAAAAGAGCCGTCCTGATCAGGTGTGGGGATTTGATATTTTTCCTCAATACTTTTTCTGTTTTCCAACCACCAGTTAATTTTCCCTTTATCGGTTAAAGGGAAGTTTTTTACTAAAACAGCGCTGAAGCCGCTACTTCTGTGGTGAACTGCAACAATTTCAACCGGGTGTAAGGCCAACCACAAAAAATAGCCTGTCAAAGTACCACCAACAATGGCGAGAAACAGCACGATTTTTTTAAGGTTAGCTTTCACTACGGCCCCCGGAAATCTCTACGATGGCTTCCATATTGGTCATGAACGGCTTAAAATCAAACTGATTGTATCGCTGGAGCACAAACCAGATGCGGAAGAAATGGAACTGGCTGAATTTTGTTTTCAGTATATCGTCGCTGTCGAGGCCAAAGTGAT
>JAGTSE010000065.1 GCA_018261615.1 Pseudomonadota bacterium | reverse complement strand
TTAGCCCAACTCGCCAGCACCTACCGAAATATGGTTCTGGTTTATTAGGGCTGATTTTGTGGGGATCCCTCAGCCCGAAGGGGTAAGGCTCAGGGATGAACCGAATAAAAAAGCCAACGCACATGCAACTTGAAGTATGACGGGTATAAAAATTTAATTCTGTTATTCCTCATGACGTTCGCGGTTATTTTGTAAACAGTGATTGACTATGCTTACACCATTGAGGTAAAAAACAGCGTTTCATTCATGGAATGGATCAGGCACAATGCCCGGCCATTGATACTTTCCGTCGTCGCGAAATGATTTCGTAGTGAAAGTGTTGATGATTCTGGTTAACAAAAGCGGTGCAATATGCAAGTTTTTATCATGCGTCACGGCGACGCTGCCCTCGATGCAGCCAGTGACTCGGTTCGTCCCTTAACCCCTTGTGGCTGTGACGAATCCCGTCAAATGGCAACATGGTTGAAAGGCCAAAAAGTGGATATTGAACGTGTTCTGATCAGCCCTTTTTTACGTGCTGAACAGACGCTGGAAAAGGTAGGGGAGTGTATGAACCTGCCTGATAACGTGGATGTCCTGCCGGAACTGACGCCTTGCGGCGATATCGGCCTTGTCAGTGCCTATTTACAGGCGCTGGCGAATGAAGGAACTGCTTCTGTGCTGGTGATCTCTCACCTGCCGCTGGTTGGTTACCTGGTGTCCGAGCTTTGCCCGGGTGAAGCACCGCCGATGTTTACTACTTCCGCCATTGCCTGCGTTACGCTGGGTGAAGACGGTAAAGGGGTTTTTGACTGGCAAATGAGTCCCTGCAACCTGAAGATGCGAAAAGCCATCTGAATTCGCCGGACGCTGAAAAACGAAGAGCCGCTTTATGCGGCTCTTGGCGTTTCTGGCATCAGGGCAGTTCCGGCGGCTGCCACTCTTCCACCTCTATCAGTACCAGAATTGCTGCGTCGCCGCCATACTCTTTAGGCGCCTGGTGAAACGCCATCACATGCGGGTGCTGCGCCAGCCACAACGGTGTCTGTTGCTTCAAAATGTGTTTACCGTGGCCGTGCATCACGCAGGCGCAGAACACATGTTCACGGCGACAGGCGGCGATCAGCGCACCCAGTTCTTGCTTCGCCTGTTGCTGTGTTAAACCGTGTAGATCGAGAAACAACTCTGGCGAATAGTCTCCCCGGCGGATCTTTTTCAACTCAAAATGGCTGACATCTTCACGCACATATTTGACCGGACCTTCGGTATTGAGCAGCGGCTGAAACTCGTCGGAAAAGTAGTGACTGTTATCGGCTTGTTCCTGTAATAACCGTTTCACCGGAACTTCGCTGATTTTTTTTCGCACCGGACGATGTACCACGGTATCCTGCTTAAGGCGGCGTGTACCGGTCATTAGTTGCCGGAACAACGCCTGTTCCTCCTCGCTAAGTGATGGTTTCTTTTTCATTTGTGCGTCTCATCTTTTCTTTCCTTCAGTGTACCCGACTCACTGCGGCCCCGGTGAAGCAAAATGCATTTTTCCCTCTGGCTGGTGCGTGGGGTGCTGATTTATCGCCGTCTTCATGGCAAACTAGCCGCCGAATTTAATGCGAGCATGCGCCTGGGGGATACTATGGATAAAATTTTTGTCGATGAAGCAGTGAATGAGCTGCACACCATTCAGGACATGCTGCGTTGGGCGGTCAGCCGCTTCAGCGCCGCGAATATCTGGTACGGTCACGGTACGGATAATCCGTGGGACGAAGCGGTGCAATTGGTGCTGCCGACGCTCTATCTGCCGCTCGATATCCCGGAAGATATGCGCACCGCGCGCCTGACTTCCAGCGAGCGCCACCGCATTGTTGAGCGCGTTATCCGTCGCGTTAACGAGCGTATTCCGGTTGCTTACCTGACCAACAAAGCGTGGTTCTGCGGCCACGAATTTTATGTCGATGAGCGCGTGCTGGTGCCGCGTTCCCCGATTGGCGAGCTTATCAACAACCGCTTTGCCGGGCTGATTGATCAACAGCCGCAACATATTCTGGATATGTGTACCGGCAGTGGCTGTATCGCTATTGCGACGGCGTACGCCTTCCCGGAAGCGGAAGTGGATGCGGTAGATATCTCTGCGGATGCGCTGGCGGTAACGGAGCGCAATATTGAAGAACACGGCCTGATTCACCACGTTACGCCGATCCGTTCCGATCTGTTCCGCGATCTGCCGAAAGTGCAGTACGATCTTATTGTCACCAACCCACCGTATGTCGATGAAGAAGATATGTCTGATCTGCCGTCGGAATACCGTCACGAGCCGGAGCTGGGCCTGGCATCAGGCAGCGACGGGCTGAAACTGACGCGTCGCATTCTGGCCTGCGCCCCGGATTACCTTGCTGATCACGGCATCCTCATTTGTGAAGTCGGCAACAGCATGGTACATCTGATGGAGCTATATCCGGACGTCCCGTTCACCTGGCTGGAGTTTGATAACGGCGGGGACGGCGTCTTTATGCTGACCAAAGCGCAGCTGATTGCCGCACGCGAACACTTCAGCATTTATAAAGATTAAAACGACAAAACGACGCTCAACACCAACAACGACAACGGAGCCGTGATGGCAGGTAACACAATTGGACAACTTTTCCGCGTAACCACGTTTGGCGAATCGCACGGCCTGGCGCTGGGTTGCATCGTTGACGGCGTACCTCCGGGTATTCCGCTGACCGAAGCCGATTTACAACACGATCTCGACAGGCGACGCCCGGGAACATCGCGCTATACCACCCAGCGTCGCGAACCCGATCAGGTGAAGATTCTGTCCGGCGTCTTTGAAGGTGTCACCACCGGCACCAGCATTGGACTGTTGATCGAAAACACCGATCAGCGATCGCAGGATTACGGTGCGATTAAAGACCTGTTCCGTCCGGGTCATGCGGATTACACCTACGAACAAAAATATGGCCTGCGTGACTATCGCGGCGGCGGCCGTTCCTCTGCGCGCGAAACCGCCATGCGCGTGGCTGCTGGCGCGATCGCCAAAAAATATCTGGCGCAGAAATTCGGCATTGTTATTCGCGGTTGTCTGACTCAGATGGGCGAGATCCCGCTGGAGATCAAAGACTGGACGCAGGTTGAACAGAACCCATTTTTCTGCCCGGATCCGGACAAAATCGAGGCGCTGGATGAACTGATGCGCGGCCTGAAAAAAGAGGGCGACTCCATCGGCGCGAAAGTGACTGTGGTGGCCGATGGTGTTCCGGCAGGTTTTGGCGAACCGGTGTTTGACCGTCTTGATGCGGATATCGCGCACGCGCTGATGAGTATCAATGCGGTGAAAGGCGTGGAAATCGGTGACGGCTTTGAAGTCGTGAAGCTGCGCGGCAGCGAAAACCGTGACGAAATCACGCAACAGGGTTTCGAGAGCAACCACGCGGGCGGCATTCTTGGCGGCATCAGCAGCGGGCAGCAAATTATTGCCAATATCGCACTGAAACCCACGTCGAGCATTACTGTGCCGGGTCGTACTATTAATCGTTTTGGCGAAGAAGTGGAGATGGTAACCAAAGGCCGTCACGATCCGTGTGTGGGTATTCGTGCCGTGCCGATCGCCGAAGCGATGCTGGCGATCGTGCTGATAGATCACTTCCTGCGTCAACGTGCGCAAAATGCTGATGTCACTACTGATATTCCACGCTGGTAAACAATGAAAAAAACGGCAATTGCGCTGTTTACTCTGCTGGTGTGCGCCGCCGCGACGGCGGCGACACCGTGGCAAAAACTGACTCATCCGATCACCGGTAGTCCGCAATCCATTGGTGCGTTCGCCAATGGCTGTATCGTTGGCGCGCATGTGCTGCCGCTGCAATCGGACAACTATCAGGTGATGCGCACTGACCAGCGGCGCTACTTTGGTCACCCCGATCTGGTACTGTTTATCCAGCGTCTGAGCAATCAGGTGCACAATCTGGGGCTGGGTACAGTGCTGGTGGGCGACATGGGGATGCCCGCAGGTGGACGTTTCAACGGCGGCCATGCCAGCCATCAATCCGGGTTGGATGTTGATATCTTCCTGCAACTAGCGAAAACGCGCTGGAGTGCCGCACAGTTGCTGAAACCACAGGCGCTGGATCTCGTCTCACCCGATGGTAAGCAGGTCGTGCCCGCGCTGTGGAAGCCGGAAATCAGTAGCATGATCAAACTGGTGGCAAAAGATAACGACGTGACGCGCATTTTCGTTAACCCGGCGATCAAGCAGCAGCTTTGTCTCGATGCCGGAACCGATCGCGACTGGTTGCGTAAAGTGCGTCCGTGGTTCCAGCATCGTGCGCATATGCACGTGCGTCTGCGCTGCCCGGCCGATAGCCTGGAGTGCCAGGATCAACCTCTGCCGCCACCTGGCGACGGTTGCGGCGCAGAACTGCAAAGCTGGTTTGAACCGGCGAAACCCGGCAGCGCAATCCCTGAGAAAAAGACGCCGCCGCCATTGCCGCCGTCTTGTCAGGCTTTACTGGATGAACACGCACTCTGATGGAACTCTTTCAACAATTGTTTATGGTGTCGCCGTCATTACTGGTGGTACTTTTTATTGTCGCACTGCTGGCCGGTTTTATTGACGCGCTAGCGGGCGGCGGCGGGCTGTTAACGGTACCTGCGTTACTGGCGGCTGGCATGACGCCCGCCGCGGCGCTGGCAACGAATAAATTACAGGCCTGCGGCGGTTCGATTTCTGCGTCGCTGTATTTTATCCGCCGCAAAGTGGTGAACCTTGCCGATCAGAAACTCAATATTCTGATGACCTTTATCGGCTCAACTACCGGCGCGCTGCTGGTGCAACATGTGCAATCGGACGTGCTGCGCCAAATCCTGCCGATTCTGGTTATCTGTATTGGCCTCTACTTTCTGTTGATGCCGAAGCTGGGTGAAGACGATCGTCAGCGTCGTTTGTACGGGCTGCCGTTTGCGCTGGTATCCGGCGGATGTGTGGGTTTTTACGACGGTTTCTTCGGCCCCGGCGCCGGTTCATTCTACGCACTGGCTTTTGTGACGCTTGCAGGGTACAACCTGGCGAAATCCACTGCGCATGCCAAAGTACTGAATGCCACCTCGAATATCGGTGGCCTGTTGCTGTTTATTATTGGCGGCAAAGTTGTGTGGGGCACGGGTTTCGTCATGCTGGCCGGGCAGTTTCTCGGCGCGCGGATGGGCTCGCGTCTGGTGCTCAGCAAAGGGCAAAAACTCATTCGTCCGATGATTGTGATTGTCTCGGCGGTGATGAGTGCAAAACTTCTTTATGACAGTCACGGCCAGGAGATCCTCCATTTTCTGGGGGTGAACGTATGACACATCACTACCAACAATTAATTGATATTTTTGACGCCTGCTTTGCCGACGATTTTAATACCCGTCTGATTAAAGGCGACGACGAACCGATCTATCTTCCTGCTGATGCGGACGCGCCTTATAACCGCATTGTTTTTGCTCACGGTTTTTATGCCAGCGCGTTACATGAGATTTCGCACTGGTGTATCGCTGGCGCCGAGCGTCGTAAGCAGGTGGATTTTGGCTACTGGTATTGCCCTGACGGCCGCGATGCGGCGACGCAGGGGCAGTTCGAGGATGTCGAGGTAAAACCGCAGGCGTTTGACTGGTTGTTCTGCGTGGCGGCGGGTTTCCCGTTTAATGTCAGTTGCGACAACCTGGAAGGCGATGTTGAGCCGGATCGTATCGTGTTTCAGCGCCGCGTTCATGCGCAGGTCATGGCTTATCTGGAGCAGGGAATTCCCCCGCGTCCGGCACGTTTTATCAAGGCATTACAGGATTATTATCAAACGTCGCCTTTAGCGGCAGAACAGTTCCCATGGCCGGAAGATCTTTGAAGCCATGTTGTCAAAAGAGGAAGAGAGATGATCGCGGAGTTTGAATCACGCATTCTGGCGTTAATCGATAATATGGTGGATCACGCCAGTGATGATGAGTTGTTTGCGGGCGGTTATCTGCGCGGCCACCTGACGCTGGCGGTGGCTGAACTGGAAGGCGATGACAACTATTCGCCGGAAAATCTGCACCAGAAAGTCACCGGTAGCGTGGAAACCGCCATTCAGGCGATTTGAACGCTGTAAGCAGCGGCCCCGAAGGGGTAAGGCTCAGGGATGAGCCGAATAAAAAAGCCAACGCACATGCAGCTTGAAGTATGACGGGTATACCGGGTAATGCTGACGCTTATCCGGCCAATATCCAGGCCTACGGGTTTGTAGGCTGGATAAAACAACACCGCTATCCGGCACTATTCGGCAAATGTGGCCACCTTCACTTCACCGCTCTGCCTTTCAATAACTTCCTGACCCACAAACGATTCGGATTGAGGGCTGCCAGCGTTTCACCATCCAGCGGAATCGGCTCGTTACTCATCTGCGAAGCCAGAATCTCAGCCGCCAGCGGCGCGCTGCACAAACCGCGCGAACCGAGCGCACCGAGCATGAATAAACCTTCGTAGACGGGTGCGCTGACCGCTTCTTCCGGCCGTTCTGCCAGTTGGGCGTAAGCTGCTAGTGTCGCGTCAAAATCGGCGATATTCCCGACCATTGGCAGATGATCCCGTGTTGCACAGCGCACACCGCAGCGCGCTTCGCCGGCGCTGACATCCACCTCTTTTGCCCATGCCGCATGCGGGAAACAATCGATAAGCCGCTGGCGATTCTGTTGCTGATCCGCCTCGCTGTAATCTGCCTTCTGCTGCCCGCGATGATAGCTGGCACCGATGCAGTGCTGCTGGTTATGCGGGTTCTGCGGCGTCAGATAACCGTCGTAGCACAGCACCTGGCGAAGCGCAGAGAGCATATTGCTGGTCGGAATATGACTGACCTGACCGGCAACAGGATAGACGGGCAGTTTCTCCGTTTGCGGGAAATGATGAATGCGATGACCGTTGGCCAGCACTACTGCTGCATGCGCTCGCAGGCCGCCACGGCGGAAATGAAGTTGCCAGTGCTGATCTTCACGGCTCAAACGCTCAATATCATGTCCATAATGCACTTGCAGGCCTTGCTCGCAAGCCAGCTTAATCGCGGTGGCCGTTAACTGCGCCGGGCAGAGCCAGCCGCCGAGCGGGTAATTCACGCCGCCGCATTCCGTTTCTACGCCGGTTTCGGCTTTCACCACCTGTGCGTTAATCGCCCTGGCAATCTCCGGCGGCAGATCCAGCGTCAACATTTGCGCGATTTTTTGTTGGCTTTTTTCATCCCATCCAAGCTGTGTGACGCCACACCACTGATGGTCAAACGGCACGGGTAACGCATCGTACAGACGGCGGGCAAAGGTAAACGCTGCGGGGAAGAAGCGGGTCAGCGCCGGATCGTGAGCGCTGAGCAGCGGATAAAGCGCCCCCTGGCGGTTGCCGGATGCGCCTTCGGCGGGCTCGTCGTCGGCGCAGTAAAGTGTCACCTGCCAGCCGCGTCGCAGTAAGGCCAGCGATAACAGCGCGCTGGCGACACCGCCGCCAATCAGAGCCACATCACGTACCTCTGTGCCGCTGCGGGCAAACCACGGCATACGTGGTACAGGCGCAATGATGTTCTCCATTACGCCGGTCAGCATTTCGCGTTTGCGGCCAAAACCTTTACTTTTGCGCATGGTAAACCCGGCCTCCTGCAAACCCCGACGAACAAAACCTGCCGAGGTAAAGGTCGCCAGTGTGCCGCCCGGCCTTGCCAGGCGAGCCATCGTGGCAAACAGGTTAGGGGTCCACATATCCGGGTTTTTCGCCGGTGCAAAGCCATCCAGGAACCAGGCGTCGACGCGCTGGTTTATTGAATCATCGAGCGTATCGGTGAGTTGATTGATATCACCAAACCATAAATCCAGCGTCACACGACCTTCATCGAGCAGCAGTCGGTGGCAGCCGCCAAAGGGCAGCGGCCACTGCGCCTGTAACTGTTCCGCCCATGACGCCAGTTCCGGCCAGTGTGCGTGGGCTTTGTGCAGATCGTCCCGGGTGAGAGGATATTTTTCAAAACTGATGAAATGTAATCTTTCCAGGGTAGCGTCAGGATTGGCTGCGCGAAAGGCCGCGAATGCCTGCCACAACGTGAGGAAATTCAGACCGGTGCCAAAACCGCTCTCCGCGACCACAAACAACTGGCGCGGATGGTCAGGGAAACGTTGTTCCAGTTGGTTGCCGCCGAGAAAAACATAACGCGTCTCTTCCAGTCCGTTATCATTAGAGAAGTAGACGTCATCGAAATCTCGGGAAACAGGTGTACCCTCAGCGTTGAATTCGAGGTTGGCGGATTGTATAGCGGTTTGTTTCACGTAAGTTACTCGTCCATCAGGCAGTGCCTCGATCTTAACGAGGGACAAAGAAAGGCGCAAATTTCTGCCGAAAATGTCTGATCGGACTTGTTCGGCGTACAAGTGTACGCTATCTTGCGACACGAAACTTAATTAGTGCGACTTAGGGGTATTGAATGAAACGTGCAGTGATTACTGGCCTGGGCATCGTTTCCAGCATTGGTAATAACCAGCAGGAAGTCCTGGCATCTCTGCGTGAAGGACGCTCAGGGATCACATTCTCTCAGGAATTTAAAGATTCCGGCATGCGCAGCCACGTATGGGGTAACGTTAAACTGGACACCACTGGTTTGATCGACCGTAAAGTGGTTCGTTTCATGAACGATGCCTCTATCTATTCCTATCTTTCCATGCAGCAGGCGATTGAAGATGCTGGCCTGAAAGCCGAGGTTTATCAGAACAACCCGCGCGTGGGTCTGATCGCAGGTTCTGGCGGTTCTTCTAAATCTCAGGTTTTCGGCGCTGATGCAATGCGTAGCCCGCGTGGTCTGAAAGCGGTGGGGCCTTATGTGGTGACCAAAGCGATGGCGTCGGCGGTATCCGCTTGCCTCGCAACACCCTTTAAAATCCACGGTGTTAACTACTCTATCAGTTCTGCTTGCGCCACTTCAGCGCATTGCATCGGTAACGCGGTAGAACAGATTCAACTGGGTAAACAGGATATCGTTTTTGCTGGCGGCGGCGAAGAGCTGTGCTGGGAAATGGCCTGTGAATTTGACGCGATGGGCGCGCTGACCACCAAATACAACGAAACGCCAGAAAAAGCTTCCCGTACCTATGACACTCACCGTGATGGTTTCATTATCGCGGGCGGCGGCGGTATGGTTGTTGTTGAAGAGCTGGAACATGCGCTGGCGCGTGGCGCGCACATCTACGCAGAGATCGTTGGCTACGGCGCGACTTCTGATGGTGCAGACATGGTAGCGCCGTCAGGTGAAGGCGCAGTGCGTTGCATGAAGATGGCAATGCAAGGCGTTGATACACCGATCGACTACCTGAACTCCCACGGGACTTCCACGCCAGTTGGCGACGTGAAAGAGCTGGGCGCTATCCGCGAAGTGTTCGGCGACAACAGCCCGGCTATCTCCGCCACCAAAGCGATGACCGGTCACTCTCTGGGCGCTGCTGGTGTACAGGAAGCGATCTACTCGCTGCTGATGCTGGAACACGGTTTTATCGCGCCGAGCATCAATATTGACGAGCTGGACGAGCAGGCTGCTGGCCTGAACATCGTGACAAAACCGATGGAAGCCGCGCTGACGACGGTAATGTCCAACAGCTTCGGTTTTGGCGGTACTAACGCCACACTGGTGATGCGCAAACTGAAATAAGTTTGTTTGCAAGCAAATGAAGAGAGCCACTGGCTCTCTCAGACTGCTGACGAACCCCATGTTTGTGCATGGGGTTCATCTTTTGTAGCGACCGCAGGTCGCGATCGCGATATTTTTCCGTTATCACGCCATCATGG
>JAGTSE010000005.1 GCA_018261615.1 Pseudomonadota bacterium | reverse complement strand
CATCAGCCCGGCACTGGTGCGGGCGTTCTGTCTGCGCCTGCGTGCGCTGGAGCTGAACGGTGCGACGCGCCCGGCGGATATTCTGGCTGAGGAGCTGCATATGCATGTTGCGGTGCAGGCACAATTTTATAACTTTGACATGGACAATGAGCCGGTCTTCTCACAACTCGGCATGCATCGCCCGCCGCTGACCGGCGTGGACATGGCACTGTATAAAAGCCCGGTGAAGCGTGCACAGCTTGCCACACAACTGGCCGACAAGAGAAAACAGGCGGAGGGCTGAACCATGTTTCACTGCCCGTTCTGTAAACAGCCCGCACACGCGCGCACCAGCCGCTATCTGACAGAGAACCTCAAACAGCGCTATCACCAGTGCACCAGTATTGAGTGCTCGGCCACGTTCCGCACCACCGAGACGCTCGATGGCGTGATACGCAGACCGGCCATGCCGGAAAGCCTGGTTTTGCGGGCAGAAATTCAGCAGCAATAATCCCCCGAAAATCTCCTGATTTATGTGCGCCGGTACGCGTTACCGGCTGCGCCCTCAGTACCCCGAAAAAACGCAAAAATCCCGTTATTTTTCCGAAAAATACCCTGCATGCATCAGGTGCATTTAACTGCATTTATTTCTCTGCCAGCCTGAACCCCGCCCGCGCCAGTCCCCGCGCGGCCTGAGCCCGGTCATGCAACTGCATTTAAACCGCCCCGCAAAGCGGGCAGGCGAGGCGGGGAAAGCACTGCGCGCCAAGGTTGTATTAATTGACAATTGGCTAACCCGTTGAGAAAGTTAATTACGAACTCATTAAATGGAATGAATATGTTTACAGAACGACTTGCAAGTTGGTTAGCTCGTCCTTCAGGAAAAAGGGCTATCAACCAGCCCGAAGGACTTAGCGCCATTGTCGGCACAGACATTGGGCTTGTTCGAAATGAGAATCAAGATCTCATTGCAGCAATTAGGGTAAATACTCCATCAAATGTTGGTAAACCATTCTTTGCAATGGCTCTACTTGACGGTATGGGAGGTATGCAAGAGGGAAAGAAATGTGCAACAATTGCTCTTTCAACTTTTTTTTATTCACTCATAAAATATAGAGGTGAAAAATTAGAGCAACGAATAAATAAGGCAACTATCGAAGCAAACCAAGCTGTATATGAATATGCTAAAGGGCATGGTGGTTCTACATTATCAGCGATTATCATTGAAAATGAAGTTAATCCTGTAATTGTGAACGTTGGAGATAGTCGAATTTATAGTTTTTCTCAAAACGAAGGTTTGAATGCGATAAGTAATGATGATTCACTCGAAGCCTTGGGTGGTCGAGGAAGAGGGCTACTTCAATTTATTGGAATGGGTGAATCGCTTAAACCTCACGTTAACACATTAGAAATTACTAATGACAAAATAATATTAACCTCTGATGGTATTCATTTCATCACCCATAAAGCTTTTGAAGAGATACTATTAAACTCGCCTAATGCTTACACATCCTCTCAGAGAATATCTGAATATGTTCGCTGGTGTGGCGCAAAAGATAACGCATCACTAGGAATAGTAAGCCTCAATGATATAAAGAATAATCTCAATGAGCACAAGGATATAGGTGTCGAGCTTTGGGATCCGCATGGAAATCTACATATAATGTGGATGAAAAATTACCCTGCGGCTCAAAATTATTTCTCTCAAAATATTGTTGATGAACAAGATAAACCCTCAGAAAACAATCTAGCTGAAATGGAAATACATCCAGCTAAATCTGATGAGAGTCCCACAGTACATCTGGATTCTAAAAAAAACCAAGGAGAACTCTTCTCATCTCAAGAAAATAACGACATCAATGTTAATCCTGTCAAAAAAAATATCAAGAAAAGAAAACCAAGAGAAAAAAAGAAAACTATTGCTAAAAATAGTGAAGACCAATCAGTGATCATAAATATCACGGACGAGGAAAATAAAAATGGCGATTAAATATGTACTCCCCAATAGATACTCGCTAAATCACTCAGGAATTGGTGGAGGGATGGGCGACATTCTAACCTGTCTGGATAATCACTTAGATAGAAAAGTTATAATTAAAATCCTTAAGGATGGCGAAGAAGAGCGGCGCTTATTGGATGAACAAAAAGCGTTACTCAAATTGCGTTCGAAACATGTTGTCCAACTTTATGATTTAATTGACTTACAGGTTGGAGGGAAAACTAAAAAAGGTATTGTTCTCGAGTACATTGATGGACATGACATAAAATATGATG
Organism: Pseudomonadota bacterium; assembly: GCA_018261615.1. Classification (GTDB taxonomy): domain Bacteria; phylum Pseudomonadota; class Gammaproteobacteria; order Enterobacterales; family Enterobacteriaceae; genus Kosakonia. Next base: position 147,405 of record JAGTSE010000005.1, on the reverse strand, counting down.
CTAAAGAAAAATTAAATGACACATTGAAAAATCTATGGCAGATATCATGTGGCCTAAGTGATATTCATTCAGCAGGAGTAATTCATCGGGACATCAAACCAAACAATATCAGAACAAACATCGATGGAATTATAAAAATATTGGATTTTGGTTTAGCAAGAAGCTCTGGAACGGAAGCGTTCACGCATTCAGTGATTGGTACATTAGGCTATATGGCACCAGAGTTATGGAAGAGAAAAAATATTAGCTTCGATCAAATGATTGACGTTTACGCATTTGGTGTTGTTGCCCTAGATTTATTAGGGATTGAAAAACCTGACGAGCTATATGAACAACCCCCCATGCCTATCACTAACATCGATAGCCTAGAAAAAATATTACCAAAAGATCTTGCAACCATTTTTAATAGTTGCCTTGACTATGATAAAGCCAAACGTCCCAAAATGTCATTAGTAAGAGACCTCATTGCGAAGCATTTATTGAAAGATAGACACAGAGCTTTGTTCGTGCTTAATAGTAAGAAATACGAGATTAATTCAAAAAATAGAAACGTAACAATCACTTGGGGTGGTAGTGGATCTATGCAGATCTTTTATAATGGTTTCGATTTTTTAGTTTTAAAGATTACTGGCAGTGCTACCATTAATAACAAAACTGTTGTAGTTAATAAAAAATTCCCGAATTGCAGTGTAATTACATTGATAAATGGTAAGTCCAGAACATTTGTAACATTTGATATATCCCGACCGGAGGTAATATCATGATTGCAATAGGAAATATTATTGCAGACCGCTATCAGGTATTGAAATATATTGGTAAGGGTGGTATGCAAAATGTATATAAAGTTCTTGATCTCAAACTAGATTTGGAACTAGCGTTAAAAACTCCATTACCAGGGTTAGAAAGCAAAAGATTTCTCAAAAGCGCAAAAATTGCTGCAAAGGTTAATCATCATAACGTTGCAAAAACATTTGATTATGTTGAAGAGAATGGAAGCATATTCTTAGCAGAAGAATATGTTGACGGTGAAAATCTTGAAGAGAAATTGAGGCATTTTGATTTCTTAGATCCTCATTATGGTGCGTGTATACTACATAATCTTGCAAAAGGAATATTAGCCTCGCATAGAGCCGGAGTGATTCACAGAGATTTAAAACCCAGTAATGTTATGGTATCGGGCGGTGTACAAATATCTAATTTAAAAATTACTGATTTTGGAATTGCCACACTAACTCAAGAGTTTTTCGATGAAGCTGCTGCAAGCGGTGATCTCACAAGATCAACCTCTGGAACAATTAAGGGTGCATTACCATTTATGTCTCCGGAATTAATGTTTGGTGAAAAGGGGAAAGCTATAGAAGCTTCTACTGATATTTGGTCTTTAGGTGCGATGATGTTTCGGCTTTTAACAGGAGAATATCCTTTTGGAGTTTACTTAGATGCCGCAGTAAATGTAAAGACAAAAAATAGGATGGACTGGCCTAACTTTATGACTTCTAACCCACAATATCAAAATCTTTCAATGGAGTTGCAAAAAATCATAGATGCCTGTTTAAATTACGATCCAAGATCACGACCAACCGCTGAAGACCTTGTAAAAGACTGCGAAACATTATGTTATTTATCAGAGAAGCGTTTTGTCGGTCGAGTAAATAATTTAATACAGGGAGGAATCAGTGGATTCATAGATGGAATACCTAACAACTCCTTTTTTAGTATGGAAAGTGTTTACGGTTCTAAAACACCAAATACGTCAGATCGTAACACTGTTTGTTATTCTACTTTTGAAGGGCATCCTTGTCCTAGGGCCCATCCTGTAATTCTTTGGAAAAATTGATTTATTCCGGCACAATTTATTGTGCCGGAATATTAATGATTTTTTCAGATTAATTTATTTTTGTGCAAATTCATATGGTGTCATGAATTTATGGATTAGGCTATTAAGATAATCTGCCCACCATTGCACCATTAAACGCCTTTCATCCAAATGCTCAGATGTATGAATGTAAGCCGCACGTACATTATTACGTTCTGAATGGCTCAACTGCCGTTCTATCGCATCATCGCTCCATAATCCCGACTCGCCCAGGGCACCGCGCGCCATAGTCCTAAACCCATGCCCACATACTTCTGTTTTTGTGTCATATCCCATGGTACGCAAAGCACTATTTACCGTATTTTCACTCATGACCTTCGCAGCATCGTGATCCCCCGGAAAAAGAAGCTCTTTATCACCACTGATTTGCTTAAGCTCTTCCAGCAATGCTATCGCCTGTCTGCTAAGCGGAACAATATGCTCCTCTTTCATCTTCATGCCACGGTACGAGTAACGCACTCCTTTAATCTCTTCTCGTTTTGCTGGTATACGCCAAAGGGATTTATCGAAGTCGAATTCATCCCAACGTGCGAAGCGTAATTCACTGGAGCGCACAAAAGTTAACAATGAAAGTTCGACAGCGATCCGCGTCATTACACGGCCACGATATGCAGCAAGACGAGCAAGAAACTCAGGGAAACGGCTTGAGGGCAAAGCGGGGTAATGCCGCGCTTTAGTTGTAGATAGCGCACCGGCCATATCACTGGCTGGATTAGAGTCGATGTAATCGTTCTGTACTGCATAACGCATAATGGCCGTGACACGCTGTTGCAGGCGCTGCGCGACATCATGCTTACCGCTGGCATCAACTTTCTTGATCGGGGCTAACAGGTGGCTGGTTTTAAGCTGCCGGATATCAGACGAGCCGATATAAGGAAAGATATACAGCTCAAGGTAACGAAGAACGCGCGTTCGATGGTCTTCGCTCCAGCGCTTATTGCTGGCATGCCATTCGAGCGCGATAGTTTGAAAAGTATATGCCCCAGCGTTTTCGGCCTGGGCTTCCTTCTGTTCAGCTTTTGGGTCTATGCCCTGCACTAACAGCTTTTTAGCTTCATCGCGCTTCGTTCTAGCCTGAGCAAGCGTAACAGTAGGCCAAACACCAAAAGCAAGGCGATCCTCTTTTTTGTCAGAGGGGCGCCTGTATTTCATGCGCCAGTATTTAGAACCCTTCGCCGAAACCTCAAGATACAAACCACCGCCATCGGCCATTTTGTAGGTTTTGTCTTTAGGCTTTGCGGTCTCGACCTGTCTGGCGTTGAGCTTCATTTTGGGGGCACATTTCTAATCGAAGTTAAGATGCCCCCAATTATGCCCCCAGTGCCCCCCGGATTTCAACGGACGGACTCGGACAATGCCGGATACAAAAATCGCTAAACGCATTGATTTTTAAGGGATAATTGGACTTTCTCGGATGGTCTTGGAAGTACTAATGGTGCCGAAGGCCGGACTCGAACCGGCACGTATTTCTACGGTTGATTTTGAATCAACTGCGTCTACCGATTTCGCCACTTCGGCACTGAAGGGGATGCGGAAACGTGTGGGATTATACCTGCCGTTCGCGGCTATGCAAGCCACGATCGCGTGTTCAGCTGCTAAGTGATGAAAAAACCAGCGTCGAGTCAAACTGTTGGCGGTTCTTTGTCCTGTCGCGGCGCGCTATCCACTGCATTAATTAACCCGCCTGTCGAAATTCCCCGCGCCCTTGCTATCACGTTATTTACCCTACTCGACCTGTTGATTATTTATAAAATAGCGAAACGTCCATTTTTAATATATGATATTTTACTGATCAGGTTGTCTATTTCATCTTCGCTAATTTGCCATATCGGTTAAAAGACCTATGACAATCAGCCTGTTTCATTTTTTTCATTTCATTTAATACTCTGATGATTACCAGGCTCATTGACGAACACTATTACGTGGAGATGACGCATGTATGTACTCATGATTGACAAGCAGTCGATATTTATTGAAGGAATGGCATCGGTACTTTCGCAACTTATCCCAAATGTGAAGATCCGAGGGCTGAATAATCAGAATGAAATTAATGGCACACTAAATGAATTTCCGGCATCACTAATTCTGCTGGATGGTGATGGAAATAAAACAGAGAGTCTTGAATTACTCGATACGCTGGCATCGCACCACCCAACTATTCCGGTGGTGATGCTGATGAATAAATGCCAGCCGACATTACTCAGGCAGTTTTTGCATCACCATGCGATTGCGTTTGTCAGGCGTGATTCACCACCGGAAACCATCGCGCAGACACTGCGTACAGCAGCGCTGGGGATGTTCTGCTTCCCGCAGGAAAGCATCACCCTGCTGGATGGCGGACACGGCGCGATTACGCGGCTCAGCGAGCGCCAGCGTGAAATCCTCAAGCTGCTGGCTGCCGGGGAATCCAATAAGCAAATCAGCCGTCGGTTAAATATCAGCGCCGGTACGGTAAAAGCGCATCTGGAATCTATTTTCCGTCGTCTGAATGTGAATAACCGTACTCAAGCCGCGATGATGTATTCGGACGAATAGTCCAGCCTGAATTTTTATTGATATTTAATTGCTGCTACATTTCTCCTTTAGCAAATACAGGAGCACTATGCCTGTGCACTATGCCCGTGCATAATGCTCCTGCCAGAGATATTTAACGTCAGCATTTACAGCAGCGCAGATACATTGTGACTTTTATTTGGCGGGTGTTATCTTGCGGGGCGCTCTGGAAGATGTCGTTTTTTTAACCACCCGCATTTTCTTCGGCTTCTCATCTTTACACATGGTGTGGCAGAAATAATAATGGCAATCACACCGAGATCTTTTATATCCACAACAGTAGTTGTTGTGCCATTAACATGGAATGAACAGCAAACAGGGAAGATTGAGCCAACCGTACTGATGCAATGTTTTTGATTGCCAGAAAAACGAGACGCTCAGCCAGCCAAACAACCTGGCGAACGCGGCCAGCCCTTGATTTAACATCTGAATACCGTCAACCATAGCCATCTTCTCCTCAACAGGCGGCCTCAACGAATGGCATGAGGCCGCCGTACTGACTACTGGCAAGGAGGAAGCATGACGGTTGTTGCGTCATTATCTGTAGAGAGATAACGCGTCGTGCTTTCCGGGCTGTAGATCAGATGTTTGCTACTGTGCAGACCGCGTACGCTATCGACATCGGCGCTGTACCATTTTCCTTTGCCCGGCGCAGGCTTACCGGTCCAAGGATCACCGCCCAGCACTTTCTTGTTCAGCACCCAGACGCTCCACAGCGAATCTTCCGCCTTCCCACTCCAGCCCAATTTGATCGCCTGTTCGCGGGTAATGTACTCAGTGGGCAGCACATTATCGCGATTTAGCGTTTTGAGCAGATCCGTCAGTTTATTCACATCCTGCACGGTCCTTTTGTTCTGTTCCGCCAGTTGCTGGTTGGCTGCTTGTACCACCGCGCTACATTGTGGTAAGTCGGCATACGCCGGTACAGCGGTTAACACAGCCAGAAATAATATCGGCAGCGTGTATTTCATTGGAGTTCCTCCAGTCAATTCAGTTGACGGGTGCCATAAACAGCGCACGTTCCGCATCGCGGCGACGGGTCAAGCCGGGGAGAATTTTGCCACCGGCTTTATTCCAGCGCGGAAGCTGGTCCGCCGCCGCCTGGTATTGTCCCTGATTAAGCAGGCGTAACAGTGTCGAGTCCTGCAAATTTCCCACTCCAACGTTAAAGGTAAACGCCACCAGCGCATCGAACTGGTTCTGGTTGAGATCGACAGTCACGAGGCGATGAACCCCGCGTTCGGTCATCCCCAGATCCGCCCGCAACAAATCTTCCGCTTCCACCTTGCTTAACGCCTGCGGGAAATTCTCCTGGGGCAAAATCAAATGGCCGTAGCCGATAGTCCATTTACCGACCGCATCGCGGTATTTCTCCAGGCTTAGCCCTTCAAAAGACTTAATTAATGTCAACCCGGCCGCGCCGGTGTTTGCTGGTTGGTTAGCCATTGTCATCACTCCTCACGCTAGATTGGGGAAGAACTTGTCGGGTGTACTCTTCAATCAGCCGCATCACGCTTTCCGGCGGCTCCAGCACGGTGAACTGCATTTCAATGTCCACATGCCCGCTGTCGCGACCGCTGCCTTCACGGCTCAGCGGCGACATGCTGACGAAGAAGCGGCCAACCGTGTCATCGGGCGTACCGGAAACCGCGCTGTGTTGCTCAACGGCATCGGTTCGTACCGTCAAAAAAACCTTCATTTTTTCCAGCATCAGCCCGCGCGGCGTGGAGAGCGCCACCAGCGGCAAGGTAAAGTGATGTTGATCATCCAGCGCCATTTCAACGACTTTTGGCACCAGCCTTCCGTCATCGCTGTGCTCAAAAAAGGGGTCCAGCGCCTGCATGTACTGATGCGCGATAAGCTGGTTTGCCGCCGATGCGGCGTGCTGCATCCCGCGCGTGATATCCGCCAGCGAGAGATGAGCCCCAACCGGGCCACCGGGTGGTGAGCCTTCCGGCGGCGGTGGATCGGGCGGTGGATCCGAAGAGGGCGGATCCGCAGGCGGCAACCCGCTGGTCTCTTGTGTCGTCGGATCGTCGGGCGGCATTCCGGCGCTCTCGTCCGGCGGAGCCGTAGGTTGCTCGTTCGCCTTCTGTTGCGTATTCCGGTTGCCGCGAAGCCAGTCTTTTATTGACATAGTGCGCTCCGTGAAAAATGAGGCTGCAACGCAGCCTCAGTGTGAACATCAGAATTAATGCGGCGCGTCAGCCGGTTTTTTTGCAGCGCCAGCAGGCGTTTCGGGATAGGCATCAAGCTTTTTCGATTCAAGCTTTTGCGCCTCAGACGGCAGAACAGCCGGGCGTGTTGCGGCATCCGTCAGGAAATCAATCACGCGCATCAGTGCTTCCGGCGGCGGCTGACGTTTGACCTGGGTGTGGATGCTGTATTTCGCGCGGGTATCAGTGGAGCGGGTTTGCTGATCTTTATGCGAAACACGTCCGCTGATTTTGACGCTGAACGGCCCCCAGCCGACGGATGCTTCCAGCGAAGCTTCCGCATCGGTCTGGCTGCTGCTGGCTTCGCTCTGGGAAACTTCCAGTTCGAAGTCGATAGTCCCTTCTTCGATGCTGATGTTCGGGTGAGAGATGGCAGCCAGCAGCGGGATGCGCATGGTTTTTTTCACCACGCCCTGAATCACGCCTTTCTCGTCAACCACGGTTTCGTCGTAATCGAACTGCACCGACTCCGCTTTACCATCCTTAATACAGACAGAGAGCAGGAAGTCGGCGTAGGCCTTACTCGCCTGTACCTGTGCTTTGATCATCGCCTGCAACGGGCCGCCGATCATATTTTCCAGCGGTAGTGCATTAATGACCGATCCAATGAATTGTGAATCCATAATGCGTACTCCTGTGAGTTGTACAGAAACATCGTGTTGCGAATTCGCAGTACCCACACTACAGGCCGGGAAAGCCGGAAAATATTGGCTGGATGACGGGTTAAAACAGGGGAAATGGCCCAGGACGGAAGGCATGGCTTTGGCGAAACGGGCGGTCTGACGCGCGACATTCTGCCGGAGAAGCGCCTGATGCCCTACACTTCATGCGTCCCCCTCAAAACCGAAGGAATCCGTAATGAGCATCATCAAAAATTACGCCGCGCCGCAGGCCGGTGCCGCGCTTGAATTGCAGGAATACGATGCCGGCCCGCTGGCAGCAGAAGATGTGGAAGTGCAGGTGGATTATTGCGGTATCTGCCATTCAGACTTATCGATGATCGACAATGAATGGGGCTTCTCCCAGTACCCGCTGGTGGCCGGGCATGAAGTGATTGGCCGCGTGGTAGAGTTGGGTAATGCCGCGCAAAACAAAGGGTTAAAAGTGGGCCAGCGAGTGGGTATCGGCTGGACAGCGCGCAGTTGCGGGCACTGCGATGCCTGTATCGACGGCAACCATATCAACTGCCTGGAAGGCGCAGTACCGACCATTCTGAATCGCGGCGGTTTTGCCGATAAGCTCCGCGCAAACTGGCAGTGGGTGATCCCGTTGCCGGACAGCATCGATATCGAAACCGCCGGACCGCTGCTGTGCGGAGGCATTACCGTGTTTAAACCGCTGCTGATGCACAATATCACCGCGACCAGCCGCGTCGGCGTGATTGGTATTGGCGGCCTCGGGCATATCGCCATCAAGCTGCTGCATGCAATGGGCTGTGAAGTGACGGCGTTCAGTTCAAATCCGGCTAAAGAAGCGGAAGTGCGGATCATGGGTGCCGACTATGTCGTGAACAGCCGCGATCCGGAGGCCTTGAAAGCGCTGGCAGGTCAGTACGATCTGATCATCAACACCGTTAACGTCGATCTTAACTGGCAGCCTTATTTTGAAGCGCTGACCCACGGCGGCCATTTCCATACTGTGGGTGCCGTGCTGAAGCCGCTGGAAGTGCCAGCATTTACCCTGATCGCCGGTGACCGCAGCATCTCGGGTTCGGCAACTGGCACGCCGTTTGAGCTGCGCAAGCTGATGAAGTTTGCCGGACGCGCCAAAGTCGCGCCAACCACAGAGATGTTCCCGATGTCGCAAATCAACGAAGCCTTGCAGCATGTGCGCGACGGGAAAGCCCGTTACCGCGTGGTGTTAAAAGCGGATTTCTAAAACATAATAAAACCGTTGTACGGGTCTGCCCGATCCGTAAATTGATCGCGCAGGCCCGGTAAGCATCAGCGCCACCGGGCAATTGTGCCGGATGGCGGTTTAGCTTTATTTCGCCATTGCGGCAAACACTTCGGCAATCGCCACCGCGCCGGGATCGCTTACGCCATCAAGATTTTCACTGTTAACGTACGACGAGCGCCCGGCACCAGCTTTTTGCATGGTTGCCGTACTGACAGCCCCGCTTTTCGCCGCAGAGACGGCGGCCTCCAGCCCGTTGTCGCGCAGCGCTTCCAGCGCCGGTTGCAGCGCATCGATCAGCGTACGATCGCCCAGATCCGCCCCGCCGTAGTGCTTCATCTGTTTTAGCCCCAGCAGTAACGCCTCCGGCAGCGCGGTGCCGCTGTGTAAAGCGTTGCCTGCCGCAGTAAAGAAGATCGACATCAGCACACCGCTTGAGCCGCCCATTACCGTTGCCAGCCGTTCGCCGATCAGTTGCAGCAACTGCGCGGTGTTATTCAGCGGCAGCGCCTCTTGTTCCAGCAGGCGGGCAATCTCACGCGCACCTTCGGCGAAGGTCGAACCGGTATCGCCATCGCCCACTTTCGCATCCAGCGCATTCAGGCGGTTTTCCAGACCAATCAGCGTCTGCACCGCTGTGCCGATCAGCGCTTTTACCTGTGGATTGTCTGAAGGTTCAATCTCCAGCCCGTCATACACCGCATTGTGCTGCTGGGTTTTCATCGGTGCGAACGCCACCGGTTTTTGCCAGCCAACGGTTTGCACGTTCGCGCAAATCGCCTGCTCGAACGTTTCATTCAGACGCAGCAACGACACGGAAAAACCTTTCATATCCAGTGAACTGACCAGCGGCGCAGGGCCAATCAACCAGGCAATCTGATTTTTCAGCGCGGAATGCGCCAGTTCTTTGGTTAACAGCGCCATCTCAAGTGCCGAAACACCGCCAAGGTTATTGATCAGCACGGCGACGCGATCGTCACCCACCGCAGCTTTCAGCGGTTTCACCAGCGTGTCGATAAGCAACTTGCTGTTCTGCGTCTCGACAATAGAGGCACCTGGCTCGCCGTGGATCCCCAACCCAAGCTCGACCTTGCCGCGCTGAATACGCCCTTCCTCTTCGCTGCCCGGCAGGTTGCAGGTCTCCATCGCCAGCCCCAGGCTGTAGACGTTATCGCAAGCCTTTTGCGCGATGTCGCGCACTTCACTCAGCGATTTACCGTGCTCAGCAGCATGCCCGGCAATCTTGTGTACCAGCGCCGTTCCGGCGATGCCGCGCGGCTGTTTGTTATCCGGCAGCGCGATGTCGTCAGCGACGATCACCATCTCTACTTTCAGGCCGTAGCGCTTGGCTTTTTCCGCCGCAAGGCCAAAGTTAAGGCGGTCGCCAGTGTAGTTTTTAACAATCAACAGGCAGCCGCGATCGCCGGTTACCGCCACGATGGCATTTAGCACCGCATCGACGCTGGGCGAAGCAAACACATCGCCACAGACGGCGGCTGTTAGCATACCTTTGCCGACAAAGCCAGCATGCGCCGGTTCATGGCCGGATCCCCCGCCGGAAATCACCGCTACACGGCTTTTATCCCAGTCCGCGCGGGCCACAATGCGAATGGCGGGATCAATATCGAGTCGGACAAGGTTACCGTGCGGTGCGGATATCACTAAGCCTTCAATGGCGTCATTGACCAGTTGTTTACGGTCATTGAAAAAGAACCTGGACATAATTTCCCAAAATGTTGTGAACCGTTACTCAATCATAGCCCGAAGCACAACGGACGTGGCAAAGAACAGAATTTACTGAAAGCCATTACGGCGTGGTACGCCCAAAGTCAGTGCAGTAGCTATGCGTTTTGCGCTTTGCGCAGGCACGCCGCCACGACACACGGAGGAGAAACAAACCACGATACGGGTAAGCCTCTGAGACATCTCTGCGCTTTTGGTAAAAAAAGAGAGGTCGCGACCTCTCTTGTTCAATACTCACCTTCGCTGATGTATTAGCTTTTGCGCATCAACAGCCACACGCTAATCAGGAAGAACAAGGCGCTCGGCAGCAGCGCGCCGACCACTGGCGGGATGCCATATACCAGCGTCAGTGGGCCGAAAATCTGATCCAGCACGTAGAAAACGAAGCCAAAGCTGATGCCGGTCACCACGCGCACGCCCATTGGCACGCTACGCAGCGGGCCAAAGATAAACGATAGCGCCATCAGCATCATGACCGCCACCGACAGCGGCTGGAAGATTTTGCTCCACATATTGAGCTGATAACGACCAGAATCCTGGCCGCTCGACTTCAGGTACTTCACATAGTTGTGCAGGCCGCTGATAGAGAGCGCATCGGGATCCAGTGCCACTACGCCAAGTTTGTCCGGCGTGAGGTTGGTTTTCCAGTCACTGCTGACGGTCTGCGAGCCGGTCACTTGTTTCGGATCGGTCAGGTTCGATTCATCCACCTGCGACAGCCGCCAGGTTTTGTTCTCTGTATCGAATTTGGCCGATGCGGCATAGCGCACCGATTGCAAACGACGCTGATCGTTGAAGGTATAAATACTGACGCCACCAAGCTCATCATCACCTTTCACACGTTCAATGTAGATAAAATTGTTGCCGTCTTTCGCCCACAACCCGGACTGTGTGGAGAGCAGCGAACCGCCGTACATCGACTGCGCACGCTGGTTACGTGCCATCTGCTCGCCCTGCGGCGCAACCCATTCGCCAATCGCCATGGTCAGCAGGACCAGCGGAATAGCGGTTTTCATCACCGACAGCGCCACCTGCATCCGGGTGTAGCCGGAAGCCTGCATCACCACCAGCTCGCTGCGCTGTGCCAGCATGCCCAGACCGAGCAGCGCGCCGAGCAGCGCGGCCATCGGAAAGAAGACCTCGATATCTTTTGGCACGCTAAGAATGGTGTACATCCCTGCGCCCAGCGCGTCGTAACTCCCCTGCCCGGCTTTTTTCAACTGATCGACAAATTTGATAATGCCGGAGAGCGACACCAGCATGAACAGCGTCATCATGATGGTGGAAAAGATGGTTTTCCCGATATAGCGGTCAAGTACGCCAAAAGCCTGCATTATACCGCTCCTCTACGCGTAAAACGGGCGCGAACCCGGCGCATCGGCACCGTATCCCACAGGTTCAGCGCCACAGCAAGCACCAGGTAGACCAGGTTAACCGCCCACATCCAGATCATCGGATCCAGCTTCCCTTTCGCGCCGTTTGAGCGAAGCGCGGTCTGCAACAGGAAGAACACGAGATACAGCAGCATAGCGGGCAGCATCGATAACACGCGTCCCTGACGCGGGTTAACCACGCTCAGCGGCACGACCATCAGCGCCATCATCACCACAGTAAAGATCAGCGTTAAACGCCAGTGCAGCTCTGCGCTGGCGCGCGGGGTGTCCGTATTGAACAACGTACGCATGTCCATCTGCTCGGTATCGGTCGGGTCGAGCGCAACGGTCTGATGGCCGATGATCGCCTGGTAGTTCTGGAAATCAGTGATGCGGAAGTCGCGCAGCATGGCGGTACCCTCAAAGCGTGTACCGGTGTTGAGCGTCACCACCTGGGAACCGTCTTTATGCTGGGAAAGTTGGCCGGAATCCGCCACCACCACTGACGGCCGCGCATTGCCTTTGGGGCGGATCTGCGCAAGGAATACGTTGTTAAAGTGGTTGCCTTCGACGCCTTCAATAAACAGCACCGAGTTGCCGTCTGTCGCCTGCTGGAACTGCCCCTGCGCCAGCGCCGCCATTCCGGGATTCGCTTTGGCATCCGCCAGAACCTGATCCTGATGACGGGATGACCACGGGCCTGCCCACATGACGTTAACCGCAGCGATAATGCCGGTAAACAGCGCCAGCACCATGGCGGCTTTGATCAGCACCGCACGGCTCAGACCGCAGGCGTGCATCACCGTAATTTCACTTTCAGTATAGAGTTTGCCCAGCGTCATTAACAGGCCAAGGAACAGACTCAACGGCAGGATAAGCTGCGCCATCTCCGGCACGCCCAGCCCCAGCAGCGAGAGCACGAGGTTTGTTGGGATTTCGCCATCAGCGGCTGCGCCTAAAATCCTCACCAGTTTCTGACAAAAGAAAATCAGAAGCAGGATGAATAGGATCGCAAGCTGGCTTTTTAGCGTCTCCCGCACCAGATATCTTATGATTATCACTTTAAATACGCCCGTAAAAACCAGTCTTTTTCCTGGAAAATCGCTTGTTTCATGGCTTAAACGTCATTTATTCTCTTGAGTCGTCGAAATCATCGCTAAGATTAATATACTCAGCGGATGGGTGCGAAAGAGCCAATTCTGACGTGCCGAAACCGTAGTACCATTAAGATTAACACGAAGTCATCGCAACAGCGGACATGAGTTACGTAAGCTTGCAATTCTATCCGTAGCCGCCGCCGTTGTCTTTAAGATTCAGGAGCGTAGTGCATGGAGTTCAGTGTAAAAAGCGGTAGCCCGGAGAAACAGCGTAGTGCCTGCATCGTTGTGGGTGTCTTTGAACCGCGCCGACTCTCCCCGATCGCCGAGCAACTCGATAAGATCAGCGATGGCTACATCAGCGCGCTGCTCCGTCGCGGAGAACTGGAAGGTAAGCCAGGACAAACCCTGCTGCTTCACCACGTACCGAATGTCCTCTCCGAGCGTATTTTGCTGATTGGCTGCGGTAAAGAGCGTGAACTGGATGAGCGCCAGTACAAGCAGGTGATTCAGAAAACCATAAACACCCTGAATGATACGGGCTCAATGGAAGCCGTTTGCTTCCTGACCGAACTGCATGTCAAAGGGCGCAACACCTACTGGAAAGTGCGTCAGGCCGTTGAGACAGCGAAAGAGAGCCTGTACAGCTTCGATCAACTGAAAACCAACAAAATCGAACCGCGTCGTCCGCTGCGTAAAATGGTCTTCAACGTGCCGACTCGTCGCGAATTAACCAGCGGCGAACGCGCTATCCAGCACGGTCTGGCTATCTCTGCGGGGATTAAAGCGGCCAAAGATCTCGGCAATATGCCGCCGAATATCTGTAATGCCGCTTACCTCGCTTCGCAGGCGCGCCAACTGGCAGACACCTACAGCAAAAACGTCCTCACCCGCGTGATTGGCGAACAGCAGATGCGCGAACTGGGCATGCACTCGTACCTGGCTGTCGGCCAGGGCTCGCAGAATGAGTCGCTGATGTCGGTGATTGAGTACAAAGGCAACCCGTCGGAAGACGCTCGCCCGATTGTGCTGGTCGGAAAAGGCCTGACCTTCGACTCCGGCGGTATCTCCATCAAACCGGCCGAAGGCATGGACGAGATGAAGTACGACATGTGCGGCGCCGCGGCGGTTTACGGTGTGATGCGCATGGTGGCCGAACTGCAACTGCCGCTGAACGTGATTGGCGTGCTGGCTGGTTGTGAAAACATGCCGGGCGGACGGGCGTATCGTCCTGGCGACGTGCTGACCACCATGTCCGGCCAGACGGTAGAAGTGCTGAATACCGATGCCGAAGGCCGTCTGGTGCTGTGTGATGTGCTGACCTACGTCGAGCGCTTCGAGCCAGAAGCGGTGATCGATGTTGCGACGCTGACCGGCGCATGCGTGGTTGCTCTTGGCCATCACATCACCGGTTTGCTGTCGAATCACAACCCGCTGGCGCACGAACTGATTGGCGCGTCCGAGCAGGCTGGTGACCGCGCATGGCGTTTACCGCTGGGCGACGAGTACCAGGATCAGCTGGAATCCAACTTTGCGGATATGGCGAACATCGGCGGCCGTCCTGGCGGTGCTATCACCGCAGGCTGCTTCCTGTCGCGCTTTGCCCGTAAATACAACTGGGCGCACCTGGATATCGCCGGCACCGCATGGCGCTCCGGCAAAGCCAAAGGCGCAACCGGTCGTCCGGTGGCGATGCTGTCGCAGTTCCTGCTGAATCGCGCCGGGTTTAACGGCGAAGAGTAAGTCGTCATTGCCGGATGGCTATGATTGCCGGATGGCGGCTATGCCTTATCCGGCCTGGAACCTCGCGCAATGCGAACTCTATACCTTATGGATTTCGCGTTGCATCGCGGCGGCAACTGAGCCCCCCCAGCAGCATAGAAAACTATGTGACTGGGTGCGCGCAGGCAGCCAACAAAGAGGCAGCGTGAAAGACGACGGGTATCAATATGAAAAATGCGACCTTTTACCTTCTGGACAATGACAACACCGTTGACGGCCTAAGCGCCGTCGAGCAACTGGTGTGTGAAATTGCCGCAGAACGTTGGCGTAACGGCAAGCGTGTGTTGATTGCCTGTGCCGATGAGCAGCAGGCGATTCGGCTGGATGAAGCATTATGGGCGCGCCCGGCGGAGAGTTTTGTGCCGCACAATGTGGCAGGCGAAGGTCCGCGCGGCGGTGCGCCGGTCGAACTGGCCTGGCCGCAAAAGCGCAACAGCAGCCCGCGCGATATTCTGATCAGCCTGCGCGCGGAATTTGCAGATTTTGCCACCGCTTTCACAGAAGTGATAGACTTCGTCCCTTACGAAGACTCTCTGAAACAACTGGCGCGCGAACGCTATAAAGCCTACCGCGTGGCCGGTTTCAACCTGAACACGGCAACCTGGAAATAATGGAAAAGACATACAACCCCAAAGATATCGAACAGCCGCTGTACGAGCAGTGGGAAAAGCAGGGCTATTTCAAACCGAACGGTGATGAAAACCAGGAAAGCTTCTGCATCATGATCCCGCCGCCGAACGTCACTGGCAGTTTGCATATGGGCCACGCCTTCCAGCAGACCATCATGGACACCATGATCCGCTACCAGCGCATGCAGGGGAAAAACACCCTGTGGCAGGTAGGTACTGACCATGCTGGTATCGCAACCCAGATGGTGGTTGAACGTAAAATTGCCGCAGAAGAAGGGAAAACCCGCCACGATTACGGTCGCGACGCGTTTATCGACAAAATCTGGCAGTGGAAAGCCGAATCCGGCGGTACCATCACCAACCAGATGCGTCGTCTGGGCAACTCCGTGGACTGGGAGCGCGAGCGCTTTACCATGGATGAAGGCCTCTCCAACGCGGTCAAAGAGGTGTTTGTCCGCCTGTATAAAGAAGATCTGATTTATCGCGGTAAACGTCTGGTGAACTGGGATCCGAAACTGCGCACAGCGATTTCCGACCTTGAAGTGGAAAACCGCGAGTCGAAAGGCTCAATGTGGCATATCCGCTATCCGCTGGCCGACGGCGCAAAAACCGCTGACGGTAAAGATTATCTGGTGGTTGCCACCACTCGTCCGGAAACCCTGTTGGGCGATACCGGCGTGGCTGTCAACCCGGAAGATCCGCGTTACAAAGATCTGATTGGCAAGTTCGTGGTGCTGCCGCTGGTTAACCGTCGTATTCCGATCGTGGGCGATGAACACGCTGACATGGAAAAAGGCACCGGCTGCGTGAAAATCACTCCGGCGCACGACTTTAACGACTACGAAGTGGGCCGTCGCCACAAGCTGCCGATGATCAACATCCTGACCTTCGACGGCGATATCCGTGAAAGCGCGCAGGTTTACGATACTAACGGCAACGAATCCGACGTTTACCCGGCGGATATCCCGGCAGAATTCCAGAATCTGGAGCGTTTTGCCGCGCGTAAAGTAATGGTTGCCGCCGTGGACGCGCTTGGCCTGCTGGAAGAGATTAAACCGCACGACCTGACCGTTCCGTACGGCGATCGCGGCGGCGTGGTTATCGAACCGATGCTGACTGACCAGTGGTACGTGCGTGCCGATGTGCTGGCGAAACCGGCGGTTGAAGCGGTGGAAAACGGCGACATCCAGTTCGTGCCGAAGCAGTACGAAAATATGTATTTCTCCTGGATGCGCGATATTCAGGACTGGTGTATCTCCCGTCAGTTGTGGTGGGGTCACCGAATTCCGGCGTGGTATGACAACGACGGCAACGTCTACGTTGGCCGCAGCGAAGAGGAAGTACGTCAGGAAAATAACCTGGCCGCCGATATCGCGCTGCGTCAGGACGATGACGTGCTGGACACCTGGTTCTCCTCCGCGCTGTGGACCTTCTCCACGCTCGGCTGGCCGGAAAACACCGATGCGCTGCGTCAGTTCCATCCGACCAGCGTGATGGTCTCCGGCTTCGACATCATCTTCTTCTGGATCGCGCGCATGATCATGATGACCATGCACTTCATCAAAGATGAAAACGGCAAATCTCAGGTGCCGTTCAAGACCGTCTACATGACTGGTCTTATCCGCGATGACGAAGGCCAGAAGATGTCCAAATCCAAAGGCAACGTGATTGACCCGCTGGATATGGTTGACGGTATTTCGCTGGCGGATCTGCTGGAGAAACGTACCGGCAACATGATGCAGCCGCAGTTGGCGGAGAAAATCCGTAAGCGCACCGAGAAACAGTTCCCGGATGGCATTGAGCCGCACGGCACCGATGCCCTGCGCTTCACGCTGGCGGCGCTGGCTTCAACTGGTCGCGATATCAACTGGGATATGAAGCGTCTGGAAGGCTACCGTAACTTCTGTAACAAGCTGTGGAACGCCAGCCGCTTTGTGCTGATGAATACCGAAGGGCAGGATTGCGGTTTCAACGGCGGTGAAAGGGTGTTGTCGCTGGCTGACCGCTGGATCCTCGCTGAATTCAACCAGACCATCAAAGCGTATCGCGAAGCGCTGGACAACTTCCGCTTCGATATCGCCGCAGGGATTCTGTACGAGTTCACCTGGAACCAGTTCTGCGACTGGTATCTGGAACTGGCCAAACCGGTAATGAACGGTGGTACAGAAACCGAACTGCGCGGCACCCGCAATACGCTGGTGACAGTGCTGGAAGGTTTGCTGCGCCTCGCGCATCCGATCATTCCGTTTATCACGGAAACCATCTGGCAGCGCGTAAAAGTGCTGAAAGGCATTACTGCTGACACCATCATGCTGCAGCCGTTCCCGCAGTACGATGCGTCGCAGGTTGACGAAAAAGCGCTGGCTGATACCGAGTGGCTGAAACAGGCGATTATCGCCGTACGTAATATTCGCGCCGAGATGAATATCGCGCCGGGCAAACCGCTGGATCTGCTGCTGCGCGGTTGCAGCGAAGATGCGATGCGTCGCGTGAATGATAACCGCAACTTCCTGCAAACGCTGGCGCGTCTGGAAAGCATTACCGTGTTGCCAGCCGATGATAAAGGGCCGGTTTCGGTCACTAAAATTATCGATAGCGCAGAACTGCTGATCCCGATGGCGGGTCTGATCGACAAAGAAGCTGAGCTGGCGCGTCTGGCAAAAGAAGTGGCGAAGGTCGAGCAGGAAATTGGTCGTATCGAAAGCAAGCTGGGCAACGAAGGTTTTGTCGCGCGCGCACCGGAAGCGGTGATTGCGAAAGAGCGTGAAAAACTGGACGGTTATGCTCAGGCGAAAGCGAAGCTGATTGAACAGCAAGCCGTCATCGCCGCGCTGTAATTCTCTTCAGGTATGAAAAAGCCGGGCTGCGTACAGTGCCCGGCTTTTTTTATACCTCCGGTTGATTGCCTGGTGTCGCTGATGCTTACCGGGCCTACAACGTTTCAGCAAACACAACGCAGTCTGTAGGCCAGATCAGACGTAGCCGCCATCCGGAACAATAAACTCAGAACAGCACCGGGTAAAATGACAGACCGCGCGCCAGCAGGTTGGCCGGATCCTTCGCCGGTTGTTGATCGTGATTTTCCAGCGGTAATGACGACAGATCGCCGTGCAAATACGTGTTTTCCAGCAAATAGCGGGTAAAACGCACCTTCGCCCATGGCCACGCCAGAAACAGCGTTACCGAACACAACAGAAAATTAGTGATGGAGATCCAGAACACGCGCCCCAGCGTGACCGTAGAGGAGAAACGAATATCTCCTTCCAGCGCCAACTGGCTATAAAGGTAATTACGCAGCTTCACGAAGGCGAAAATATAGCAAATGACCGCACCAGCGATATAAACCAGGTAGCTGAAGATTAGTTTGCCATAAAACGGCCCCATCAGCATCGCCAGTTGTTCCGGATTGTCGCCAACCGCGTAAGCATATTGTGAGAGCATGAAGAAAGCCGGGATGGTGATATAAAGCGCGATGGCAATATGCACGCAGCGGGCTGGCGTAAAAACTAAAGCGGATTCCGTTAATCTCCGTCATCAGAAATTGATAACGCAAACCCTGAGTAATCAGCCACGGGAAAAAGATCAGGAATAACGCCATCATACACAGTTGCAGGACAATATTGCCATGCACCATGTTAATGATGAATACCGAATACAGCACCAGCATGCACAGCCAGCCGACAAATACTGAACGCCCGGTCGCGTGGTAAGAAAAACGCGCACCATCAAGTTCAGTATTGGCGTAGAAATAACGGCGAGCACGGACTAACGCCCATGGTAAATATAATCCCAACGTTATCATGGTTAGCAGAATATTAATCAGCCAGATCAGGAAATAGCCTTTACCGCTTCCCTGAAAAATGAAATGGCGTACCGGCGTTGTCGCGGAACCCTGAGTATCGAAAATCATAACAATCCTTATCGAAAAAAAAGAAAAGCACAGCCTAATAAGACGTAAAAATGTTACGGAATAGTTATATCTAAAATATCTTATGGATAAAAAAATAGCGACCAATATTCCTGGTCTTGCCAGATTGCCGTAGGAGTGGTATTAAGCGTGATCTCGTGGAAAGTAACCTAACAGAGAGCAGAGATGAATGTGACCGCTCCGGTAGAGGTAAAAATGCGCCGAATTGCTGCAACAGACAATGCCGCAATAGCATCTGTGATCCGCCAGGTATCGGCGGAATATGGCCTCACCGCCGATAAAGGCTACACCGTTGCCGATCCTGAACTGGATGAGCTTTACCAGCTTTACAGTAAGCCGGGTTGCGCCTATTGGGTCGTCGAACTAAATGGCGAGGTCGTGGGCGGAGGCGGCGTTGCGCCGCTAAAATGTAGCGAGCCGGATATTTGCGAACTGCAAAAAATGTATTTCCTTCCCGCCGCACGCGGTCAGGGGCTGGCGAAAAAGCTGGCGCTGATGGCGATGGATCACGCACGTACACAGGGTTTTACCCGCTGTTACCTGGAAACGACCGCGTTTTTAACCGACGCCATCGGTCTGTATGAACATCTGGGATTCGAAAATATCGACGGGCCGCTGGGTTGTACCGGTCATGTTGACTGCGAAGTGCGCATGCTGAAAACGCTGTAACGGTAAATGAGCGGGTATCACACCCGCTCCGTACGCTGATTACGAGCGGTTCGCCCCACGCATTAATGAACGATACAGACCAGCAGCCCTTGCTTAGCCCACTTTTTTTTCGCATCAACCCGGTGACAATGGTTATCGCCACACCGGCATACGCCGCCGTCAATACATGCGCCCAGTTCATCCCTTGTTCCCTTACGTTGGATTACACCGGCACGCCGCTGTGAAAACGGAACTCCGTATCCGGTGTTGAGATCAGCGCCGCTTCCACTTCGCCAAAATGACGCACACGCGGGCTGATATCGACAGTGGAAATCTGTTGTGCCAGCGCCAGGTAATCCTGATAGTGACGCACCTCTGAACGCAGCAGCGACAGATAAAAGCTCTGCAAATCTGCCTCCAGCCATGGCGCCAGCGCGGCAAAGCGTTCGCAGGATCGGGCTTCAATGTAAGCGCCGCAAATGAGTTTATCGACCAAAGTGAGCGGCTCATGAGTGCGAACCTCTTTCAGCATGCCTTTGGCATAACGGCTGGCGGTGATTTTGACGTAGGGAATATTACGGGCGCTCATCGCTTCCCGCACCTGCCAGAAATGGTGCAGTTCCTCTTTAATCAACAGCACCATGCTGTCGATAAGCTGGCGTCCCCAGGCATCGTCGGTCTGCGGCATGACGCTTTTGCCAATCTGTTTATGCAGGGCGACAAAATCCGGTTCCGGCCCTTCGCGGAAGGTGAAGGCTTCGTAAGGTTTCAGACACTCCAACAGCGCATCCGAACCGGCTTTATCCGCCACATATTTGCGTACCAGCAGCATGGCGGTTTGCGCCGCTTTCAGTTCGCAGACCATGTGGTCGGTCAGCAGCAGCGGTAGCATGGCCGGGTCGCGGGCTTTTTCTATCCAGGCGTTGGGTGTCGGGCAGTGGAGAAAATCTAAAACCGGGGCGAGTATTTGCGGGTAATCCATGGCAGTTCCTTGCTTTGCGGCAGCAGGCGCTGCCGCAACGGTCACTCAGTGGCGCACGCCGTTGTCTTCTTCATCGACGTAATCGTCGTCACCTTCTTCTCCGTCTTCGCCTTCTTCACCGTCAGGATCTTCGTAGTAAGTACCCCAACCGTCGTATTCAACGCCGACGTTCTCTGCGAGGTTGATCAGTTGTTCAACTTGCGTGTCGATAAGCTCAGCGTTCAGCGCACATTCGCTCACTACATCACAACAAATCACCACTTCACCTTCGTCCAGCTCCAGCTCTTCCGGCTCAGTCACTTCATAACCCAGCTTGAACGCTTCAACGGCGGCCTTTTCCAGCGTCTCAAAATCATCTGCCGATAGATGATGCTCAATGGTGTACAGCGCGTCAGGATCGCTGCCGTCTTCCAGCAATTCTTCAATAATCAAACGCGTCTCTTCGCGCTGCTCTTCCAGGTGTTCCGGGTTCGCCATGGCTTGTTCCTCATAATGTGGCAGATACACTTATTGTCACACACCGCCGCCATTGCCTCCACTCCTCGCCGAAAAGATTTATGCGCCGGGGTTGCAAATGCATATTCATACATATAAATTGAATTTTAATTCAATAAGTGGCCTTTGCCATGTGAGGAAAATATGTCTGCGTTTTACCAGAAACATTTTTTGAAACTGCTCGATTTTACACCTGCGGAAATCAATGCCCTGCTGCAACTCGCCTCGCAATTAAAAGCTGATAAGAAAAAAGGCCAGGAAGTGCAGAAACTTACCGGCAAAAACATCGCGCTCATCTTCGAAAAAGACTCTACCCGCACCCGATGCTCTTTCGAAGTTGCCGCATACGATCAGGGTGCCCGCGTCACTTATCTTGCGCCAAGCGGCAGCCAGATCGGCCATAAAGAATCAATTAAAGATACCGCGCGCGTGCTGGGCCGTATGTACGACGGCATTCAATATCGCGGCTACGGCCAGGAGATTGTTGAAACGCTGGCGCAATATGCAGGCGTGCCGGTGTGGAACGGTTTAACCAATGAGTTCCACCCGACGCAGCTGCTGGCGGATCTGCTGACCATGCGCGAGCACCTGCCGGGCAAACCATTCAACCAGATGACGCTGGTCTACGCTGGTGATGCGCGCAATAACATGGGCAACTCCATGCTGGAAGCGGCGGCGCTGGTTGGCCTTGATCTGCGTCTTGTTGCGCCGAAAGCCTGCTGGCCGGATGCCAGCCTGGTAGCGGAGTGCACCGCGCTGGCAGTGAAAAATGGCGGCAATATTCTGCTGACAGAAGATATCGCTGCTGGCGTGAAGGGCGCAGATTTTATCTATACCGATGTCTGGGTATCGATGGGCGAAGCCAAAGAGAAATGGGCTGAACGCATCGCGCTGCTGCGCCCCTACCAGGTGAACAGCATGATGCTGTCGCTGACCGGCAACCCGCAGGTGAAATTCCTGCACTGTCTGCCGGCCTTCCATGACGATCAGACCACGCTCGGCAAAAAAATGGCGGAAGAGTTTGGCCTGCACGGTGGCATGGAAGTCACCGATGAAGTGTTTGAATCACCGGCAAGCGTAGTGTTCGACCAGGCGGAAAACCGGATGCACACCATTAAAGCAGTCATGGTGGCAACGCTCAGCCAGTAAGTTTTGCCCCTCACCCGCTCAGGGTGAGGGAGCATTATCAGTCAACCAGTAGTTTTACCACCGCTTTGCGCACTTTCGCAGGCGCATTCACCGCGCACAGCGGTTTATGGACTTCGCCTGGCCAGAAGACGACAAAGTCCCCTTCGCTTAGCACCACGGTTTTTTCCTCGCCGCCTTCCGGTAAAAATGCGATGTCTTTATCAGCCAGCCAGTCGGTATCCGGTACGCCCGCAGGCAACGTGCTGAAGGTCATCCCTTCCTGGCCTTTCAGGACGATCTGAATATCCAGATAGCGCGCGTGATACTCCGCCCGGCGCTCGGCGAACGGCTGAGTTGTATCCTCAGAGATAAGAAAAAACAGGCGGTTGCCGTCGATATCATGTTTGCCGATCGCCGTCGCATCGGTGACATGCTGTTTAACGTGTTCAATAGCCTGGCGCAATTCCTGCGGCAGCCAGGATTGCAGATGGTGAATATTACCAACGATCATAATTTAACCTTCTATATAAAACGTCGTTTCATTTTTAAATGTTTATACGAGAATTCACACTGCCATACCACCACTTTTTACGGGAGATTTGCGACAATGCATGTTTATCGGAAAATATGTTATATGCCTGTTAACCCTCAGGCAGAACTTATGCAGTGATAGTGCATAAACCCGGTCAGCGGGAATAACGTTCTATCTTTTACATTCTGATATTTAAGGCATTATTTAAAAAACCTTCCCTGAATCACACTTTGATATTCCGTTTATTTGCGTGCTAATTCACTGGTTATTTCCCTTTTCACCCGGTTGTAAAACAGGTTTATTCACTATTTTGCATATTTATGCTTACGTCCATTATTAGCACATAAAAATCAATGTGTTACATATCAACGAAATCCATGTATATATACAAGATTATAACAACCACGAATAATATCAGCCATTAATGCGTAGCCATTCATCTTTATAATAAGGCTAATTATCTATTCTCTGATGCGAATCATGCATTCGAACAACAGCCCTTTAATATCCCATCCGACGTGAGCACAATCACATTATTAATTCACACGGCTTTTACCATGAGCCGTGAAATTAGCAACCATTAACCCCGTGGCGAAATTTAAAAAATTTCATCACGCGCCCCTTTTTATTCTTAAAAAAGTTAAAGGAATAATTATGGAAAAGCACTACGTCGGTTCTGAAATAGGTCAATTGCGAAGTGTTATGCTGCATCGCCCCAATTTAAGTTTGAAACGTTTAACACCATCGAATTGCCAGGAATTATTATTTGATGATGTGTTATCGGTCGAGCGTGCCGGCGAAGAACACGACGCCTTCGCAAACACTCTGCGCGAGCAAGGTGTGGAAGTCCTGCTGTTAACCGACCTTTTGACACAAACACTTGATATTGCCGAGGCGAAAGCCTGGCTGCTGGACATGCAGATCTCCGATTATCGCCTTGGCCCCACCTTCGCCGCAGACATACGCAGCTGGCTGGCGGATATGCCGCATCGCGAGCTGGCGCGGCGACTCAGCGGTGGCTTAACCTACGGAGAAATCCCGGCATTTATTAAAAATATGGTGGTCGATATCCACACGGCGAATGATTTTATTATGACGCCGTTGCCCAACCATTTATTTACCCGCGATACCTCATGCTGGATTTATAACGGCGTATCCATTAACCCGATGGCCAAACCGGCTCGTCAGCGCGAAACAAATAATCTGCGTGCAATTTATCGCTGGCATCCGGCCTTCGCTGACGGTGAATTTATTAAATATTTTGGCGACGAGAATATTAATTATGACCATGCCACATTAGAAGGCGGCGACGTATTAGTGATCGGTCGCGGCGCAGTATTAATTGGCTTGTCTGAACGCACCACGCCACAGGGCGTTGAGTTTCTTGCCAATAGCCTGTTCAAACACCGCCAGGCAGAACGGGTAATCGTCGTCGAACTTCCCAAACACCGCTCCTGTATGCACCTCGACACCGTGATGACACATATCGATATCGATACCTTCTCCGTTTACCCGGAAGTGGTGCGCAAAGACGCGCAGTGCTGGACGCTCACCCCGGACGGACGCGGCGGTCTGCAACGCACGCAGGAGAGCGATCTTCTGCACGCCATTGAAAAAGCGCTCGGCATTGATCAGGTGCGGCTGATCACCACCGGCGGCGATGCCTTCGAATCTGAACGCGAACAGTGGAATGACGCCAACAACGTCCTCACGCTGCGTCCCGGCGTAGTGGTGGGCTACGAACGCAATATCTGGACTAACGAAAAATATGACAAAGCCGGGATCACCGTGCTGCCCATTCCTGGCGATGAACTGGGGCGCGGGCGCGGCGGTGCACGCTGCATGAGTTGCCCACTGGAACGTGACGGGATTTAAAGGAGCCATCATGGAAAGAAAACCTACGCTGGTTGTCGCGCTCGGCGGCAACGCACTGCTGAAACGGGGTGAACCGCTGGAAGCGAACATCCAACGCCAGAATATTGATCTTGCCGCGCGCACCATCGCCGGGCTGACCGCGCAATGGCGCGTGGTGCTGGTACACGGTAACGGGCCGCAGGTTGGTCTGCTGGCGCTGCAAAACAGCGCTTACGACAAAGTCACGCCCTATCCGCTCGACATTCTTGGTGCCGAAAGCCAGGGCATGATCGGCTACATGCTGCAACAGTCGCTGAAAAATATCCTGCCACAGCGCGAGGTCAGCGTACTGCTCACCCAGGTAGAAGTGGACCCCGCCGATCCGGCATTCACTAATCCCACTAAATACATCGGCCCGGTCTACAGCGAAGCGCAAGCCCACGCGCTACATCAGGAAAAAGGTTGGGTATTTAAGGCGGATGGCCACTACTTCCGCCGCGTGGTTCCCTCCCCGCAGCCCAAACGCATTGTCGAGAGCGACGCCATTAGTGCGCTGATAAACCGCGATCATCTGGTCATTTGCAATGGCGGAGGCGGCGTGCCGGTGGTGGAAAACGCCAATGGCTACCACGGCATTGAAGCGGTGATCGACAAAGACCTCTCGGCGGCGCTGCTGGCACGGCAAATCGAAGCGGACGCTCTGCTGATCCTCACCGATGCCGACGCGGTGTACCTCGACTGGGGCCAACCCACGCAGCGCCCGCTGGCGCAGGTAACCCCGAAAATGTTGCAAGAGATGCAGTTCGACGCAGGTTCAATGGGGCCGAAAGTCGCCGCCTGCCGCCAGTTTGTCGAGGCCTGCAACGGCATCGCGGGGATTGGCGCGCTGGTAGATGGCCCGGCCATTCTCGCCGGGGATAAAGGCACATTGATTCGTCACTGATTTAAAAAAGGAAAAGTAGATGAGTATCCATTTGAAAAATCGTAATTTTCTCAAACTTCTCGATTATACACCGGCGGAAATCCAGTACCTGATCGATCTTGCTATCCAGTTGAAAGCGGACAAAAA
This sequence comes from Pseudomonadota bacterium, assembly GCA_018261615.1. Classification (GTDB taxonomy): domain Bacteria; phylum Pseudomonadota; class Gammaproteobacteria; order Enterobacterales; family Enterobacteriaceae; genus Kosakonia. The sequence continues at coordinate 121,604 of JAGTSE010000005.1, read as the reverse complement.
AGCGGGTTGCGAGAAAAAAACGCTGGTCGGCAAAAATATTGCGCTGATTTTTGAGAAAACGTCCACCCGCACCCGATGCGCGTTTGAAGTGGGCGCTTTCGATCAGGGCGCGCAGGTCACCTATCTCGGGCCGAGCGGTTCGCAGATCGGTCATAAAGAGTCGATGAAAGACACCGCTCGCGTGCTGGGACGCATGTATGACGGCATCGAATATCGCGGTTATGGCCAGCAAATTGTGGAAGAGCTGGGTCAGTATGCCGGTGTTCCCGTATGGAACGGGCTGACCAATGAGTTTCACCCGACGCAGATCCTCGCCGATCTGATGACCATGCTCGAACACGCACCGGGTAAACGCCTGTCGGAACTGCGTTTTGCCTATCTCGGCGATGCGCGCAACAACATGGGTAACTCGCTGATGGTCGGCGCGGCAAAAATGGGCATGGATATTCGGCTGGTCGCGCCCAGGTCGTTCTGGCCGGAAGCCGCGCTGGTTGAGCAATGCCAGACCATCGCGCGTGAAACCGGCGCGCGAATCATGCTTACCGAAGAGGTGGACGAAGGCGTGCAGGGCGTGGATTTCCTCTACACCGATGTGTGGGTGTCGATGGGCGAACCGAAAGAGGCCTGGTCCGAGCGCGTCAGCCTGATGAAACCCTATCAGGTCAATAGCGCGGTGGTGAAAGCCACCGGCAATCCGCAAGTGAAATTTATGCACTGTCTGCCCGCATTCCATAACGAGCACACCAAAGTGGGCGGCGAGATCGAAATGGCGTACGGCCTGAAAGGGCTGGAAGTCACGGAAGAGGTTTTCGAATCACCTAACTCCATCGTCTTTGACGAAGCGGAGAACCGGATGCACACCATCAAAGCGGTTATGGTGGCGACACTCGGCGACTAACCACTCCCCCGGCACATCACGGGGTGTGCCGGGGTCAAGGAGCACATCATGGGCAAGTTCAAATTCCCTTCCGCTTACACCATTCTCTTTTTGTTGATTGCCATTGTCGCCGCACTCAGTTGGATCATTCCTGCTGGTCAGTATCACATGGCGATGAACAGCACACTCGGCAAAGAGGTGCCCATCGCCGGTACCTATGCACAGGTTGCCGCAAAACCGCAGGGGCCGATTGCGGTGATCATGGCACCGATCAGCGGCCTCTACGATCCGGATACCGGCCAGGCGGGTGCTATCGACGTGGCGCTGTTTATTTTAATCATCGGCGGCTTTCTTGGCATCGTTACCAAAACAGGCGCCATCGATGCCGGGATCGAGCGTGTCACCACACGCTTACGTGGCCACGAAGAGTGGATGATCCCGATTCTAATGGCGCTGTTTGCCGCTGGCGGCACCATCTATGGCATGGCCGAAGAGTCATTGCCATTTTATACGCTGCTGGTTCCCGTAATGCTCGCCGCCCGTTTTGATCCGGTCGTCGCCGCATCCACCGTTCTGCTCGGCGCGGGGATCGGTACGCTCGGCTCAACCATCAACCCGTTTGCTACGGTGATCGCCGCCAACGCCGCCGGGATCCCGTTTACCCAAGGCATCGCCCTGCGTTTAGCGTTGCTGGTCATCGGCTGGGTGATCTGTGTCGTCTGGGTAATGCGCTACGCCCGCAGAGTCCGTGCTGACCCGGCACTGTCGATCGTCGCGGATAAGCAGGAAGAAGATCGGGTCTTCTTCCTTGGGAATAAGTCAGAGGAGATGCTCGAATTTACGCCGCTTCGTAAGCTGATCCTGGTAATTTTCGCGCTGGCCTTTGTGGTGATGATTTATGGTGTCGCCGTGCTTGGCTGGTGGATGGCGCAGATTTCGGCAGTGTTCCTGGCGAGTGCGATTATCGTTGGTCTGATAGCCCGTATGAGCGAAGAGGAGCTGACGTCGACATTTATCAACGGCGCACGGGATCTACTGGGCGTAGCGCTGATTATCGGAATTGCCCGCGGTATCGTAGTGATCATGGACAAAGGTATGATTACTCATACTATTTTGCACAGTGCCGAAAACATGGTCAGCGGGTTATCCACCGTCGCGTTTATTAACGTTATGTACTGGCTGGAAGTAGTGCTGTCGTTTCTCGTGCCCTCTTCTTCTGGCCTTGCGGTTCTGACAATGCCGATAATGGCGCCGCTGGCCGATTTCGCTAACGTCAACCGCGACCTGGTCGTCACCGCTTATCAATCCGCGTCCGGCATCGTCAACCTGGTAACGCCGACTTCCGCCGTGGTAATGGGAGGGCTGGCTATCGCCCATGTTCCTTACGTCCGTTATCTGAAGTGGGTTGCTCCGCTGTTGGCGATATTGACCGTAGTAATCATGGCGGCGCTGAGCCTTGGAGCCCTGCTGTAACGCGTCGCTTCCGGCCGCGCACGGCATAACCAGGCCCGGCAGTCGTTGAGCTGCCGGGCGTTTTTTTTCGGCAACTGAATACGAGAAAAAGATGATGGAATATGGAGATTATTCACCGAAAGAGCAGCTTCAATTGGCCGTTTGCCTGCGCTTGATTAGCGAAAAAAGCTACCTTTCGCAGGAAGCAATCCGTCGCGATTTGCACTACCACGGTTTTGACTCTATTAGCCAGTCCACCGTGTCCCGCCTGTTGAACCTGCTCGGCGTGATAAAAATCCGCAACGCCAAAGGACAAAAAATTTATGCGCTGAATCCGCAGCTACGCCCGGTGCCGGACGCCGCCCGCACTGTCTCTGAAATGGTGATCAGCGTCGAGCATAATAGCGAATTTATCCTTATTCACACCGTGGCCGGATATGGCCGCGCCGTGGCACGCATTCTGGATTACCACCAGTTGCCAGAAATCCTCGGCGTCGTGGGAGGGAGCAGTATTGTCTGGGTTGCGCCCAGAGCAGTAAAGCATACGGCGTTAGTACACAAAAAAATTAATTATCTACTTAGAACGCATTAGTATTCAAAGAGAACCGTTTGCACTGCGTAAAATGTGCATCAATCGCTTGATCCAAAAAAGTAGCTGCGTATAATCCGGGACAATTTGCCGGGAGGAAGCATGGTCCAGTGTGTACGACAAACTGTCTTACCGCGTCTGAAAAAAGGCGCTGGCCTGCCGTTTTTCTTTCCCGTTGCTAACCCTATTTCACAGCCCCTCTATTGAGGGGCTTTTTTTTGCGCAGTCGTCAGGAGATAACCATGGCTAATCCGCTATATCAGAAACATATCATTTCCATAAACGATCTCAGCCGCGAAGAACTGGAACTGGTGCTTAACACCGCTGCACGACTGAAGGCCAACCCCCAGCCAGAGCTGCTCAAGCATAAAGTGATCGCCAGTTGCTTCTTTGAAGCATCCACCCGTACGCGTCTGTCATTTGAAACCTCCATGCACCGTCTCGGCGCGAGCGTAGTCGGCTTTTCCGACAGCAGCAACACGTCGCTGGGTAAGAAGGGCGAAACGCTGGCAGACACCATTTCGGTTATCAGCACCTATGTGGATGCCATTGTGATGCGCCACCCGCAGGAGGGCGCAGCGCGTCTGGCGACCGAATTTTCCGGCGGTATTCCGGTGCTGAACGCTGGTGACGGCGCCAACCAACATCCGACGCAAACGCTGCTTGATCTCTTCACCATTCAGGAGACGCAGGGGCGCCTTGAAAACCTGCATATCGCCATGGTCGGCGACCTGAAATATGGCCGTACCGTGCATTCACTGGCGCAGGCGCTGGCAAAATTCAGCAGCAACCGCTTCTACTTTATCGCCCCGGATGCACTGGCGATGCCGCAGTACATTCTGGATATGCTCGACGAGAAAGGCATGGCCTGGAGCGTGCACGCCAGCATCGAAGAGGTGATGGCGGAAGTGGATATCCTTTATATGACCCGCGTACAGAAAGAGCGTCTGGACCCGTCGGAATACGCCAACGTCAAAGCGCAGTTTGTTTTGCGCGCCAGCGATCTGACCGGCGCACGCAGCAATATGAAGGTGCTGCATCCGCTGCCGCGCATTGACGAGATCACCACCGACGTTGATAAAACACCGCACGCCTGGTATTTCCAGCAGGCTGGCAACGGTATTTTCGCCCGCCAGGCTCTGCTGGCGCTGGTTCTCAATCGCGATTTGGCTCTGTAAGGGGGAAACGACAATGACACACGATAATAAACTTCAGGTCGAAGCCATTAAACGCGGCACCGTGATTGACCACATCCCTGCCCGCGTCGGGTTCAAGCTGTTGACGCTGTTCAAACTGACGGAAACCGACCAGCGCATTACCATCGGCCTTAACCTGCCGTCCGGCGAAATGGGTCGCAAAGATTTGATCAAAATCGAGAACACGTTTCTCACCGATGAGCAGGTCAACCAGTTGGCGCTGTATGCGCCGCAGGCCACCGTCAACCGGATTGATGAGTATGAAGTGGTGGGCAAATCGCGCCCGAACCTGCCGGAACGCATCAATGGCGTACTGGTGTGCCCGAACAGCAACTGCATCAGCCATGCCGAGCCGGTCGCTTCCAGCTTTGCGGTGAAACAACGCGAGCAGGATATCGCGCTGAAGTGCAAATACTGCGAGAAAGAGTTCTCGCATCACGTCGTGCTGGCCAATTAACGCCCAGCCAGTAAAGAGGCGGTCTGTGCGATAACGTGTATAATGACCGCCACCTTATTACCGCTGATATTCAGGAAACATCATGACTAAAGTTATCGCGACGGAAAATGCGCCAGCTGCCATCGGCCCTTATGTGCAGGCTGTTGATCTCGGCAATATGATCCTCACATCCGGCCAGATCCCGGTCGATCCGAAAACCGGCAGCGTGCCGGAAGATGTCGCCGCACAGGCACGCCAGTCTCTCGACAACGTGAAAGCGATCGTCGAAGCTGCCGGTCTGAAAGTGGGCGACATTGTGAAAACCACAGTGTTCGTGAAAGATCTTAACGATTTCGCCACCGTTAACGCCACTTACGAAGCCTTTTTCGCCGAGCATAACGCCACCTTCCCGGCGCGTTCCTGCGTGGAAGTGGCGCGCCTGCCGAAAGATGTGAAAATCGAGATTGAAGCGATCGCCGTACGTCGCTAATTCGTATACCGGGTGGCCGCAAAACTTATCCGGCAAACCCGTTTACAGGCCGGATAAGCGAAGCCGCCATCCGGCCTGTAACATTCCGCACATCAGCTAAGCCCGCCGTCATCCGGCATGAAACGCGGCAAAACGACTTTCCTCACCGCACGCAACAGTACCGTAGGCCCAGTAAGCATAGCGCCACCAGGCAATTAACGGATTACTGCCAGCCATAGCGACGGCTGTAAAAGCCTTTCATCAACTGGGTCAACGTCATATAACCTGCCAGAATCGCCACCAGCCACGGGAAGTAGCTCAGTGGCAGCGCCTGCAATTGCAGGTAGCTCGCCAGCGGAGAGAACGGCAGCGCAATGCCGACGCAAATCACCATCAGCGTCATGACAATCAGCGGCCATGCGGCGCAGCTCTGAATAAACGGCACGCGACGGGTACGGATCATATGCACAATCAACGTTTGCGACAGTAAGCCAACCACAAACCAGCCAGACTGGAACAGAGTTTGCGCTTCCGGCACATTGGCTTTGAACACCCACCACATCACGCAGAAGGTCACAATATCGAAGATTGAACTGATCGGCCCGAAGAAGATCATAAACCGCCCGAGATCTGCCGGGTTCCAGCGCTGCGGTTTAGCAATTTGCTCGTCGTCAACGTTATCAAACGGGATCGCCACCTGCGATACATCATACAGCAGGTTCTGAATCAGTAAGTGTAATGGCAGCATCGGCAGAAACGGCAGGAAGGCACTCGCAACCAGCACACTGAAGACGTTACCAAAGTTAGAACTGGCCGTCATTTTAATGTATTTCAGCATGTTGGAGAACGTCCGACGCCCTTCAATAACCCCTTCTTCCAACACCATCAGACTCTTTTCCAGCAGGATGATATCGGCGGCTTCACGGGCGATATCGACCGCGCTATCCACGGAAATACCGATATCCGCCGCGCGCAGCGCCGGGGCATCGTTAATGCCGTCGCCCATAAAGCCGACCACATGCCCTTCACGTTTCAGCAAGCGAACAATGCGCTCTTTATGCAGCGGCGTCAGGCGGGCAAACAGCGTAATATGTTTCGCCATCTGCGCCAGTTCATCATCGCTCAAATGTTCAATTTCGCTGCCGGTCAGCGCATCGCCCACTTCCAGCCCAACTTCATGGCACACTTTGGTGGCCACGAGCTCGCTGTCGCCGGTGAGGATCTTAACGGTGATGCCGCTGGCTTTTAGTGCCTTCAGTGCCGGAGCGGTGGTTTCTTTCGGCGGATCGAGGAACGCAATGTAGCCTTCGAGGATCAGATCCGATTCATCCGCACGCTGATAATCTCCCGTGCGCGCGGGCAGGTATTTGGTCGCTACCGCCACCACGCGCAGCCCCTGGCGGTTCAGGGTGCTGGTGACGCGTTCAATGCGCCGCAGCATGGTGTCATCCAGCGGGAAAATCTCGCCATTAAAACGTACCTGTGAGCACACGCTGAGAATTTCCGTCAGCGCGCCTTTGCAGATCAGTTGATGCACATCAGCCTGTTGGGCAACCACCACCGACATCCGGCGGCGTTCAAAATCAAACGGGATCTCATCCACTTTGCGCCAGCCCGAAGAGAGCGTCTGCGCCACTTCCGCATCGACGCCTTCCAGCACGGCGGTGTCCAGCAGGTTTTTCAGCCCGGTCTGATAGTGGCTGTTCAGCCATGCGCTGTGCAGCACCCATTCGCTGACCTTGCCGCTGATATCGGTGTGCGTTTCCAGCACGATCTTATCCTGCGTCAGAGTACCTGTTTTGTCGGTACACAGAATATCCATCGCGCCAAAGTTCTGGATCGCATCCAAATGTTTAACGATCACTTTCTGTTTCGACAGTTTTACCGCGCCGCGCGCCAGCGTCGAGGTCACAATCATCGGCAACATTTCCGGCGTCAGGCCAACGGCAACCGAGAGGGCAAACAGCGCCGCTTCCCACCAGTCACCTTTGGTAAAGCCGTTGATCAACAAAACGATCGGCGTCATCACCAGCATAAAGCGGATCAGCAGCATGCTGACGCGGCTGATCCCTTTCTGAAAGGCGTTCGGTTCGCTTTCTTGTTCACTGACGCGCCCGGCCAGTTGCCCGAACCAGGTGTTGCCGCCCGTGCCAACCACCATTGCCTGTGCGGTTCCGCTCACCACATTGGTGCCCATAAAGCACAGCGTGTCGCACTCAAGCGGGTTTTTCTGCTCCGTCTGGCGGCTGGTTGCCACTTTTTCTACCGGCAGAGATTCACCAGTTAGTGACGCCTGGGCAACGAACAGATCCCGCGCCTGCAAAACGCGTAGATCCGCCGGGATCATGTCGCCCGCCGCCAGCTTGACGATATCGCCTGGCACCAGTTGATCGATAGGGATCTCGCACCAGTTATTCTCGCCCTTTTCATTCACCACCCGCAGCACCGTCGCGGTGTTGCTGACCATCGCTTTCAGCGCATCCGCTGCTTTGGTGGAACGCGCTTCTTGCAGGAAGTTGAGCAAGGTGGAAATCGCCACCATCAGCGCAATCACGCCAGAGGCGAACAGATCTTCCGAAGCATAAGAAATCACCCCAAGGCAGGTGAGCAGCAAGTTGAACGGGTTGCGGTAGCAGCTCCACAGATGTACCCACCACGGTGACGGTTTCTGCGCCGGGATCAGGTTTTCACCGTGAGTTTCGCGCGCCTTCGCCACTTCCTGCGCGGTGAGCCCTTCCGGGTGGCTGGCAAAAGTTTGCCACAGCAGTGTCGGTTCCATCGCAGCAATCGACAGGCAGCGTTCGCCCATCGACGCGGGAATATCATCGTGGCTGACGGTCTGTACGCCGGGCAGCGGATCGCGCTGTACCAGGCGACGCGGTAAATGGCGGTTCAGGCGAGCGAAGAGCTGCCGGGTGAAGTTTTTCAACATTGTTATATCCTTGCCCCCGCATCACACGGGTGCCTTCTGCACATCATCTTTCAGGCCCGATCGCAGCGGTAAACCCCTGGCGCTAAGCGAGGAGTTGAATACCTTGCCGCCTCGATACAGCATGAATAATGGGTATAAATTTTTCGCAAATGACGTAGCAACGCCGCGCCAACTGGCGTTTCTGTTTGGGCAGGGACAAGAATGTCGCTACCTTACGCATCCGGTAAGGCAGCAAAAGCAGGCTTACCGGGAAGTTCTCCATCGCGGGAGAGGTGTGGGATCGGGATCCATCAGGCCTCCGGTAAGGGTAAGAATTGCATTCGTAAAACTACGTGGCGGCATCATAGCTCCGCTGAATTAAACCAAACGTATACGCAACGATATTTAGCCGCGCAAAGTGCATAAACCAGACTTAGCTCATTGCTGAGCGGTTGGAACCTGAACGAAACTCTTCTATTCTGCAATACGCCTTAATAAGGAACAGGACTGGACGCATGCAAAACCGGCTGACAATCAAAGATATTGCGCGTTTAAGCGGGGTGGGGAAATCCACCGTTTCCCGCGTGCTGAATAATGAAAGCGGCGTGAGCCAGCGGACGCGCGAAAAAGTGGAGGCCATCGTCAATCAACACGGTTTCTCCCCTTCCCGTTCCGCACGCGCCATGCGCGGACAAAGCGACAAAGTGGTGGCGATTATCGTCTCGCGTCTCGATTCCCTGTCGGAAAACCTGGCGGTACAGACCATGCTCCCCGCCTTCTACGAACAGGGTTACGACCCGATCATGATGGAGAGCCAGTTTTCGCCGGAACTGGTCGGCGAGCATTTGCAGATGCTGAGTCACCGCAATATCGACGGCGTCGTGCTGTTTGGTTTTACCGGCATTACCGAAGAGCTGCTGGCCTCCTGGCAGTCATCGTTGGTGCTGCTGGCGCGCGACGCAAATGGTTTTTCTTCGGTTTGTTACGACGACGAGGGCGCCATTCAGCTATTGATGGAAAAACTCTACGCTCAGGGCCATCGCCATATCAGCTTTATCGGCGTACCGCAAAGTGATGTCACTACCGGCAAACTCCGCCACGATGCTTATCTGGCATGCTGCCAGCAATACCAGCTTGAGCCGCTCTCCGTGCTGCCGGGCCTTGCCATGAAGCAGGGTTACGACCATGTTGCTGAAGTGCTGACGCCGCAAACCACTGCGCTACTGTGCGCTACCGATACGCTGGCGCTGGGTGCCAGCAAATACTTGCAGCAACAGCGCATCGAAAACCTGCAACTTGCCAGCGTGGGTAACACGCCGTTAATGAAGTTCCTGCACCCGGAAATTGTTACCGTCGATCCGGGATATGCTCAGGCAGGCCGCCAGGCCGCTGCCCAGTTAATCGAACAAGTTAATGGTCGTGCTGATTTACGACAAATTGTGATCCCCGCCAAACTCGTCTGATTGTGCCGTACGGTTTATTGTGATCTTCGCTTGATTTAGGGAACGTTCCCATTTTTTATTTTTTTGCTACTGGTTACGCTTTGCTCCGGTCATTACGCATCATTTCTCCTTCGAGAGGCACCTTGATGGGCAAAGTAAATCAATCAGATATCGAGAAGTTGATCGCACTGGTGGGCGGGCGTGAAAACATCGCTACTGTCAGCCACTGTATTACGCGGTTACGCTTCGTGTTGAACAATCCGGCAGCGGCCAACCCGCAAGAGATTGAGCAGTTGCCGATGGTTAAAGGCTGTTTCACCAATGCCGGACAGTTTCAGGTGGTGATCGGCACCAACGTTGGCGACTACTACCAGGCGCTGCGCGAAGCCACTGGCCTGGCGCATGCTGATAAAGAACAGGCCAAGCTGGCGGCGCGCCAAAATATGAAATGGCACGAGCGCCTGATCTCTCATTTCGCGGAGATCTTTTTCCCGCTGCTGCCGGCGCTGATCAGCGGAGGCCTGATTCTCGGTTTTCGTAACGTGATCGGCGATGTACCAATAAGCAATGGCCAGACGCTGGCGCAAATGTTCCCGTCGCTGAAAACGGTCTACGACTTCCTTTGGCTGATTGGCGAAGCGATCTTCTTCTATTTGCCGGTTGGTATCTGCTGGTCAGCAGTGCGCAAAATGGGCGGAACGCCGATCCTCGGGATTGTACTGGGCATCACGCTGGTGTCACCGCAACTGATGAATGCCTATCTACTGGGTTCGCAAACGCCGGAAGTATGGAATTTCGGCCTGTTTACCATCGCTAAAGTCGGTTATCAGGCGCAGGTTATCCCGGCTCTGCTGGCGGGTCTGATGCTGGGTGTGATTGAAACGCGCTTAAAACGCCTGGTGCCGGATTATCTCTATCTGGTTGTCGTACCGGTCTGCTCGTTAATGCTGGCGGTGTTCCTCGCCCACGCCTTTATCGGCCCGTTCGGCCGCATGATTGGCGATGGCGTGGCTTATATGGTTCGTCATCTGATGACCGGCAGCTTTGCCCCGATTGGCGCTGCGCTGTTTGGTTTTCTCTATGCGCCGCTGGTTATCACTGGCGTACATCAAACCACGCTGGCGATCGATATGCAGATGATCCAGAGCATGGGCGGCACGCCGGTATGGCCACTGATTGCGCTTTCCAATATCTCTCAGGGCTCGGCAGTGGTCGGTATCATCATCGCCAGCCGTAAACAAAATGAACGTGAGGTCTCCGTGCCTGCCGCCATCTCCGCCTTTTTAGGCGTAACCGAACCCGCGATGTACGGCATTAACCTGAAATACCGCTTCCCGATGCTGTGCGCCATGGTTGGCTCCGGCTTCGCCGGGTTGCTGTGTGGTCTGAACGGCGTAATGGCGAATGGTATCGGCGTCGGCGGTTTGCCAGGCATTCTCTCCATTCAACCCACCTACTGGCAGGTTTATACGCTTGCGATGGCCATCGCTGTGGTGATCCCTGTTGCCCTCACTTCCTTTGTTTATCAGCGCAAATTCCGTCAAGGCACTTTGCAGATTGTGTAATGTTTGGGGCGCGTTTGTGCCCCTTTGTTTTCGCAGGAATTGTTATGAATACCCTTCCCCACTGGTGGCAAAACGGCGTCATTTATCAGATTTACCCAAAAAGTTTTCAGGACTCGACCGGCAGCGGTACCGGTGATTTACGCGGCGTTATCGCCCGCCTCGACTATTTGCAAACCCTGGGTGTGGATGCCATCTGGCTGACACCGTTCTACATTTCCCCACAGATCGATAACGGTTACGACGTAGCGAATTACAGCGCTATTGACCCCGCTTACGGTACGCTGGAAGACTTTGACGAACTGGTAGCACAGGCGCACCAACGCGGGATCCGCCTGATTCTGGATATGGTGTTCAATCACACCTCAACGCAGCATGCCTGGTTTCAGGAGGCGCAGGATCCCACCAGCCCTTACCGCAGTTTCTATATCTGGCGCGACGGCGAACCAGACATACCGCCGAACAACTGGCGTTCCAAATTCGGCGGCAGCGCGTGGCGCTGGCATAGCCAGAGCGGCCAATACTATTTGCACCTTTTTGCGCCGGAACAAGCCGATCTCAACTGGGAAAACCCGGCGGTCCGCGACGCGCTAAAAGATGTCTGCGCTTTCTGGGCGGATCGCGGCGTTGACGGTTTACGTCTCGATGTCATCAACTTGATCTCCAAAGAACAGGATTTCCCCGACGATCACGACGGAGATGGTCGACGCTTTTATACCGATGGCCCGCGAGTGCATGAGTTTCTGCAGGAGATGAGCCGCGAGGTTTTCCAGCCGCGTGAACTGATGACGGTGGGCGAAATGTCTTCTACTTCGCTGGCGAACTGTAAGCACTATGGCGCGCTGGACGGTAGTGAACTGTCGATGACTTTTAATTTTCACCACCTGAAGGTGGACTACCCCAACGGCGAAAAATGGGTTCTCGCCCGGCCGGATTATTTGGCGCTAAAAGCGCTGTTCCGCCACTGGCAGCAGGGGATGCATAACGTCGCATGGAATGCGCTATTCTGGTGTAACCACGATCAGCCACGCATTGCATCACGCTTTGGCGATGAAGGCATACTGCGCGTTCCGGCCGCCAAAATGCTGGCGATGGTTTTGCACGGTATGCAGGGCACGCCCTATATTTATCAGGGCGAAGAGATTGGCATGACCAACCCGCACTTTTCCCGCATTACCGATTACCGCGATGTTGAAAGCCACAATATGTTCGCTGAGCAGCGCGCCGCCGGACGTGAGCCAGAAGAACTGCTGCCGATTCTGGCCAGTAAATCCCGCGACAATAGCCGTACGCCGATGCAGTGGAGCGCCAGCAAAAATGCTGGCTTCACCACTGGTGAGCCGTGGATTGGCCTGTGCGACAACTACCGTGAAATCAACGTTGAGAAGGCCATCAGCGATCCGGACTCGGTGTTTTATACCTACCAGAAGCTCATCCGTCTGCGTAAAACGCTGCCGCTGCTCACCTGGGGCGATTATCAGGATCTGCTGCCCACACATCCGTATCTGTGGTGTTACCGCCGCCAGTGGCAGGGCGAAACGCTGCTGGTTATTGCGAATCTGAGCAACACATTTCAGCCGTGGCATCCGGAAGAGATACCCGGCGACTGGCAAGTTGTGATCAGCAATTATGCCGAAATCTCCACAAAACCTGGCGACATGGTGCTTCGTCCGTTCGAAGCCGTGTGGTGGCGACAGTCTTAGACTTCTCCTGGTAAACGCAAACACGACAGCAGGCATAAGCCTGCTGTTTTTGCTGCATTTTTAGTCAAAAAGAGAACGCTAAAATTTACATTGCGCCAGGCTGCCCGTCCTCTGTGCTATCAAATTTTTACTTTGTCCTGAGTCAATAAAAACGCAAACATGTTTGATGCAAATCACTATATATAGAAATTAGAATGCTCTTCGGCCCAACATCTTGTATTTACCGTCTACTATTCAAACACGCCGTCCCCACGGGAAGCTATACACGCTGTGGATAACACGGGCCAAAACGAGACAAACTAATTGGTTTTAGTAATGAATAGCTAAGCCATCAGTGCGTCTTCCATTGTGGATAACCTGTTTTTTAAAATGGAGTAATCATGACACCGCATGTGATGAAACGAGATGGCTGTAAAGTGCCTTTCAAATCAGAGCGCATTCAAGAAGCGATTTTGCGTGCAGCTAAAGCAGCGGGAGTCGATGACGCAGATTATTGCGCCACCGTCGCAGACGTAATCAGTCGTCAAATGCAGGATCGGTCGCAGGTTGACATCAGCGAGATCCAGACGGCCGTTGAAAACCAGTTGATGTCCGGGCCGTACAAACAACTGGCGCGTGCCTATATCGAATATCGCCACGATCGCGATATCGCGCGTGAAAAACGTGGCCGCCTGAACCAGGATATTCGCGGGCTTGTCGAGCAGACCAACTCAGCGCTGCTGAACGAGAACGCCAACAAAGACAGTAAAGTGATCCCGACGCAGCGCGATTTGCTGGCAGGGATTGTTGCCAAACACTATGCACGTCAGCACTTGCTGCCACGCGATGTCGTGTTGGCACACGAACGCGGCGAAATCCACTATCACGATCTGGATTACTCGCCGTTCTTCCCGATGTTCAACTGCATGCTGATCGATCTGAAAGGTATGCTGACGCACGGCTTTAAAATGGGTAACGCGGAGATCGAACCGCCGAAATCGATCTCGACCGCTACCGCCGTCACCGCGCAGATCATCGCCCAGGTTGCCAGCCATATCTACGGCGGCACCACCATTAACCGTATCGATGAAGTGCTGGCGCCGTTTGTCACCGCCAGCTTTGAAAAGCATCGCAAGGTAGCAGCAGAGTGGCAAATTCCGGACGCCGACGGCTATGCCCACAGCCGTACCGAGAAAGAGTGTTACGACGCGTTCCAGTCGCTGGAATATGAAGTGAACACGCTGCACACTGCCAACGGTCAGACGCCATTCGTCACCTTTGGTTTCGGCCTTGGTACCAGTTGGGAATCCCGTTTGATCCAGCAATCCATTCTGCGTAACCGTATTGCCGGTCTGGGTAAAAACCGCAAAACTGCCGTGTTCCCGAAACTGGTGTTCGCCATCCGTGATGGACTGAATCATAAGTTTGATGATCCGAATTATGACATCAAGCAGCTGGCGCTGGAGTGCGCAAGCAAGCGTATGTATCCGGATATTCTGAACTACGATCAAGTTGTTAAGGTCACCGGCTCGTTCAAAACGCCAATGGGTTGCCGCAGCTTCCTCGGCGTCTATGAAGAGAACGGCGAGCAGATCCACGACGGACGTAACAACCTGGGCGTTATCAGTCTGAACCTGCCGCGCATCGCGCTGGAAGCGAAAGGCAACGAAGCGGCGTTCTGGAAACTGCTCGACAACCGCCTGGAACTGGCGCGTAAAGCGCTGATGACCCGTATCGCTCGTCTGGAAGGCGTGAAAGCGCGCGTGGCACCGATCCTTTATATGGAAGGTGCATGCGGCGTACGTCTGAAGGCAGACGACGATGTTTCCTCTATTTTCAAAAATGGCCGCGCGTCGATTTCGCTGGGCTATATTGGCGTTCACGAAACCATCAACGCACTCTCCGGCAATAAGCATATTTACGACAGCGAAGCGCTGCGGGCGAAAGGGGTGGCCATTGTCGAACGCCTGCGCCAGGCGGTCGATCAGTGGAAAGAAGAAACCGGTTACGGTTTCAGCCTCTACAGCACGCCTAGTGAGAACCTGTGCGACCGCTTCTGCCGCCTTGATACCGCTGAGTTTGGCGTGGTGGATGGGGTGACCGACAAAGGCTACTACACCAACAGCTTCCACCTCGACGTCGAGAAAAAGGTTAACCCGTACGACAAGATCGATTTCGAAGCGCCGTATCCGCCTTTGGCCAGCGGCGGTTTTATCTGCTACGGCGAGTATCCGAACATTCAGCACAACTTGCGGGCGCTGGAAGATGTCTGGGATTACAGCTATCAGCATGTGCCGTACTACGGTACCAATACGCCCATTGATGAGTGTTACGAGTGTGGTTTTACCGGCGAGTTCGAGTGCACCAGTAAAGGTTTCACCTGCCCGAAATGCGGTAACCACGACGCTGCGCGCGTTTCAGTCACGCGCCGCGTTTGCGGTTATCTCGGCAGCCCGGATGCCCGCCCGTTTAACGCCGGTAAACAGGAAGAAGTTAAACGCCGCGTGAAACACCTCGGTAACGGGCAACTCGGTTAATACTTCCGTTGCCCGGTGAATGGCGTTTACCCGCGCCGGGCACACGGTCAACAACGTCACCGTAGCTGATTGCCCGATGGCGCTACGCTTATCGGGCCTACGTTTTCTGCCGCTACCATTTTCTGTCTGATGCGTTTCCTCTAAGCAGTTGATGTTGTAGCAAGGCGGCAAACGAGTAAATCCCGGGGAGCTTACTCCAGTAAGTGACTCGGGTGCGCTCGAGCAGCCAACGCAGCTACAGCGCCAAATGCGACGAGGAAAAATGAATTACCACCAATACTACCCTGTAGACATTGTCAACGGCCCCGGCACACGCTGCACCCTGTTCGTCTCCGGCTGTGTACACGAATGCCCCGGTTGCTACAACAAAAGCACCTGGCGGCTCAATTCTGGCGTTCCATTTACATCTGAGATGGAAGATCGCATCATCGCCGATCTCAACGATACGCGCGTTAAACGCCAGGGCATTACGCTCTCCGGCGGCGACCCGCTGCACCCGCAGAACGTGCCGGACATTTTAAAGCTGGTAACCCGCATCCGCGCCGAATGCCCCGGCAAAGATATCTGGGTGTGGACCGGTTACAAAATGGATGAACTGAATGCCGCCCAGCTTGAGGTGGTGTCCCTGATCAACGTGCTGGTTGACGGCAAATTCGTTCAGGATCTGAAAGACCCGATGTTGATCTGGCGCGGCAGCAGCAACCAGGTTGTACATCATTTGCGGTGAATACCGCTACAACCGCTTACGGGGCTGCCGGTAAGCGGTCGACTTTTCTCGCTTTCCCACAGCGATAACAAACACCATCACGATATTATCCCGGACCTGATAAATCAGTCGGTAGCCAGACGACCTGAGTTTGATCTTATAGCAATCCGGAAAGTCATGCAGTCGTGCTGCCTCAATCCGTGGTTGAATCAAAACCTCCACAATTTTCTTTTTGAATTGCGCTCTTACTGTCTCCCCCAGCTTTTTCCACTCCCGATATGCCCGCGGATCAAAGACCAGTTCATAGGTCATCCAGAGTAACCCTGATGCCTTTCTGCGGATTTGCCAGCCGCTCCCTGACGATTTTCAACAGCGCTTCTTCATCGTCGCTCACCGCCACGGTCTTAATCGGCATACGTCCATTTTCTGCCACATACTGAAACAGCATGCGAACAGCTTCCGTCGGCGTAATATTGAGTTTTTCCAGCACAGCCCAGGCCTCTTTCTTGAGATTGTCATCCAGTCGTACATTTAGCGTAGCCATTATGCCCCCGGTAAAAAGAAAATGCGTAATGCAATATAGCATTACATTTGCATTACATACAGTTCTGGAAAGCGGCTCGCAAAAACTCAGTACGAAGAGATAAAGTCAGAAGCTGGATGCAGCGGCGGTCATCTCCTGGCAAACCATCAACATTCGCGCCTGATGCAGCCGCACTGATTTGACATACTGCATCGGCGGCATATGCGTCATCGTTTTGAAATGGCTATGAAACCTTCCCTTCTTCTTCCATGCAGCGCCGCCGGTTGTTAAAGATGGACTGCATTTCCCCTTTTCCGCCCGACAGGCTTAAATGCATTTTAAATACTTAGCGCATTAATTATTAATCTTTTACTTCATCGCAAAATCAACCAGTTAATTTAAAAGTAAATAATCAAAACTATATTTCAACTTTTAGAAAATTTTTTTATTTTAGATAAGGATCGTTCATTTCTTCACCTGATTGCCAAAGAAGCCGCTGCGCTGGCAATAAGGCAAAGGTGTTCGAAAAAACATCGGTTTACTCTCCTGAATATTTTAAATCACCTGGATAATTACAATTTACATTTTTTAAGCACCCTACCTTATCATTAAAAAAACCATTCAACCCTCAGGGAATATGGTTCTACTACAGGAACAAAAACCATGCATATCCGCAATGGAATTGCCGCTTTATTGTTATTTTCGACTTACGGTTATAGCGAGACAAACTTACCCGTATCACTAATCATCAGTGGGATGAATGCTACGCTGGATAATGGATTACTACACGTTGAATTTAAAAATGATGCCAGCGCGACGGCCATTATAAAAAATGGTGTTAACCTGGTGACGTCACTTTCCGGCGCACAGCGCGATCCGAGCAAAACGCGCAGCGCATATCTCGATTTTTATTCTAAAGGAGTTAAAGATTTTCTTCCAGAACGACTGGAAATTATTCGTAATGATAAAGATATCGTACATATTGCATGGATAGATGAAAAAAAAAGCTTGCTTCGTCTGGAGTACCACCTAATTATGCGCAGAGGCATCAGCGGTCTGTATAGCTATGTCGTAGCAGAAAATACCGGTAAGCAAAATGTCCCGATCAGCGAATTACGTAACGTGTATCGTTTTAACCCGCAGCTACTTGATCATATTTATAACGGCGAGAGCCACGGAAAACCCTATTTATATGCTGAACTGGAAAAAATGCCTGAAGTGCAAGATGAAACCTGGCAATTGCCCGACGGGAGTGTCTACACGAAATATGATTTCGCCGGATACCAGCGCGGTAGCGCATTCTGGGGCGTTTATGGCAAAGATTTCGGCGCATGGCTGATCCACGCCAGCGGAGAATATTTTTCCGGCGATACGTTAAAACAGGATTTAATGGTGCATCAGGATGCGATTATCCTGAACTACATGACCGGCGCACATATGGGTACACCGGATATGCAGGCGCCGCCGGGCTGGAAAAAAGTGTATGGCCCGTGGCTGCTCTATATCAACCAGGGTAACAACACACAAATGCTCACCGATGCGGGGAAACAGGCAGCCACCGAACGTGCCAACTGGCCCTATCACTGGGTCGATGACGCGCGCTATGTCGACAAGCGTACGCAGGTGAGCGGCAGTATCGCCAGCCCAACACCGGTCACGGTGGTGCTATCGTCTTCTGATGAACCTTTTGATGTGCAGACACGCGGCTATCTCTTCTCCACCGCCACCGATAACACGGGTGCATACAGGTTTGAGCATGTGACGCCGGGCCAGTATCAGCTTGCCGTTTATGCCACGAGCGGTACACAGCCGGGAGTGTTGGTTCAGCGATCCGTGGTGATCGAAGGCGAAAAGCAGACGCTGAGCGATATCACGCTGCCTCCCTCACCAAAGGTTCTTTGGGCGATTGGCCAGGCCGATCGTCAAGCTCGTGAGTTCCGTTTTGGCAACAAAAAACGGGGCTATCATTGGCAGAACGACGTTCCCGCCGATCTGAAATTTGATATTGGGCGCAGCGACTATAGCCGCGACTGGTATTACGCACAGACCAAACCAGGCAACTGGGATATCCGTTTTACACTTAAGCCAGATAAACCCACCTATACCCTGCATATTGCGCTTGCCGCTGCCAGTAATAGTGGCATGGGTAGCAGTAACAGCGCGCCATCGTTGGTGGTAAAAGTCAATGGAAAGGTACTGGATACGCTGAAATATAGCAATGATAAAACAATTTATCGTGGCGCATTACGCAATGGGAAATATCACCTCGCGACATTACCGATAAGCAAAGCATTATTACATAATGGCAATAATACGATTACGCTGCAACTGAATGGCGGTAGTGTAATGTACGACATAATCACCCTGAGCGAATAATTATTTTTTTCGGACCGTATTTCAGCTATTCACTGCAATACGGTCTCTTTCCCTTGTCAACAAAAAACGAAAGGATTTCGACAAATGAATAGAAAAATATGCAATACACTCTGTGCCTCTATCACCCTTGTCTCAACCGGCTATGCCACAGCAGACGATATTATATTAAGAAACGTCAGTCTGGATTACCGCCATGAATATCGACTGCGTGACAGAACACACTATGACAAATTAACGTTAGCGACGCAGTTGCCGCAAGACTTCTCATTCGCAGTCGAAACAAAATTTAAAACAGGCGGCGCGGATATAAAAGACAAATATTATGAAGATCCGGTACTCAATGCAGTAGAAATGACACTAGCGAAGAAATACAGTTTCGGCAACTGGACTATTTCTCCGCTGCTGCAGCCGGAATTTAACTCGACACGAACCGAATGGAAAGTGGGTATATCGCCGTGGTACAAAATTAATGAGCGCTGGTCAGTCGGCGGATTGTATCGACTGGAGTTGACTGATTATGCCCATGATAATAGCGGCTGTGCAAATTGCAGTACTAACAGGCATCGCACCGTCAACCGTGTTGACGGTTATTTGCGGTACAACATTGCTAATTTAACCACCACCTATAAATTGATCTATCAGCACGGTGATGAAAATCTCTTTGCCAACAAACGATACAATTATGAGCAGGAGTTACAGTTCAACTACGCGCTTGGTGATAAGCGTGAATGGAGCCCGTATATCAGCTTCGGTGACATTAATCGTTCGTCGTCATCCAGCGAACGTCAGTTGCGCTTACGCGCCGGTATTGCCTACACCTTCAAATAAATGACCTCGGTAATGGAAGTACTGCGTAAGAGCTTCCATTACCATCACCGTCAAAACCGACTGACGCACTCCATCGCCACGTTTCGGAAGGCGGCGAAATTGGCGCAATCGCAAAGCCTTGATACTGCACGTTCGCGCAGGAAAGTGACAAAAATATCGTAGATCGCCATCGCCTCTTCATACTCGCTTTTGCTGATCGCCAGCAGGAAGATGACATGCGCGATCTCCTCGCCCCACTGAATGCCTTTTGGCGCGAGCACGGTGTAGACAACGGTTTTTTTCGCCAGCAACCCCAGCGCGTGCGGCAATGCAATGCCTTCGCCGAGCATGGTGCTGACAATCGCTTCACGCTCCACCACGGAATCAACAAACTCTGTGCCGACAAAACCTTCATCCTGAAGCTGATCGCAAAGGGTTTTAAACAGCGTCTGCTGATCCATCGCGCCGTCGATAATGCGGAAATGCGCGGCATCAAAATACTTTTCCAGCATCCACGGACGCGTCCTGTCTACCAGCACCAACTTGCCGATCTGCTCCAGTTGGTAATCAGTGGGGAAAGGCGCGATGGTGACGATCGGTTTGTCTTTCTCGCTGATCCGCGCAGTGGAAATAACAAAATCTTCCGCAATACCGTCGCACTGCTCGTAGTCGCGCAGCGTTACGGTGCGGGAGATAACAATTTGCGGATATTTTCGCGCCAGCACCGCTTCAATCATCCGCACCATCGCATTCCCGGCATCGCACACCAGCAGCACGCGCGGCTGGCGCTGGTAGCCAATGTTGTAATGGCGCTCAAGCCCTACGCCAATATGCAGCACCAGGAAGCCAATTTCGTTTTCGCTGATGACATATGGCGTGTATTTTCCCCAACTGGATACCGCCGCCAGCGTCATATCCCAGGCCATCGGATAATGCTGTTTAATGTTATCCAGCAACGGGTTAGGGATCATGATCTGGTAACGCACGCGGGTGATCATGGTTTTAATATGCGTCAGTAAATCCGCATGTAGTTGATCGTCACTCTGCAGGTTGTAGTTATAGTGCGTATTGATATAGCCGAGAATGTAGTTCACCAGCGTTTCGTCGTCGTCCGCGCTAATGGCACTCGGCGCAATCTCCTGCACTCGCCGCCCGGCAATATGCACCCGCAGCCAGTGTTCTTCCGACGCCGCCAGCGGTTTTCCCGCCAGTTGCTGTAGCGCGGCAGAAATGGCACGCGCTGCATCGCGCACGTTCTCATCGCCATCTTCGGCGGTAAATTCCGAGAGCGGATACCCTTCGCTGATACGCCGCACCGCCACTGCACAATAGAGGCGGATAAACAGATCGCCCTCATCAGTCAGGCGAATGTGATAGTGGCTAAAGCAGTCATGCAGAATGGCGGCCAGCGCTTCTGGCACGCCAGGGTTGAGCGCCTCTTCAGTGATCAGCGGGTTGTGCGCGTTTTGCTGCGCCAGCTCAAATAGCAGATCCGTCAGACAGGCGCGCAGCGCCATCTCGCTGCCAAATAGCTTCATGCCGTGGCGCGGACGAGTTTCCAGCGTCAGACGATAACGGGAAAACCACTCGCGCACTTCGATCATGTCGTTTTGCAGCGTGGCACGGCTGACAAACCACTCATCCGCCAGATCTTCCAGCTTCAGGGAAAAGGCAGAGGTCAGAAACCGTACCACCAGGTAGTGCACACGCTCCGGCCCACTGCGGGGAATGCGCAGCGCGCGCGGGCGGGCAGCCTGTAATGTCTGGTAACGCGTAGCGTCATCAATCTTCAGTTGATAACCGCTGCCGCGCGTCAAAATAAACTGTGCGCCGTGGTGCTCCAGCAGCGCATTTAAGGCGGTGATATCGGCCCGAACGGTACGCGTGGAGACCGACAGCCTTTGTGCCAGTTCATCCTGCGGCAGTGTCTCGTTTTGCAACATCATAAACAACTGCGCTAAACGTTGGTTCGGGAATCGCACATCAGTCTCCTGGCTTAGTAAGAGGAAATGACCATCTGAGATGGGCTACCCACCGGCGTGTAATCCGGCGCAAAATTTAGCTTACCGTCCTTCGCAACGCGAAAACGGGTGATATTGTCGCTACGTTGATTCATGACGTACAGCCAGCGCCCCTGGTTATCCAGCGTCAGCGAGCGCGGATAGTCGCCGCGCGTCCAGACATCATCCTGATGCGCCAGCGTGCCATCCGGCTGTACGCTAAAGTGCGCCACGCTGTTATGCAGACGGTTAGCCACATACAGTTGTTTACCATCCCGACTGAGTACCAGGCCAGCGGCAAAGCTGGTGCCTTTGTACGCTGCTGGCAGCGCCGAGGTGGTTTTGCCCTCTTTCAGCGTTCCGCTTGTGCTGTCCAGCGAGTAGTATGTCAATGTTGAGGCCTCTTCATTGATCAACCACAGCCCATCGCCTTTTGGCGTAAAGACAAAGTGACGCGGCCCGGCGCCTTTTGAAGACGCGTTGATAAAAGGTGGCTCGTTAGGCGTTAACTTGCCACTTTGCGCCTCCAGTCGGTACTGATAAATACGATCCAGCCCCAGATCGGTCGAGAAAACAAATTTTCCCTGCGGATCGGCGGCAATCATATGCGCATGCGGGCCGTTATGATCGCTGATGGCAAAGCTGCCCTCCACGGCTGCTGCGGGTTTGGCAGCTCCCGCTTCGCCCTGATCCTGTTGGCTGTCCACCGCCTCGCCGAGGCTACCGTCGGCTTTTACCGGCAGTACGGCAATCGAACCGCTGACGTAATTCGCCACCAGCAGATAGCGCCCATTCGGCGTCAGCGCCAGATAAACCGGCCCGGCACCACCGGATGACACCTGGTTCAGTTCCTGCAATGCGCCGTTATCGTCAATACGCAGCGCCTGCACCACGCCCTTTTCCACTTCGCTGGCGACATACAATGTTTTGCCATCCTGCGAAACGGTAAGCTGCGCCGCATTCGGCAGTGTGCTGACCAACGTTTTGTTGCCCAGCGCGCCGGATTGTGGATCAACAGTAAAGCGGTAAACGCCTTCGCCGTTGGGGTTGTAAGTTCCCACCCAAGCGTACTGCGTCTGAGCAATGACGCTGGTCGCTAGCAGGGAGAGTGAAGCAGCAAGCAGATGTCGGGCAGTGTGCATGGTGGCTCCTTTATCGTGTGCGTTTCCCTCCCGCAGGTTGTGGGAGGGCAGGACGTTTACTTCACTAATGCTTTGGTCATTGCCAGTAACTGACGTACATCGGCCGGGCGGGTATCACCACTCGTTTTATCGATAATCGAACTGTAGATATGCGGGATAATTTTGCTGACGCCCGCTTCCAGCGCGATGCGCAGGATTTCGCTGTAGTTATCCAGATCGATACCGCCTGTCGGTTCCAGCCAGAAGTCATGGCGTGCGCAGGCATCGGCAACCGCCTGAAACTCATCACGGCACTTCAGCCCGCCCATCGGGAAATATTTAATCGAGCTACCGCCCATATCCTTCAGCAGTGCAATAGCGGTTTCCACTGGCACAATACCGTCTGCCACCTGGCTGCTGAGTGGCCCGGTGGAGATTTTCACCAACCCTGGCGTGCCGGTCGGCGAAACCAGACCGTTAACCACCGTTTCATTCTGTCCAAGCAGCGCGCGGCTGGTCGCCACGCCGGTAAACACCTGATTGACGTGCTGCGGCTGCACGTCGCGGGAGATGGCGCTGACCATCGCCGACTGGTTCGGATCGCCCGCGCCGAGGCCGACAGAGAGCGCGTTATCAATACGCGCCGCATAGTCACGCATATCCGCCACCGCCGACGCCACATCCGGGTAATTTTTGGATAGCACGCCGACCAGCACATGGCCTTCTGCCGCTTGATAGATGGCGCTGGCATTCTCCTTGCTTCCCGCCAGTACGTTCAGGCAGACACGATCACGGTAAAAGTTCGGTGTCAGTTTCATGCGTGTTGTTCCTTCAATTCTTCGGCAATGCGGCGATAAACAATCGCCAGTTGCTCAGCGCTCACGCTGCGCACATCGGCTTCGATAATGCCTTCATTGGCTTTGTAACCACGAAAATAGATGGCGTATTCACCCTGTTTCAGCGCGCTGACCAGTTCGCCGGTGGCGATGCCGGTTACCGCTTCATCAAACTTAATTTCGCTGCGGGCAATGTCGCGCCCTGCGCTGTCCCATACCACGCGTGCGCTCACGCCTTGCAGCGTGTTGAGCTGATCGATAAACGGCGTCATTTTGGCAACCATCTCCGCTCCGCTCTCTTTGCGGGCGCTCAGATAGTGTTCGATGGCGCAAGTCAGGCCAAGAATGCCCTCTTTGCCGACTTTCATGGCGCGGCCAATGCCCGCCGTCTGGCGTTTCACCCACTCGACGTACTGGGTTTTGCCGATCACCAACCCGCTGGTTGGCCCTTCGATGGCCTTCGCGCCGCTGTAAATCACCAAATCGGCCCCGTCGCGGTAGTAGCATTGCAAATCCTCTTCCGCCGCGGCATCGACAATCAGCGGCAGGTTATGTTTCCGCGCCACCACCACCGCCTGCTCCACGCTGAGCATGCTTTTTTGTACGCAGTGGTGTGATTTGATATAGAGGATCGCGGCCGTGCGCGGCGAGATTGCCGCCGCCAGTTGCTCGGCGGAACATTCGTTGGCATAACCCGCTTCCACCACTTTCCCGCCGCCGAGCGCCACCATCGTGCCGACTGGTGCGCCGAAGTTCACGTTGTGACCGCGCGGCAGCACGATTTCGTTGTTCTCAATCACCGTGCTGTGCAGATTCTCTAGCAGCCAGTTGCTGTCGCGCACCAGCACCGCAGCAACGGATTGTGCAATCCCCGCTGAGGCGCAGGAGACAACAGTCGCCGCTTCAACGTCCAGCAGCTTCGCAATGTATTCGCCGGTTTTGTTCACCAGATCTTTCATTTCGAAATAGTGATTCATGCCGCCAAGCACGGCTTCCACCACTTCCGGGCGCGGGGTGGAAACGCCCAGCGCGGTCATCCGGCCGGAGGCGTTAATCACCTGTTTTAAATTGTACTTTTCATAAATCGAAGGCATGTTCTGCACTCCCTTGTTCGGTCAGATAGCCTTTGCCCGCGCGAATGGCGGCCAGCGGCGTGAGTAATTGTTCGGCCTGTAGGCTGTCGTTTTCCGCATCGGTAAACAGTACCGACTGGCGACGTAGGTCAAAAATGGTCAGATCGGCGTCGAAGCCGACGGCAAGACGCCCTTTATGCTTCAGACGCAGGCCAGCGGCGGCGTGGTCGGTCACGCAGGCAATCACCTGCGGCAGCGACAGGCCAATGGCGAGGAATTTGGACATCACGTTTGCCAGCGATCGCACCGGGCCATCGATCCGGTTGCGGCAGTAGATATCAGAACTGATGGTCTGCGGCAGAATGCCGAGGCTGATGGCCTGTTTGGCCACCGCAAAGCTGAAGCTGGCGCTGCCATGCCCGACATCCAGACGCACGCCACGCGCAATGGCGAGCGCCACGGAAGCGCGTAACTCGCCGCCCGGCGCCAGAATGCGGTTAGGTTTACCGTTATAGCAGTGGGTAATGATGTCACCGGAAGTCAGCAGCTCAGCGATTTCATCGAGGTTCGGAGGGTTGTTGCCGATGTGCACCATCAACGGCAAATCGCCGTTGGCTTTCTGAATCGCCTTCGCGCGTTCCAGCGGCGTGATGCCGTTTTCGCCGACCACGCTGCTGCTCATGCGCGCTTTCAGGCCGACGATAAAATTCGGGTGGCGTTTTATCGCGTCATGTACCGCATTCGCGTCGATATTCGCCATGTTGGCCAGCTCGTTCTGGGCAATCAGCCCGACGCGGGAGACGTTCAGCAGCGCATACACTTCGGTCGCTGCCTCGCGGGTAATGGCATAAAAATCATCGACATCATCAGCGCCGGTACTGCCCGCGTCAATCACCGTCGTCACGCCGGTGTTGATGCCGACACTGTCGGGTTCATCGTGGTAAATCGGCGAGTTCGGGTAGCAGTGCACGTGGGAATCAATCCACCCGGCGCTGACATAGTGTTCACCGTGCAGATCGAGCGTTTTAACCGCCGGGCCGTTGATCTCGCCCAGCGCGGCGATTTTCCCTGCCTTGATGGCGATATCCGTCAGCGTATCGTCAACCAGACGCGCCCGGCGCAGGAGTAAATCAAACATGCGAATCTCCAGTAATAACGGGCGCCGCAGCGCCCGTAGGGCTCAAAGGGCAACCGGGAAAATGGAGCCCAGCAGCATAGCTCCGAGGATCGCGCCGCCCGTAATCGGTTTCTGCCAGAGGTAAAACAGCAGCGCGCCGACCAGCGAACCAATACCAATAGGAATGGAAGCAGTCATGGCACTGAGGATAATCAGCGGCCCGAGGAAGCGGCCGGACGCGTTACCCGCGCCCATCATCACATCTGCGCCGTAGGTGGAATCGCTCTGGTTAATGGTGAACTTACGCGCCAGAATGATCAGATAGCCAATGACCACGCCAATCACCAGACCGGTTGCCAGCGAGGCGACAAAGTTTTCCACCGGGAAGAGGATCCCAGCACCCAGCAACAGCGCCGGAACACCGAGTCCGACACCGGTCTGGATCGCACCGCCGATATCAAGAATACCGACCAGCGAACCTTCAATAATGCGGGCGAACAGGAAGCTGGCGCCAAAGGCGGCGACCGCGCCGTATACGCCGGTGTCCATGCCGGAACGCAGCATCGAGACAAACGCCACTTCGTTAAACGCGCCGATGCCATACAGGTAGTACATATGTGTCCCGGCGAACACGCCTGAAGAGAGCAGGCCAACAAAGATCGGGAACGACCAGTCGGCGTACCAAAACCCTTTATTCTGTTCCATTTCGCTTCCTTATTTGCCGCTGAGCGAGTTGTGGATGAGCTCCAGCCAGTTCGGCGCGCTCAGGTGGAAAGACTCGATCATTTTCACATCGAAGCCACGGAAGAACGCGCTCAGCACAAACAGCGCGATAATAGCCGTCATCATCACTTTAGTGACGCGATTCCAGCCGCTCTCTTCCACACCTTTACCAATCAGAATGCCCAGAACCAGGCCGGGTACAGCGTTGCCCATAATCAGCTGCGCCGCGCCGCCAAAGACGGTCGCCCAGAAACCCGATTTTTTGCCCGCGTCGATGGCCGCCAGCCAGAAGATCACTGGCATTACGGTGTTCACCAGCAGGTTAGCCGCCGGAACCAGAACTTTAACGGCGGTGACTTGCAAGGCCGCAGGAACGGAGGAAGCCGTCAGGTTAAGGAAGGTGACGACCACCATGCCAATCAGGCCACAGGCGATCGCCATCTTTTTCGGATCATGCAGGGTTTCGCCAACGTTACGGTTTTTCACCATTAACGCCGCCGCGCCCCAGTTCGGAATGATGCGGTGGTCAACGTCCTGGGTGAAAGAACCTGCCGCAACGGACGAAGCCCAGGCGTTAAAGAAGAAGCCTAAGCCGAATGAGAAATGCGATGCTGGATCGCCTTCGCAGGAGTTCAGTTCGCCCAGTGTACGAAATGCGCCCATCCCTTGTGTGGTCGGCGCATGGAACATGCGTGCAGCCCCCGCGCCGACACCGACGCCAACCAGGCCGCCGATGATGAGCGATTTTATTAGTATGATTAAGAACATCAGTCTGCCCTCTTCTACCCAGCGGAGGTGATTCACCGGGTATGCGTTGAGTTATTTCGTGACGAAGTCCACTTTATCGAGATTGATGGCGGTCACGTTGACGGTAACGTCCAGCTCCACGCTGTACGTACGTCTTACACGGCGCAGAAAGAGGAATAAAAACGCCTCTTTCCGTGTCGTTTCCTGCGCATGAACAACCTGCACATCCTGTGGCTCGATACGCAGTAAAATCTGCGGCGATGCTTTCATCACCGCGGCCTGAACCTGGTTCAGCGCATCCGCGAAGGCGCGCGCTTTCGCCTCGCCTGTTCCCTTAACCCTGACCGTGGTGGTGAACTGTTCTTTCATGGTTATGCGCCGTATTTTTTCTGCCAGGCCAGCACCAGGCGCTCGCCTAACTCTTCTTTGTCCATAAAGCCGAAGCCGAGAACATTGCAGCCTTCATTGATGGCGGTAACGCCTTCTTCTACAGAGCGCATGCCGTATTTGGCTTTATAGCCGTGTTTGTTCTGTGCGGTGATGGCACCCGCGCCGCCGCTACCGCAAAACGAAATGCCGAAGGTGGCGTTTTCCACTTTCATCACATCACCCAGTTTCATATCTGCCGCCACGCCCGGTACCACCACGGCGCGGCCACCCGCTTTTTCAACACCGGCTGCGACTTTCTGGCCTTTGCCAAGACGATCGCCAATCACTACGGTAATTTGTTCCATTTTTTGTTCCTTACAGGTTCTCTTTTGCCACTTCGAAGTGCACCGACAACAGCCAGGCTTCTTCTTCCGGAAGATTGCCAAACGCCGCCACCACTTCACGGGCCAGGTTCATTGATTCAGGCGAGATTTCATCAAACAGGCTGGCATCCACGTCCGGCAGCGGTTCGCCGGTCACTGACCGGTGCGCCATCGCGCGAACATGGGAGGTCAGCATCTGCTGCTGTACCGCATTCGGCGCGATACCGTGATTGCTCAGCAGCGCATAGACCTGCGTCAGCATACGCCCGGCAAGGATTGCCGTTTGCTCCGCCCGCTCTTGGGCATCGTTCATTACCGCTCCGTTATTCACTCGTCGTACCCCATTCATCTCGTTGAGATAAAACTAACGTTACAGGTTACGAGTTTGTAGCGAGGAGTTTTCCACTTCAAAGTGGAAAGGGAAAAGGCGTTAGTGATCTGCGCCACATAAATCGTCAGGGAAGAGATATATCACTGCGCAGGCGTCACAGATTTACGCAAAAGAAGCGGAAAAATGCCCTTGCGGAAGCAGAAAAAAATGCGAAAGCCGAAGGGAAAAGCGTGAGCACAATAAGGTTTTCTTATTGCTGATCCGCCTTCAGCTCATGCAGAAGATGATCGGTGAAAGAGGCGACCAGTGGTTGCAGCGGACGACCGGGCAAACGCAGCAGATGCATCGGAAGAGGCGCATCGCCTGCTGGAGAACCGGTTGTTTAGCGGGAAGATGATTTTTCTCCCCTGACGTAACACGTTTTAAAAAATGAAACAGCACCAGGGAAGCAAACAATAAAAAGCGGACACCGGAAATTCAGATCAAGAAACGGAAGTAAAAAGCGGGGCAATTACCCCGCTTCATATAATCAGATACCGAGAGTCAGATACCGAATTAACGGTATTTCTTGTGGTAGGTATTGCGCGTATCAACAAACCCTTTGGCAGCATCCTGTGCTTCTTTCACTTTGCCTTCATTTGCCAGTTTCAGCGCGCCGTCGATTTGCCCTACCAGAATATCAAAGCCGTGACGAAAATCTTTCATCTCGGCGCTATCCGGCGCTTTGCCTTCCAGCTTCGGCGGCGTGCTTTTCTGCGCATCCAGCGCAGCGATACGCATTTTGGTTAACGCATCTTTCATTTCTGTGGCGTCACTGCTTTTCTGCACCACTTTGAGATTTTCGTTGAGGGTATCCATATCCCCACCGAGATCGGCGGCAAACACCGTCGAACCGACAAATAATGACGATACAGCAAAGATTGCTAGCAGGTTTTTACGCATTGCTCACTTCCTTTTTATTATTTACGCGAAAGGCGCACTGCATTGCGCCACGGAGTAATATTATTGTCCGGCGATTTTCATCTCCGGTAACAACACTGAACCACACTGAATGTTACTGCGCTGTTCAATATCGTCACCGATGGTAACAATATTGCGCCACATCTCTTTTAAGTTGCCGGCGATGGTAATTTCGCTCACTGGATACTGAATTTCGCCATTTTCTACCCAGAAGCCGGAAGCGCCACGGGAATAATCGCCGGTAATACCGCTCACGCCCTGGCCCATCAGTTCGGTTACCACCAAACCGGTGCCCATATCTTTTAACATCTGCTCAAAACTCAGGCCGCGTCCGGCAATGCGCCAGTTGTGAATACCGCCAGCGTGGCCGGTGCTTTTCAGCCCCAGTTTACGCGCGGAGTAGTTGGTCAGCAGCCACTGCATCAACACGCCATCTTTAATGATGTCGCGGCGTTCGGTGCGCACGCCTTCACTGTCGAACGGCGTCGAAGCCAGCCCTTTACGCAGGTGCGGATGCTCTTCAATGGTCATCCATTCCGGCAGGATCTGTTTGCCGAGATAGTCGAGCAGGAAAGTCGATTTACGGTACACCGCGCCACCAGCGATCGCGCCCACCAGATGACCGAACAGCCCAGTTGCCACTTCATGACCGAAAATCACTGGCGCTTTCATGGTCGGCAGTTTACGCGGCGAGAGGCGCGACAGCGTGCGCTTAGCACACTCTTCACCTACCCACTCCGGCGTTTTCAGGTCGTTGATATCGCGGCCAATGGTGTACGCATAATCGCGCTCCATTTCGCCGTTCTCTTCAGCAATCACGCAGCTCGACAGCGAATGACGGGTAGAGCAGTAGCTTTGCAGCATACCGAGGCTGTTGCCGAAAACTTTGATGCCGTAGTGGCTGTTGAAGCTGCCGCCTTCGGTATTGGTGATGCGTTTGTCAGCTTTTAGCGCAGTTTGTTCAGCGCGAGCTGCCCACGCAATCGCTTCATCCGGCGTCACTTCCGCCGGGTGGAAAAGATCGAGATCCGGTGCGTCGAAGGCCAGCAACTCTTTGTCTGCTACGCCCGCGTAAGGATCCGGCGAGGTGTAGCGGGCAATATCCAGCGCGGCCTGCACCGTACGGGCGATGGCATCCGGGCTGAGATCGGTGGATGACGCGCTGCCTTTGCGGTTCTGGTGATAAACGGTGATCCCCAGCGCGCCGTCACTGTTAAATTCTACATTCTCCACTTCACCGTAGCGCGTGCTGACGCCGATCCCGGTGGTTTTGCTGACCGCCACTTCAGCACCATCCGCTTTCCCGGAGGCCAGCTCCAGTGCCGTGGAAACCGCTTCTTCCAGCGTTTTGCGTTGTTGTGCAACTTGTGTGATTACTTTCATCGCCAATGCCATAATTAAGGGAGAGAATCTTTGAAGTCTAACAGAGAACCGTTTTTCAGTGTGCGCCTTAACTGGTAACATTAGCCTCTTTTTTAAGGAGCCTGAGATGACAAAGCAGCCCGACGACTGGCTCGATGACGTGCCCGGTAATGATATTGAAGACGAAGATGATGAGATCATCTGGGTCAGTAAAAGTGAAATTAAGCGCGATGCTGAAGAATTAAAGCAGCTTGGCGCGGAAATGGTAGATCTGGGGAAAAACTCGCTGGATAAACTCCCACTAGACCAGGATCTGCGTGACGCCATTGAACTGGCGCAGCGCATCAAAAAAGAGGGCCGCCGCCGCCAGTTGCAGCTGATCGGTAAACTGCTGCGTCAACGCGACGTGGATCCTATCCGCCAGGCGCTGGATAAGCTGAAAAACCGTCACAACCAGCAGGTGGCGTTTTTCCATAAGCTGGAGCAGATTCGCGATCGTCTGATCGAAGAGGGCGACGATGCGGTGCCGGAAGTGCTGAACCTGTGGCCGAACGCTGACCGCCAGCAACTGCGTTCGCTTATCCGCAATGCGCAGAAAGAGAAAGAAGGCAACAAACCGCCAAAATCCGCGCGTTTGATTTTCCAGTATCTGCGCGAACTGGCCGAAACCAGCGAGCAGTAATCACCCTGTAATAACCCTCTCCGCCAGGGGAGGGATTTTCTCCCGCATTTTTCTTAATCTCTTTATGAAGCACACCTGATTGGCTGAATCGTTAAAGCTAAAACCATCACTGATCACAACTTTATTATATGTATATGTTTCATTTCTCTCACAAATGGGATCAATGTTCGCTTTTCATGCATGACTCTGCACTTTTTTTCATCAGATGAATCGGATCACATTTTCTCCGCTGCGCAAAACGTAGATTTTTGCTGTGGTGACTATAATCGATTCAGCTAAAAAGGATGGGATGATGAAAAAGACAGTAATGCTTTCCGCTCTTGCACTGCTTATCTCTGGCCCTGCGATGGCGAAAACCTGGGTGCTGACAAGTGCTGAAAGCGGTACAGAGCAAGGAAATTGGCGGATCACCAGCGATCAGCTGAACATCAAAGGCCAGCAATTCAGCATTGAACAGGTGGTGCTGCACGGTGGTAAGCAGGAAGGCAGTAAAGTCATTAAACTGAGCAGCAAAAACGGCCTCACCATTGCCCTTAGTCCGACACGCGGCATGAATTTGCTTTACGCCGACGGTTTTGGCGTACATATGGGCTGGAATTCACCGGTTAAAGAGGTAGTCAACCCGGCATTTATTAACCTCGAAAGCCGTAACGGCCTGGGCTGGCTGGAAGGTTTCAACGAGATGGTGGTGCGCTGTGGTTATGAATGGACCGGCCATCCGGTCACCGCTGACGGGCAGATTTATACCCTGCACGGCAAAGTGGGCAACACGCCAGCGTCCCAGGTTTCGGTGGATGTCAGCGAAACAGCGCCTTATGAAATTCGGATTCGCGGGCTGGTAAAAGAGAGTGCATTTAAAAAAGTGGATCTGCAAACGGAGACGGAGCTGCGCTATATTCCTGGCAGCAACAGCTTCAGCCTGC
This sequence comes from Pseudomonadota bacterium, assembly GCA_018261615.1. Taxonomy (GTDB): domain Bacteria; phylum Pseudomonadota; class Gammaproteobacteria; order Enterobacterales; family Enterobacteriaceae; genus Kosakonia. Next base: position 89,412 of record JAGTSE010000005.1, on the reverse strand, counting down.
ATGATGTGCTGACCAACCACGCGGATTACCCACACGACTATCAAATTATCTATCACAGCAACTTCAGCAAACCAATTCTTGAGCAGGGCGCGCGTTTTATAACGCCGTATGAAAATGTCAGCCCCTTCAATGACTACGCCAAAGGCGGCCTGAAAGAGTGGCAAACCTACGCCGGGCCGACCAAAGGCTTTGACGAGATGGTGTTTAATATCAAACCGCTGGCCGATGCCAGTAAACAGACGGTGGCCGCACTGGTGAACAAAGCGGGCGATAAAGGGGTGGCAATTAGCTATAACACCGAACAACTGCCGGTGCTGACGATGTGGAAAAACACCGATACGGAAAAACAGGGCTATGTAACCGGGATTGAGCCGGGCACCAGCTATGCCTATCCGGTCACTATTGAACGCGCGCAAAAACGCGTAAAACAGCTGCAGCCGGGCCAGAGTACACGCTTCGATCTGACTTACACCCTGCTGCATAACAGCTCCCTGGTAGCTGATGTAGAGAAACGCGTGAAAGAGATTCAGGGCAGCAAAACGCCGCAAACTATCGATACGCCGATGGCAAAAGAGTAATCCACAGCCATAAAAAACCGCGCCGGTTTCCCGGTCGCGGTTTTTTATTTCAGCCAGCGGTTAGCGTTTTTCCGCTTCGGCCTCAGCTTTTTTCGCTAAGCCATCAAGCAGCTTCTGGTGAATACCGCCGAAACCGCCGTTACTCATCACCAGAATGTGATCGCCAGGCTGTGCGGTTTTGATGATCATCTCCGCCAGCGTATCGACATCCGCGCTCCAGTGAGCAGGCTGCACGCAGGCATCCACCACTTCCGCAACCAGCCACGGAATATGCTGCGGCTGCAGCAGGAACACTTCATCAGCGCGTCCCAGCGATGGTGCCAGATCGTCTTTACAGATGCCCATTTTCATCGTGTTGGAACGCGGTTCCAGCACGGCGATGATTTTCGCCGTACCGCCGACTTTGCCGCGCAGCGCAGCCAGCGTGGCGAGGATCGCCGTTGGGTGGTGCGCGAAATCGTCATACACCGTTACGCCGTTCACTTCCCCGCGCAGCTCCAGGCGACGGCGGGCATTGATAAACGAGCCCAGCGCACTGGCGGCATCCGCCGGTGCAACGCCAACATGGCGCGCGGCGGCAATGGCCATCAAACCGTTATGCATGTTGTGCTCGCCCACCAGCCCCCAGTTCACCAGCCCGACGCATGCGCCGTCCAGCCATACTTCCCAGCTTGAGGCATCGGTGGTCAGTTTCTTCGCCTGCCAGTGGCCCTGTTCGCCCACCAGCTCCTGCTCGCTCCAGCAGCCCATCGCCATGGTCTGCTTCAGGTTGATGTCGTTTTCCGGCCAGATGATTTTCCCCTGCCCCGGCACGATGCGCACCAGGTGGTGGAACTGCTTCTGAATCGCCTTCAGGTCGTCAAAAATATCCGCATGATCGAATTCAAGGTTATTCAGAATCAGCGTGCGCGGGCAGTAATGAACGAATTTGGAACGCTTATCGAAGAAAGCACAGTCATACTCATCGGCTTCGATGACGAAGAAAGGACTGTCGCCCAGACGCGCAGAAACCTCAAAGTTCCCGGGTACGCCACCAATGACAAAGCCCGGCTTGTAGCCACAGGCTTCGAGGATCCAGGTTACCATCCCGGCGGTAGTGGTTTTGCCGTGCGTACCGGCAACGGCAACGACCCAGCGATCGCGCAGAACAAAATCGTGCAGCCACTGCGGGCCGGACATAAACGGAATGTTTTTCTCCAGCACCACTTCCACACATGGATTACCGCGCCTCATGACATTGCCGATAATCACCAAATCCGGTACAGGATCGAGCTGGCTTGCGTCATAACCTTCAATCAGCTCAATGCCTTCCTTTTCAAGCAGCGTGCTCATCGGCGGGTAAATATTGGCGTCGGAGCCCGTAACCTGATGTCCCAGCGAACGCGCCAGCAAGGCCAGGCCGCCCATGAAAGTGCCACAAATTCCCAAAATATGAATGCGCATACATTTTTATCCTTTCCAAAACTGGCGCACATTTTACGCATATGTTTAACGTCTGAGAACTGCATTTCAGGATAATCCCCATACTGCTGGCGCGATTCACCTGAGCGCGAACTGTTGAATCTTTGTTAGTATTGTTGTAAGTCCGTCACGTTTTCGACTTCGAAAGCGCTGGCTGTTAAGGTTCAGGCTGTTTACTATCCGGAACTTGCTGTCACCAGCAACCTGAAACCTTCAGGACAAGATCGCTTTACTCCATATACATGCAGGGAAAGTGTTATGAAAACGTTAGGTGAATTTATTGTCGAAAAGCAGCACGAGTTCTCACACGCCACCGGTGAATTAACTGCTTTGCTGTCGGCGATAAAACTGGGCGCCAAGATCATTCATCGTGATATCAATAAGGCCGGTCTGGTCGATATCCTGGGTGCAAGCGGTGCTGAAAACGTCCAGGGCGAGGAGCAACAAAAACTCGACCTGTTCGCAAACGAAAAACTGAAAGCTGCACTTCGCGCACGCGATATCGTGGCCGGTGTCGCTTCTGAAGAAGAGGACGAAATTGTCGTTTTCGAAGGTTGTGAACACGCCAAATACGTGGTGCTGATGGATCCTCTTGATGGCTCATCGAACATCGACGTTAACGTCTCTGTCGGAACCATTTTCTCTATTTACCGCCGCGTGACTCCTGTCGGCACGTCGGTTACAGAAGAAGACTTCCTGCAACCGGGCAACAAACAGGTTGCTGCGGGCTATGTGGTCTACGGTTCGTCCACTATGCTGGTTTACACCACTGGCTGCGGTGTTCATGCCTTTACATACGATCCATCACTCGGCGTTTTCTGCCTGTGCCAGGAGCGTATGAAGTTCCCGGAGCGTGGTAATACCTACTCCATCAACGAAGGGAACTACATCAAATTCCCGCAGGGTGTGAAAAAGTACCTGAAGTTCTGCCAGCAAGAGGATAAAGCGACCAACCGTCCGTATACCACGCGCTATATCGGCTCGCTGGTCGCGGATTTCCACCGCAATCTGCTGAAAGGCGGTATCTACCTCTACCCAAGCACCGCAAGCCACCCGCAAGGGAAACTACGTCTGTTGTATGAGTGCAACCCGATGGCGTTCCTCGCTGAACAGGCGGGCGGCAAAGCGAGCGATGGGAAAGAGCGCATTCTGGATATTCAACCGGAAAGCCTGCACCAGCGCCGTCCGTTCTTCGTCGGCAATGAGCACATGGTTGATGATGTAGAACGTTTTATGCGTGAATTCCCGGACGCGTAAGCGCAGGGAAAGAGTAGTAAAGCGCCACACCGGTGGCGCTTTTTTAGCGCACGAAAGTCCGTTTAACGCGCTCAGAGATGAGGAAATACGGCACCTAAATCGCTGCCCTTCAGTGCCTCATTATCACATTGAATACAAACACCCATTTGTCTTCCTTTGATTATCCCTGGGTTTGCAGGCGGAATGATGCCATCGCTTGCAACAGCTCGCGCGACTGCTCTTCCAGCGAACGGGTCGCGGCAGACGATTGTTGTACCAGCGCCGCATTCTGCTGCGCAGTTTCATCCATCTGACTGACCGCGATATTGACCTGCTCAATACCCCGGCTCTGCTCCTGCGATGCGTTGGCGATTTCGCGCATCAGTTTGGTCATACGCAGCACTTCTTCGGCGATTTCATCCATCGTTTCACCCGCCTGCATCGCCAGATCACTGCCTTCAGACACCTGCGACTGCGAGCTGCTTATTAGATGGCGGATCTCTTTCGCCGATTCTGCGCTACGGCTGGCTAAATTACGCACTTCCCCGGCAACCACCGCGAAACCACGCCCCTGCTCTCCCGCTCGCGCCGCTTCAACCGCAGCGTTCAACGCAAGGATATTGGTCTGGAAAGCAATGGCATCAATCACGCTGAGAATATCGGCGATGCGATCGGAGCTGCTGGAGATCTCGCGCATTTTTTCAATCACATAGCAGACCATTTCACTGCCGCGATCGGCGGTATCGGAAACGGTTTTAGCCAGTTTATGCGCCTGCTCGGCGTTATCGGCGTTCAGTTTCACTGTGGCGGTGAGCTGCTCCATGCTGGCAGCCGTTTGTTCAAGCGATGTCGCCGTTGATTCCGTGCGTTGCGACAGATCGACGTTGCCAGCGGCCAGTTCACGGCTGCCAGTATCGATTTGCGCGCTGGCATCGCGAACACGGGTGACGGAGCTTATCAGCGAGTGGCGCATCTCTTCGATGGCCGCATTCAGACGGTTAAATTCTTTACTGCTCGCCTCGGCTTTTACCGCAATCAAATTGCCAGCCGCAACCTGCTCAAGCTGTTCAATAGAACGATCCAGGGGTTTCAGCAGCATATGGCGCAGCGCCAGCCAGGCCAGCACGATAATCCCGGCCACCAACAGCGCCACCACCAGAATCAGCAGCATTACAACGCGTTTGCTGCTCTGTACGGCATCCACTTCCGCTCTGCCGCTAGCTTCGCCCCACTTCTGGAAAGCTTGCATATCGTTGTCGAACTGGCGAGAAATGGGGATTAGTTTGTTTTCCAGCAAATCGTAGTAGGCATCCGCACTTTGCTGATTGAGCGCATCCTGCATCGGTTTAATGCCCTGGTTCACGTAATCGCCGTAGCTTTTTGCCACCCCGGCAAGCAGAGCGGAACCATGCTCATCATCCACACCGGCGGCGATCACTTTGCTGAGAGACTCTTCACCCTGCGCAATTTCGCCATTGATCTGCTTCACAGATTTCGCGGCGTCATCCAGCAACCCCACTTCCATCATCCGCACCGCCTGACCGGCTTCGTTACGCGCCCGCAAAATCAGCGTGTATCCCTCGCTCAGGCGCGCCATTTTTTCGCCCTGAAGTTGACTAATTCGCTCCAGCGACGAGGAGCTTTTATTGAGTGCATACACCCCGATGCCGCTGACCAACAGCAGCAGCAGAGTCATAACGGCCAGTATAGAAAGTAAACCAGTACGGATCGAAAGCGTTTTAAGCATGATGTGAATTCCGGTAGCAGCGATACTTTTCGGCGTAAATTAAGCCCATATCGTCAGTTATCGACCGCTACCGGATTTACTTTAGGAGAAAGTAATAACTTCAATGTGTTATTACTTTATTTCCGCTGTGTTAATGCGTGTTACAGGAGAGCTTTGACGGTTCTCCCACAGTACGGTCAGGCCGCGTTGCAACGCGATAAAAATAAACAACAGGATGCCGATGGCGATTTTCGTCCACCACGAGCTGAGCGTCCCATCGAAGTTAATATAGGTCTGGATCAGCCCCTGAATCGCCACACCAAACAACGTTCCCAGCACCGTGCCCACGCCGCCGCTGAGCAATGTCCCGCCAATCACCACCGAGGCAATAGCGTCCAGTTCCACGCCTACACCCGCCAGCGCATAACCGGCCTGGGTATAAATCGAGAAGACAATGCCCGCCAGAGTCGCCAGGCCGGTAGAAAGCATATAGATGCGAATGGTGGTACTGCGGGTGGAGATCCCCATCAGGTTCGCCGACGTCGCGTTGCCGCCAACGGCATACACTTCATTGCCAAAACGGGTGCGGTGGGCAAGGAAAATCCCCACTACCACCACCAGTAACATTAATAATCCCATAGCGCTCAACCGTCCGCCGCCTGGGATCATCCACGCGAGGCTGGAGAGCGAATCATAGATCGGGTGATTAATCGGAATCGATTCTTCCGAGAGCAGGTAGCTGACGCCACGCAGGAAGAACATCCCCGCGAGGGTGATGATAAATGCCGGGATTTTTAACGCATCGATCAGCAGCCCCATAAACGCGCCGAAAGCACAGCCCATCAGTAAAACAATCGGGAAAGCGAGCAGCGGCGAAATCCCCCAGTCACCAATAGCTTTTGCCAGAAAGACGCCGCTGAAGGCGATCACCGAGCCGACGGACAAATCGATTCCGCCGGAGAGGATCACGAAGGTCATACCAACGGCGATAATTCCCAGAAAGGCGTTATCCGTCAGGATATTGCATATCACACGCGTCGAGGCAAAACCGGGAAACTGCGTCAGGCAGTAGAGATAACCGAGTACAAACACGCCTAACGTTATCATCAGCGGCAAATTACGTTTTATCATGACCGCGTACTCCTTTAATCAGCGCGATAAAGCGCGGTGACTGGACAATCAGTACACACATCACCACCACCGCTTTTACGACCTGGTTGAGTTCCGGCTGGAAACCGGAGAGCAAAATCCCGGTATTCATACCCTGAATAATCAGCGCACCGATCACCGAGAGTACAAGATTAAACCGCCCGCCCATTAACGAGCCGCCGCCAACGACCACCGCCAGAATGGCATCCAGCTCCAGCCACAACCCGGCGTTATTGGCATCTGCGCCGCGAATATCCGCCGCGACGATCACCCCGGCGATAGCCGCACACACGCCACTCAAAACGTAGGTCAACATCACCACGGTGCGCGTATTCACCCCGGCGTTTTTTGCCGCGCGAATATTAATCCCTGCCGCTTCAATAAACATGCCGAGTGCCGTTTTACGGGTAAACAGCCAGAACAGCAGCAGCGTGACTAGTGCGATAATCACCGGCGTCGGGAGCAGCAACAGTGATCCGCTGCCGATCCACGCCAGTGACGGCGCGTTAAAGGTGACAATCTGCCCGGAGGTGATTAACTGTGCCACGCCGCGCCCTGCCACCATCAGGATCAGCGTGGCGACAAAAGGCTGGATCTTGAGGATCGCCACCAGAATGCCGTTCCACAATCCGGCCAGCACGCCGGTGCCCAGCGCGGCCAGCAGCACTACCGTCAGGCTGTGCCCGGAGACTGTGAGCGATGCCGCTGTTGCGCCGGCAATCGCCATCACCGCGCCAACAGAAAGATCGATGCCGCCAGTAGCGATCACCAGCGTCATACCAATCGCCAGCAACGCGACGGGTGCAGCGCGGTTAAGGATGTCGATCGGGCTGCCGAACAGGCGACCATCCTGCAGCACCACCTGATAAAAATGGGGTGCGACCAGGCTGTCCACCACCAGAACCAGCACCAGCGCGATAAGCTGGGGCGTTCCGGTGGGCCAGTTAAAGCGGCGCTTCGGCTGCCCGGTTTGACCCACAGTTTGAGGCATCACACTCTACTCCTTACGCCGCAATGGCATTCATGATCGCCGGAACCGACAGCTCTGCGAGCGGGATCTCCGCCACCTGTTTGCGATCGCGCATGATGATCACGCGATCCGCATAGCCCACCAGTTCCTCCAGTTCAGAGGAAATAACCAGCAGCGCCAGGCCATCAGCGCAGAGGGTTTCAATCAGACGAATGATCTCGGCGTGCGCGCCGACGTCGATACCGCGCGTTGGTTCATCGAGGATCAGAAATTGAGGTCGGGTCAACAACCAGCGCGAGAGCAGCACTTTTTGCTGGTTGCCGCCGGAGAGAAACTCAATCGGCTGCTCGGCGCTCGGTGTGCGGATCCCCAACTGGCGGATGAAACGCTCGGCAATCGCGTTTTGCTCTTTGCGCGGAATCGGCCGCAGCCAGCCGCGCTGCGCCTGCAACGCCAGCACAATGTTTTCACGTACGGAAGCCGCCGCGATAATGCCATCGGTTTTGCGATCTTCCGGGCAAAAACCTATTCCCAGGCACGAAGCCTGATGCGGAGAACGGAGTGTCTGGCTCTTGCCTTTGATGATTGCGCTGCCGCTATCGGCGGGTTTGATGCCAAAAATCACTTCGGCGGTTTCGGTGCGCCCGGAACCCAACAGCCCGGCCAGGCCGACGATTTCGCCGGGGCGAACTTCCAGATCAAACGGCGCGATGACGCCTTTTTTGCCATAGCCGCTGAACGCTGCAACCGGTTTATCGCTCAACAGCGTACGTCCTGCGCGCTGCAGCGCATTGCTGTCCAGCTCGCGGCCCAGCATCATTTTCACCAGATCGATTTGTGGCAGCTCGCGGGTTTCGCGACAGCCAACAAAACCGCCGTTACGCAGTACGGTAATGCGATCGCTGACTTCATAAACCTGATCGAGAAAGTGGGTGACGAAAATCAGACTGACGCCCTGGTCGCGAAGCTGGCGCATCAGCGTAAACAGCATCTCCACTTCCTGGGTATCAAGGCTGGCGGTCGGTTCATCGAGGATCAGCACTTTGGCTGACAGATCGATGGCGCGGCAGATCGCGACGATCTGTTGCATCGCCACCGAATAACGGTTGAGCGGCTCGCGCACGTCCAGCGAGAAACCGTAAGATGCCATCAGCTCGGTCGCGCGTTTTTCCATCTCTTTGCGGCGCAGCAAACCAAAACGCCGCGGTTCGCGGCCAATAAATAAATTATCCGCCACCGACATATTCGGCAGCAGGTTCACTTCCTGGTACACGGTACCGATACCGAGCTGCTGTGCATGGGCGGTGTTTTTGGGACTGATCTGCTGACCTTCCAGCCAGATAGCCCCTTTATCCGCATGATAAACGCCGGTTAACGCTTTAATCAGCGTTGATTTCCCGGCGCCGTTTTCCCCAAGCAGCGCCATGATCTCGCCACGCCGCAGGCTGAAATCCACGTTATCGAGCGCTTTGACGCCGGGAAAGAATTTACTTAAGCCTTCGGTACGCAGGATTTCCTGGTGTGCTTCCGCGTTCATTGTCGACCCCTTAAACCATTACCCTCTCCCCGATGGGGAGAGGGTTTTCGCGACTCAATAACCCATATTTTTCTTTTTCTCCAGCTCCTCTTTCGCCGTATCCGGCAGATAGAGGATGGATTTGGTGATAGTCAGCTTCGGCGGCAGGGTGCCGTCTTTTTTGAATTTCTCTAACGCGTCGAAAGCCGGACCGGCCATGTTCGGCGTCAGTTCGACGCTGGCGTTGGCTTCGCCGTCTATCATCGCTTTGTAGATATCCGGCACGCCGTCAATGGAGCCGGTCAGGATATCTTTGCCTGGTTTCAGGCCCGCTTCTTTGATCGCCTGAATCGCACCGATTACCATGTCATCGTTATGGGCGTAAACCATGCAGATGTTTTTGCCGTTGTTTTCCGCCTTGATGAAGCTCTCCATCACCTCTTTACCCTTACTGCGGGTAAAGTCGCCGGATTGCGAACGAATAATCTTGATGTTGGGGGTTTGAGAAATAGCTTCGGCAAACCCTTTCTTACGATCGATCGCCACGCTGGCACCGACGGTACCTTGCAGTTCAACGACATTACACGGTTTGCCATCCACGGTTTTCACCAGCCATTCGCCAATCAGCTTGCCTTCAAGAATGTTGTTGGCGGTGACGGTGGTCATATAGAGCGATTTATCTTTAACATCGATGGAGCGATCGAGCAGGAACACCGGAATTTTGGCGTCTTTCGCTTCTTTCAGTACCGGCTCCCAGCCTGTTGCCACCACTGGCGCAATAAAGATGGCGTCCACGCCCTGAGCGATAAACGAACGTACGGCTTTGATCTGGTTTTCCTGTTTTTGCTGACCGTCGGCGATTTTCAGCGTAATACCGCGTTTGCTGGCTTCGCTTTTCGCGACATTGGTTTCAGCGGCTCGCCAGCCGGATTCTGATCCGACCTGCGAAAATCCTACGGTTAAAGGGGCGGCCATCGCCATAGACGACATGGCTGCCGAAACTGCTGTGACAAGAAGTAAGCGCTTCCACATAAGAGCATCCTCGTAGGGTTATTGTTGGCTACAACTTCACCTGCGGGGAAAACTATAGACAAACCGCGATGTAACAGAATGCGTTACATCACAAATTGGAAAAGTGAATGAATTGTTGATTGCCAGTTGCGATCTGGCGCGCGAAATGACGCACTCTGATATACCCTAAATCCGCTCTTGATCTTACGGAAATTTAACTGTTGCAGTGTGGTAAAAAATCACGTTGTAATCGCTTCCACAAAATTATTCAGGATGCTGCTATTGTTATGGATAAAATGGTCATAAAAAGGGAATGCGAAACGCTCTGAAAATGTGTGAGTAAGTTAAAACAGGCGAAGACATTCACCGCCAGTTGGCTATAATACCCGGCACTTGTTTGCCACACATTTTAAAGGAAACAAACATGAGCTTATTGAACGTCCCGGCGGGTAAAGATCTGCCAGAAGATATCTACGTAGTTATCGAAATCCCGGCTAATGCTGACCCGATCAAATATGAAGTTGACAAAGAAAGCGGCGCGCTGTTCGTTGACCGTTTTATGTCCACCGCGATGTTCTATCCGTGCAACTACGGTTACATCAACCACACCCTCTCCCTGGATGGTGACCCGGTTGACGTGCTGGTGCCGACGCCGTACCCGCTGGAGCCAGGCTCTGTGATTCGCTGCCGTCCGGTTGGCGTGCTGAAAATGACCGACGAATCTGGCGAAGATGCGAAATTGGTCGCTGTTCCGCACACCAAACTGAGCAAAGAGTACGATCACATTAAAGATGTGAACGATCTGCCAGAACTGCTGAAAGCGCAGATCACCCACTTCTTCGAGCACTACAAAGATCTCGAAAAAGGCAAATGGGTGAAAGTGGACGGCTGGGAAAACGCTGAAGCCGCGAAAGCAGAAATCATTGCTTCCTTCGAACGCGCAGCCAAAAAATAATACGGTTTAATGAAGAAGCCCCGGTACGCATTATGCGACTGGGGCTTCTTTATCTCCGGCAGTGGTGTCCGTTCCGTCTGGTTACGTCATAACCTTGAGAACTTCAAAAAACGCCTGAAAGCTCTGGAAGAGAAAGTGGCCCGCGATGGCATTGAACTGACCGACAGCCAGATCGCCGCGCTGGAGCGTAAAGCCAGTGATGACGAAGCCTGTGTACACATGAATAGTAGACGTCAATTAGTTCTACTGGTTATTGTCATCTCATACATGATTCGTTTTCGGGAGACGTGTGAATAGATTCTTTTTATGGTTCTTTTCGATGTAACTCAACCGTAAAATCGTAGTAATCATTCAGGCACCATGTCCGGGTATATTCCACGGGTTTGTCCTCGTGAGTGAAGCCTGTGCGGGTCACCAGCAGAAGTGGCTCATGCTCTCCAATATTCAGGTAGTATGCCAGTTTACTGTCCACTGGTACCGCGCTGAAGCGCTGGATTGCCCGAAGCACCGGCGAGCCTTTTTTCTCCAGATGCAGATATAACGATTCATCCAGTTCGCTGATTTTATCCAGCAGAGGCGCAGGTAAAATCGCCGTCTGAAGAGAAACGGCAATACCATTAATCTTCCTCAATCTGGTCAGTTCCACGACCTCACTGTTATCTTCTGCCAGTTTCAGAGCTCGGCGCTCCTCCGAAACTGATTCACGACGCAGGTACCCGACAAGCTCGCTTTGTGCTTTCCCACCACTGGCAACTGCCATTTCACTGAAACTTTCCAGCAATGGTAGTGACTGACGCACATGCGGCGCGATAAAGGTGCCCGAGCCCTGATTACGAGTAATTACCCCCTCTTCCAGCAACTGTTGCAGCGCCTTACGGACCGTTCCGCGCGCGATCTTCAGCATATCAACCAGCGTACGCTCGGACGGCACGGCATCTCCGGGACGCATTTTTCCCGCCGCAATATCCACTTTGATGGCGTTAACCAGCTGCATGTACAGAGGCATCGCACTGGCTTCATCCAGATGAAATACAGCGACCTGAGTTGCGGGCATTCTTCCTCCTGATGTCCGTTCAAACCTGATTACGTTATAAACCAATTCTTATCCACTACACTGCACATGTCACCGTCTACAGCAATAAAAATGAAAAAACAGCGTTATTTTGATCACAAAATGACCCACACCATCTGGATAGGCATATAAAAGATCACTTATTGTCTATATTAGGTACATTATTGGTATATAAATAAAAAGATAAGGATTGATTGTTTTATGGGACATAAACGTTTTCTCGATTGTAGTGCGTCTGATTTGTCGACGATGGACAAGCATGAGTTGCTTTACGCTATTCGTGCCAGCGAGGGGAGAGTGCTGGTCAGTGAGACTATCGCGATAACCCAACCGTTGCTCAATACAGTCACCAACGCCGAGCTTGCCGCGTCTCAGGGAGCAGACATTCTACTCATCAACATGTTTGACTGTGAGCATCCGCAGATTTTGGGGATGCCAGAAAATACCGTGCCTGAAGAAACATTGCGTACATTGCAGCATCTGACTGGGCGGATTATCGGGGTTAACCTTGAGGCTGTAGATCATGAGTTTGCTGCCAGTCATGACGATATCTGGAAAATGAAACCGGGACGTGCAGCAACGGCAACCAATGCCCGTAAGCTGGTTTCTATGGGGGCAAAAATCCTGGTGCTAACGGGGAATCCGAATAATGGCGTTAGCAATCGCGCACTGGGACAGGCGGTAAGGGAAATACGCGATGCCGTGGGTGCTGACGCTATCCTGGTTACGGGGAAAATGCACGGTGCAGGCGTGGTACGGGAGAGCGGCAGAGCCATCATTAACGAAGAAGATCTGCGCTGGTTTGCCGAGCAAGGGGCTGATATTGTGCTCGTTCCCGCACCTGGAACCGTTCCTGGAATGAGCCAGGAAAAAGTGTCCGCGTTGATCGACTGCGCTCATTCCTGCGGGATTCTTGCAATAACCGCCGTGGGAACGTCTCAGGAAGGCGCCGATGTAAATACGCTTCGCCGGATTGCTTTAATGAGCAAAATGGCGGGGGCTGACCTGCATCATATTGGTGATACAGGTTACATGGGGATTGCCCTTCCTGAAAATATACTGGCTTACAGCATTGCTATTCGTGGTGTGCGCCATACCTATAATCGCGTGGCGAGATCGGTAAATCGTTAACGAGGTAAGTGATTTATCACAAGGGATTGTAACTATATGAAAATTGATATTACTGATTTTATCCGTAACCAAGCCGCAAAATTAATCATTGTTAGCTTTTCACCTACAGGCGGTGGGCATACCGCACGTTTGTTAAATATTATAGAGATGGCACTTAATAAAGGCGCAATCTCTAAGGGGAGTGTTGTATTATTTCATCTTCCCTGCAGATGGGAAGGAAATCCTCGCTCTGCACTAATATCCACTCTGGCGACGAAACTAACAAATAAATATATTAAAGTGCTCATGGCTGAATCGGACAAATCTATTTATGGCTATTTGAAAAAAGAAACCGGAGGGTCCGATGATGCCAGTATTCTGCAGCGTGTTGCCAGGTTCCCATTACGGGATGGGGCACAAAACAAAGGTCATGTCGTTACATTACATGATTTTATCGTGTTCAGTAAGAAAGAAGATTGTGAAAATCTGCCAGTGATTTCCGCCAAAAAACTGATGGATAGTGTGGCTGAAATCTTTGGTGATAACGTACTTAAAGAACGCTGTTACGTCATCACTGATATGGACCCTTATTTGCAAAAGGCGGCAATCAGAAAAGGAGTATCGGAGGTACGGTGTCTCGATCAGCAGAACCATGGCATTATGCTGGATCTAAACTCCATCGATCTAAACCTATTGCCGAAGTATGCATTGCTATCGAAAGTCCTTGGTGGGTATGGTGAAAAAATCTCACACATTGATTTGGGTGGGCGCAACTCATTGGAAAGTCTGGTGCCACTCGCAAATCAGTTGAATATTGATGGTAACACATCCAAGAGGCAGGCAAGAGACATTGTCGCCAAGCTGCTAATTCGATATGCGTTAAATGATTCAGAAATCGATGTGAAGTTGGCAGCAAAAGAGAAGAGTTTTTCAGGAGTCATTCGGGGAACCCAGGTGAGTGCAGGTAACCCTATTAGTAATATCTTTTATATTTACGCGCATAAAAAAACAAATCTTATTGCTGAGTGTGTGGTGCAACAAATACGTGAGAACACGCCAGCATTCCAGAATGCCATTTTTTTATTTTGCGGTGCAGATGCAGTTGGTAAATATAATGCAATGCATCTGGCTTATATTGCAGACGCTGATGGCATTACTACTGCTGGCGCAGGAACGGTTGGAGAATTTGCTTATTTACGAAAACATGCGCAATGTGGTTCGCGTTTATTAATCTTGCCGATTGAAGGTCATAATGAGCAAGAGAAGAATGCTGATGTACTATCACAAAGTAGGGCAATTAAAAATTTCATTGTGCGTACTTTGGAGAAAGAACCATTATCTGCCGCTATTCAACGTTTTGTTAATGGGCAACCAAAAACGGTAGACGCTCCTGTCAGCATGAGTGAGTTTATCAATGCGATTAGTGACCCGAATACTTATGTGCAGCAGGCCTACGATCTTTTGTTTACTGATACATTCCGCATCGATTTTAACAACATTCTTGATGTTGAGCGGGCGATGAATAAGAACCCGTTGTTGCGCGCCACCCGAAAGTATTTGAAGCTGGTGTTTCAGGCGCTGGATGTTACTGATGAGCTGACAGACAGGAAAAGCGCGATAAAAATCTTGCTAAAGCAGGGGGAGAGCATCGTTTTTGCTGGTGTTAACGACCTTGACAGAAAGCTGAATAATCCATTGAGCCTCAAAAGCATCATTGGGTTGAAGGATGTGCGAGATGTGAATCAGCTTCCACTACTCAGGGATGTGCAAAACCATTTTTCTGCGCTGGCGAGGGGAAGTCGCCTGAGTTCAGCGAGGCTCAAGGAGGAGTTTGGTGAGTTTATGGTGACAGGATTTTAAGCTAGCGATGTCGTGTATGCGTATTAGCCTGGTATCAAAATCAGATGCCGGAATGGCATATCCGGGGCTGAGATGGTTGCACAAACGAACGTTTGTGCGTCGTGATGAGGTGAAGAAAAGTTGGCTGTTATCGCAGCTACCCGGTCACTACCCCGATCTGTATTAAACGCAGGCCGGGCGCCACCCGGCAAAAAATTCCTGCAGCCCGCAAAAAGAAAAACCGCACCTAGACGGCGCGGTTCTCTAAGACTGATTACTTCTGGTACTGTTCCCTGTCGAGCCAGTTACCGCTTTCAATCAAGGTTTTTCCCTCAACCGAACGCTGGTACACATACATCCAGGCGCTGCCATAAGGCGTCTGGATCAGTTGACGTTTGTATTCGCCCCCTGCGGTACGTAAGGCATCCAGTTCGCCGAGCGTTGACGCATCGATGCGATAAACTTCGCCCTTCACGTTTCCTTCACCCTGAACAGCCCCCGGGTAATGCCCCAGACTATACAGTTGGTGATTTTCGACGCAAAAGTCCCCCAGCCACTGAGCGTTGGTCATCCAGTGGCTGTTGCCCTGCTTGCGTCGTAAACTGCCGTAGACAAATATTCGCATTGCTAAAACTCAAACTGATAGAGCAAATCTAGTGCCTGATCTACGCCAGACACCGCTTCAAGATACAGCTTAGGCATCAGGCGATAACGTAACGTGAGAGTTGCCAGTGAGTCAAAAATTCCTACACCATATTTGACCTGTAGACCCGGCAGGACATAGCCGCTGACCACCACCTGGGAAGAGTCGCCTACCCCCTCAGTATCCAGCGCCAGATTGCTGACGCCAAATGTCTCGCCGATTTTACCCACAACCTGACCACTTTGTGCAACCCCTAAGCCAATTAGCATCGAGGTCATTGCCGCGCTGTCGCTCTGCTCGTTAGCCAGCCCCTGCCCGCGCAGCAGATAAGAGAGCGCTTCTTGCTGCGACATCGCCGGATCAGAGAAGATCTCAGCTTTCGGTTCATCCGCCGAACCGGTGACACGAATCCCGGCAATAACATTGTTTTCGGTCGCGTCCGGATTACGAATCGCCTCAATGTTGAGCAGCGGTTGATCCGGCGGGCCGGAGAACAGCAATTCGCCTTTGCGCACAATTAGATCCTGGCCATACGCACGGAAGCGCCCTTCCGGGATATTAATTTGTCCGTTCAACCCCAGCCCTTGCTTATCCTGCGCCACTTTCAGGTCGCCGGTAAGCCGAGCTTTCAGGCCGAAAGCATCCAGCCGCACGTTATTGCCGACGTGGACAGTCAGATTGCTGTTAATCGGAATCGACGCGCTCTTTGGCTGCTCCGGTTGCAGATCGTTGTTGAGCATCACCTCATCACTGGAGACACCCACGGCGTTTTCCGGCAGATCGTGTACTACAATGCGCGCCCACGGTACATCGACATTCCCGTCGAGCGTAAACAGTCTTGGCGTGGCTTCAAATACTACATCCGGCGAGACATCCAGCCGCACCATCGGCGGCACAGTAATGCGCACTTTACTGCCTTTCGCCGCCACGCGCGCGCGCCAGTTATCCAGTTGCCGCCAGTCAGCATCCCCGCTGAGGTTGATCTGCCCCTGCCCGGTACGCACCACGCCCTGCAACGTCGAACTCATACCGTTGAAATTGATCGCCAACTGACTGGGCTGCATGTCAAACGGCATAAAGTTGCCCTCTACATTCAGCCCGTTCAACTCTAGTTGCCCGAACAATTGCGGGCTTTGTGCATCGCCCGCCAGCCGCAGGTTGGCGTTTAGCGTCCCTGTGGCTTTCTCGCCGCGGCTAAAGATGGCGTTGGCTATCGCCAGCGAGAAGTTACGGATGTTCACATTGCCGCCCAGGTTACGTCTTCTCTGTGGATCGGTAATC
Organism: Pseudomonadota bacterium; assembly: GCA_018261615.1. Lineage (GTDB taxonomy): Bacteria > Pseudomonadota > Gammaproteobacteria > Enterobacterales > Enterobacteriaceae > Kosakonia. The sequence goes on along the minus strand of JAGTSE010000005.1, from coordinate 72,865 downwards.
TGTAGCTGACCATCAAACTGGCCGTTGTTAGTCAGGCGAATCAGCCAGCCGAGATCGGCACGATTGTTACGAAGCTGCGCATTCAGGTTCAGGGTATCGAACGCCAACGGTAACGGCGCACCATTCACTTCCTGAGTAACCTTCACACCGTGCCCGGAAAGTGTCACCTCGCCCTGCGGCAGGCCCTCTTTTGTGGTGTCCCAGCTCACATCGGCCTTACCGCTGAATACGCCGCTGGCCTTCGTGGTATCCGGCATAAACGGTTTGAGCATCGCCAGATCGAAGCGATTCAGATTCACTACCGCGCGTCCTGTAGCACCTGCATCAATGGTCTGTGGTACGCACAGTTCAGCATTAGGGTTCAGCCAGCAGTGCGGGCCAATGGCGATTTTCTGTTCCAGATTACGGTAATCGAGGGTAATTGGCCGGTTGATCGACCACGGGCCAACTGGCGTGGCAAAGCGGGTATCACTCAGCGTCCCTTTCCAGCGCTGCTGCTGGCGATCGAAGCTCCCGGCTAGATTCAACTGCCCGGAGACCGGCTCACCCTGCACGCGCAACTGCAACTTATGCTGCTTTTCGTTGCCGTCGGCATTCAGCGTCACCAGGCTGAGGCTCACACCCGGCTGGGTGATACGTTCAATGCGCGCGTTGAGTTTCCCGGCAATCTGATCGCTGGACGTAACATCCCCTTCAACACGAACGCGGTCGACAGATAGCTCCTGCCAGCGCAGCGCATTGGCGGTAATGTCCACCAGCGCCTGTGGCGCATCAACCGTACCGCGCACTTTCACCACGCCTTTCGCCGTTCCGCCGAGACCCGGTAACGCATTATTCAGCCCCGGCGCATCAATGTTAGCATCGAGGTTCAAATCCTTAACCCCCAGCTCACCTTTGATATCCGCGCTGTTTTTCCCCAGCGCCAGATGCAGGCCCGGGATAGTCCACTGCAAATAGCTGTTGCCCTTCAGTTGCCCGTCAACGCTCACTTTGTTTTGCTTCACGTTGCCGCTGAGCTTCAGCTCCGGCACATCCATCTGCCAGCTACCGCCGTACAGGCTGCCACGGGTTTTAATCAGGCCATTCAGTTTTGATGGCCACTCGGGGAAAGCTTTTGTCGTATCAATACCGTTAAGCGTCAGTTCGCCGTGCCAGCTAATCGCCTGCTGCCAGTCGATCAGCGCTTTCAGCTCGGTTTTCCCCTCCAGCGCGGCGACGGTCAACTTATCAAGATTGATCTGCTGCGCGTTACCTTTACCATCCAGCGTGACGGTCGCCGGGGGAATATCCTGCCCTTTCACCGCCGTGCGAAACGACAGCGCGTAATCGGTCATTTTGCCGGAAAAGATCAGCCTGGTATCGCCCGCCTGGAACTGTTTTGTCCCGGTAAACGGCCAGTAAAGCTGCTGGCTCGTCAACTCAAGATTGAGTGGCAATCCTGCTTCAGCCAGCTGCGTTTGCCCCCGTAAGACCATATCAACCGGGCCGGAGAGATTCACGCCAAACTCAAGCTGCTTACGCATTTCGCCGCCAACTTTCAGCTTCACCTTCTCGCCCTTCAGCGGATCGATATTCAGCGTGCTGTTGAGCGTGATATCTACCGGCCAGTTATCACGCAGTTGTGCACTGCCGGTGGCGTTTACCGTCCCCTGGCTGGAGTCAATATCCAACGCATCAAGCTTCATCTGTCCGTCGATGCTGCTGACTTTCAACAGCAGGCTGCTGACCAGAAGATCGGTGTCGCCGGTTAGGCGCAACTGTTCGCCACGGAACTCCTCAATATTGAGGTTCAGCGGCAGATGCACATCGGTCATTTCCGGCAGCAGCGGTTTGTCAAACAGTGCTTTCAGCGTTTCGCCCAGCGGTTTTTCCTGCGGCGGCTGGATCTTCGGATCCACCACCTCTTTTTGCGCGACATTGGCCGCTTTCGGCAGCGCGATCAACAGCCCTTTCAGCGATGTCGGCGTCAGTGTCAGGTTCTTTTCTTGCCAGTTCAGCCCGGTGCTGAAATCCATCACCGATACCGTGGTGCCATCGATTTTGATATTTACATTGTTCAGCGCCACCCGGCTTAAGGTAATCGGATAGGGCGTGGAGAGATTCAGCGGCCCGCTCTCCTCTTCCTGTACGGGTGCGCTCTGCGGCATTTGTTTGCTGTCGATGGCGACGCTAATCTCTTTCAGCGACAGATCGTTGACGCACACGCTACTGTTACTCAGGCAACCAAGTTTGAGCGCAAGGTGGATCTCCCCGGCATTAACCGCGACGCCTGGCTGCGTATAGCGCAGATTTTTCAGCGTCAGATCGCGCCAGCCGCCAGTAACCTGGCCGATTTCCAGCCCCGGCACCCAGCGGTTTGCTGCGTTAAACAGCAGATGCAGCCCACTGGTGGTGCCCACCAGAAAGGCAACAGTTGCCAGCAGCAGCAGGATGAGCACCAGTACGCCGAGGCTGATTTTCTTCCATAAACTCATAACTCTGGCCCCAAACCAATGTAAAACTGTAACCCGTGTTCACTTTTGTCGCCGACCGGTACGGCGAAATCGAGCTTGACAGGCCCGACCGGCGATTCCCAGCGCACGCCAACGCCGGTCCCGGTTTTAAAATTGCTGCGCCGGATGTCGCTGACCGCTTCGCCGCTGTCAACAAATACGGCGCCCCACCATTTCCCGGTCACGTTGTACTGATACTCCAGCGATCCGGTCGCCAGTTTAGATGCCCCGATCAGCTTGCCGTCATTATCTTTCGGCGCGATGGATTTGTATTTGTAACCGCGAATACTGCGATCGCCCCCGGCGAAGAAGCGCAGATCCGGCGGTACGCGGTTGAAATCACCGGTTTCGATCCAGCCGAGATTGCCGCGCGCCACAAAGCGGTGACGATCGTAAAGAGTGCGGATCCAGACGTTTTGCGCCTGCATCACGAGGAAATCGACATCCGATCCCCAGGCGGTGTTGGAGTAATCGACTGAGTAGCGTTGCGAGTCGCCCCAGGTCGGCATCAGGCCGCCGCGCGCGCGGGTTCGGCTTATCATCACGCCGGGATAGAGCAGCATGGTGGTGTTGGTGACGCTGGCCTGAGTAAAGTGGTCGAGGCTCCAGCGCAGGTTAATCGCCCGCTGCCAGCCGCTGGAGAGATCCCAATAGCGCGAGAGTGCAAGCGTGGTGGAATCCGCTTCAGTATCGTTCAGATCGGTACGCTTAAAGCCACCCTGTACCAGATAATATTGCTCCAGCGGGTTTTTCAGCAGCGGCATCTTATAGCTGAAATCAAGCTGTTGTTCAGGTGCCGAGACGCTCATGCTGGTGGTCAGACTGTGGCCGTAAGAGTTCATCCACGGCCTTTTCCATGTCGCTTTAACGCGCGGCCCGACATCGGTGGAATAGCCAACACCCGTTTCGATAGTGTTTTCCGCACGTGGCGACACCACGCCTTTCAGCGGCAACACTTTGGTCTTACGCGCTTTATCAAACTCAGGAGCAACCACAACAGATTTAAACCAGCCGGTAGCGGAAAGGCGACGATTCAGCTCCGCCAGATCCTTGGTCTGGTAGTAATCTCCTTCATGAAACGGCACGAGGTTTTGCAGATATTCGTCGCGTATTTGCGAACCTTCAAAGGTCACCGCACCAAAGCGGTAACGCTGGCCGCTGTCGTAGTCGATATCCCAGAAGGCCAGGTGGCGAGCGAGCGAGACGCCAAGCTGCCTTTTCGTGAACTGACTGTCAAAGTAGCCTTTGCGCAGCGCTATATTGGTAAGGGATTTTATGAAATTGTCGTAATCGTTATGGTGCAGCACGGTGCCGATGGCAGGACGCTTTTTGAGCAGCGCCAGGTAATCGCTGTCGTCGCGTGCGCCGCCGCGCAGGATCACACTGGTACCGCCAATCAACACCGGTTCTCCCGCAGAGACGCGAGCAATCAATACCTGACGCCCTTTTGCCGGCGGTGGCTGCAGTTCGAAATCAATGGTAGGTTCGTAGTAGCCTAAGGCTTTCAACCCTTCGCGGATAGCATCATCAACGCGTGCCTGAAAACGCCGATCCGGCGTCACTTCGTCACTCTGGATAGTGGACAACTGAGCGCGCACATTTTTTTGTAGTTCGCCCGTTAATCCCTCCAGTTGTAATCGTACATTCGCGGCAAAAGCCATTTCACTTGCCAGCAACAAGCCAGCAAAACACAAAAGACGGATCTTTGGCACGTTCTCTCCTGAATATCCTTGTTCCCACCTCTGGAAGGAAACGTAAGCGCAACTCCGCGCTGAGCCTGGTCGGCTTTTATACAGAATACAGGCTGATAAAAACCCGCTATGCAGGTTGAAAAACGGACGGCTAGCCCAAAATTTCTTATGTTTAAATCTAGCCTGATTTGTGATGTTTATTGTGTTAAAACACACGCCGCAACACAACCCTAACCGTAATTACTCTCGCCGGGAGGTATCACCGTGAGCTTTTCCGATAAAAAAGACCTTGTTTCTCAATCAGAAGCATTGCCCGGACGCAATACACCCATGCCTGTCGCCAGTTTACACGCTGTTAACGAGCATTCAATGAGCCATATTCCGGAAGGTATGGAGATTGCGCTGTTTGCTATGGGCTGTTTCTGGGGCGTAGAGCGCCTGTTCTGGCAGTTGCCGGGCGTCTACAGCACCGCTGCGGGCTACACCGGCGGCTATACGCCAAACCCGACCTACCGCGAAGTGTGTACCGGACAGACCGGCCATGCCGAAGCCGTGCGCGTGGTATATGACCCAAAAGTGATGAGTTACGAGCAGTTGTTGCAGGTGTTCTGGGAAAACCACGATCCGGCGCAAGGAATGCGTCAGGGTAACGATCTCGGCACTCAGTACCGCTCAGCGATCTACCCGCTAACACCGGAGCAAAACGCCGCCGCGCGCGCCAGCCTTGAACGCTTCCAGGCGGCCATGCGCAGCGCCGGAGATGCGCGTACCGTCACCACTGAGATCAAATCCGCAACGCCGTTCTACTACGCGGAAGATGAGCACCAACAGTATCTGTATAAAAACCCGCATGGCTACTGCGGTATCGGTGGGATTGGGGTTTGTTTACCGCCGCAGCTTAACCCGTAAAATAGTAAGGGAACTCTCACGCATTTCGGCGAAAATTAAGTCTCTGGCAGCTTGTGACGGGCTTACGCTATACTACCCCTCGAAATTGCCGGCTCACCGCTTCGGGTCGGCTTTCATTGTGTTTACCACATGGATATTCAAAACCCCTTCCGAGGATCCGGTTAATAGCTGGATAAATTATGTTAAACAGCATCTTAGTCATACTCTGTCTGATCGCGGTAAGTGCGTTTTTCTCGTTGTCAGAGATCTCACTCGCCGCATCGCGAAAAATTAAGCTCAAACTGCTTGCCGATGAAGGCAACATCAACGCGCAACGCATTCTGAAAATGCAGGAAACGCCTGGCACTTTCTTTACGGTGGTGCAAATTGGCCTTAACGCCGTCGCCATTCTTGGCGGTATCGTCGGCGATGCAGCCTTCTCTCCCGTTTTTCACAGCATGTTGATCAACATAGCTTCCCCCGAGCTGGCCGAACAGCTCAGCTTTATTATCTCCTTCTCACTGGTGACCGGGCTGTTTATTCTGTTCGCCGACCTGACACCGAAACGCATCGGTATGATTGCGCCCGAAGCCGTGGCTTTGCGTATCATCAACCCGATGCGCTTCTGTTTGTTCGTTTTCCGCCCGCTGGTCTGGTTCTTCAACGGCCTGGCCAACGTCATCTTCCGCATTTTCAAACTGCCGATGGCGCGCAAAGACGACATCACTTCCGATGATATTTATGCCGTTGTGGAAGCCGGTGCCTTAGCCGGGGTGCTGCGTAAGCAGGAACATGAGTTGATTGAGAACGTGTTTGAGCTGGAGTCACGCACCGTGCCGTCGTCAATGACCTCGCGCGAGAACGTGATTTGGTTCGATCTGCATGAAGATGAGCAGAGCCTGAAAAACAAAGTCTCTGAACATCCGCATTCCAAGTTTCTGGTCTGTAAGGATGATATCGACCACATCGTCGGCTATGTCGATTCCAAAGATTTGCTCAACCGCGTGCTGGCGAATCAAAGCATGGCGCTGAACAGCGGCGTGCAGATCCGCAACACACTGATAGTGCCGGACACCTTAACTCTCTCGGAAGCGCTGGAAAGTTTCAAAACCGCCGGTGAAGACTTCGCGGTGATCATGAACGAATACGCGCTGGTGGTCGGGGTTATCACTCTTAATGACGTGATGACCACGCTGATGGGCGATCTGATCGGCCAGGGGCTGGAAGAGATGATTGTCGCCCGTGATGAGAACTCATGGCTGATAGATGGCGGCACGCCGATTGATGACGTGATGCGTGTGCTGGATATCGATGAATTTCCGCAGTCCGGCAACTATGAAACCATCGGCGGTTTTATGATGTTTATGCTGCGTAAGATCCCCAAGCGCACCGATGCGGTAAAATTCTCCGGCTACAAGTTTGAGGTGGTGGATATCGATAACTATCGCATCGATCAGCTGCTGGTTACCCGTATTGACACCCGCGCGACACTGCTGACGCCGAAGCTGCCCGACGCAGAAGATAAAGGCGCGGCGTAATCGCTGGCTGAAATGCCAACGGCCCCTGCGGGGCCGTTTTTTTTAGTACTTAAACTACTGCATAGCACAACGGGTTGGTTAAGCCATCTCTGTTTGCAGACGCATAACCTGACGGTTGACTTCGGACATCACAGACAGATGCTGTTTGTCCTTCACTTTCGGGATAAGGATCTTCCCCTTGTCGAACTCGAAAGCGCCAACGTCCTTGATATACAACCGTCCACGGAACAGGATTTTTACGTACTTAGCCACCTGAAGTGGGTTGTAACGCTGGAAAATTTTCATTCTTGTTTCTCCTGTAAAGCATTACGCCCTTGCGGTTCCACAATCGGACCAGCGTTGGTGAGCGCAAATTTTAATGCTCAATCACTATAGTTCAGAACCTCACTCATACGTAGTGTGAATACCTTTATTTACCTTTTGATGACAATTATTCAGAATATTCTTTTCAGTCCCTTAATCCACGCAGTATAAAGCCACATTTTTTCACAGATATGTGCGTCCGCCCGCAAACTGGCACCCTGCTTGCGGGAAAAACATATAGATCGCACTTATGATTAAAACCGTAATTCAAGTGGTCGGATCACCTGCATAACGATAAGGAAACACCATGACCCTACGTTCTATCCTGGCAGCGACATGCCTGTTACTGCCGCTGATGGCTTCGGCCCATAACTTCGAAATCAATCAGCGCGTGCCGCCTGTGGGCATTGCCGACAGAGGGGAGTTGATTCTTGATAATGACAAGTTTAGTTATAAAAATTGGAACAGCGCCCAGCTTCCAGGCAAAGTGCGGGTTGTACAGCATATTGCTGGTCGCACCTCCGCTAAAGAGAAGAATGCCTGGCTGATTGAAGCGATAAAAGCCGCAAATCTGCCCCATGACCGCTATCAGACCACCACCATCGTCAACACCGATGATGCCATTCTGGGCAGCGCCATATTTGTACGCAGCAGTATTGAGAGCAACAAGAAGCTCTATCCGTGGTCGCAATTTATTGTGGATAGCGAAGGCGTGACGCGCAAAGCATGGCAACTGGAAGAAGAGAGTTCCGCGATCATCGTGCTGGATAAAGAAGGCCGCGTGCAGTTTGCTAAAGACGGTGAGTTGAGCCAGCAAGAGGTGCAGCAGGTGATAGACCTGCTGCACAAGTTACTCAGTAAATAGAAACCCGAAAGCCGGGGTTGAGGAAAGATTCACGCGGGGTGTAATCCAATGTACGCCCCTGCCAGTCGTGAACATGCGCCCCGGCAGCTACCGCAATAGCATGCCCTGCCGCCGTATCCCAGACGCTGGTCGGCCCGAAACGCGGATAGAGCTGCGCTTTCCCCTCTGCAACCAGGCAGAACTTCAGCGATGAACCAATCGCCGTGGTTTGATGTTCGTCTAGCTGCTGCAAATACTCTTTCAGTTCATCATCGGCGTGGGAGCGGCTCACAACGACCAGAGGCGGACGCGCATTGCGCACCTGAATCTGCTGGTGATGTCCCGCTTCTTCCTTCCACGCTTTGCCTTCATCGGCAGAGTACATCACTTTCAGCACCGGCGCGTAGACTACGCCCAGCACAGGTTTTCCCTTGTCAATCAGGGCGATATTAACAGTGAACTCGCCGTTACGCTTGATAAACTCTTTGGTACCGTCTAGCGGATCCACCAGCCAGTAGCGTCCCCATGTCTGGCGAATTTCCCACGCGGGCGGATCCTCTTCCGAGAGCACCGGAATATCCGGTGTCAGCGCCTGCAGACCGCGCACAATCACGCCATGGGCCGCAATATCTGCGGCAGTCACCGGGGAGTCATCCACTTTGCTGGTGACCTCCATCGGTTTGTGACCATCATACACCTGCATAATGGCGTCACCCGCTTCCCGCGCGAGTTGGCAAATTGCATCTAACATATCCACCTCTTATCTGTTCAGTGGTTTGTAACTCGTTGTTTTACTTATATCGCATTGCGTTGGAATCTGCCATCTGTGATAGCGATTGCGTTTTCTCTGCTCACTTTTATGTCAGTATTCACAGTTCTGTAAGCAACAAAATGTACATAACAATTTCTTTTGTGGCTTAGATCAAAAAAAGGATACCTCTGATGATTAAGTTTAGTGTAACGCTTCTGGCGACGCTGATTGCGGCCAGCGTGCAGGCTGCAACGGTGGATTTACGTATTCTGGAAACCACTGATTTGCATAGCAACATGATGGATTTTGATTACTACAAAGATACCGCGACGGAAAAATTTGGACTGGTGCGCACTGCCAGCCTGATCAACGCCGCGCGGAGCGAAGCCAAGAACAGCGTGCTGGTGGATAACGGCGACTTAATCCAGGGCAGTCCACTGGGCGATTATATGGCGGCAAAGGGGCTTAAAGCAGGAGAAGTTCATCCGGTCTATAAGGCGATGAATACCCTTGATTACACCGTGGGTAACCTCGGCAACCATGAATTTAACTACGGCCTTGATTACCTGCACAAAGCACTGGCGGGGGCGAAATTCCCTTATGTAAATGCCAATATTATCGATGCAAAAAGCAAAAAACCGCTGTTCACGCCTTACCTGATTAAAGAGACCGCAGTGCAGGATAAAGAGGGCAAAACCCACACGCTGCGCATCGGTTATATCGGCTTTGTGCCGCCGCAGATCATGGTGTGGGATAAAACCAACCTCAACGGTAAAGTGACGGTCAATGACATCACCGAAACCGCGCGACGCTACGTGCCGGAAATGCGCGCCAAAGGTGCCGATCTGGTGGTCGTGGTGGCACACTCCGGGCTGTCGGCGGAGCCGTACCAGGCGATGGCGGAAAACTCCGTTTACTACCTCAGCGAAGTGCCGGGTGTCGATGCCATTCTGTTTGGTCACGCTCATGCCGTCTTCCCGGGTAAAGATTTTGTCGCCATCAAAGGCGCAGATATCAGCAAAGGAACCCTGAACGGTATTCCGTCGGTGATGCCGGGCATGTGGGGTGATCATCTCGGCGTCGTCGATCTGGTGTTGAACAACGATTCAGGCAAATGGCAGGTAACACAATCCACAGCCGAAGCGCGCCCCATCTACGACGCCGCGGCGAAGAAAGCCCTCGTTGGCGAGGACAGCAAGCTGGTAGCGATCCTCAAACACGATCACGACGCCACACGTCATTTTGTGGGTAAGGCAATTGGGCAATCGGCCGACAACATGTACAGCTACCTGTCGCTGGTGCAGGACGATCCGACCGTACAGGTGGTGAATAACGCGCAAAAAGCCTATGTGGAACGCTTTATTCAGGGCGATCCGGATCTGGCGAAACTGCCGGTGCTCTCTGCTGCCGCTCCATTTAAAGCGGGTGGACGTAAAAACGATCCGGCCAGTTTTGTTGAAGTAGAAAAAGGTCAGCTCACGTTCCGTAATGCTGCCGATCTCTACCTCTACCCCAACACGCTGGTGGTGGTAAAAGCGACCGGTAAAGAGGTGAAAGAGTGGCTGGAGTGCTCTGCCGGGCAATTTAATCAAATCGATCCCAACAGCAATAAGCCGCAAAGCCTGATTAACTGGGACGGTTTTCGCACCTATAACTTCGATGTTATCGACGGAGTGAAATACCAGATCGATGTGACGCAGCCTGCACGTTACGATGGCGAATGCCAGAGTATAAACCCGCAGGCGGAACGTATTAAGGATCTGACGTTTAACGGCAAGCCCATCGATCCGAACGCGGTTTTCCTCGTCGCCACCAATAATTACCGCGCCTACGGCGGTAAGTTTGCCGGAACGGGAGACAGTCATATCGCTTTTGCTTCGCCGGATGAAAACCGCGCTGTGCTGGCAAAGTGGATCAGCGATGAAACGAAGCGCGCCGGGGAAATCCATCCCGCCGCAGATAACAACTGGCAACTGGCTCCGGTTCACACAAGCCACAAGTTGGATATTCGTTTTGAAACCGCGCCGACGGAGAAAGCCGCCGCGTTTATTAAACAGAACGCGCGTTATCCGATGCAAAAAGTGGGAAACGACGAAATCGGCTTTGCGATTTATAGCATCGATTTAAACAAGTCGTGATTAACCCGGTCTGGGGGAAAACCCTTTTGTCAGCCAGATCAGCGCAGCGCCATCCAGCATCTTGCCCGGTGGCGCTAATGCTTACCGGGCCTACGCCACCTGTTTCGCATGATGCGCCAGCACCTGCGGAATATTTAGTTCTATCCAGTCCGCCAGCGCGGCCACCTTCTCGCTGACCTCTTCGCCGAGCGGGGTCAGACTATACTCAACATGCGGCGGTACGACCGGGTACGCAACACGGTTAATAAAACCATCCTGCTCCAGCCATTGCAGGCTTTGCGCCAGCATCTTTTCGCTGACGCCGCCCATCTTGCGGCGCAGATCGCTAAAACGGTGCGTGCCATCACGCAGCGACACGAGGATCAACACCCCCCAGCGGCTGGTCACATGTTTGAGAACATCCCGCGACGGGCACTGCTCGGCGAACAAATTACCGTCGCGTATCTGTTCGCTCAGGGTCTGTGGGGTAAAAACTATTTTCATACTTACCTTTTTGTACGTACTTACTAAAAGTTAGTTTGAATGATAGCTTACCACAACACTCACTGAACACGTAAGGAGAACACCATGATCGCACTTACCGGCGCGACCGGCCAACTGGGCCAGTTTGTAGTAGAAGAACTGCTGAAAACCATCGCGGCAAAACAAATAGTCGCCATTGTCCGTAACCCGGCAAAAGCCGAAGCGCTGAGCAAACAGGGCATACTGGTGCGTCAGGCCGACTACGGCGACCAGGCCGCGCTAACGCAGGCGCTGGCAGGCGTCGATAAATTGTTGCTGATCTCCAGTAGCGAAGTGGGCCAGCGCGCCGCACAGCACCGCAATGTGATCAACGCTGCTAAAGCCGCAGGGGTGAAATTTATCGCCTACACCAGCCTGCTACATGCGGATAAATCTCCGCTCGGCCTGCACGTCGAACATGTCGAAACCGAGAAAATGCTCGCCGAATCAGGCATTCCGTATGCATTACTGCGCAACGGCTGGTACAGCGAAAACTACCTTGCCAGCGCACCGGCGGCACTGGCGCACGGCGTCTTTATCGGTGCCGCAGGCGACGGCAAAATCGCCTCGGCGACCCGCGCGGATTATGCTGCTGCCGCTGCTCGTGTGATCAGTGAAGAGGGCCATGCCGGGAAAGTTTATGAACTGGCGGGTGATAACGGCTGGACACTGAGCGAACTGGCCGCCCTGCTAAGCAAAGCCAGCGGTAAAGACATCGTTTATCAGAACCTGAGTGAAGCGGATTTCGCCGCCGCGCTGAAAGGCGCTGGGCTGCCGGACGTGTTTGCTAATCTGCTGGCGGATTCCGATGCCGGAGCCGCAAAAGGCGGTCTGTTTGATGACAGCAAAACGCTCAGCAAGCTGATTGGCCGACCGACCACGCCGATCGCTGACAACGTCAACGCCCTGGCGTAACGGTTAAATATTGGTTAATTTTTGTAGCCTGCCGCCGGGTCATCCTGAATAATGCAGCGATGACCCGCGTGGAGAAGCATTGTGGAAGGCGTACCAGAGCAGTTTAACGACGAGCGAGATTGCGCGCGCTTCCGCCACCTGGCGAAGGTGCCAGGTGTTGAGCTGTATCACGCGCATATCTCCCGTTACGCGTTCGAACCCCACACCCATGAAGCGTTTGGTATTGGCGCCATTGAAGACGGTGCCGAACGCTTCCGCTATCGCGGTACGCAGTATGTCGCCCCGGCCAATTCCGTGGTCACCATGAACCCCGACGAGCTGCACACCGGCGAAGCCGCAGCCGATGATGGCTGGCGCTATCGCATGGTCTATCTCGATCCGCAGTTGCTCGAAGAAGTGACCGGCGTTCGCCACTGGTGGTTCAGCGAGGTGATGCGTCACGATCCGCTACGCACCCGGCAGATCTGCACGCAGATCCACGGCCTGTGGCACACCGACGATCCACTGGTGCAGCAAGGCATTTTGCTGGATCTGATCGATACTTTTCGCCCGCTGGCGCATCACGCGCCGCAGCGCCCGGAAGGTGAACACCGTTTTGAACGCGTGCGCGACTATCTGCACGACAACTATATGCACAGCCTGACGCTGGACGAGTTAGCGAACGTTGCTGCGCTTAGCCCGTACCATTTCCAACGCCAGTTCAAGGCGCACTTCCATGTCACGCCGCACCAGATGTTGATGGCGATCCGCTTGTGGCGGGCAAAAGCGTTTCTCACGCAGGGCATGCCTGCGGCAGACGTCGCTGCCATGACCGGGCTGACGGATCAATCGCATCTGACACGCGCCTTTACCCACCGCTACGGCATCACGCCAGTGCGTTATCAGAAGCAAGTCACCCGCCGTTAGTGCGCAATCTCATACAATATTTCGCGCCATCGCTTCCCTACACTGGCGACAGCCAATGTAAACGTGGATGGAATGATGATTAGTGGTGTGTTGTACGCCCTGCTTGCCGGGCTATTGTGGGGCTTAATTTTCGTTGGGCCGCTGATCGTGCCGGATTACCCGGCGGTATTGCAATCCACCGGCCGTTATCTGGCGCTGGGTCTGATCGCCCTGCCGCTAACGTGGCTCGGGCGCACGCGTCTGCGCCAGTTAACACGCGGCGACTGGGCGACTGCGCTGGCGCTGACGATGATGGGCAACCTGATTTATTACGTCTGCCTGGCAAGCGCCATCCAGCGTACTGGCGCGCCGGTATCGACCATGATCATCGCCACCCTGCCAGTGGTGATTCCTGTATGTGCCAACCTGCTCTATAGCCAGCGGGACGGAAAACTCCCCTGGCGTCGGCTGGCACCCGCGCTTACCTGCATCGCGATCGGCCTGATATGCGTCAATATCGCCGAGCTGCGCCATGGTCTGCCGGATTTCACCTGGCGCCGTTACGGTACGGGGATCGCGCTGGCATTTACCTCGGTGGGTTGCTGGGCGTGGTATGCCCTGCGTAACGCCCGCTGGTTGCGGGAGAACCCGGATAAAAATCCGATGATGTGGGCGACAGCGCAAGCGCTGGTCACGTTGCCTGTCTCGTTGGTCGGTTATCTCGCCGCCTGCCTGTGGCTTGGCGTGCAGCAGCCTGATTTTTCCCTGCCGTTCGGCCCGCATCCGCTGGTGTTTATCGTGCTGATGTTTGCCATTGCCATACTCTGCTCGTGGGTGGGCGCGCTATGCTGGAATATTGCCTGCCAGCGTCTGCCAACAGTTATAGTCGGCCCGCTGATTGTTTTCGAAACGCTGGCCGGGCTGCTTTATACCTTCCTGTTGCGCCAGAGCATCCCGCCGCTGCTCACCTTTTGCGGCGTTGTGCTGCTGGTGTGTGGCGTGGTGATGGCAGTGTTGTCTAAACCGCAAAAAGTAAGCGTTATTTCAGTAGAGCAGGAATAAAAAACCCGGCGTTATTGCGCCGGGTCTGGTCAGCCTGAAGCGAGGATTTAGAAGGTTTCCCAGTTCGCTTCGCTAAAGCTCTCTGCGGCTTTCGCCTGCGGTTTGCTGTCCGGTTTTACCAGCGCAGGCGTGCGCAAGCTGCGGCTGCGGTTGATTTTAAATACCGCTACCGTTTCTGTCAGGCGTGCGGCCTGCTCTTCCAGCGCGGCTGCAGCGGCAGCGGACTCTTCCACCAGCGAAGCGTTCTGCTGAGTAACGCGGTCCATCTCAGCAACAGCCTGACCCACCTGATCGATACCGCGGCTCTGCTCATCCGAAGCCGATGAGATTTCGCTCATGATATCCGTCACGCGGGTGACAGCACTGACGATCTCTTTCATCGTATCTCCGGCTTGATGTACCAGCGCAGCGCCTGCATCGACGCGGCTACCGGAATCTTCGATCAGTCCTTTGATCTCTTTCGCCGCCTGCGCGCTGCGCTGCGCCAGTGTACGAACTTCACCAGCAACAACAGCGAAACCGCGGCCTTGTTCACCGGCGCGGGCGGCTTCAACCGCAGCATTCAGCGCCAGGATATTGGTCTGGAAAGCGATGCCGTCGATCACGTTGGTGATTTGCGCGATTTTGCTGGAACTGGTGGCAATTTCGTCCATCGTACGCACCACGCCATCAACAACCTGACCGCCTTTTTTCGCCGTACTGGAGGCGTTCTGCGCCAGTTGCGTCGCCTGGCGGGCGTTGTCGGCGTTCTGTTTCACCGTTGCTGTCAGTTGTTCCATGCTGGCCGCAGTCTCTTCCAGCGAGGCCGCTTGCTGCTCGGTACGGGAAGAGAGATCGTTGCTACCGGCAGAGATTTCGCCCGCACCGGTATAAATGGTATCGGCACCATCGCGAACCACGCTGACGGTTTTCATCAGTGACTGCTGCATCTCCTGCACGTTTTGCGCCAGCAGCGCCATCTCGTTTTTGCCTTCAGCGTCGATTGCGTGTGTTAAATCACCAGCCGCAATGTGGCGGATATGTCCCATCACTTCATGCAGCGGTTTCAGCAGTACACGCTGCATCGCTATCCAGCTGATGATGATCACAGCCAGAACAACGACCATGACGACACCCAGAATCCACAGGATGCGCTGGTAATCATTCTCGTTCTCGATCATGCCCTGGCTCGCCAGTACAGCCTGAGCATCACGCCATGCACGGTAGCTCTTCTGCATAGCGACCTGTTTCGCTTCAGCGTTCTGGCGGAACATATCTTCCAGATTGCCCGCCACCAGCAGACGGTTCATTTCCGTCAACGTCGCATGGTAAATGCCGTACTGTTTTTCCAGGTCGCTGGAAAGATTTGGCTCCAGCCCCGGCGTGTTTGTTATCGATTTGTATTTTTCAAAATACTTTTGCGCCTGATTCAGCAAGTCAGTCGTCGTGTTGGTCAGCTCGCTCAGTTGCCCGCCATTGATCTGGCTGGCAGCGCTGCTCTGTAAGCGCAGCATACCGCGGTTCAACGTGACGCGAGCCTGGTTAAGGCTGATCCAGGCATCGGTGAACGCAGAAACGTTCTGGCTGGAAAGATGAGAAACGTTAAAGTTGTTTTTGTCATTATTCAGCGCGCTGACAAACACGCCAGCAGAGATAAGCTGCATCGTACCCAGTACTAGCAACACCATAATTAGTAAGGTAATAACTTTAATACGCTTAAACATAATAGTCCTTTATTTAGTAAGGGAATGGTCTAACTCTCTGTATCGGCAGCGTTACGTAGTTGTTTAATCCAGATACAAAACCATATCCAAAAATTTTCAATAAAGTTACCTACATTCAACATGTTAACCACGAAATATTTTTTTGTGACAAATATCACATTTCTTGTAATTAGGGCATAAATCGATTTTTCTCACCTCAAAAGGGGTATATCATCGGCATAAAGATGTATTTATAATACACCTTATAATTTCACGATGAGGTAACTGCTATGGCTTTCCGCGATCAACCCTTGGGTGAGTTGGCGCTCTCAATCCCCCGCGCCTCCGCACTGTTCCGTCAATACGATATGGATTACTGCTGCGGCGGTAAGCAGACACTCGGCCGCTCTGCGGCGCGCAAAGAGCTGGATATTGATGTGATTGAAGCCGAACTGGCAAAACTGGCCGAGCAGCCCATCAAGAAAGACTGGCGCGTTGCCAAACTTTCGGAAATCATCGACCACATAATCGTGCGTTACCATAATCGCCACCGCGAACAACTGCCGGAGCTGATTTTACAGGCCACCAAAGTGGAACGCGTGCATGCCGATAAACCGAATGTGCCGCTCGGGTTAACCAAATATTTGACGATGCTGCACCAGGAACTTTCCAGCCATATGATGAAAGAGGAGCAGATCCTGTTCCCGATGATCAAACAGGGCATGGGTTCACAGGCCATGGGGCCGATCACGGTGATGGAGAGTGAACACGATGAAGCCGGTGAATTGCTGGAAGTCATTAAGCACATCACCAACAATGTCACACCGCCTCCAGAAGCCTGCACCACCTGGAAAGCCATGTATAACGGCATCAATCTGTTAATTGACGATCTGATGGAGCACATCAGTCTGGAAAACAATAACCTGTTTCCGCGTACCCTCGCCGGGGAATAATTAAAGGCGCCCAAAAGAGCGCCCTTGATTCATGGAAGTTTAGAGTCGCTTTGCGGCTCTGCTCTTTTTTATGGCTGACGGCCAGCCAGACGTTTTTTACCGGCATAGAGCCAGCCCGCGCCCAGCACAATAAACCACAGCGGCGTGACGATCAGCGCTTCTCGGGTATCCGCTTCCAGCGTCAGCAGCACCAGCACGAAGGCAAAGAAGGCCATGCACACCCAACACATCAATTTACCCAGCGGCATTTTGTAGCTCGATTTTTCGTGCAAATGCGGGCGCTGTTTACGGTAGACCAGGTATGAGTAGAGAATGATCGTCCAGACAAACATAAACAGAATGGCCGATACGGTAGTGATCATGGTGAATGCAGCAATTGCACTCGGGTTCACATAGAGCATCACCACGCCGCCCAGCAGGCAGATACAGGAGAAGGTCAGTCCTTTTGCCGGCACCGCGCGTTTAGAAAGTTTAGCGAACGCTTTCGGCGCCATGTTCTCCTGCGCAAGCCCAAACAGCATACGACTGGTCGAGAAGACGCCGCTGTTCGCCGACGACGCAGCAGAAGTCAGCACCACAAAGTTGATGATGCTCGCGGCCGCCGGAATACCAACCAGCATAAACAGTTCCACAAACGGGCTTTTATCCGGGACGATCGAGCTCCACGGCGTCACTGACATAATAATGATCAGCGCAAAGACATAGAACATGATAATACGCAGCGGAATGGAGTTAATCGCGCGCGGCAGGGATTTCTCTGGATCTTTAGTTTCTGCCGCTGTAGTACCGACCAGTTCGATCCCGACAAAAGCGAAGACTGCGATCTGGAAACCAGCGAAGAAACCGCTGATGCCTTTCGGGAACCAGCCGCCGTCATTCCACAGGTGCGCGAACGATGCTTCAACGCCCGTCGGCGATTTGAAGTGCATCAACACCATCACCACCCCCACAATAATCAGCGCGACAATGGCAACGATTTTGATCATCGCAAACCAGAATTCCATCTCGCCGAACATTTTTACCGTCGCGAGGTTGAGGCTCAGCAGCAGCAATACCACCGCCAGCGCTGCGACCCAGTCGGCAAGACCCGGAAACCAGAATTGCGCGTAGGCGGTGATCGCCACCACGTCCGCCATCCCAGTCACTACCCAGCAGAACCAGTAGGTCCAGCCGGTAAAGTACCCCGCCCACGGCCCCAGCAGATCGGCGGCGAAGTCGCTAAATGATTTATATTCGAGGTTCGACAGCAGCAACTCACCCATTGCACGCATCACGAAAAACAGCATAAAACCGATGATCATATAAACAAAAATGATCGACGGACCTGCGAGGCTGATGGTCTTGCCAGAGCCCATAAACAGCCCGGTGCCGATAGCGCCGCCGATCGCAATAAGCTGTATATGCCGGTTTGTGAGATTTCGCCGTAGCGACTGTTCAGCCGGAGCCTGTTCGTCGGCTACGACTTTAACCTGATCTACCATGTTGTAATCCTGTCTGTGTTGTTGGGCTCTTCTGGCCTTTTATTGCGTGTTCCGTCCTTTATGGACGCATCGATATTAGGTAAGAATCGGCGGGATGGATACTCTGAATTAAATCGAATGTTAAATATTTGTTGAAAGTGAGTGTCATATCACTTAGTTAATGCGAAACGCCTCACAAAAATACACCTGAATGCATAGTTTGCAAGATAATATATCGACACTGATCTTATTAACGAACGATCGACGCACTCTTCTCACCCCTCACTCCAAAAAGAGAGAGGGGTTTATGCGGGGAATTACAGAATTTCCAGCAGTTCCACCTCAAATACCAGTGTGCTGAATGGCGGGATAGATGCGCCAGCGCCACGCTCGCCATAAGCGAGGTTGTGCGGGATAGCTAGTTCCCATTTGGAGCCGACCGGCATCAGCGTCAGGGCTTCGATCCAGCCAGCGATAACGCCGTTAACCGGGAATTCGGCCGGTTCGCCGCGCGCGACGGAGCTGTCGAATACACTACCGTCAATCAGTTTACCGGTGTAGTGCACTCGAACGCGGTCAGTGCGCGCCGGGATTGCGCCTTCGCCCTGATTGATCACGCGGAACTGCAAACCGGATTCGGTGCTGTTTACACCTTCACGCGCGCGGTTCTCTTCCAGATATTTCACGCCTTCCGCCGCCATCTCTTCAAAACGGGAGCGACGCACAGCGTCGGCACGCTCGTGGATTTCACGCAGGGCGCGATGTACGACATCAACCGGTACAGCAGGTTGTTTGCCTGCCAGCGCGTCCGCGATGCCCGCGACCAGCGCTTCCGGTAACAGCCCCTCTAACCCGGATTCGCTAAGCTGCTGTCCGACCTGTAAACCGATGCCATAGCTGGCTTGCGCTTCGATCGTGTCAAAAGTTGGGGTTGTCATGGGTTTTCCTTCCATCGCTTTTTAAGGTAGCGCGCAGCATAGCAGCCGGGCTGCGCCGGGTACAACTTTGTCGCAGGAAAGATGACAAATCGCAGGGAAAGGGAAAGAATAGAGCCCGTAAGATAAATCTAATATTGCTGTAGAAAAATCCGACTTTGTGGTGACGATCAGAGAGTTAAAAACGATGGACGCCGCCCCGGAAGGATAAAATGTATATACTCAACAAGACAGGATTTTAAATGACGCGGAGCAGGAGGAAAGCCATGCCCGGGCGATTTGAACTGAAACCTACCCTGGTGAAAATCTGGCAAGCCCCGGACCATTTTCGCCTTATGGACCCGCTCCCGCCGTTTCACCGTCGCGGTTTGATCCTGGCCGCGTTGCTGATGGTTATCGGCTTTCTGCTACCCTCAACGGTCGATACGACGCCGGTTCCCGCCTCACGCGAAGCGCAAATTCAGTTACCCTCATCCACTGCAGCTCAGCCTGTCGCCCCTGCGCAAACGCCGCCAGCGGTAGTGAGCGCTCCGCAACAGGTCGCCCCAGGCGCTGAGGAGTCGCTCGAACAGCAGCAACCAGAGCAACAGCTGGTGCAGCAGCAAGAAGCCCCGGTGGCGCAAAGCCGTCCGACTACCTCCTCTTCCGGCAGCATTGAGCAACAGTGGCGATCTTATCGTGTAGAAGAAGGGAAAACGTTGGCGCAACTGTTCCGTGATCATGACCTGCCGCCTACCGATGTTTACGCGATGGCGAAAGTGGAAGGTGAAGGGAAACCACTAAGCAGCCTGAAAAACGGCCAGATAGTGAAGATTCGCCAGAATGCTAACGGCGTAGTAACCGGATTAACCATTGAGGCCAGCGGCCAACAGGTGCTGTTTACCCGCCAACCGGACGGCAGCTTTATTCGTGCGCGCTAACCGATAAAGCCGGATACACACTTATCCGGCACGTTTATTCACCCACCAGATCCACGAGCAGACCAGCACTGCGCCATATTTGATATCCAGAATACTCTCGCCGAGGAAAATGGCGGATAGCACCATACCGGCAACCGGTACGACAAAGTTGAAAGGGGCAATCATGCTGACGCGGTTAACCTTCAACAGCATGCTCCAGCGCGCACCAGGCACTGCAACTGCCGACAGGCTATGCACTTCCAGCGTACCTTCTCCTCCCGCCAAGAATGCGACGCGGCCAGCACAATGAATCCATCGCCATTCCCGGCACAAGTAAAAGCACGCAAACCACCAAGGAAGTTAACCAACATCACGCTGGCAGAACCCAATACGCAACCGAGCGTTTTGTTATAGCGAAGCTTATCGTTCTGGTAGCGCTAAAAAGCAAAACGCCGGCACAAGGCCGGCGTCTTATTCCCCGTCGTCTTTCACGTTGCAGATACGTTGGCTACATTCGCTTACCCTGGTCACTGAGTTATCTCAGCTTCCGGGGATTCACTCTCCTGCCGTCTTTCTGCAAGCCCGAACGACTTAAGGGCATCGTTATGAGTAAAAATTACTCAGCAACAACGTTTACAGTCAGCTTAGCGAATACTTCGCTGTGAACCTGGAAGTCCACTTCGTGCTCACCGGTGGTACGCAGAACGCCGTTCGGCAGACGAACTTCGCTCTTAGCCACTTTAACGCCAGCCGCAGTCACTGCGTCAGCGATATCGCGAGTACCGATGGAACCGAACAGTTTACCTTCGTCGCCTGCTTTAGACGCGATGGTAACGGTGCCCAGTGCGTTGATTTCTTCAGCGCGAGCGTTAGCAGCCGCCAGAACGTCAGCCAGTTTGGCTTCCAGTTCAGCGCGACGTGCTTCGAAATATTCAACGTTTTTCTTGGTAGCCGGAACAGCTTTGCCCTGCGGTACCAGGAAGTTACGAGCGTAACCCGCTTTAACGTTAACCTGATCACCCAGGCTACCCAGGTTTGCTACTTTATCAAGCAGAATAACTTGCATTACCTTATCCTCTCAAAGTCGTATTAATGGACCGTGACCGATTACTGATGACGATCAGTGTACGGCAGCAGGGACAGGTAGCGAGCGCGTTTGATAGCGCGTGCCAGCTGGCGCTGATATTTTGCACGGGTACCGGTGATACGGCTCGGGACAATCTTACCGCTTTCGGTGATGTAGTTTTTCAGCGTAGCGATATCTTTATAGTCGATCTCTTGAACGCCTTCCGCGGTGAAACGGCAGAACTTGCGACGACGGAAATAACGTGCCATATGGCTAGTCTCCAGAATCTATCAATTCAATCTGCTCGGCATGCAGAACCATTTTAGTCAGGCCATTCTTTGCCTTGTGGCAACTGATGAATCCCTGAACGGTTACTGCGCTACCGACCGTTATACTGTGAGTAATGGCCTGGTTCTCCTGCCCGCTGATTATTACGGGCATTTGGCACCACGCCTGCCGGTGAAAACCGGCTTCCTCCTGCACAGAACGATGCTCAAGCACGAACTGGCAGTGAGGAATCCCTGACGGGCTGACCTTACGAAGCGGGGTCCTGCACACGGTGCCGGACAACACCAGTCGGTTGGCCATCAGAAATTACTCTTCAGAATCCCCAGCATCTGCATCATCTGCGGTTTCGTTTGCGAAATCATCGCGACGCTCACGGCGCTCGTCTTTCGCTCTAACCATCGGAGATGCTTCGGTAACAGCATGTTTAGTACGCATTACCATGCTACGGATAACGGCGTCGTTGAAGCGGAAGCTTGTTTCCAGCTCATCGATCACTTCCTGCGGCGCTTCAACGTTCAGCAGAACGTAGTGAGCTTTGTGCAGTTTGTTGATCGGGTAAGCCAGCTGACGGCGGCCCCAGTCTTCCAGACGGTGGATCGTGCCTTGCGCACCGGTGATAGCACCAGTGTAACGCTCGATCATGCCCGGAACCTGTTCGCTCTGGTCAGGATGGACCATAAAAACGATTTCGTAATGACGCATCGAATTGCTCCTTACGGATTATTCAGCCTCCTGTCTGGGTCAGCCGAGGCCCGTGGAGGCAAGGAACGTGTTAAAGGTCGGCTGAAAAATTGACGCGTCATAATACTGGCCCCACCGGGCAAACTCAAGGTGAATTGCACAAATAATTCGCACTAAGCGCAAAGAGAACTCCCATGAGCGCATTAAAATTAAACAAAACGCATTCCGGCAATTTTTTGAACGACAGCATCAGAAATGGCCGCGATACGTTTTATAACAAACGCGTAAACTTTAATCAGGCCTCAAAACAAAGGAGGAGAGATGTTCAAAATATAATATTCGGCGTTATATTGGAGAGTAATATCATGAAATACATCGCAATTTTACTAGCAACCTTATTGCTCAGCCTCAACGCGACGGCAGCAATCAAACTCGACAACCGGCAAGCCCGGAACATGGATGATGTGCGCAGCTTAGGCGTTATTTACATCAATCATAACTTCGCCAACGAACAGGAAGCCGACCAGGCTTTGAATGCCGCAACCGACGCACAAAACGCCACGTACTTTCACCCAATCCTGATACACGAACCAGGCAGCAACGGCGCTCTGCACGCCAGCGCGGATATTTACCGCTAACTGCATCAGGCTAAGTTTCCCTTGCGCTGCGGCCCCGGATTGGGGCCGCGCTCAGAAGTGAGAATAATTTTCTTTCGGATCTTATCAAATACCCCACCGACAGGTTTAATAAGGGCTTGTCGGCGTTATGGAAAGTGTGTGGAGAAGCCGTGTTCATACGTTTTTCTATACTCAGCCGTATACCCAAAGGCGTTTGGGTTCTGGGCGGCGTCAGTATGCTGATGGATATCTCATCAGAAATAATCCACAGCCTGCAGCCACTGTTTATGACCACGACGCTCGGCGGTAACCGGCCTGTGGGGGATTCATATGGGAATGACTCAGGGCTTGCTGGCGGCGATGATCGCCCATACCGCTCCTGCAGAACTGCGCGGCACCGCTTTTGACATATTTAACCTGATGAGCGGTATCGCTCTGCTTTTGGCCAGCGCCGGAGCCGATATTTTGTGGGAAAATCTGGGCGCAGCATCAACACTTTATGCCAGTGCCGTGATCTGCCTGATTACGCTAATAGGGATGCGCTGCATACCATCAACCGATCGTCAGGCATAAAAGGCTCCGGAATCAGACCAGTAACATCCAGAAGGCGTACAAATTCCGGAGCATAATAATGTGCGATCCCAACAGCACTTCGCCTTGCCAGACTGTGACTTACTGCCCGTAATACGCATTCGGCCCATGCTTACGCATAAAGTGCTTATTCATCAGATAATTATCAATCGGTTTTAACACCGGATTGATACTGCGTGCAATCCAGGCCATTCGAGCAACCTCTTCCATGACCACCGCATTATGAACGGCGTCAGCGGCATCTTTTCCCCATGCAAACGGACCGTGTTGGTAGACCATAATTCCCGGCGTATGCAGTGGATTATTTTTGCCCAGCGTCTCGACGATTACTTTACCGGTGTTGAGTTCATACTCTTCCCGAACCTCTTCTTCAGAGAGTGCCCGCGTGCAGGGAATATCGCCAAAGAAATAATCTGCATGCGTGGTGCCAAGCGCCGGAATTGCCAGCCCCGCCTGCGCCCAGGCCGTGGCATGAGTGGAATGGGTATGCACAATACCGCCAAGCTGAGGATAGCGTCGGTACAACGCAAGATGTGTTGCAGTATCGGAAGACGGGTGCCACTGTCCTTCCACCCTGTTGCCCTGTAAATCCACCACAACCATGTCATCTGACTTCATGTTCTCATAGGCAATACCACTGGGCTTAATCGCCACCAGCCCGCGTTCGCGGTCAATAGCGCTGACATTTCCCCAGGTAAAGGTCACTAACCCATAGCGTGGCAGATCCATATTGGCGTCAAACACCTGCTGTTTAAGCTTTTGCATTATGCCACCTCATACCACCTCCACTAAACCCGCGTTTGCCATACGCGCTTTCACCCAGTCGCGCGCTTTTAGCACCTCTGCCTCCGGATCTTCTGCCGCCTCGCTCCACATCTCGATCAAATAGGGGCCACAGTAGCCGCTCTCTTTGAGCGTGGAGAAACAGCGTTCAAAATCTACGACGCCGGTGCCAAAGGGGACGTTTTTGAAGACGCCAGGACGCGTGTCTTTGACATGAACCGCCACGATATGGCCGACGCCCGCCAGTAGTTCCATCTGCACGTCGTTATCCCAGGCAGAAAGGTTGCCGATATCCGGATAGAGCTGAAACCACGGGTTATTAAGGTAGTGTGCGTACCCCAGCGCTTTGCTAATCGAGTTCATCAGCGGGTAATCCATAATTTCCATCGCCAGGGTTACCTGCGCGCGGCTGGCCATTTCAACGCTCTCTTTGAGCCCGTCACGAAAGCGGCGACGCGTCTCATCATTCGCCTGCTGGTAATAAACGTCATAACCGGCGAGTTGAATCACACGGATACCGGTATCCTGCGCAAGCCGGATAGCCTTGCGCATGATATCCAGCCCCTGGTTGCGCACCGCATCATCTTCGCTACCCAGTGGAAAACGCCGGTGTGCACTCAGACACATTGAGGGAACACGGACGCCCGTTTCTACTATTGCAGCCACCAGCGCCAGGCGCTGCTCAGGGCTCCAGTCGAGGCGGGCCAGACGCGCATCAGTTTCATCAATCGACATTTCAACAAAATCGAAACCCAGCGTTTTCGCCAGCCGCAACCGTTCCAGCCAGCACTCCCCGGCAGGGAGTGCTTTTTCGTAGATCCCCAGCGGGATCTGTTTTGACAACATACCCGCTCCTTAGCCCCACAGCTGAGCAATCGAGCGCTTAAACTGACGCGCAGCTTCAACCGGATCAGCGGCATCGCGGATACTGCGTCCGGCAATAAAGACGTGAATGGGAATACCCTTGAACAGCGGCAAATCCTCCAGCGCCAGTCCACCGGTCACCGTTACCTTAAAGCCCATTTTAGCCAGTTTTGTCACCGCGCTGATATCCGCTTCACCCCATGCGACACCTGCCGCCTGTGCATCACGGCTGCGGTGATAAACGACTTGTCGAATGCCTGCTTCTCGCCACTGCTGCGCTTGTTGCCACGTCCAGTAGCCGGTCAGTTCAATCTGTACGTCGCCGTTAAACTCTTTCGCCACATCCAGTGCACCTTTGGCAGTGTTGATATCGGCACAACAGATTACTGTCACCCAGTCGGCATTGGCTTCAAAGCACATTCTTGAAAGTATTTTCCCGGCATCGGCAATCTTGGCGTCGGCTAGTACGATTTTGTAAGGATACAATGCCTTAAGATCGCGAACAGCCCGAACGCCCTCACCAACACATAAAATGGTCCCTACCTCAATAATATCCACCTCTTCGGCAATTAAGCGGGTGGTTTCATAAGCATGTGACAGCGTCTGGTTATCCAGGGCTACCTGCAACATCGGTAAATCAGACATGTTTTTTGCTCCTTATACAGACGCCGCCGTGGCGCTATCAATTAAATCCAGTACCTGCTGCGCCGTGCGACAGGCGCGTAAACGGTCAAAATTCGCTTCGTCTTCAAACAGGTTGACGATTTGCATGATGCCGTCTTCCTGATGCGTGCGGGCATCCACTGCCGCCAGTGTGATTAGAATGTCGACCGGGTCGTTGTCTTCGTGATTAAAAGCCAGCGGTGTTTTGAGGGTCACCAGCGCAAAGCCATTTTTCTTCACCCCTTCTTCCGGGCGGCCATGAGGCATGGCAAGCCCCGGAGCAATCACGAAGTACGGTCCGAACCGTTCCACGCCATTTAGAATGGCCTGGTAGTAGCGCGGTTCAACAACCTCAGCCTCTACCAGCAGATCCACGCCAAGCTTCACCGCCTCCTGCCACGTACTGGCTTCTGCCTGCAGGCGAATCGCATTGTTCTCCGCCAGTGAGTCACGTAATTTCATAGTGAGTCCTTATTTCACATCCTGTGCAAAATGGGCGTTGATAACCTCCATCAGCTTCGGACCAAAATCAGCGGCAGAGAGCATATTGCGCACCCCTACCACATACTTATTACCGGAGACTTCGATTTCACTGGCGACATGGGTAGAGGCAATAATGATGTCCGCCCCGCTCAGCTCGCTTTTGTATTCCCCCACTGCGCAGCTGTTCACCGTATGGTCGACCTTTTGTTGCGTCAAAAACTGGTCAACTTTCATTTTCATGATCATGGAACTGCCTTGCCCACAACCACACACAGCCAGAATACGTACGGTCATAATCAAACTCCTTTTTAAACAGAGTGTTCTGTCAGTTGTTTTTCCGTGTCTTCCTCAGCACGCAGGGCGCGACCGGCGAAGAACATGTAAGCCAGCGCAATCAAAATCATTACGGTCATAAACGCGATCCCTACAGAGGCAAAACCTTGCATCATCGGCGGCGCCAGGATGGACCAGTCAGCCATCCCCATCCATGCGCTCATTCCCGTCAGTTTTACCGCCCATACACAGCCAAAAATTTCGATCATGCCCATTACCAGACAAATCTTGATAGCGGCACGCCAGCCGCCGAAGTGGTTGGCGAAGACGCCAATAGTGGCGTTGGAGAAGAACATCGGGATGAAACCTGGAATAATGAGAATGGCGGAACCGCAGGCAATCAGGATGCCGACCGCAATCAGCTGGCCGATAGTCCCCCACATAAAGCCCCAGACCACCGCGTTCGGCGCGAAGCTATAAATCGCCGCACAGTCAATCGCCAGCACAGCGCCCGGAATCAAGCGCTGCGAAATACCGTTGAATGCTTCGGAAAGCTCGGCGACAAACATACGCACACCCTGGACGATAATGAAAATCGCCACCGCAAACTGGAAGCCGGTTTGCAGGATATAGACCGTCCAGTGGGTTTTCCCCGCCATCGCCTGAACAGTATTGAGGCCAAAGGAGAGTAGAATCGCACCGAAGAAAACCGTCATGACAATGGCGGTAGAGACGATGTTGTCATGGAAGATATTCAGCCAGCCCGGTAGTTTCAGATCTTCAACGCTCTCCTCTTTTTTCCCTAGGTACGGTGCGATTTTATAAGCAATCCATGAGGCAAACTGCTGCTGATGACCGATAGAAAAGCCGCAGTTATCCGTCACTTCCTGCGTAGGTTTGTACATCATATTGGAGGTAATACCCCAATAGAGTGAAACCAGTACGGCAGCACAGATAATGGTGGTCCACATGGGGTAACCGAGAATAAAGAAGAACACCGCAATCAGGCCAGCCTGCTGGAACATGATGTGCCCGGTCAGCATGATGGTACGAATGCCGGTAATACGCCGCAGCAGTACGTAAATAATATTAAGCGCCAACGCCAGCAGTACTGAGTAACCCACCCAGCTGTACGCGTCGCCCATACGTTCGATGGTCGCCATCATTGATGCGTAAGTGTCAGAAATCGCACCATTGATGCCGTACACTTCCGACATTTTGGCAACCACAGGCTTAAACGTGCTGGTCAGAATCCCCGACCCCGCCTGCAGCAACATAAAGCCAATGATCGTTTTGATCGTGCCTTTAACGATAACGCTGACACTTTTTCTCAACAGGATATAGCCAATACAAGTCACGATCCCCAACAGCAACGGGGCATTGGTCATCACCTGGTTAAAAAACACGGTGAAGACGTTGTAGAGAATCTCCATAACTCGCTCCAGTAAGAAAGCGGCTGCATCTGTGCAATGCAGCACAAGGTGAAAACACTCTACCAATCATAAATAATCACCAAAAGATTGTTTTTGATTAATTGTGATGAATCACGCAATTTATTTCCCCTTTCTCATTACGTGTACATAGCCAAGGCGACAGCTTGCAAAATAACTCTTTAAATTGATACAGTTAATAAAAATAGCAGAGAAATCAGCATGCAAAAACTGTCGTAAAAGCATAATCACGATGCGATTTAACACGCAAAACACTATTGCAGACATGATGAAACTGTGAAAATATAAATCACAAGTTATCACATTTTGATTTATTTTGATTTAAAAAGGTAAGGAGCGACACGATGAGTAAGATTGAAACCATTACCCGGGAATCATGGATTCTGAACACGTTTCCCGAGTGGGGAAGCTGGCTTAATGAAGAAATTGAGCAGGAATATGTCGCTCCCGGCACCTTTGCTATGTGGTGGCTTGGCTGTACTGGTATCTGGCTGAAATCAGAAGGGGGTACCAATGTTTGCGTCGATTTCTGGTGCGGTACGGGCAAGCAGAACCACGGTAACCCATTGATGAAAAAAGGCCATCAAATGCAGCGCATGGCAGGTGTCGAAAAACTGCAGCCGAACCTGCGCACCACGCCGTTTGTGTTAGATCCGTTTGCTATCCGTCAGGTCGATGCCATCCTCGCCACCCACGATCACAACGATCATATTGATGTAAACGTCGCCGCTGCCGTCATGAAGAACTGTGCCGACGATGTCCCCTTCATCGGCCCACAAACCTGTGTCGATTTATGGATTAGCTGGGGCGTACCGAAATCGCGCTGTATCGTCGTAAAACCGGGTGATATTGTTCGCATAAAAGATATTGAAATTCATGCGCTTGACGCGTTTGATCGCACCGCATTAATTACTCTTCCTGCCGAGCAAAAAGCGGCTGGCGTACTGCCTGACGGCATGGATCAGCGTGCGGTGAACTATCTCTTTAAAACGCCCGGCGGTACGCTATATCACAGCGGCGACTCGCACTATTCCAACTACTATGCGAAGCATGGCAACGAGCACCAGATCGATGTGGCATTGGGCTCCTACGGCGAGAACCCCCGCGGCATTACGGACAAGATGACCAGTGCCGATATTCTGCGTATGGCTGAAGCGCTAAATACAAAAGTCGTGATCCCATTCCACCACGATATCTGGTCAAATTTTCAGGCCGATCCACAAGAGATTCGTGTTCTGTGGAATATGAAAAAAGCGCGCTTGCAGTATGGCTTTAAGCCTTATATCTGGCAGGTTGGCGGGAA
This sequence comes from Pseudomonadota bacterium, assembly GCA_018261615.1. GTDB lineage: Bacteria > Pseudomonadota > Gammaproteobacteria > Enterobacterales > Enterobacteriaceae > Kosakonia. The sequence goes on along the minus strand of JAGTSE010000005.1, from coordinate 43,865 downwards.
ATTTACCTGGCCTGTGGATAAAGACAATTTCGAGTATCACTACCCACGTGGTTTTGATGACTGCTTCTCTATCGAGCCCGACTTACCGTTTAAGTCTTTCCTCTAAAAACCGAAGCGGGTACTTGCGTGTACCCGCTTTTTATCATCAGTATCGTGCACTTATCTTTAGTAATTTCAGGCTATTTCAAATATCATCTTTTCACATCATTAATCATCGGAATAGCTCATGACGGAAGCGCAACGACATCAAATACTGCTGGATCAACTGGCGCAGACAGGCTTTATTACGGTTGAAGAAGTGATCGCCAGCCTGGGCGTTTCTCCTGCAACCGCCCGCCGCGATATCAACAAACTTGATGAAAGTGGCAAACTTAAGAAAGTGCGTAACGGCGCCGAAGCCATCAGCCAGCAACGTCCGCGCTGGTCGCCGATGAATATCCATGAAGCACTCCACCACGATGAAAAAGTACGTATCGCCAGAGCCGCATCACAGCTCGTTAGCGCTGGCGAAAGTGTGGTGATCAACTGTGGATCAACCGCCTTCCTGCTGGGGCGCGAAATCTGCGGTAAACCAGTACAAATCATCACTAACTACCTACCGCTCGCCAATTACCTAATCGAACAAGAACACGAAAGCGTGGTCATCATGGGCGGGCAATACAACAAGACACAGTCCATCACACTGAGCCCGCAAAGCAGTGAAAATAGCCTCTATGCCGGTCACTGGATGTTTACCAGCGGCAAAGGGCTGACGGCAGAAGGTCTTTATAAAACCGACATGCTGACTGCCATGGCCGAACAGAAGATGCTGAACATGGTGGGGAAACTGGTCGTTCTGGTGGATAGCAGCAAAGTCGGTGAACGTGCGGGTATGCTGTTCAGCAATGCTGATCAAATCGATTTGGTGATTACCGGGAAACAGGCTAACCCCGAAATCCTCAAAAAACTTGAGGATCAGGGGGTTAAAGTGATGCGCGTGTAGTTACAAATGTTCGGTGAAGAAGCAGACGGCGGCAGCCAGAGCGGTGGGTGTTATGCGATGTTTTACGCCTGCTTCCCACCGACAGGTTAACTGCTCGTCCAGGCGTGCAGCCGTCAATGCCTGCTGCAGGCGTAAGGTTTCCGCTGCGGGTACCACATCGTCCTCCTCCCCGTGCCAGAGAAAAAGCGGACGGTTGGCGAGCTGTGCTAATTGCCCACTGACATCCCATTTTACTAACGGCGCGACAATCGAATCGAACACCGCCTGCTGTTCCGGCGTGCTCACCTCCAGCGGCGGAAAAAGAGTACTCGCCAGGGTGGAGAAATAGCCGGAACCCATCAGGCAGGCAACGCTCTTGATCTCAGGGAACTGCGTCATAATACCGAGCGCCGTCATGCCTCCCATGGATGCGCCACCCACGCCCAGCCGGTGATTTTCAATTAATCCCTGCCGGTACAGCGCCTCTTTCAGCGACACAAACTCAGCAAAATTTCCCTGCAAGATTTGCCAGAAACGCTTTAGCCGCCGCATTTCATCACCGTCAAACCGGGCACCATGTTCCGGAGCATCAGGCATGACGACCCGAAACCCGGCCTGAGCCAGTGCCACAGCAAAATAGCTATATACCAATTTGGAAGAGGTAAATCCGTGGTAAAAAACAATACAGGGTAATGGCTGTTCCCCTTTTCCCGCCGGGAACGCGTGCAATGTTTCAATTCCGGCAAAATGCCGTACGTCGAGTTCAATCATTGGCCTCTCCTTGATCTATAGTGCTGGTATGCCATCACGTCTTCGAAGGTGCAAGTCGGTATTCACATATCAAATGTCGGCATTGAGATAAAGATGCTGCGCCGATCGCATTTTCATTCGAAACTTATGTTGGCAATAGCAAAATCGGGAACATTCCCTCCTTGCCCGTTTATTATGGAACTACACTATGGCTATCAGGAGACATGAAAACATGATGCGCTGGTTTCTCTCCCTTGTTGTGGCGCTGTTTTTGAGTGGATGTAGCGTGCTGGAAGGTAAGCCACAGCCCGCCCCACCCGTCAGCGACCATCCGCAGGAGATCAATCGTAATCAGACGCAAAACCTGCAGGAAATGGGTGCATTTAGCGTATGGGTGCGGGGTTCACCTATGGATGTTGAAGATGAGATAAAAGCCAGAGCTACCGCTGAAAAAGCGGATTACTACGTCATTATAATGATGGATGACACGGTAATTCCAGGCCGCTGGTACGCAAGGGCTATGTTGTATCGTCATTAAGCATCTGGGTTTAAGGAAGATTTACACTGCTTTGCGTCCTTTTATGTTTGCCTGTGCACAATGGACTGCATGGAATTTTCATGCGAAGGAGTGCCCTGGAAAAAATCGGGGTAACATGGAATGGAGCTGATATGAAACGATCTCTTGCCTTAAACTCACTGTTGCTTTCTACAGGCTTAGACAGCATAACAGCGCAGCCAGCAGAGTTCGCGAGCGCTGACTGCGTCACCGGGCTGAATGAAATTGGCCTGATTTCTGTCAACAATATTTCCGGAAGCCCACAAGATGTGGAGCGTGTCATCGCGTTGAAAGCTGACGAACAAGGGGCATCCTGGTACCGTATTATCCAGATGCAGGAAGAACAACGGACAGATAACTGGCGGGTGCAGGCCATACTTTATGCCTGACAGGTCATTTCCCTCAAAAAGCCACTTTTATAGAGTGGCTTTTTTGTTTACTCTTTTTTAACAGTGAGTTACCACATTAATGTATTTTTGCAACATTCTGTTACATTGACAAATTAAATGTTATCGAATTATTGCCGTTGAAAGTGCTGACACTCTTTTCAGCGGATCTTTTATGAGCACCTTTTTTAGTCGCATTGGACTCGGCACCAAACTTTCTCTTCTGACGGGTACAAGCGTAGCCGTGCTTTTCCTGGTTTTCACTTTTCTGTTAAACAATAAAGCCAGCCAACAACTGGAAACGCTGGCGGTGGAAGATCTCCATAATCAGTCCACGGGCGTCCAGGATATGGTCGAAATGTTTAACAGCAGCCTGAGCGAAGAGGTTGAAAGCTATACCCGTCTGTTTAACAGTTTTTTGCCTCAGCCTGTGACCATTGATCAGACGCAACGCCGTGAAATTAACGGTATCAGCGTTCCCTTGCTGAAAGGGGGCGACAGTGACCTTCATGAAAATAACGCCACTGTTGATGATTTTCTTACCCGCACCGGGGCTATCGCCACGCTGTTTGTGCGCAGCGGCGATGACTTTGTGCGCGTTGCCACCTCGTTACGTAAAGAGAATGGCGATCGTGCGATAGGCACGAAGCTGGACAAAGCCAGCCCGGCCTTTGCCCCGGCGTTGAAAGGCGAAACGTACCGTGGGCTGGCCTTATTATTCGGTAAGCGCTACATCACGCAATACCAGCCGGTAAAAGATAACAACGGCAACACCATAGCCATTTTATTTGTCGGTGTGGACATCACCCACTCATGGGAGATCATGCGCAGTAAGATCCTCGGGCGCCAGCTTGGTGATAGCGGCCATTTCTACGTTCTGGATCGCAATAATGGCAAGAACTACGGTAACTACCTGTTCCACCCCAGCGAGGAGGGTAAACGTCCGCAGTGGGATGAACGCGATCTAAATACCGTTCTGCAAGAGACCGCCGGTACGCTGGAACAGCAGCGCCCCGATGGTCATCGACAATTGCTCTCCTGGATAACCGTACCCGGCTGGAACTGGACGGTGGTGGGCGAAGTCGACAAAGCGGTATTGCTCAATGATGTCAACACGCTACGCAACCAGTTCCTGATTGCCGGACTGGTGCTCTCTCTGCTATTTGCCGCGCTGTTTGTAGTGATTGTCCGCCGCTGGTTGACTCGCCCTCTGCGTGATGCCATCGGCCTGGCCAGCCGTTATGCGTCGGGCGATCTGCGGGCCAGCCTGGAGGTCAAACGTCAGGACGAAGTGGGGCAACTCATTGATGCCATCAACGGGATCGGGAATGGCTTGCATGCCATTGTTTTACAAGTGCGTGAATCCGCCAGTGATATTCACCACGGTACCAATGCGCTTGCCGCCGACAGCAGTGAAATCAGCGAGCAAATTAACAAGCAGGCCAGCAGCGTCGAGGAGACTTCAGCCAGCATGGAGCAACTTGCCGCGACCCTACAACAGAATGCCGCCAATATGGAAGAAATGCAGTCGCTGGTGAATGAAACCGCAGAGGAAGTACAAAAGGGTGGAGTAACCGTCGAAGAAGCGGTTGCGACCATGGATGCGATTCGTACCGCCTCTCAGCGCATTGCCGACATCACCCATGTGATTGAATCTATCGCCTTCCAGACCAATATCCTGGCACTTAACGCTGCAGTTGAAGCCGCTCGCGCCGGGGAACATGGTAAGGGATTTGCCGTCGTAGCCCAGGAAGTACGGGCGCTGGCAGCACGCAGCGCCAATGCGGTAAAAGAGATCGATGAGCTGACCAGCGATACACTCAAAAAAGTCCGTGAGGGCCATACCTTATCCAACAATACCCGACAGGCGATGGAATCCATCACCGCGCATATGAACCACATTAACCAGTTGGTTAATGAGATTAACAACGCCTCTCATGAGCAGTCGGCAGGCATTAATCAGGTCAATATCGCCATGACGCATATTGGTGAAGCCACGCATATTAACGCAGGGCGGGTTTCGCGCAGTGAGCAAACCGCTGGCACACTGCGCGAAAAAGGGGCACATCTGACGGAGGTAGTCCGCTTGTTTAGCCTGAAAACGGACTAACCTGCACCGCCCATGGCACGCAGCAGCAGGTCATTTTGTACCTGCTCAGTCACAACAGACGCGCCGCGTATATCCAGCATCATCCGGCACCAGGCTTGTGCTATCGACGGGGAAGCGAACTGCAACATTTGCGCCCCCGTCGCTAACAGATACAGCTGTCGGGTAATTTCCCGCCCTTGCGCCTCCAGAGGTTTACGCAACTGTTGCTGTAACTGGCGCCATGCACGATCAAAATGCCGGTCCTGGCCTTTGACCGCACCAAACGCATCGTGCAACAACTCACTGATGCCTTGCTGTTTGGCCAGTACGCGTAACACATCAAGACACATAATATTGCCGGAGCCCTCCCAGATGCTGTTTACCGGCATTTCCCGGTAAAGCCGGGGAAGCTCACTCTCTTCGCAATAGCCAATACCCCCCAGGACTTCCATGGCTTCGGCAACAAATGGCACACCCGCTTTGCTGACCGCAAATTTCGCAACGGGGGTAAACAGCCGTGCCCAAAGCGTCTCTTCCGGCGTAGCGCGAGCATCCCAGGCACGAGCAAGGCGAAATAAAAACGCTGTCTGCCCTTCCAGTTGCAACGCCATCCGGCTAAGGACTTCTCGCATTATTGGCTGGTCGACGAGTTTTTTCCCAAATGCCTGACGTTGATGGGCATAGTACAGAGCCACGGAAAATGCCCGGCGCATCAGGCCGTGGCTCCCCAGCGCACAGTCAAAGCGGGTAAGGCCGCCCATTTTGAGGATTTGACGCACGCCATCACCCTCCTCCCCTATCAACCAGCCGCTGGCCTCGCAGAATTCCGCTTCGCTGCTGGCATTCGAGCGGTTACCCAGCTTATCTTTCAGGCGCTCCAGTCGCACACCGTTGCGCTGTCCATCGGGAAAAAAACGTGGCACAAAAAAGCAGGAAAGCCCACCTTCCGCTTGCGCCAGGACCAGATGAGCATCGCTCTGCGGCACCGAGAAAAACCACTTGTGCCCCACCAGCCGATAGCTGTCACCGCTGCGTTGCGCCCATGTGGTATTACTGAGCACGTCCGAGCCGCCCTGTTTTTCCGTCATCCCCATGCCAATCAGCAGACCGCGCTTTTGGTTACCTGGCGCGAGATGCGGGTCGTAACGGTCACTCATCAGCGGTTTTAGCCAATCCCTGAAAGATGCAGGAAGCGAGTGCTGCAATAACGGCGTGGCGGCAAAGGTCATGGTAACAGGGCATAACGAACCGGCTTCCACCTGCGCATGGAGCACAAACCGGGCGGCGCGGGCGACAAAAGAACCGCTGCGTGCATCCTCTTCCCACGCCAGGTTGTGAACACGGTTGGCGCACAGGCCTTGCATCAGTAAGTGCCATGCCGGGTGAAACCGTACATCATCGAGTCGTGCACCTGTCGGATCATAACGCAGCAGTTCCGGTGGATTAACGTTGGCCAGCCTGCCGAGTTCCAGTGACTCTGCCGTACCCAATTGCTGGCCGATACTGGCCAGTAAATCAGTATCCCACGCCGCCCCTTCGCGGATAACAGCGTCATGCAGGGCCCGGTCAGAAAGGAAAAGATTGCTGTTATTCAGGGGGATGGGTTGATTGAAAACGGTATGCGTTTGCCAGTACATCTGTTTGCCCTCCATGAATGGCATAGGCAATAAGTATGGGCAGAGGGGAGACGTTCCGCCCGCGATAGCGGTCACAAAACGGTGTGTATGGATGTTTTCTGTTTGCGTTGCCCACACTTAGCGGCGAGGCTTAATGTTATGACACCAGGAACGATGACGCCCATGACAACAACACATGCACAAAAAAGAGCGCTGGTCGCAGGCTCTATCGGCAATTTTATCGAATGGTACGAGTTTGCCGTCTATGGCTTTCTTGCCACGGTGATTGCGAAGAACTTTTTTACCCTCGAGGGTGAATCTGCTGCCACCAGTCTGATCCTGACCTATGCCGCATTTGCAGTGGCTTTTTTCTTCCGTCCGTTGGGTGCAGTGGTGTTTGGTCGCATAGGTGACCGAATAGGGCGTAAGCCGACACTGATTATTGTCCTCGTATTGATGACGCTGGCGACAGCGTCCATTGGCGTGGTGCCGGTTTATGCCAGCATTGGCGTCGCCGCGCCGCTGCTCATTACCTTTTTACGGATTTTGCAGGGGCTGTTTGCTGGCGGGGAATACGGTGGGGCCGTCTCGCTGATGACCGAGTTTGCTCCGCGAGGTAAGCGCGGTTTGTACGGTGCGTGGCAGTCATTGACCGTCGCCCTCGGGCTGCTGGTGGGCGCTGGTGTGGTGGCGCTCCTGTCGGTGTTACTCAGCCCTGAAGCACTCTACGCCTGGGGCTGGCGAATTCCATTTTTCATCGCCATTCCAATGGGAGGCGTTGCACTCTGGCTTCGCGTCAACATGGAAGAGACGCCCAGTTTTGTTCGCCAGCAAACGCAGGCGATTCCGCCCCAGGCAGCCAGTTTCGCCAGTACGCTAAAGGTCATTATCACCGGGATTGGTCGTCTGATGGTCTGGTCGGCGTCAGGCTATACCTACCTGGTAATCATGCCAACCTACCTTCAATCGGCGCTGCACACTGGCTTTAATCAGGCGCTACTGATTGCGGTGATTTCAAACGTCGGGTTCGCACTGACTATTCTCCCCTCAGGCATGCTGAGTGATCGTATTGGCCGACGCACAGTGATGGTCACCGCCGCCGTTCTGCTACTTCTCCTTGCGTTACCACTGCTGAAAGTTTTACAAGCGGAATCCAGCACGTTACTGGTCAAGGCATTCGTAGTGTTTATCGCTGGTGGACTGGTGGGAATGCTGGCAGGGCCCGGCCCCGCCATGCTGGCGGAGATGTTTCCCACGCACGTACGTTACACCGGACTGGGGCTGGCCTATTCGCTGTCGAATGCGATTTTCTCAGGCTGTGCGGGGTTGATTATTACCGGACTGATTAAGCAGACGGGGAATCTGGATATTCCGGCCTGGTACGTGATGGTAACGGCGGTGGTGAGTGTGGTTGCGCTGATGACACTCAGGAAGGACGATCATCAGCGTTCATTAGAGGAATAGTGCGGCCTGATGCCCTCACCCACGGGGAGAGGGCAAACACTAAAAACCCTCCAAAGGAAGGTTTTGCTGTTTATTTGGTGCGCTGGCGCACGGCTTCGAACAGGCAGATGCCGGTCGCCACCGAGACGTTCAATGATGAAACGCTGCCCGCCATCGGAATGCTGATCAGCTCATCGCAGTGTTCGCGGGTCAGGCGGCGCATACCTTCACCTTCCGCGCCCATAACCAGCGCCATCGGCCCGGTCATTTTGCTCTGGAACAGAGTGTGGTCCGCTTCACCGGCGGTACCAACGATCCAGATATTCTCTTCCTGCAACTGACGCATAGTACGCGCAAGGTTAGTGACGCGGATCAGCGGAACGTTTTCCGCTGCGCCGCAAGCCACTTTTTTCGCGGTCGCATTCAACTGGGCGGATTTGTCTTTCGGCACGATCACCGCGTGAACGCCTGCCGCATCCGCACTGCGTAAGCATGCGCCAAGATTATGCGGATCGGTAACGCCATCAAGGATCAGCAGGAACGGTTGATCGAGGCTGGCGATCAGATCCGGCAGATCGTTCTCCTGATACTGACGCCCTGGTTTCACCCGTGCAATGATCCCCTGATGCACCGCCCCTTCACTTTTCTCATCCAGATACTGGCGATTCGCCACCTGGATCACCACACCTTGCGCTTCCAGAGCATGGATCAGCGGCAGCAGACGTTTGTCTTCGCGGCCTTTCAGAATAAAGACTTCCTGAAAACGCTCCGGAGCGCGCTCCAGCAGTGCCTGCACCGCATGGATGCCGTAAATCATTTCACTCATTGATGGTACTCGTTTAGGGCAGTTTCGCCGTGTTATGTGGGCTGTGATTCTCATCACCTGCGCTCATTATAACCGACACGCACCGCAGATCGAACTTAACCATTCGCCACAGCGTGCGCCGTCCCCAGGTTTGCTGGCTGCGCGGGTAACATTGTGTTCAATAAATAACGGGTATAGTCATGTTGCGGATGGGTGAATATTGCTTCTCGGCTTCCCTGCTCAACCAGCGTGCCGCGATGCATCACGCTAAATTGCGATGAACCTAAAAAAAGCCCTTCACAGTGGAAGGGCTTCGCGGATATTACTGGTCGACTTTCTTTTTCGCCGCGCGTTTAGCTTTGGTGGCAGCGGCTATTTTTTGCGTTTTTGCCGAAGGGTTTTTGGCTTTTTTCGCTTTACTTTTGCCTTTACCTGCGGCATCACCGCGGAAGGCGCTATCCGGCTCAAAATTCACCTTTTTCCCCATCTGCCGACGCGGCGGTTTTCTACCGCCAACGTTTTTACCCGTCGCGCCTTTTTTCGTTCTTTCACGCTCAGTTTTACCGACATTGCGCGGCGTGCGTTCGCTGGAGATCAGCGAGAAGTCGATCTTACGCTCATCCATATTGACGGCTTCAACCTTCACTTCCACTCGATCGCCAAGGCGATAGGTTTGCCCACCGGATTCGCCAATCAGACGCTGACCAATTTGGTCAAACCGGTAGTAGTCGTTGTCCAGCGAAGAGACATGCACCAGACCATCGATAAACAACTCGTCCAGGCGCACAAAGAAACCGAAGCCAGCGACGCTGGCGATAATGCCCGGGAAGATGCTGCCCACATGATCCTGCATGAAATCGCACTTCAGCCAATCCGATACGTCGCGGGTGGCTTCATCGGCGCGGCGTTCGGTCATCGAACAGTGTTGGCCCAGTTGTAGCACCTCTTCCATGCTGTAGTGCCAACCGCCGGTTTCTGTGCTGTTGCCCTTCAGCCCCTGTTCTTTCGCCAGCAGGTACTTAATGGCTCGGTGCAATGACAAGTCCGGATAACGGCGGATCGGCGACGTAAAGTGCGCATAGGATTGCAGCGCCAGCCCGAAGTGGCCACGATTTTCTGGATCGTAAATCGCCTGTTTCATCGAGCGCAGCAGCATGGTTTGCAGCATCTCGTGATCGGGACGATCGGCAATCGACTCCAGCAGCGCGGCATAATCACGCGGCTCCGGTTTGTTGCCGCCCGGCAGGTCCAGCCCCAGCTCGGCGAGCACGGAACGGAATGCGGTGATCGCGTCGTTGGACGGTTTATCATGAATACGGAACAGCGCCGGTTCGCTGGCTTTTTCAACGAAACGCGCTGCCGAGATGTTAGCGAGGATCATGCACTCTTCAATCAGTTTGTGCGCATCGTTACGCTGAGTCTGTTCAATGCGTTCAATGCGGCGCTCGGCGTTGAAGATAAACTTCGCTTCTTCACTCTCAAACGAGATACCGCCGCGTTCAGCACGCGCCTGGTCGAGCACTTTGTAGAGGTTATGCAACTCTTCGATATGTTTCACCAACGGCGCATACTGCTCACGCAGCTCCTGATCGCCCTGCAACATATGCCACACTTTGGTGTAGGTCAGACGCGCATGGGAGTTCATCACCGCTTCGTAGAATTTAAAGCCGGTCAGGCGGCCTTTCGACGAGACGGTCATCTCGCAGACCATACACAGGCGATCAACCTGTGGGTTGAGCGAACAGAGCCCGTTCGAGAGCACTTCCGGCAGCATAGGCACGACCTGCGACGGAAAATACACCGAAGTGCCACGGCTGCGAGCTTCATTGTCGAGCGGCGTTCCGTGGCGCACGTAATAGCTCACATCGGCAATCGCCACCCACAAACGCCAGCCGCCGCCACGTTTCTTCTCGCAACAGACGGCGTCATCGAAGTCGCGGGCATCTTCGCCATCGATGGTGACCAGCGGCAGATCGCGCACATCCACACGTCCAGCTTTTGCCTCTTCCGGAACTTGCTCTTTCAGCCCGACAATCTGTTTTTCAACTTCAGGCGGCCACTGGTAGGGAATTTCATGGGTGCGTAGCGCCATATCGACGGCCATGCCGGTACCCATGTTGTCGCCTAGCACTTCAACAATCTTGCCGATTGCTTTGGTACGTCGTGTAGGACGCTGGGTTAACTCCACCACCACCACAAAGCCCATACGCGCGCTCATGGTTTCTTCCGGCGGGATCAGGATGTCAAAGCTCATGCGGCTGTCGTCCGGCACCACAAAGCCGACGCCAGCATCAGTGAAGTAACGGCCAACAATTTGCCCGGTTTTGGGCACCAGAATACGTACGATGCGCGCTTCGCAGCGACCTTTGCGATCGGCTCCCAGCGGCTGCGCCAGCACCTGGTCGCCGTGAATGCATGTTTTCATCTGCTCGCTGGAGAGGTAAAGATCGTCTTTACGCCCTTCGACGCGCAGGAAGCCATAGCCGTCGCGGTGGCCGATCACCACACCTTTCAGCAGGTCCAGCCGTTCCGGTAAGGCGTAGCACTGACGGCGGGTGAACACCAGTTGGCCATCACGTTCCATGGCGCGTAAACGACGGCGCAGCGCTTCATTTTGTTCTTCGCCTTCGATATTCAGTTCAACCGCCAGTTCATCACGGCTGGCAGGTCTTTCGCGTTTGGCTAAGTGATCGAGGATAAATTCGCGGCTGGGAATGGGGTTGGTATATTTTTCAGATTCTCGTTCGAGGAAAGGGTCTTGTGACATTGCGGGTCCTCCGTAGTCAGCTCTGGCGGAAATTTGCGTCATTCCACCAGCAATAATTTGTAAAGCGATTGATTCTCTTCAACCAAATCGGCCAACGTGTAGTTATCCAGCTCCTTGAGAAAACTTTGCACGGCTTTGGCAAGCGCCTTTTTCAGGCGACAGGCACTGGTGATATGGCAAAATTCGCTGCTGCAATTGACTAGCGCAAGCGGCTCCAGCGAACGGACGACATCACCAATACGGATATCCTGCGCGGGTTTCCCCAGCCGAATCCCACCGTTTTTCCCTCTCACGGCCGCGACATAGCCTTCACGACTTAGCTGGTTGATTATTTTGACCATATGATTACGGGATACGCCATATGTTTCTGTGACTTCAGTAATGCTGGTCATTTTTCCATTAGGCAGCGATGCCATATAGATCAGGGCGCGTAAACCGTAATCGGTAAAACTCGTTAACTGCACATCAACCTCAATAAATGGGAAAAGGTGAGATACCCGCAGGTATTGACTCTATTGATGATAAACCAGCCACTAGTCATGCCGCTAATTTATTTGAACAGAAGGGGAAAAAAAACGAGGAGACGGGACGCGCAAAACGCGCCCCGGGACAACATTACGCGTCGAACGGATCGCGCAGGATCATGGTTTCAGTACGATCCGGGCCGGTTGAGATAATATCAATCGGCACACCAGTAAGTTCTTCAATACGTTTGATGTAATTCAGCGCCGCCTGCGGCAGACCGCAGCGATCTTTCACACCAAAAGTAGACTCAGACCAGCCAGGCATAGTTTCGTAAATCGGCTCGATACCTTCCCAGTTGTCAGCGGCCAGCGGCGTAGTCGTCACTTCGCGGCCATCCGGCATACGGTAAGCAACGCAGATTTTTACCTCTTTCAGGCCATCAAGCACGTCAAGCTTGGTCAGGCAGAAGCCAGAAAGGGAGTTGATCTGCACAGCACGACGCACGGCAACCGTATCCAGCCAGCCGGTACGGCGACGACGGCCGGTAGTTGCACCGTATTCGTTACCCTGCTTGCATAGGAACTCACCAATATCGTCGAACAGTTCGGTCGGGAACGGACCGGCGCCCACACGCGTGGAGTATGCTTTGATAATACCCAGTACGTAATCAACGTAACGCGGGCCAAGACCGGAACCAGTAGCGACGCCACCTGCCGTGGTGTTGGAAGAGGTTACGTACGGATAGGTGCCGTGATCGATGTCCAGCAGTGTACCCTGCGCACCTTCGAACATGACGAAATCGCCACGTCGACGCGCCTGATCCAGCAAGTCGGAAACGTCCACAACCATCGCAGTCAGGATGTCGGCTATCGCCATCACATCATCCAGCACTTTCTGGTAGTCAACAGCTTCTACTTTATAGAAGTTCACCAGCTGGAAGTTGTGATATTCCATCACTTCTTTCAGTTTGTCGGCGAAAGTCGCTTTATCGAACAGATCACCCACGCGCAGACCGCGACGAGCCACTTTATCTTCGTACGCAGGGCCGATGCCACGGCCGGTGGTGCCAATAGCTTTCGCGCCACGCGCTTTTTCACGCGCAACGTCGAGCGCAACGTGATAATCAAGGATTAACGGGCATGCTTCAGAAAGCAGCAGACGTTCGCGAACCGGGATACCACGGTCTTCCAGTTCTTTCATCTCTTTCATCAGCGCCGCCGGAGACAACACAACACCGTTACCGATAATGCTGGTGACGTTTTCGCGAAGAATGCCTGATGGAATAAGATGGAGGACGGTTTTTTCACCGTTGATTACGAGAGTATGGCCTGCGTTGTGACCGCCCTGGTAGCGCACAACATATTTAGCCCGTTCAGTCAGAAGATCAACGATCTTCCCTTTACCTTCGTCACCCCATTGGGTGCCCAGTACGACGACGTTGTTACCCATTTTTCAAAATCACCGTTTGCTTAAAAATGGATTCTACCACCGCTTTTTTTCAGATTCAGCACTTTTTCCGCGCAAAATTGACCAAAGACGCCCGCTTTTCGCTCAGCCAATCGTTTTCCTCAACATGTAGTAGATCACTACTCCCGCAACCACAAGCCCACCGCCAAAACGACGTAAAAGATGGTCCGGAAGCAGGCTCAGCGAGGCAATCATACGCCGCCAGGCTCGCGGATAGAGCATCGGGCCAAGGCCTTCAAAAACCAAAACCAGCGCCAGGGCGAGCCAGATTGTCGAATTCATGTCTAATCCTTAAAAAACAAAACCACCGCCGAATTTTGGCGGTGGTTTTTATCATGAAAACCGCTTATGCAAACTTAACGTGTCGCGGAGGTCGGCGTTTTCATATAACGGAAGAAATCGCTGTCCGGGCTGAGCACCATCACATCCTGGTTGCTATCAAAGCTATTTTCGTATGCGCGCAGGCTGCGGATAAAGGCATAAAAATCCGGATCCTGACTAAAAGCATCGGCAAACAGTTTTGCAGCTTCAGCATCACCTTCACCGCGCAGGATACGTCCCTGACGCTCAGATTCCGCCAGTGTTTTCGTCACTTCGTAGTCCGCTGCTGCACGCAGTTTTTCCGCTTCTTCCTGGCCCTGTGAACGGTGACGGCGGGCTACCGCTTCACGCTCGGCGCGCATACGGTTGTAGATTGCATCCGACACTTCTGCCGGCAGGTTGATCTGCTTGATACGCACGTCGACCACTTCGATACCCAGCGCAGCCATACTGTTCGGGTTGATAATCGGTACTTTACCGTTGGTTTCAACCTGTACGCGCTCTGCGGCTTTGGCAATGGCATCATCTGCTGCCGGCGTCGCCACTTCGTCTTCCGTCCCCGCAGAACCGGAGTTCAGCGCATCACGTACTTCCAGCGTCAGACGACCACGAGAATCGGTAACGATGTCTTTCACATCCAGACGACCAATTTCAGAACGCAGACGGTCAGAGAACTTACGTTTCAGCAGCACCTCGGCCTGGGAGACGTCACCGCCGCCGGTCGCCAGGTAATAACGGCTGAAATCGCTGATGCGCCACTTGATATAAGAGTCAACAATCAGGTCTTTCTTCTCTTTAGTGACAAAGCGATCGGCCTGGTTATCCATGGTCTGAATACGCGCATCAAGCAGTTTAACCGATTCGATAAACGGCAGCTTAAAGTGCAAGCCCGGCGCATAAACCAGCGGCTTATTTTCGTTGTCGCGCAATACCTTACCAAAGCGCAGTGAAATTCCGCGCTCGCCTTCTTTCACCACAAAAGTAGAGGTGTAGAGCACTACCAGCACGATGATGATGATCGTGATAACTGACTTACGCATCGTTATTCCCCCTGACGCTGGTAGTCGTTACGCTGCGCGTTTACGCGGCGTTGGTCCATGATGTTTCCGGCAGATGGTGCCGGGGCGCTGTTCGCGCTGCTGCCAGAGTTGGACGCAGGTGGCAGGCGCAGCGGGTTGTTTGCGCCACTGCTGTCACTCTTTGCCGCAGGTGCGCTCGCGCCGCCTTTCAGCATCTGATCCAGCGGCAGCACCATCATGTTGCCACCTTTATCGTTAACCAGCACCTTGCGGGTATGGCTCAGCACTTTTTCCATGGTTTCGATATACAGACGCTCACGGGTAATTTCAGGCGCGGCTTTATATTCCGGCAGGAGCTTCGCGAAACGCGCTACTTCACCCTGAGCTTCCAGGATGGTCTGCGTCTTATAAGCACGCGCCTCTTCGAGAATACGCTGCGCCTGGCCGTTTGCGCGCGGCTGTACTTCGTTGCTGTAGGCCTCCGCTTCACGGATATACTGCTGCTCGTTCTCACGTGCTGCAATCGCGTCGTCAAACGCGGCCTTCACCTCTTCCGGCGGACGCGCAGCCTGGAAGTTGACGTCTAGCAGGGTAATCCCCATGTTGTACGGACGGATGGTCTCTTCCAGCTCTCGCTGGGTATCGCTACGAATAACGGTACGCCCTTCGGTCAGAATACGATCCATGGAATATTTACCGATCACACCGCGCAGGGCGCTGTCGGTTGCCTGGCGCAGGCTGTCGTCGGCGCTGGTGACGCTGAACAGGTAACGCTCAGGATCGGTCACGCGGTACTGCACGTTCATCTCAACGCGCACGACGTTTTCATCAGAAGTCAGCATCACGCCAGAAGCCGCCAGTTCACGAACCGATTCGACGTTTACCGGCGTCACGCTATCGATAAAGGTCGGCTTCCAGTTCAGACCCGGCTCAACCAAATGGCTGAACTTGCCGAAGCGCGTAACGACACCACGTTCTGCTTCTTTAATGGTATAGAACCCGGTGGCAGCCCAGATAATCACGGCTGCTGCGGCAACGATGCCGATAATGCGTCCGCCCGCCTGACCGCGAGGACCAGAGGAACCAGGCGCGCCCCCGGTAATCTTACCACCGCCCAGGCCACCGAGTTTTTTACTCAGTTTGCGGAAAATATCATCCAGATCAGGTGGCCCCTGATCGCGACCACCTTTGTTTCCATTTCCCTCAGAGTTGCCGCCTGGTTTGCTGCTTCCCCACGGGTCGCGGTCCTGTCCGTTGTTACCGGGCTGATTCCACGCCATGTATGTGCTCCATATGTATATATCGTGCGGTGTATGCCCGGCCTCGCGGGCACCCCCAAAGGGGAAAAATCTTCAGGCTGCCGGTCAAACGACGTATTCTTCGAGTGCCGGTTCTTGTTTACAGAGTCGACGCCAGTCGACAATCGGCATACGCACCTGCAAACCCACGCTGCCATCGTCTTCCATCCACTCTTTTTCTATTGCCTGAAGCTGGTAAAACCGACTTCTCAGACGCCCTTCCTGCGGTGGTAAACGCAACGTGTGCTGCGCGACTTCACCGGAAAGGAGCTCTGTTAAAGCCTGGAATAACAGTGGTACGCCAACCCCCGTCTGCGCAGAGAGCCAGACACGGATTGGTTTATTCTCTTCATCCCGGTCGATACGCGGCTCAAAACCTTCCAGCATATCGATCTTGTTCATCACCAACAGCGTTGGGATCTCGTGCGCTTCAATCTCTTCAAGCACCGTATTCACTGCATCAATGTTCTCTTGCACGCGAACATCGGCGGCGTCAATAACATGCAGCAGCAGCGTCGCCTGACGCGTCTCCTGCAAGGTCGCTTTAAATGCTGCCACCAGATCGTGCGGCAGATGGCGAATAAACCCGACCGTATCGGCCAGCACGGTTTCGCCCACATCCACTACGTCAATACGACGAAGCGTGGGATCCAGCGTCGCAAATAGCTGATCCGCCGCGTAGACTTGCGCTTCGGTAATCTGGTTAAACAACGTGGATTTACCGGCGTTGGTATAGCCCACCAGCGAAACCGTTGGAATATCGGCTTTCGTGCGGGAGCGACGTCCCTGCTCTCGCTGCTTCTCAACTTTTTCAAGGCGCGAGAGGATCAGGATAATTCGATTACGCAGCAAACGACGGTCGGTTTCGAGCTGGGTTTCACCCGGACCGCGCAAACCAATCCCGCCTTTTTGTCGTTCAAGGTGGGTCCAGCCGCGCACCAGACGCGTCGCCAGATGGCGCAACTGCGCCAACTCAACCTGCAATTTCCCCTCGTGCGTGCGTGCACGCTGGGCAAAAATATCTAAAATCAGACCGGTGCGATCAATAACCCGACATTCGCACAGTCTCTCCAGGTTTCGTTCCTGGGCGGGAGTTAGCGCATGATCAAAGAGCACGACGGAAGCACCCGCTGCTTTTA
The DNA here is from genome assembly GCA_018261615.1 of Pseudomonadota bacterium. Lineage (GTDB taxonomy): Bacteria > Pseudomonadota > Gammaproteobacteria > Enterobacterales > Enterobacteriaceae > Kosakonia. The sequence continues at coordinate 26,783 of JAGTSE010000005.1, read as the reverse complement.
CGGCATCCGCAATTTCTACTGCTTTACCTTCACCAACAAAGTACTTAGGGTGCGGTGCTTTACGGCTACCAGTAATCACCTGCATTGCTTCGACGCCGGCGGAAGAGACCAGAGATTCAAACTCCTGGAGGTCTTCCATATCTTTGTCTTGCGAAAAATAGATGTGTACCAGTACCGCCTGCTCACCGGCGTCATAACGCTCAAACAAGCGTAAATCCTCATAAAATACCAGCGGGGAACACAGTTTAACTGGCTCCCCAATCTGGAAAATCAGCCGTCAACCTTATTCGGTTTCTTCGCCGTCTTGCTGTGCAGAGCCCTGCGCGTTGCTACCGTGATGGTAGTTACTGCTGGTACCGCCGCCCGCATTGTTGCTGTGATGAGAAACCGGACGAGATGGAACAACAGTAGAAATCGCGTGCTTATAGACCATCTGGCTGACCGTGTTCTTCAACAGAATCACGAACTGATCGAAAGACTCAATTTGCCCTTGCAGCTTAATACCATTCACCAAATAAATTGAAACTGGAACACGTTCCCGACGCAGTGCGTTCAGGAACGGATCTTGTAAAGATTGCCCCTTAGCCATTCTATCTTTTCCTTATATGCTTGTTTTGTACTTAGAACCCGAAGGTTCTGAAAACTGCGTAAAAATTCGCGCACGATACGGCTTAATTGTACACATTCACCCTGCGATAGCACTAACAACCTGTAACACGTCACGGTAAGACTTTTCCGGCTTTTCACTCTCTAACCAGTGAACGCCATCCCAGCCCCGCAGCCAGGTTATCTGCCGCTTGGCTAACTGCCTCGTGGCGCAAATACCTCGATAAACCATTTCATCGTATGTGATTTCACCTTCAAGATACGACCACATCTGGCGGTATCCCACACAACGAATGGAAGGCATATCCGTATGCAAATCTCCGCGGGCAAAAAGCGCCCGCACTTCTGCTTCAAAACCTGAAGCTAACATCTGATGAAAACGCTGCTCGATCCGCTGATGGAGCAGTTCACGGCTCGCCGGGGCGATGGCGAACTGATGCACCTGGTAAGGCAGAGCGTCTCCTGACGTTTGCGTCAGGTCCGTTAAAGTTTTACCCGAAATGAAAAAAACTTCCAGTGCCCGGGAAAGCCTTTGCGGATCATTTGGATGAATCCGCGCTGCGGCAACGGGGTCAATCTCCCGTAACTGTTGATGCAACGCTTCCCATCCACGCTCTGCCGCCTGTTTTTCTATTTCCGCTCTGACTTTTACATCGGCTGATGGTAGGGGAGATAACCCTTCCAGCAGCGCTTTAAAGTAGAGCATTGTACCGCCCACCAGCAGAGGAATACGCCCTGCTTCGGTGATCTCCTGCATCGCCGCCAGTGCATCGCGGCGAAAATCGGCGGCGGAATAAGCCTGCGCAGGATCGAGAATGTCCAGCAACCGATGCGGTGCGGCACGTAACTCTTCCACGCTCGGCTTGGCAGTGCCGATATTCATGCCCTGATAGATAAGGGCAGAATCAACGCTTATCAACTCTACTGGCAAAACTTTACGTAACTCAATGGCTAACGCAGTCTTGCCGGAGGCCGTCGGCCCCATCAAAAAAATTGCCTTCGGCAGGCTTGCCTTACTCACTTCACTCATGTTTCAGGGCGTTCATCGCCGTTTGTAGCTCTACAGGTTGTAATAAACCATCTGGCGGTGTCTTCACCAGATGCGGACAAAGCCGTTCGACGTCGGCCAGCAGGGTAATCGCCTGCGCCACACTCCATTGCGGATGATCGCTCGCCAGATGACGAGCCAGCCACTGGGTTATATTCACCGCATCAATGCTTGTCTGCTGCGCCAGGTAGCCTATCAGAGCAGGAATCAAGATTTGTAAATTTTGTTGGCGCAAGGGTAAAGGCACTGCACGAATGGTCACATGCTGGCCGTCCAGCAGCAATTCAATCCCCATGCCGGCCAGCACTGGCTGCGCACGCTTCAGCGCCGCACTCTCCTCAGTGGAGATTTTTAAACGTACCGGGATCAGCAGCGGCTGGCCGCATACTGGCGCATTATCCGGGGAGAGCTGCGCCAGCCGCAGCCAACGCTCTGCTACCGGCAGCGCCAACAGCGCAAGGTTGCCATCACGCTCAAGCAAGGCAAAATGCGGCGCGATCAGAGTCAGTACGCGGCCAAAACTCTGACAATGTCCTTCCAGTGCTGGAACAACAGAAGCGACGCTTTCGGTTTTACGTTCAACTGCGGGCGTTTCCAGCAACTGGCGATAGAGCGCCCCCTGCTGTTTCTGATACCCCGGCTGCGCATTCGGCCACGCTTGCCCCATAGCATCGTTGCCCCCGCGTGATGTGACGGAAGCCGATGGTGAATAACGCGGTGCTTCGGGTTCCCGGGCAACGGGCGGCGCAGCAAACTGGTTACGCCCGGCAGCAACACGGTTCTCCGGCAATGCGCGCGGCGCAGACTCCTCTTTCAGTTGAAGCGGCGTTTCGAGCTGCTGTTGCAGCACGCTCAATACGCCCTGATAGATAAAATCATGTACCAGTCGCGATTGATGGAAGCGTACTTCATGTTTTGCCGGATGCACATTCACATCCACCTGGTGTGGGTCAATTTTCAGATAAAGCACAAAAGCTGGCTGCTGATCGGCACCCAGTTTATCTTCACATGCCTGCCGAATGGCGTGATTAATTAACCGGTCACGCATCATGCGGCCATTCACGTAGCAATACTGGATCTCAGCAAACGTGCTGCTGGTACTTTTAGGATCGGCCACCCAGCCATGCAGAGATAAATCGCCGTGCTGCCACTCAATCTCCAGCGCCTGCTCCAGAAACGCCGTGCCGCATATCGCGCCAAGCCGACGCTCTTTTGGTGCTCCTTCGACAACTGCGCGGTACTGGCGCACCATTTTCCCGTTGTGATTCAGATTGATAGTGACGTCAAAACGCGCCAGTGCAATGCGACGGATCACCTCATCGATATGACCAAACTCAGTTTTTTCCGTACGCATAAACTTTCGCCGCGCCGGCGTATTGTAGAACAGGTCCAGTACTTCCAGCGTGGTGCCAACAGGGTGCGCAGCAGGTTTTACCGTTACCTCCATATCGCGGCCTTCCGCGTAGGCTTGCCACGCTTCTTGCTGATCGACAGTACGGGAGGTGAGCGTTAAACGGGAGACCGAACTGATACTGGCCAGCGCTTCGCCGCGAAAACCGAGGCTGATAATCGCTTCCAGATCGTCAAGCGAGGCGATTTTACTGGTGGCATGGCGAGCCAGCGCAAGCGCCAGCTCGTCTTTCTTGATGCCGCTGCCGTTATCGCGGATGCGAATAAGCTTCGCACCGCCGCGTTCGATGTCAATATCGATACGCGTCGCTCCGGCATCAAGACTGTTTTCAACTAATTCTTTCACCACCGACGCAGGGCGTTCAACCACTTCGCCAGCGGCGATCTGGTTCGCAAGCTGCGGCGGTAGAACCTGTATCGGCATGAAAAATATCCTTAGTTAAGCAGACCGCTTGCAGGCGCTGCAGCGCTGGCCGTTTGCCCGCCTCCGCCCTGTGGCGCGGATTGCAACGGATGAGCGAGGAAATAGTTACGCAGGCCACCGTAAATCGCTTCGGCGACTTGCTGCTGGTAGGCATCGCTGGCCAGCAAACGTTCTTCGCCGCTGTTGCTGATAAAACCGGTTTCAACCAGTACCGACGGAATATCCGGCGAGCGCAGCACGCCAAGGCTGGCATGTTCCGGACGGAATTTATGTAATGTCCCCACGCGTTGAAGCTGGCCCAGTATGTTCGTGGCGACATCATAACCTACACGCTGGGAATGGCCGAACTGTAAATCGAGCACCGCCTGGCTGAGATAGGGGTCAGACTGGCTGTTCGCCAGCATGTCACCCGCGCCGCCCAGCAATTCGGATTGTTTCTCATGCTGCTCCAACCAACCCGCCATCTCGCTGTTGGCGCGACGGTTCGACAGCACCCAGACCGACGCTCCGGTTACGTCACGGTTTGGCGCTGCATCGGCGTGGATCGAGACAAGAAAGTTGGCGTTCTGCTTACGCGCCACATCGGAACGCCCCATTACGGAGATAAAATAATCGCCGTCGCGGGTCATCACCGGTTTGAACATCGGATCGTCATTCAGCAGCGCACGTAATTTACGGGCGATGGAGATGGTGACGTTTTTCTCCTCCGTGCCACCGGAGCCAATTGCGCCAGGATCCTGGCCGCCATGCCCGGCGTCAATCGCAATCACAACTTTGTCGCCAGATATCATGCGCGACTGCACCGCCGGACGCGTCACAGTGTTGCTGCTGGTAACGCTGGTAATGCGGTCATTGTCTGATTTAAACGGATTACGGCCAGGCTGCGTCGGGCGCGGTGTAACAACAGGTGTCTCGACTCGCTTCGCCACCACCGGCGGTGGTGGCGGCGGCGGGACGTCAGCATCGATGGTAAATACCACCTTGTAACCCGCGCCATTTTGCTGTTTCACCGCACGGGTTTTGCCATTCTGCGTCAAATCCACTACCAGGCGGATCGACTGGTTATTTTTTGACGTACCGGCGCGAATACTTTTCACCAGATTATTGCCGCTGAACTGCAACGGCAATCCCTGAATAACACCGGTCTGTTTGATATCCAGCGCCACGCTGCGCTTATCCTGTTGCGAAAACGCATATTCAGGATCGCCCATAAAACTAAAGGTGATACGCGCCTGGCTGTCGCCATTGGACACCTGAATATCGGCTAAACTTGCTGCGCCACCGTGAGCGCACGCCAGCAAAAGAACTGCCGCCAACCAACCTTTCACGCGAGAGATCATCCCGTCACCCTTCCTGCTTAACTGGCCATACGCGCCAGCAACGACTCACCAGATGAGGAAACAGCACTAATGCGCGCCTCACGACCCTGAGCCTGGTAATCTAAATGGATTTCGACATCCGGGTCAGGCAGTACACCCGCACCTTGTTGCGGCCACTCGACCAGGCAAATTGCGTCGTTGGCAAAATAATCGCGGATCCCCATAAACTCCAGCTCCTCTGGATCCGCAAGTCGGTAGAGATCGAAGTGATACACCATCAGCTTATTGAGGGTGTAAGGCTCCACCAGCGTGTAGGTCGGGCTTTTGACATTCCCGTGATGGCCTAAAGCCTGCAAAAAGCCCCGGCTAAAGGTGGTTTTACCCGCGCCGAGATCGCCATACAGATAAATCACTGTCGCGCCGTCGCAGGCCTGCGCCACGCGGTTGCCGAGATCCAGTGTCGATTGCTCGTCAGGTAAAGGAATAACTCGATTAATCATCTTTTGTATCAACTACATCCGGGTTAACAACACGCAAAAGCGTCATAAAAAGATCGGTGGCCAGCATACCGCGCTGACCATATTGTGCCGCCTGTCTGTCGGCCGCTGCGCCATGCACAACGCATCCGGCGCAAGCCGCATCATACAAACTGAGTTTCTGACCGAGCAGCGCGCCAATAATGCCCGACAGCACGTCTCCCATGCCACCGCTCGCCATGCCGGCATTTCCGGCATCAACAATGCCTGTCTCACCGGCCTCGCTCGCCACCACCGTACCCGCGCCTTTCAGTACCACCACGCCAGCGTAACGTTTTACCAGACGTTGAGCAGAAAGTAAGCGATCGCTTTCGATTTCCGCCACGCTGCAGTTGAGCAAACGCGCTGCCTCGCCGGGATGCGGCGTCAATACGCGATTGTGACGTTTATCGGGATTGATTGCCAGAAGGTTCAACGCATCGGCGTCCCACAGCATCGGCTTACGAAAATTCTCCACTTTTTGCAGCGCTTTTTTGCCCCACTCTTGCTGCCCAAGTCCTGGACCTATCACCACCACATCCGCCCACTCCAGGCTTTCATCCAGCGATTCCGCCGTTAGTTCATAGACCATAAGTTCCGGACGGGCAGTGATAATGGGCGGGATATTCTCGCTACGCGTCAACACGCGAACCAGGCCAGCCCCTGTGCGCAGCGCGGCTTCACCGGCCATACGGATGGCACCCGACGTGCCGTGATCGCCGCCAATGATCACCAGCCGCCCATGATCGCCTTTATGCGCTGTTGGACGGCGCGGTGGTAGCCACTGCGCTAACTGGCTGTCATCAAAACGGGAAAACGGCGCTTGCAGGCTGTTAAGCCAGGATTCAAGCCCAAGAGCATGGTGATGCAACTGGCCGACGACATCACGCGCTTTACCGGTCAGCAATCCCGGTTTAAGCGCGATAAAAGTCACAGTGTGATGCGCCTGAATGACTGCGCCCGGCGTCGTGCCGGTTTGCGCATTCAGGCCTGAGGGGATATCCAGCGCCAGCACCGGCGCTGAATGCCGGTTGGCATGTTCAATCAGCGCGGCGACATCGTCACGCGGCACGCTGGTAAGCCCCGTTCCGAGCAAAGCATCGATAATTAAATCCACGTCGTCCGGCCAGGCAACATCCGCGGCATGGATGGCACCTCCGGCATCAAGCCAGGCTTCACGGGCGGTTGCAGCCTCTTCCGGCAGTGGCTTGCTACTCTTCAGCGCCAGCAGCGTTACGGCAATGCCTGCCGCCGCTGCCAAACGCGCAACAACATAGCCGTCGCCACCGTTATTACCATGCCCGCAAAGCACCAGCCAGCTACGCGTGTCAGGAAATTGCTCCCGCGCGACGGCAAACGCGGCTTCGCCCGCGCGCTGCATAAGTTCATAGAGCGTGATGCCGAGGCTGTCTGCCGCCTCGCGTTCCACGCGTTTCATCTCAGCCGTTGGCCAGACAAAGTGTGGTATACTTGCTGGGTTTTTCTTCATTTCTATGGTCCGTCATGTCACAGCCCCTCAATCTCAATGACTTAGCGCAACAAATCAAACTGTGGGGCTATGAACTGGGTTTTCAGCAGGTCGGTATTACGGATACCGATCTCAGCGCCAGCGAGCCGAAGCTGCAAGCGTGGCTGGACAAACATTATCACGGCGAAATGGGCTGGATGGCGCGCCATGGCATGATGCGCGCCCGCCCCCACGAGCTTCTCCCCGGCACACTGCGCGTCATTAGCGTGCGCATGAATTACCTTCCTGCACAGGCTGCTTTCGCCAGCACACTGAAAAACCCAACGCTTGGCTATATCAGCCGTTATGCGCTGGGTCGCGATTATCATAAGCTGCTGCGCAACCGGCTCAAAAAGCTCGGAGAACTTATTCAGCAGCATTGTGCTTTGTTGAATTTTAGACCTTTTGTTGATTCTGCGCCTATTCTTGAGCGTCCGCTGGCGGAAAAAGCCGGGCTGGGCTGGACAGGTAAGCACTCACTTATTCTCAGCCGCGATGCAGGCTCGTTCTTTTTCCTTGGCGAACTGCTGATTGATCTCCCGCTGCCCATTGATTCGCCTGTCGAAGAAGGTTGTGGGCGCTGCGTGGCCTGCATGACAATTTGCCCGACCGGCGCCATTGTCGAGCCTTATACCGTCGATGCCCGCCGCTGCATATCGTATCTGACGATTGAGCTGGAAGGCGCCATCCCGGAAGCGTTTCGCCCGCTGATTGGTAACCGCATTTACGGTTGTGACGACTGCCAGCTGATTTGCCCATGGAATCGCTACTCACAACTGACCAGCGAAGAGGATTTCAGCCCGCGCAAAGCGCTGCATGCACCCACACTGATTGAGCTGTTCACCTGGAATGAAGCGCACTTTTTGAAAGTCACGGAAGGTTCGGCGATACGCCGTATTGGCCATTTACGCTGGCTACGCAATATTGCCGTTGCGCTGGGCAATGCGCCGTGGGATGAGGCCACTATTCAGGCGCTCCGACAGCGGCTTGGTGAGCACCCACTTCTCGACGAACACATAGAATGGGCGATTGCGCAGCAAATTGAGAAACGAAGTGCCTGCGTGGTGGAAGTACAACCCGCGAAAAAGCAGCGGCTGGTACGGGTGGTGGAAAAAGGGCTGCCGCGCGATGCCTGAACCATCCACAGCCTGTGAATAAAATAAAAAACACATTACGATTCAACGTTCACAAAATCGTCAAGTGATCGTATTAACAGTTTGAAATATTATTTTGTTTTTATTTTTCAGTTAATTGCAACGGGATTATTCACCTGACGAAGCAATAATAATGTTGTGAATGAAAGTCATGCCTGTGGATAACTCTGTTCACAATAGTTTTACAGGACAATAAAAAAACGCCCCCAACGAGGGATCCCGCTGTGGATAATTTTTTATATGTGAAGATTTGGAGCGGGAAACGAGACTCGAACTCGCGACCCCGACCTTGGCAAGGTCGTGCTCTACCAACTGAGCTATTCCCGCATACTTATCTGGACAGGCATACTTGCCGTGACCAGTAAATCTGGATGGTGCGTGCCTTTCGGCATTTCAAATTTGGAGCGGGAAACGAGACTCGAACTCGCGACCCCGACCTTGGCAAGGTCGTGCTCTACCAACTGAGCTATTCCCGCATATTTATCCGGATTCAGCGTCAATGCCGAAACCAGTAAATCTGGATGGTGCATTTCAAATTTTGGAGCGGGAAACGAGACTCGAACTCGCGACCCCGACCTTGGCAAGGTCGTGCTCTACCAACTGAGCTATTCCCGCTTATCACCGATTTTTCAGCTAATTACGAACAATTTCCGCTAAAATTTCGTGACGCCGTGTTGCACATTTCTGTGTCTTCACGGGAGGCGCATTATACGAGAAATCCTTTCTGCTGCAAGCCCCCGACAGCAAATTTTCGTTTTTTTTCTTCAAGTGCTGCTTTAATCGACAAAGCGCACATTTTTCCAGCGAAACCTCGCCAGTACTGGCTTGCGGGGCAACTGAAAAAAATCAGCCCCGCGCCGTCATTGCCTTAAAGTTTAATGAAATGTTCGCGATAGTACGCCAGTTCAGCCACCGACTCGCGGATATCATCCAGCGCCTGGTGGGTATTCTGTTTTTTCAGACCTTCCAGTATTTCCGGCTTCCAGCGACGCGCCAGCTCTTTCAGCGTGCTGACATCCAGATAACGGTAGTGGAAATACGTTTCCAGCTCGGGCATGTACTTAAACAGAAAACGGCGATCCTGGCCAATGCTGTTGCCACAGATGGGGGATTTGCCCGCCGGCACCCACTCTTTAAGGAATTCGATCGTCGCCAGTTCCGCTGCCCGATCATCGAGCTGGCTGGCTTTCACGCGATCAACCAGACCGCTGCCGGTATGAGTACGCACATTCCACTCATCCATTAACGCCAATTGCGCGTCGGATTGATGTACCGCAATCACCGGCCCTTCCGCCAGGATGTTCAGATTCGCATCGGTTACCAGTGTGGCGATCTCAATAATGCGATCGCGCTCGGGATCTAACCCCGTCATCTCCAGATCGATCCAAATGAGGTTGTTTTCATTTGCGCTCATGCTATTTTCCACCCTTCTCGCGTAACTATATTCATCTAAAATTGCGTGTATCATAGAGGTTTTGCCCATCCAGGGCGACCAGGAGCCAGCACGATTGAGTAAAAATAAACTCTCCAAAGGACAGCAGCGCCGCGTAAAAGCGAACCACCAGCGCCGACTGAAAACGTCTGCGGAGAAAGCGGACTACGATGACAACCTGTTCGGCGAAGTGTCCGAAGGGGTGGTGATCAGCCGCTTTGGCATGCACGCCGATGTGGAATCTGACGACGGCGAAGTACATCGCTGTAACATTCGCCGCACGATTCGTTCGCTGGTCACCGGCGACCGCGTTGTCTGGCGTCCGGGTAAAGAAGCCGCGGAAGGTGTCACCGCCAAGGGTATCGTTGAAGCTGTACACGAACGCACCTCTGTGCTGACGCGCCCTGATTTTTATGATGGCGTAAAACCCATCGCTGCCAACATCGATCAAATCGTAGTGGTCTCCGCGATCCTGCCGGAACTGTCACTCAACATTATCGATCGCTATCTGGTAGCCTGCGAAGCGTTGCAGGTTGCTCCGCTGATCGTGCTGAACAAAATCGATCTGCTGGATGACGAAGGAATGGCATTCGTCAATGAGCAGATGGATATCTACCGTAACATTGGCTACCAGGTGCTGATGGTCTCCAGCCACACGCAAGATGGCCTGGCGCCGCTCGTTGAAGCGCTAACCGACCGTATAAGCATCTTTGCCGGACAGTCCGGCGTCGGGAAATCCAGCCTGCTCAATGCGCTGCTCGGTTTCCAGGGAGAGCAAATACTTACTAACGATGTTTCTGATGGTTCCGGTCTGGGGCAGCACACCACTACCGCAGCGCGCCTCTACCACTTCCCACTCGGCGGCGATGTGATTGATTCACCGGGCGTTCGTGAGTTTGGCCTCTGGCATCTCGAACCGGAACAAATCACCAATGGGTTTGTCGAATTCCATGACTACATCGGTCACTGTAAATACCGCGACTGCAAACACGATACCGATCCTGGTTGCGCCATCCGCGAGGCGGTAGAAAATGGCGAGATTGCAGAAAGCCGTTTCGACAACTATCACCGTATTCTTGAAAGCATGGCGCAAGTAAAAACGCGTAAAAGCTTTTCTGAATCGGACGACTGACAACTAAGCTAAGCGTCGCTAAAATCGTCCCTTTTTCAAAGAATCAGGCGCTCCGGCACCTGGTCAGGAACGACAAAAACAATGGCCTGGAGGCTACCTTGTTAAACTCATTTAAACTTTCGCTTCAATACATTCTGCCTAAACTGTGGCTCACTCGCCTGGCGGGCTGGGGCGCAAGCAAACGTGCAGGCTGGCTGACCAAACTGGTTATCGATCTGTTCGTCAAATACTACAAGGTCGATATGAAAGAAGCACAGAAGCCGGACACCGCCAGCTACCGCACCTTTAACGATTTCTTTGTGCGCCCACTGCGTGACGACGTGCGACCGCTCAATACCGATCCGGACGTGCTGGTGATGCCCGCAGACGGCGTTATCAGCCAGCTTGGCGCCATTGAGAATGACAAAATTCTGCAGGCCAAAGGTCACAACTATAGCCTGGAGGCGCTGCTGGCGGGCAACTACCTGATGGCAGACCTGTTCCGCAACGGCAGCTTTGTCACCACCTATCTCTCACCGCGCGATTATCACCGTGTCCATATGCCGTGTAACGGCATCCTGCGCGAGATGATTTACGTGCCGGGCGACCTCTTCTCCGTTAACCATCTGACGGCGCAAAATGTCCCTAATCTCTTTGCCCGTAACGAACGCGTGATCTGCCTGTTTGAGACCGAGTTCGGCCCGATGGCGCAAATCCTTGTCGGCGCGACCATTGTCGGCAGTATCGAAACCGTATGGGCAGGTACCATCACGCCACCGCGCGAAGGCATTATCAAACGCTGGACATGGCCTGCGGGCGACAGTGAAGGCGCGGTTGCGCTGCTGAAAGGCCAGGAGATGGGTCGCTTCAAACTCGGTTCGACCGTCATCAACCTGTTTGCGCCTGGCAAAGTGGTGCTGGCAGAGCAACTGCAAAGCCTGTCGGTAACCAAAATTGGCCAGCCGCTGGCCGTTTCTACCGAGTCCTTTGCGCCGGTAGATGTCGAACCGGCACCGCTGCCGGAAGCGGAAATCCAGGCAGAACACGACGCCAGCCCGCTGGTTGACAACCAAAAAGGCCAGGGTTAACCCCCCGCACCACGGAGACTGATGTGCGCCTGATTATCGTTTTTCTGATGGCCTGGTGCCTCAGCCTGGGAGCCGTTGCAGCGACGGCTCCCGATGCCCGACAAATCACCCAGGAACTGGAGAAGGTTAAGGCGGCGAAAAGCACGCCAGAGCAGGCAGAAACTATCGAGGTGCTCCAGGCCGCGCTCAACGCCCTTGAGGAACGTAAAGGTTCACTCGATCGCGCGCTGCAATATCAACAAGTTATTGATAATTTCCCCAAACTTTCCCGTACCCTGCGCGCGCAGTTGGATAATCTGCGTGAGGAACCCAAATCAGTCCCCGAGGGGATGAGCAGCGACGCGCTGAATCAGGAGATCCTGCAAGTCAGCAGCCAATTGCTGGAAAAAACCCGCCTCGCCCAGCAGGAACAGGAACGCGCCAGAGAGATCAGCGATTCCTTGGGCCAGCTCCCGCAACAGCAAACCGACGCGCGCCGACAGGTCACAGAAGTGGAGCGCCGAATCGGCACGCAAAATACCAACACGCCGTTGGCGCAGGCGCAAAACTTCGGCGCACAGGCAGAATCTGCAAAGCTGAAAGCGCTGGTTGATGAACTGGATCTGGCACAACTTTCCGCCAATAACCGTCAGGAACTGGCGCGGATGCGCGCCGAACTGGCACAGAAACAGAGCCAGCAACTGGATGCATATCTACAAGCCTTGCGTAACCAGCTCAATAGCCAGCGCCAGCGCGAAGCTGAACAGGCGCTGGAGAGCACTGAGCTACTGGCGGAAAACAGCGCCAACCTGCCCGTCGGTATCGTCGAGCAGTTCCGCATCAACCGTGAACTCTCGCAAGCGCTGAACCAACAGGCGCAGCGTATGGATCTGGTCGCATCCCAGCAGCGGCAGGCCTCCGGGCAGACTTTACAGGTTCGTCAGGCGCTGAATACGCTGCGTGAGCAGTCTCAGTGGCTCGGCGCCTCGAATATGCTGGGCGAAGCGCTGCGCGCGCAGGTTGCCCGTCTGCCGGAAATGCCAAAACCGCAGCAACTGGATACCGAGATGGCGCAACTGCGCGTCCATCGGATGCGCTATGAGGATTTGCTGAATAAGCAGCCGCAACTGCGACAAATCCGCCAGGCGGACGGCAAAGCGCTTACCGCCGAGCAGAGCCGCATTCTGGAAGCCCAGTTGCGTACGCAACGCGAGCTGCTGAATTCTTTGCTTCAGGGCGGCGATACGCTGATCCTCGAACTCACCAAGCTGAAAGTTGCCAATAGCCAGCTCAAAGATGCGCTAAAAGAGGTAAATGAAGCGACGCACCGCTATCTGTTCTGGACGGCGGATGTCAGTCCGTTGACCTTTGCATGGCCAATAGAGGTTGTGCAGGATCTGCGGCGTTTATTGTCGCTGGATACCCTCAGCCAGCTTGGCAAAGCCAGTATTATGATGCTGACCAGCAAAGAGACGCTGTTCCCACTGTTTGCTGCGTTAGCGTTGGTGGGTTTCAGCATCTATTCACGTCGGCATTTTACCCGTTTTCTGGAGCGTTCAAGCGCCCGCGTCGGCAAGGTCACACAGGATCACTTCTGGCTGACCATGCGCACCGTTTTCTGGTCGATTCTCGTCGCGTCACCGCTTCCGGTACTGTGGGCCACACTCGGTTACGGTTTGCAGGAAGCCTGGCCCTGGCCGCTGGCGGTAGCCATCGGTGATGGCGTTACGGCTACCGTGCCGTTGCTGTGGGTGGTGATGATTTGCGCGACCTTCGCCCGCCCAACTGGCCTGTTTGTCGTCCACTTTGGCTGGCCGCGCAATCTCGTTGCGCGCGGAATGCGTTACTACCTGATGAGTATTGGCTTTATCGTACCGCTGATCATGGCGCTGATTATGTTCGATAACCTCAACGATCGAGAATTCTCCGGCTCACTCGGACGGCTGTGCTTTATCCTGATCTGCGGCGCGCTGGCGCTGGTGACACTGAGCCTGAAACGCGCCGGGATCCCGCTTTATGTGGACAAAAGTGGCAGCGCCAATAATTTGCCGAATCATCTGTTGTGGAATTTGCTGCTGTGCGCGCCGCTGACAGCTATCCTCGCCGCAGCAGTCGGCTATCTGGCCACGTCGCAGGCACTGCTGGCGCGTCTGGAAACCTCAGTTGCCATCTGGTTCGCCCTGCTGGTGGTCTACCATATTATCCGTCGCTGGATGCTGATTCAACGCCGTCGCCTGGCGTTTGAACGCGCACGCCACCGCCGTGCGGAAATCCTCGCGCAGCGTGCGCGGGGCGAGGAAGATGTGCCGCATCACTCCAGCCCCGAAGGCGCTGCCGATATCGATGAACCGGAAGTCGATCTGGATGCAATCAGCGTCCAGTCGCTGCGGCTGGTGCGGTCGATTCTGATGTTGATTGCGCTACTGTCTGTCATCGTGCTGTGGTCAGAGATCCATTCCGCTTTTGGTTTTCTGGAAAATATTCCGCTATGGGATGTCACTTCGACGGTGCAGGGAGTTGAAAGCCTGGAGCCAATTACGCTCGGCGCGGTGCTGATCGCTATTCTCGTGTTTATCATTACCACGCAGCTGGTGCGCAACCTTCCGGCATTGCTGGAACTGGCGCTGCTGCAACATCTGGATCTGGCGCCCGGCACTGGTTATGCCATTACCACTATCACTAAATATTTGCTGATGCTGTTCGGTGGACTGGTCGGCTTCTCGATGATCGGCATCGAATGGGCCAAATTGCAATGGCTGGTCGCCGCGTTGGGTGTCGGCCTCGGCTTTGGCTTACAGGAGATTTTCGCCAACTTTATCTCTGGCCTGATCATTCTGTTTGAGAAGCCGATCCGCATTGGCGATACCGTAACGATCCGCGATCTGACGGGTAGCGTGACTAAAATCAACACTCGCGCTACCACCATCAGCGACTGGGATCGTAAAGAGATCATCGTGCCAAACAAGGCGTTTATTACCGAGCAGTTTATTAACTGGTCGCTCTCCGATTCCGTTACGCGTGTGGTTTTAACCGTACCTGCACCAGCAGACGCCAACAGTGAAGAGGTGACGCAGATCCTCTATACCGCAGCCGAACGCTGCTCTTTTGTGATTGATAATCCAGCGCCGGAAGTGTTTCTGGTCGATCTGCAACAGGGTATTCAACTGTTTGAACTGCGCATCTATGCCGCTGAGATGGGGCATCGTATGCCACTGCGTCACGAAATCCACCAACTGATTCTGGCGGGCTTCCGCGAACACGGTATCGATTTACCGTTCCCGCCATTCCAGATGCGGCTGGAGAGTCTTGACGGAAAACGCACTGCGCGAACGCTGACTTCAGCAGGCAAAGGCAACCGCCCGGCGGGAAGTTTGTAAGGCAACAAAAAAGGCGCCTCGGCGCCTTTTTCATGTTACCGCATCGGCTTATTACGCCCGGTCAACAGTAAACGCAATAACTTCAGCCAGGCTTTCCGCCTGCAATGCCAGCATTACCAGACGATCAACGCCCAACGCCACGCCGGAACAATCCGGTAGACCGGCTTTCAACGCTTCCAGCAAATTATTGTCCACCGGCTGCTGTGGCAGACCGCGCGCCGCGCGTTTGCGGTTATCCTGCTCAAAACGCTGCTGCTGCTCGCGGGCGTCAGTCAACTCATGGAAACCATTCGCTAGCTCAATCCCTTTGAAATAGACCTCAAAACGCTCCGCCACGCGGTGATCTTCGGTGCTGATCTGCGCCAACGCAGCCTGGCTTGCCGGGAAGTGGTACACGAAAGTCGGACGATCTTTGCCGATATGCGGCTCAACGCCCATGGCGAACAGCAGTTGTAGCAACGTATCGCGGTCTTCTTCTGTCTCCGCAATATTACTCAGATCGAGTTTTGCCGCCACTTCCCGCAGCTGTGCTTTATCAGCAGAGAGCGGATCCACTTCCAGATAACGCTGAAACGCCTGCTGGTAAGAGAGCGACTCCGCTGCCGGGCACTCCAGTACCTGTTGCAATAAATCGTCCACCTCATTCATCAGACGGTACATGTCGTAGTGCGGACGATACCACTCAAGCATAGTGAATTCAGGATTGTGATGACGCCCCATCTCTTCATTACGGAAGCTTCTGCACAACTGGAATACCGGGCCACAGCCCGCCGCCAGCAGACGCTTCATATGATATTCCGGGCTGGTCATCAGGTAGAGATTGATCCCCTGGGAATGGCCGGGGCCAACAAAACGGGTTTCAAACGGGAACAGATGAACGTCCGTTACCGTTGCCTGGCTCATACAGGGCGTTTCCACCTCAAGTACGCCGCGATCGGCGAAGAAATGCCGAATTTCCGCCATGATTGCCGCACGTTTTAATAAATTGGGGATGGATGCGCTCGGCTGCCAGGTGGCCGTTTCGCTCATGGTTCGTTCTCCGAATTCAGACAAGGGCACGAAGTCTACCCGCATCGATCCGCAGAGACAAATTTTGCGCAAAAAAATTTCATTTATCTCGTCTATAAATAAAGAGGAAGTAATCAAGGATGATATTTATCAATATGAATGATGCATTGTCTTAAAGAACAGCAAAAAAATCGAACGCATCAAATTTCCCTTGGTTCTCTGCGGTTATACTGCTTCTTACCCAAAAAGGAGCAGTGGAACATATTCGCAACTGCCTTAAGCAGTCTGGCTTATCGTTGCGGAACAACAATAATCTGGAGGAATGTCGTGCAAACCTTTCAAGCCGATATCGCTGTGATAGGCGCAGGCGGAGCGGGATTACGCACCGCAATTGCGGCGGCGCAAGCCAACCCGAACGCCAAAATCGCATTGATTTCAAAAGTTTATCCAATGCGCAGCCACACGGTTGCCGCAGAAGGCGGTTCTGCCGCCGTTGCCCAGGATCATGACAGCTTCGAATACCATTTCCACGATACCGTTGCTGGCGGTGACTGGCTTTGCGAACAGGATGTCGTTGACTATTTTGTGCATCATTGCCCGACAGAAATGACCCAACTTGAACAGTGGGGCTGTCCATGGAGCCGTCGCCCGGATGGTTCGGTCAACGTGCGGCGCTTCGGTGGGATGAAAATAGAACGCACCTGGTTCGCCGCCGATAAAACCGGCTTCCATATGCTGCATACCCTGTTTCAAACCTCCCTTCAGTTCCCACAAATCCAACGCTTCGACGAACATTTCGTGCTGGATATCCTTGTGGATGACAACCATGCCCGCGGGCTGGTCGCCATGAATATGATGGAAGGCACGCTGGTGCAGATTCGCGCCAATGCCGTGGTGATGGCAACGGGTGGCGCTGGTCGCGTTTACCGCTACAACACCAACGGCGGCATTGTCACTGGCGACGGCATGGGTATGGCGCTGTCGCACGGCGTTCCGCTGCGCGATATGGAGTTCGTGCAGTACCATCCAACCGGCCTGCCGGGTTCCGGCATTCTGATGACAGAAGGTTGCCGCGGCGAAGGCGGCATTCTAGTTAACAAAAACGGCTACCGTTATTTGCAGGATTACGGCATGGGGCCGGAAACGCCGCTGGGCGAGCCGAAGAACAAATATATGGAACTCGGCCCGCGCGACAAAGTGTCGCAAGCGTTCTGGCATGAGTGGCGTAAAGGCAACACCATCTCTACGCCGCGCGGTGATGTAGTCTACCTCGACCTGCGTCATCTTGGTGCGAAAAAAATCAGCGAGCGTCTGCCGTTTATCTGCGAACTGGCGAAAGCCTATGTTGGCGTCGATCCGATCAAAGAGCCGATTCCGGTACGCCCGACGGCCCACTACACCATGGGCGGTATCGAAACCGACCAAAACTGCGAATCCCGCATCACCGGGCTGTTTGCAGTGGGTGAATGCTCGTCGGTCGGCCTGCACGGTGCCAACCGTCTCGGCTCGAACTCGCTGGCGGAGCTCGTGGTGTTTGGCCGCCTTGCCGGTGAACGCGCTATTGCACGTTCGGCCAGTGCAAGCAAGGCCAACGACAATGCGTTAAATGCGCAGGCAGCAGATGTCGAGCAGCGTCTGAAAGCGCTGGTCAATCAGAACGGCACCGAAAGCTGGGCGAAAATCCGCGACGAAATGGGCGAATCTATGGAAGAAGGCTGCGGGATCTACCGCACGCCGGAATTGATGCAGAAAACCGTGGATAAGCTGGCCGAGCTGCAAGAGCGCTTCAAACGCGTGCGCATTACCGATACTTCCAGCGTCTTCAACACCGATGTGCTCTACACCATCGAACTGGGACACGGACTGAACGTGGCCGAATGTATGGCGCACTCGGCACTGGCGCGTAAAGAATCCCGCGGGGCGCATCAGCGCCTGGATGAGGGATGTACTGAGCGCGATGACGTCAACTTCCTCAAGCACACGCTGGCTTTCCGCGATGCCGACGGCGCAACCCGACTGGAATACAGCGACGTGAAGATCACTACGCTGCCACCGGCGAAACGCGTATACGGTGCAGAAGCTGAATCGGCTGAGAAGAAGGAGACGAACAATGTCTGAGATGAAGAATCTGAAAGTGGAGGTGGTGCGTTACAACCCGGAAGTGGACGATGCGCCTCACAGTGCCTTCTATGACGTGCCTTACGATGAAGCCACTTCTCTGCTCGACGCGCTGAACTATATCAAAGATAACCTTGCGCCGGATCTGAGCTACCGCTGGTCGTGCCGTATGGCGATTTGCGGCTCCTGCGGCATGATGGTCAACAAAGTGCCGAAACTGGCGTGTAAAACCTTTCTGCGCGATTACGAGAAAGGCCTGAAAGTCGAGGCGCTGGCGAACTTCCCGGTTGAGCGCGATCTGGTGGTCGATATGACCTACTTTATCGAAAGTCTCGAAGCGATTAAGCCTTACATCATCGGTAATACGCGCACGCTGGATCAGGGACCAGGCAAGCAAACCCCGGCGCAGATGGCGAAGTACCATCAGTTCTCCGGCTGCATTAACTGCGGCCTGTGCTACGCCGCCTGCCCGCAGTTTGGTCTGAATCCCGAGTTCATCGGCCCGGCGGCGATTACGCTGGCGCATCGCTATAACCTTGATAGCCGCGATAACGGCAAAAAAGAGCGCATGGGGCAACTCAACAGCCAGAACGGCGTGTGGAGCTGTACGTTTGTCGGCTACTGTTCGGAAGTGTGTCCGAAACATGTCGATCCGGCTGCGGCCATTCAGCAGGGCAAGGTGGAAAGTTCGAAAGACTTTCTTATCGCCACCCTGAAACCACGCTAAGGAGTGCATTATGACGACTAAACGTAAAGCCTGGGTTCGTCCCATGCCGTCAAGCTGGTGGAAAACTCTGCCGTTTTATCGCTTCTACATGCTGCGTGAAGGAACGGCGGTACCTGCGGTCTGGTTCAGTCTTGAGTTGATCTTTGGTCTGTTTGCGCTAAAACACGGGCCAGAAAGCTGGGAAGGGTTTGTACACTTTCTGCAAAACCCGATCGTGCTGATCCTCAATCTGGTGACGCTTGCCGCCGCGCTGTTGCACACCAAAACCTGGTTTGATCTGGCGCCAAAAGCGCAGCTTATCATCGTCAAAGGCGAAAAAATGGGGCCAGAGCCGGTAGTGAAAGGGCTTTGGGTGGTGACTGCGGTAGTCACTGTGGTGGTGCTGTTTGTGGCTCTTTTCTGGTAAGGAGGCCAACGTGATTAACCCGAATCCAAAACGTTCTGACGAACCCGTATTCTGGGGTTTGTTCGGCGCAGGTGGTATGTGGAGCGCAATTGTCGCACCGGTTATCGTGCTGCTGGTCTGCATTATGCTGCCGCTGGGCTTCTACCCTGGCGAAGCGCTGGGCTATGAACGCGTACTGGCGTTTTCGCAAAGCTTCATTGGCCGCGTGTTCCTCTTTTTGATGATTGTCCTGCCGGTGTGGTGCGGTCTGCACCGTATCCACCATATGATGCATGATTTGAAAATTCACGTACCGAACGGTAAATGGGTGTTCTACGGTCTCGCTGCGATTCTGACTGTGGTCACACTGATCGGCGTCATTTTTATTTGATACCTGTTGCTCTCCTGCGTAAGCAGGGGAGCAAATTTCCAGCCAGCGTCTATATCCTAAAGAAAAGATCTGGAAGGGAAAATCCCATGCGCATGTTTCTGATGATCGCCTCGGTTGCCGCTGCGTTACTGCTCTCCGCCTGTAGCTCCCCTCCTCCCCCGCCTGATGGCATCACCGTGGTGCAAAACTTCAATACCCAATGTTGTCCCGAAAGATGGTACAAAATCGCCCGTTTGGACCACAGCTTCGAGAGCAGCCTGGAGAAAGTCACTGCCACCTACAGTTTGCGCAACGAAGCGGGCTGGCGGTGATAAACCGCAGCTATGCAAGATTTTGCTGTGGAAAAACTACTCTGGATTAATCAGTCTTACTAATGTGTACTGAGCTTTAACCCAATGATTCCGACAACAATCAGGCACAGGCTGAGGATACGCGCCAGGCTTGCGGATTCGCCAAGCAGCACGATCCCTGCAACCGCCGCGCCCACCGCACCGATCCCGGTCCAGATAGCATAGGCGGTACCAACCGGCAGGGTTTTCATTGCCCATGACAGCAGTACAACACTGGCGATCATCGCTGTAACGGTGATGATACTGGGGGTAAGGCGCGTAAAGCTGTGGGTGTATTTCAGACCGACAGCCCAAACCACTTCAAGAAGGCCGGCGATAAGAAGAATTAACCAGGACATGATTGGCTCCGATGCGGGGCCGTCCCCGAAAAAATGAAACTGACAGGTCGTCCTGCCAGAGATGTGAAGAGAGGCAAATTCTGCCCGCTACAGTTTAAAATTTCAACTTGATTGTGCTTGCTGATATTCAGCAAGTTAAAGCAAGAAATAGCCACTGTTCGCTGCGGAATTCCAGCATTTACCCACCTTATGTACCCCCTATGATGAATCACTTTCCTGCATGCAGGAAGCTGTGCGCCACCCTCTGACTGCGAAGAAAAATATGTTCAAAATTCTCGTGATTGACCGTTGTTACTTCACCCGCGTTGGGGTGGAATCCTGGCTCAATCAACCCGATTTGTTCCCCGCCTCGTTCCTCGTCACCGGGTTGCATAATTTAATGCTGGCGAAAGAACATATTGTGCAGTGGCAGCCCGATCTGGTGATTGCCGACCTTCATGGTTTCAAGAATGAAATTCATCATATTCAACAACTTGCTTCATTATTTTCCGTCTGCGGCGACTCAAATCAGGTGCTACTGCTGGAGTCGGGTATCGATGCCCAGCTTTCCGGGTTCTATATGCAACTTAAAATTCGCGCAACGATGCTAAAAACAGAACCGCTGGATAAACTGGCGCAGCTCATTGATGACATTGTGCTGACATGTCCGACGCGTTCAATTCCACAGATGGCGACACCGCTGCTGACCAAACAGGAAGAGAAAGTGCTCACGCTATGGATGGAAGGGAAAAGTAACCACAGCATCGCCACCAGGCTAAGTATTAACGGCAAAACCGTTTATACCTACAAGCGTAATATTCGTATGAAGCTCGGGATGGGGAATCGGTTTACGCCGTTCCTTTCACTGCCGGAAAATTCAAATTAGCGGTACGGCGTATGCCGTACCGGCAAGGATTACTGCTGAGCTTTGCTTGCTGCACCAGAGATAGCGCGGCCACCTTCCGAGATATCCTGACCGACGCCTCGAGTGGTGTTACACGCCGTCAGAACGGACGAAAGAACTAATACAGAAAAGATCGCAACAATTGTCTTCTTAACCATAATATCTTCCTTTTGTGACCAATATTATTTGTGTATAGCCACTTAAGCATAGACAAAATTCCGCAATGAGACCGGAACGGGAAGGTTTTTAAGAAGATGTGAAGTTTTAGCTGACCGCGTGAGAAATAGCGTGGCCGAGGCTCTGAATGTCTTCACCGACGCCGCGCGCCGTATTGCAGCCCGACAGCAAAGCGCCGCTGATAAGCATAAGGGAAAGGATTTTGGTAAGGCGTTTTATCATTTCTGCCTCGAGATGTTCAACGGCGTAGCATGGTGCTACGCCGAAGCTGCGGACATTACTTCACGCGAGATACATATTCGCCGGAACGGGTATCTACTTTGATAACTTCACCGATCTGCACGAACAGCGGAACTTTAACCACTGCGCCAGTGCTCAGGGTAGCCGGTTTACCGCCGGTACCCGCGGTGTCGCCTTTCAGACCTGGATCGGTTTCAATGATTTCCAGCTCAACAAAGTTCGGCGGAGTGACGGAGATAGGCTGGCCGTTCCACAGGGTCACGATGCACTCAGCCTGATCCAACAACCATTTTTCGTTGTCGCCAATCGCTTTGGCGTCAGCGGAAAGCTGTTCGAAAGTTTCATTGTTCATGAAGTGCCAAAACTCACCATCGTTGTACAGGTAAGTCAGGTTCATATCAACAACGTCTGCACCTTCAGCAGAATCAGTAGATTTGAAGGTTTTTTCTACGCGAGTACCGGTCAGCAGGCGACGCAGCTTAACGCGCGCAAATGCCTGGCCTTTACCTGGTTTAACGAATTCGCTGGCTTCAACCGCATAAGGTTCGCCGTCCAACATGATTTTAAGACCAGCACGAAAATCGTTGCTATAGTAAGTCGCCATAAGGCCCTCTGAAAATTGTTAACTGGTAGCTTAGCCACAAAATGGCGCATATTGTAACCCTAAATACCCCGTCCAGAGAAGATTGGTTAATGCAACTTGCCGATGTAATAACCGATCCGGACGAACTGTTACGTCTTTTAAAGATAAACACCGATGAAAATTTAACCGCAGGCCGTGAGGCAAAACGCCTGTTTCCCCTACGCGTACCGCGATCCTTTGCCGCGCGCATGCAGCCTGGCAACCCCAACGATCCGCTATTGCTCCAGGTGATCACCACACCGCAGGAATTTATCGCAGCGCCGGGTTTCACCACCGATCCGCTGGAAGAGCAGAGTAGCGTGGTGCCTGGATTACTGCATAAATACAGTAATCGTGCCCTGTTGCTGGTGAAAGGTGGCTGCGCCGTGAACTGCCGCTACTGTTTTCGTCGCCATTTCCCCTATGCCGAAAATCAAGGCAACAAGCGTAACTGGCAAGGCGCGCTGGACTATATCGCAGTGCATCCGGAGCTAGATGAAATCATCTTTTCCGGCGGCGATCCGCTGATGGCGAAAGATCATGAGCTGGACTGGCTGCTGGAACAGCTGGAAGCCATTCCACACATTAAACGTCTGCGTATTCACAGCCGCCTGCCGATTGTGATCCCGGCGCGCATCACCGATACGCTGGTCGCACGTTTCGCCCGTTCATCTCTGCAAGTTTTGCTGGTCAATCATATCAACCACGCCCAGGAGATCGACGATGACTTTCGCGCGGCGATGGTCGCACTGCGGCAGGCGGGTGTCACTTTACTGAATCAAAGCGTGCTGCTACGTGGCGTGAATGATAATGCGCAAACGCTGGCGGAGCTGAGTAACGCATTATTTGATGCGGGAGTGATGCCTTACTATCTGCATGTACTGGATAAAGTTCAGGGCGCTGCGCACTTTATGGTGAGTGACGACGAAGCGCGTTTGATTATGCGCGAACTTCTGACGCTGGTTTCCGGCTATATGGTGCCGAAACTTGCCCGCGAGATTGGCGGTGAACCCAGTAAGACGCCGCTGGATCTGCAATTGCGCCAGAGCTAAGGCGTAAATAATGACGAGCCTTTGCAGGCTCGTCATTGCCGTTTAAAACGTCTCCCAACCGTCCTGTCCCGTAGTGGCAACAGCCTGTTTTGGTTGATGCATTTTCCCGATCGACTTTTTCACTTTCTCCAGTTGCTGCCCTGGTAAGCGGAACACATCAACCAGTTGTTGCAGTTTGCTTGCTTGCTCTTCAAGGCTACCGGCAGCGGCAGAAGACTCCTGTACCAGCGCGGCGTTCTGTTGCGTGGTGGTATCCATTTCCGACATCGCCAGGGCAATCTGCGAGATGCCACGATTTTGCTCATCGGACGCGGCGGCGATCTCCTGCATTAAATCTTTAACCTGCTGCACGGAGTGTACAATGCCGCTCATCGTTTCCCCCGCCAGATCGACCTGCCGGGAACCGTCTTCGATATAGTTAACCGACTCATGGATCAGGGTTTCAATCTCTTTGGCCGCCTGGGCGCTACGCTGCGCCAGATTTCGCACCTCTCCTGCCACCACAGCAAAACCACGCCCCTGCTCGCCCGCTCTGGCTGCTTCGACGGCTGCGTTAAGCGCCAGAATGTTGGTTTGAAATGCAATACCATTAATCACAGAGGTGATTTCGGAAATGCGCTTCGAGCTTTCGATAATATCCTTCATGCGATTCACCGCCACACTAACAACGGTACCGCCTTTTACCGCCGTATCTGACGCTGTCGTGGCTAACAGGCTGGCCTGATGTGCGTTCTGTGCGTTCTGTTTCACCGTCGAACTCAGCTCTTCCATGCTCGCCGCCGTTTCCACCACGGCGGCCGATTGCTGTTCGGTACGAGCAGAAAGTTCATTATTGCCGAGGGCAATCTCATTGGCGGCGGTATTCACCGAACTGGAAGCGCTGCGCACCATGGTCAGTGATTCCGCGACCCGTCCAATCAGCAGGTTGAATGCCCCAACGGCCTGACCAATCTCGTCCAGACGCCCCGTTGGTAATGCATGGCTGAGATCCAGTTTTTCGCTGATGCTGACCATTCCGTCTTTCATCCCATTCAGACGGCGTTTGATATTCAACACGGTGAATAAACCAAACAGTCCAAGAATAAGCGTCGCCGCCAGCGTGGCAATCAGAGATAACGTCATTGAGCGAGAAATCAACAAACTATTATTAGTGTTGGCTGCAGCCACCAACGAGGTGTTATAGGCAATTTGAGCGTCAAAATCATTGATCAATTGAGTGACACTACTCTCAACCAATCCCCCAGAGTGCATGGCTTTAACGACACCATCACGATCGTTAGTATTTGATATTTTAAAATATTGATCCATCACCGTACGGAATCTTTCTAAATCACCTAACGTTTTATTGGTCAAATCAAGATCGCGTTGATCGGAAACAAGTTCTTTCAGGTAATGTTGATGCAGAGCGTATAATTCATCATATATTTTTAACGCTTTTTGTTGTACTTCACTCATACCAGCAGCGTCTTGCATCATACCATGTTGATAAAGCTGACTACGGATGCTGGTAACCTGCTGCATCTCTTTGTTCATGGTGTCGAGGCTTGGCAAAATATTTACCTGAAAATAATCCTGCTCGTTACCAATTTTCGATAGCGAAAAAACAGCGATAAGGTTTGTTCCAATTAAACTCAAGATTAATAAAGAAAATGCAAGCAATAGCTTCTTTGTAATACTCATCGACTCTCCAACCCTCTTCACACCTGCCAAAAGCACTCTATTTTAAAGTCCTTTTATTTTTGCGTCCTGCCAACAATATCGACAATGAAACCGCATACTTTAGTGATCGCGGTATCGTCTCCACAAAGAAACAGGAAATATTGTTTAACATCAAGAAAACTTAATATTCAAGACGGGTTGACGAGTTTTATGAAAAAAGTGTCAGGAGAAATGGAATACATAACGGAATGAAGCAATTAACAGAGACTCCCGCCTGCATGAGCGGGAATCCCCGGAAACAACTTAGTTAGGGCATTTATAGACCTGCGCGTTCATTTCGCTGGCAGTCGGGACAAAACTGGATAAGAAACCCTGTGTCGGGCTGGAAACGTTATAAAGAACGTTGCCGCCCATCGCAGCCGCCTGGTTGCGCAACGCATTCGCCGCCGCGCGCATTGAACCGCCCTCTTCGCCATGCTGGCCAGATAGCCAGTTGCTCTGCGAGCCGGTGGCGGTGCCAAGGTACTGGCACTGCGCGCCCGGTTTATCTTCCACAAAGCGTACGCCTTGTCCTGCGGCGCTTAGTTCACTATTGCTGCTGCTGCAACCCGCTAACAGCAGCACACCGCCCATAATCCCAGCCAAACGTTTTACGTACATGTTATTCCCCATAATCAATGAGCTGGACGCATGCCGCCCGTGTGTAAACCTTATACTAAAAAGATGACTAAAAGAAAAACATCCTCAGCATAAGCCGCACAAATCACGGAAAATAGTGCAAGAAAAACGATCGCAGACGGTAAGACTGAAGAAGTAACAACGCTGACAGGCTTTCTGACTGGCCACGCTTCAACGCAGCCGCGCTGGTTGGGGTTTACGTTTCGCGCACGGTGTTGCTCCTTTTTCTCACCGCCAGCGCTTATCGCCTCAAACAGAACACGAGGTGAATACAGCGTGTTGAGTGATTATATACCAACCGATAATTGACAATGAAATAATATGTCAGGTAACGAAGAAAACAATAGCAAGCGCATTGCGCTGAATCTGCAAACCGTAATATGTTAAAAATATTATACTCATAATGATCAGGCTAACCCCTCTGTTCGAGGGAAATAACCACAAAACACATTGGAAATATATATTTGATATACAGTGTGGTATCACCTCAAAAAAATCATTAAACAGAATCATTAACGTGACATTGATTAAAAAACACATCACGATCACTATAATAATTTTCGGTAACAACAACCTTTAATTAATTTATTAGCGCAGGATAAATAAAATCATAATAAGCATCGCCATGTAAGGTACCACTATGATATTTATAGTTATTTACAAAATCCATTTCAGGCTCACCAATGGCATTATCTGAAATAATTAAGTTAAAAGTGAAAAAAGCCATTTAACGCTGACTCGGGCCAGCAGCAGATTGTTGGCTTTCCAATTGAAATTCGAAGAAAAATATTAACGCACAATGATATTTTGAAAGCGGCCTGGTGTAAATATGTCCAGCATTTATCAAATAATATGTTAAATCAATATATTTTGCTGTTACTTAGAATGTTATATAATTTCTGATTGGGCATTCAAGTTATTAAAACATTCCTAAAATAAGACTCTTTCTTAGCAAGAATATAGATATTGTTGTCAATAACGCATTCGCCAATAGTGACGTAAGGGCTGACGCACCGCGAATATGCAGAAACGGTAAAATATTTAGCGTTATCGATATAGTTTGATGTGCATTCATGAGCAAAGCAGAATAAATATCCTCCGGCATAGCCGGAGGTTTTTCTGATGCGCCTATAAGGCTCTGTTACCAGCAGCGCCCTAACAGGCGCATACGATCTGACATTTGCA
>JAGTSE010000034.1 GCA_018261615.1 Pseudomonadota bacterium | reverse complement strand
CTGGCTAAGTAACATAAAAAAATCCGTAATCCCTGGGAGATTACGGATTCTTACACAGCCACTGGATCGGTCAACCGATCCTTAACTGATCGGCATTACAGCTTTCGGCTGCGGATTGTTATCACTAACGCAAGTTAGCTGGCTTTGCGCTCATGTTTCTGGCGGTAGATCACCAGATCTTCAATGGTCACAACAGCCATATTGTGTTGCTTAGCAAATTTGATGCACTCCGGTGCGCGCGCCATTGAGCCATCATCATTGGTTAATTCACACAGCACACCCGCCGGTTTAAAACCAGCCAGAGTCACTAAATCGATCGTTGCTTCAGTATGACCACCGCGGGTCAATACGCCGCCCGGCTGCGCACGCAGCGGGAAAACGTGGCCAGGACGGTTCAGATCGGAAGGTTTCGCGCCATCGGCAATCGCCGCACGAACGGTGGTAAGACGGTCAGCCGCCGAAACACCGGTTGTTACGCCATGCGCTGCTTCGATAGTAACGGTAAAACCGGTGCCATAGGCACTAGTATTGTTCTCTACCATCATCGGCAGATCGAGCTGTTTACGGCGTTCGTCGGTCAGGCACAGGCAAACAATGCCGCTACCGTGGCGAATAGTCAGCGCCATCTGCTCAACGGTCATGGTTTCTGCGGCGAAAATCATATCGCCTTCATTTTCACGGTCCTCGTCGTCGAGCACCATCACACCACGGCCTTCGCGCAGCGCGGCGAGAGCATGTTCAATACGTTCGAAAGGCGTGCCAAAAGAAGAAAGCAGCGTCTGATTCATGGTAAAAGACCTCAATAAAGTTATGGTTACCAGAATCAGGGCAGTCTTAGGAGTGTCGCAATGCGGCAAAAAAATAACGCGAGCGGGCAGCATCGCCCGGCAGATTCGTTACTCTCTCCCATCCGGACTTTAACCGTCGGCCCCGGAATTACACCGGATCTGCTGACCTTCAAACGTTAGCCTGAAGCGCTCGCGGGCTTTCAGCATCTGCTGATTTACCGCCGGTGGGGAATTTCGCCCCGCCCTGAGAATAAGCGAGATAACTATAACGCCATTGATAATCTTCGGCAATGCATGACCTTCAAACAATTCTGGTTTATCACCCGGGGTTATCACACTACAATGAATTATTGAGCCTATCCGAGCAGGGAACCTAAAATGATTGACCCAAAGAAAATTGAACAGATTGCGCGTCAGGTTCACGAATCCATGCCCAAGGGGATCCGTGAGTTCGGGGAAGATGTGGAAAAGAAAATTCGTCAGACGTTACAGGCACAGTTAACCCGCCTGGATCTGGTGAGCCGCGAAGAGTTTGATGTGCAAACGCAGGTATTGCTGCGCACCCGCGAGAAACTGGCGCTGCTGGAGCAACGCCTGAGTGAACTCGAAAACCAGGGTAAAAACGTAGAAGTAAAACCCGCTCCGGCCATTCCACCGGTAGACGATCAGGCGTAATTGCTTTTACGCTGACTAACACGAGCGTTTTCCGGGCCTGCTCATTAGGCAGGCCCGATAGCAAGTTTAATCGCCCTGCTTCTGGATCTTTTTGATGATATTGGTAGTTGAGCAACCATCTTCAAAGTTGAGCACCAGCACTTCTCCGCCGTTAGCCCAGACTTCTTTACTGCCCGCAATATCTTCCGCTTTGTAGTCACCGCCTTTTACCAGCAGATCCGGCAGGATCCCGGCAATCAAACGCTGCGGCGTATCTTCTTCAAACGACACGACCCAATCCACCGCTTCCAGCGCGCTCAGCACGATCATGCGCTGCTCCAGCGGGTTAACCGGACGGGTTTCGCCTTTCAACCGTTTGGTGGAAGCGTCACTGTTAACCGCAACAATCAGGCGATCGCCGAGCTTGCGCGCATTCGCCAAATAAGAGACATGCCCGGCGTGCAGAATATCGAAGACGCCGTTAGTCATCACCACCTTTTCACCGCGCTTACGCGCCGCAGCGACTGCCACTTTCAGCTCTTCTTCACTCATCACACCGAAGCCGGTTTCTGCCCGGCCACGCACGGCGTTTTCCAACTCGATAGGTGATACCGTTGAGGTACCGAGTTTACCAACCACTACGCCTGCGGCTGCGTTCGCAAAGTAGCAGGCTTCTTCCAGCGAATTACCCGCCGCCAGCGTTGCCGCCAGCACACCAATCACCGTATCGCCGGCACCGGTCACGTCATACACTTCCTGCGCCTGAGTCGGCATGTGCAATGGCGCTTTACCCGGTTGCAGCAGCGTCATACCTTGCTCGGAGCGGGTCACCAGCAATGCAGAAAGGTCGTAATCGGCAATCACTTTCATGCCACGTTCAACGATCTCGTCTTCGTTTTTGCATTTCCCGGCCACCGCTTCAAACTCCGACAAGTTTGGGGTCAGCAGCGTAGCGCCGCGATAGCGCTCAAAATCAGTGCCTTTCGGATCGATCAGCACCGGCACGCCCGCTTTACGCGCCAGCGCAATCATCTGCTGAACGCTGGTCAGCGCGCCTTTGGCGTAATCAGAGAGCACCAGCGCGCCAATGCTACTGAGCGCCTGGCTGATACGCTCATGCATCGGCAGTGGATCGACACCTTCAAACCCTTCTTCAAAGTCCAGGCGGATCAATTGCTGGTTGCGCGACAAGACGCGCAGCTTGGTAATAGTGGGATGTGTGGGGACAGAAACGAAGTCGCATTTTACATTGACGTCCGCCAGCGCCTTACTCAGTGCGCGCGCCGCGTCATCAATACCTGTCAGCCCCACCAGACGCGCAGTTGCGCCCAGCGAAGCAATGTTCATCGCCACGTTCGCCGCGCCGCCCGGGCGCTCTTCAATCGTATCGACTTTCACCACCGGCACCGGGGCTTCTGGAGAGATGCGGCTGGTTGGCCCGTACCAGTAACGGTCCAGCATCACATCGCCAACCACCATTACACCCGCCTGGTTAAACTCTGGTAGCGTCACTTTCATTCCTGTCTCCTGAGAGATACAAAATTTGCGCGCGATAATATCACACTTACGCCGGGGCGCACGGTTCCACCAGCCACTTGTCCCAACTGGTTTTGATAAGCTGGCGTTCGGCGACAAAACACGACGACGCCACATGCCCCGGCAACTCCTGTAATGCCAGGTGGTGCAACTCATCGCGCAGCGTGGTGTAAGCCTGCGTCAGCGCCAGCGCTTCCTGTTCATCCATGATATTGTTCTGCGCCAGCCCTTCCAGAATGCGCACGTTATCAGACCAGCGCGTCAGCTTCGGTTTGTCATGCGCATAGCGCAGTACCAGATACTGAGCGATAAACTCAATGTCGGTAATGCCGCCTTCATCGGCTTTCAGATCGAAGCGATCTTTATGCTTGTTGCCAAGATGGGTACGCATCTTCTCGCGCATCTCGCGCACCTCGGTTTGCAATGTTGCACCATCGCGCGGGCTCATCAGAATATCACGGCGAATAGCATCAAACTCCACGGTCAGTTGCGGATCGCCGTACACCACGCGCGCACGCGCCAGCGCCTGGTGTTCCCACGTCCAGGCTTCATTTTTCTGGTAATCCGCGAAGGATTCGGTGGTCGTCACTAACATTCCCGCCGCGCCGGACGGACGCAGACGCGCATCCACTTCGTAAAGAATGCCGGACGAAGTACGCGTGCTGAACAGGTGCATAATGCGCTGGGCAAGGCGCAGATAGAACTGGCGACCATCGATCTCCCGCTCGCCGTCGGTCATCACATCCATCGGGCAATCATGTAAAAAGACCAGGTCGAGATCGGAACTGTACCCCAGCTCCCAGCCGCCCAACTTGCCGTAACCGACCACGGCAAACCCACGCCCTTCGCGATCGCGCAGATGCATTGGCTGGCCATAACGCGCCACCATTTGTCCCCATGCCTGCTGCACTACCGCATCGATAATCGCTTCCGCAAGCCACGTCAGATGATCGCTTACTTTCATTACCGGTAGCGTACCGGCGATATCCGCCGCGGCGACGCGCAGCAATTGCGCCTGTTTAAACTGTCGTAGCGCTTCCAGTTGTTGCTCTTCATCATCCTCCGGCACGCGAAGCAGATATTGTCGCAGTTCGTCGCGGTAGGCGTTCATTGCCGTCGGCTGGTAAAGCGTAGTGGGATCGAGCAGCTCATCAAGCAGGATCGGGTAACGCGCCAGCTGGCTGGCCACCATCGGCGATGCCGCACAGAGGGAAATAAGATGCTTCAGCGCACCGGGGAATTCGCTCAGCAGTTCAAGATAAGTGGTTCGCGTGATGATGCCCGTCAGCAGCGGCGTCAGGCGCGACAACGGCACTGGCGCGTCGTCACGCGAGCAAACATCGCTCAGCAAATGCGGCATCAGATGATCCAATACCTGGCGCCCGCGCGGGCCGATGGTGCGCTTATCCATCTCTTTACGGAAATCAGCAATCAGCGCCACGACGCGGCGACGATCGTCATCGGAAAGATGCGCCAGCACCGGCGTGGTGTCATCTTCCTGTAGTGCATCCTGCCACAGTTCGCGCCAGCTTTCAGAAAGCATATCTTCCGATGAGTCACTCTCGTCGTCACCAATCAACACATTGAAGACGCGGCGTACAGCGCCCATATGCATTTCCAGCGTGCTGCTTAGCTCATCCCAGCTTGCCACACCCATTCCCCAGGCCAGCCGGGCGCGGTTGAGATCGTCGCCCGGCAAGGTCTGCGTCTGTTCGTCATTAATGCTTTGCAGCAAGTTTTCCAGACGCCGCAACCAAAGGTAGGCCGCCCGCAACCTGTCCGCTTCGCCTTCAGGTAACAGGTGTAACTGATCGATGGCTTCCAGCGTTGGCAATAGCGAGCGGGATTGCAACGACGGTTCACGGCCGCCGCGAATCAACTGAAAAACCTGCACGATAAATTCGATTTCACGAATGCCGCCCGCGCCCAATTTAATGTTGTCTTTCAGGCCACGGCGGCGGACTTCACGAGCAATCATGCCTTTCATGTTACGCAGCGACTGGATCACGCTGAAATCGATGTAGCGGCGGAAAACGAAGGGGCGCAGCATGGCGCGCAGTTCACGTGCGTGTTCACCGTCGTTATCGCCCATAATGCGGGCTTTCACCATCGCATAGCGCTCCCAGTCACGCCCCTGCTCCTGGTAATAATCTTCCAGCGCAGCAAAGCTGAGCACCAGCGGACCGCTATCGCCGAAGGGGCGTAAACGCATGTCCACGCGGTAGACGAAACCATCCTGAGTCGGCTGATCGAGTACCTTGATCAGCCGTTGCCCCAGGCGGGTGAAGAACTGCGCATTATCCAGCTCGCGTCGGCCACCACGGGTGGCCCCATTTTCCGGCCAGGCGAAGATCAGATCGATATCGGAAGAGAAATTGAGTTCTCCGCCGCCAAGTTTGCCCATGCCTAAAATCAGCATCGGCTGCGCAACGCCCTGCGGGTTACATGGCGTTCCCCATTCACGGCAGCAGGCATCGTATAGCCAGTCGCGCGCGGCGACGATCAGCGTTTCTGCCAGCACACTCAGTTGCTGCAGGACATCTTCTTCTGCCATTAGCCGCAGCGCTTGCCCCCAGGCAATGCGCACCATTACCCGACGGCGGAACTGGCGCAGAACACGCATCAGTGCCGCTTCATCCGTGACCTCCTGCAATGCAGTACTAAGCCATTGTGCGTAGTGCTGCCACTCTGTTGCCTGCGGCGGCGTGCTTTCCAGCCCGGCCAGCCATTCAGGATAGGTGATGATACTGTCCTGAACAAAATCACTAAAAGTGAGTACTGACTGCGCCTGCACACTGAGTGGCTGCGCGGCTAGCTCCTCCGGCAGACGGGAAAGCACAGTGTGCCAGTGCTGCGATAACGGCGAGGCATGCGGCATCCGAAGTATCCTTTAGTTAGCGTTTTCCGCTGTGCAGCCAGAACGGCTCCTGCGTAATTGCGGTATTACGAAAGTGTTCGATCTCGACTCTCTGGTGCGTTTCAATGGCGTGGTACAACCCCTGCCAGTTCTTCAGCCATTCGTTTGCCAGCGCGCGATCGTAATAGCCCGCCAGCAGCAATGCGCTGTCGATGTCACGCGCCAGGCGTGGCAACTGGTCGCGATAGCTGTCGCCCAGCGGTTGCGCGAAGGCTTTTTTCAGCTCCGCCGCGCTGCGCGAAAGATGTCCATCGGCGAATCGTTTAAATGAATCGGCAAATTTCGCCTGCGCTTTTTCATCAAGGAAGGCGCGCCAGCCCTGCGTCATCAACCACTCGGTCAACAGCAGTTTTGCCATTGCTGAAGGCGCATCCCACACCGCAGTAGCGGCAGAAACCGCCGAAGTCAGTGTGGCTTCTACCTGCGTCAGTAAATCACGTAAGTGAGCGCTCGCTTTACGTGGCACAATACCGCCAAAAAGTGCCAACGTATGGCGGATTAACGCAATTGCACGCAGCACATCCTGCTTTGCCGCGTTGTTGCCTCGCACCCACAGCTCTTCATGGTATTGCCACTGGGAAAGCGCCAGTTCCAGCGCGGCAGCAAAAGCTTGCTCAACGCAGGCCTTCGGAGCGGTTTGCAGAATGCTCGTTGGACGGAGCTCGCGTGGGGCATTGCCCTGCGCCAGGTGGTAACCGCGCGCCGCTTTGCTCAGACTTCCCTGACGCAAAACGGAGAGCGTCACTAATTGACGTGCCAGTTTAAGAATATCTGCAGGATCGCCGCTCAGCAGCTCCAGCTCCAGCTCGCAAATCGGCTCGGCGTAATCTCCTGCTTTCACTTCGCCGAGATCAAGGCCGAGCTCAATTCGGCTCTCACCGACATTGACCAGCCATTTTTCACGATAAAAATCGGTGCTGAACAGTGGACGCGTACGGGCCTGTAAATCGGCAGGCAACTCGCCATCCGGCCACACTTCGGCGGGAAAGCACGCCAGATCAAGCTCCGGGCTGGCAAGCGGAATATTATATTCAGGACGCTGATGTAAACCGCCAATCACCCGTCCGGCAATTTTCATCGTCATCTCATACTGGCCGTCAAAACCCCGGATGCGCAGTCCCATATCATGACCGCGCAGCCAGTTGTCCGGTGTCTCATAGTAAATATTCAGTAACTGGCTGGCGGCGATATGTTCTTCGGTCAGCGTATGCAGATGGTGACGAAGCGTTTCCACGCTGTCGGCATTAACGATAAACTTTAATTCGATTTCCTGAGCCATGGCCTTGCACTTATGGTTATGTCACATCAGTGAAAATTTCGGCGAACTAACGCCCCTGATGTTTGTCAGTAGATAGTATTGTGTGCCAAAGTGCCATGCAATGCGCAATTTGCTGGGTGCAAAAGTTCGTATAAGCGCGCAGTTTGACCCGGAAGATTCCGATTGATGCCACCTGCCGGGTGTCGTCAGACTGATGTCACTGTTTCCCATTTCACATTTAACGAAAATAATGACTGCCTGATGCCAAAATTACGCCTGATTGGATTGACCCTGGTTGCACTGAGTGCATCCGTTGGGATCCACGCTGAAGAAAAACGGTATGTTTCCGACGAACTGAATACCTGGGTACGTAGTGGCCCTGGCGATAATTATCGCCTTGTCGGTACGGTAAATGCCGGCGAGGAAGTGTCTCTGCTGCAACAAAACAACGATTACGGCCAGGTGCGCGACAGCACTGGGCGGACTGTCTGGATCCCGCTGAAAGAGTTGAGCGCAGAGCCGAGCCTACGTACTCGCGTACCGGAGCTGGAGAACCAGGTCAAAACGTTGACCGAAAAACTGAACAATATCGATAACACCTGGAACCAGCGCACTGCTGAAATGCAGCAAAAAGTGGCGCAGAGCGACGGAGTGATCAGCGGCCTGAAAGACGAAAACCAGAAGCTGAAAAATGAGTTAATTGTCGCGCAGAAGAAAGTGAACGCGGCGAATCTGCAACTGGACGACAAGCAGCGCACCATCATTATGCAATGGTTTATGTATGGCGGTGGCGTGCTGGGCGCGGGTCTGATCCTCGGCCTGCTGTTGCCGCATATGATCCCAAGCCGCAAGCGCAAAGATCGCTGGATGAGTTAAGCACATTCGCCATCTTCTCTACACTTACGTATTATCTGTCGACTTATGTGTAGAGGAGAGTGGTGTGAAGAGTTATCTGGTCGGTGGTGCTGTACGTGATTCGTTGTTAGGCCTGCCAGTCAAAGACAGAGACTGGGTTGTGGTCGGCGCCACGCCGGAAGAGATGCTCAACGCGGGCTACCAGCAGGTAGGTCGCGATTTCCCTGTGTTTCTCCACCCGCAAAGCCGCGAAGAATATGCGCTGGCCCGCACCGAACGTAAATCCGGCTCGGGTTATACCGGTTTTATCGTTCATGCCGCTCCCGATGTCTCCCTTGAACAAGATTTACTGCGCCGCGACTTAACCGTCAATGCACTGGCGCAGGACGAAAACGGGCATATTGTCGATCCGTTCAATGGCCAGCACGATCTGCGTAACCGCATTTTACGTCACGTCTCTCCGGCGTTTAGCGAAGATCCGCTACGCGTGCTGCGCGTTGCCCGCTTCGCAGCACGCTATGCTCACCTCAGTTTTCGTATTGCCGACGAAACGATGTCACTGATGCACGCTATGACCGATGCTGGCGAACTGGCGCATCTGACCACAGAGCGCGTCTGGAAAGAGACCGAGAATGCGCTGCATACCCGTAATCCTCAGG
The DNA here is from genome assembly GCA_018261615.1 of Pseudomonadota bacterium. Taxonomy (GTDB): domain Bacteria; phylum Pseudomonadota; class Gammaproteobacteria; order Enterobacterales; family Enterobacteriaceae; genus Kosakonia. The sequence continues at coordinate 40,674 of JAGTSE010000034.1, read as the reverse complement.
TCTATTTCCAGGTGCTGCGCGACTGCGGTGCGCTGAAGGTGCTATTCCCGGAGATCGACGCGCTGTTTGGCGTGCCCGCTCCGGCGAAGTGGCACCCGGAAATCGACACGGGTGTTCACGCACTGATGACGCTAACAATGGCCGCGATGCTCAGCCCAGAAGTGGACGTGCGTTTCGCCACGTTATGTCACGATCTGGGAAAAGCGCTGACGCCAAAAGAACTCTGGCCACGCCATCACGGACACGGCCCGGCGGGCGTCAAACTGATCGCAGGGCTGTGCCAGCGTCTGCGCGTACCGAACGAGATCCGCGATCTGGCAAAACTGGTGGCGGAGTTTCACGATCTGATCCACACCTTCCCCATTTTGCAGCCCAAAACCATTGTGAAGTTATTTGACTCAATTGATGCCTGGCGTAAACCGCAGCGCGTAGAACAAATAGCCCTGACCAGCGAAGCCGATGTGCGTGGACGTACTGGTTTTGAATCTTGCGACTATCCGCAAGGACGTTTACTGCGTGAAGCGTGGGCAGTGGCTCGTGCCGTTCCAACCAAAGCAGTGATTGAAGCCGGTTTTAAGGGGGCAGAAGTCCGCGAAGAGTTGACGCGCCGCCGGATAGCCGCGCTGGCGGAGTGGAAAGCGCACCGTTGCCCTCAGCCCACAGACTGAGGGCGCGAGCCTTAGAAGAAGACCAAGTATACTACCGCTGCAACAATAAAACGGTAAATCGCAAACGGGATAAACGAGATGCGTTTAATCAGTTCCAGGAAGGTTTTGATGGCGATCAGCGCGACAATAAAAGCGGTGATGAAACCCACGGAAAACATCGGAATATCGCCTGTGGTGAGAAACCCCATACTCTTGTAGAGATCCAGCGCGGTTGCGCCCAGCATCATTGGTACAGCCAGCAGGAAAGAGAACTCCGATGCGGCATAACGGCTAACGCCCATCAGCATACCGCCTGAAATGGTCGCCCCGGAACGGGAAAAACCCGGCCACAACGCCAGACACTGGAAACAACCAATAACGAACGCCTGGCGATAGGTCATATCATCCACGCCCTGCGCGCGCGGTACTTTCGGCTTCAGCACTTCTGCGGCAATCAGCAGGAAACCGCCGACCACCAGCGCATAAGTCACGTTGAGCGTGTTAAACAGCGACTTAATGGTGTCATGGAATACCAGCCCAATCACCACCGCCGGAATCATACCTAAAATGATATGAATCAGAGAAAGGCGTCCCGTACCTGTGCCTTCATGCGGTTGCTTACCGAAGTGAATACCAATTAAACCAAACAGGCGTCGCCAGAACATCACCACAACCGCCAGAATCGAGCCCAGTTGAATCACAACCTCGAACGTTTTTGCTGTATCACCTTCAAATCCCAGCAAATGCCCGACGATAATCATATGACCAGTACTGGAAACTGGCAGGAACTCCGTCAATCCTTCAACGACACCCAAAATGGCTGCCACCAGCAGCGAATGTAGATCGCTCATCAATAAACCCCTAAAAAAGAAATGAAAAACGGCCCCTGAGGAGTAGCCGTGAATGGCCATCATCTATGACCTGAATACTAGTGCTTGGTTTAACTATTATGAATTTAAATACTTTCTTTCAGATTTAACCCACGCTCAATGATTACGCCGACGCTCTGCGCCCGCGCCACGGCGCCTGGTTTGCTCAGTTTAATGCGTATCCATGGTGAATGAAAACGCGCCAGCAGTAGTTCGGCCACCTCTTCTGCAACACGCTCGACCAGCGCAAAACGCCCGCCTTCAACATGACTGACAACCACATCGGCGATATCGGCATAGCTGAGGCAATCATTCACATCATCACTTTTCGCCGCCAGGCGGTTATCCCAGGCCATTTCGATATCGAACACCAGCTTCTGCTCAATGGTCTGTTCCCAGTCGTAAACACCAATGGTGGTGATTACCGAAAGCTGCTCAATAAATACAATATCCATCACATTTCACCTGCAGTTTGTTTCAACACTGTACCGCCAGACCCGATCTTTCCTGCGCTCTGGCAGATTTTGCGCATTCACTGGATACCACTTTCCAGAATTTATGCGTATTATCCATCGATGCAGAGAATAAAACGACTTTTTCACAACGGAACAGCGTCATGAGTGCAATCGCGCCTGGAATGATCCTCCTTGCGTACCTTTGTGGCTCAATCTCCAGCGCCATCCTGGTCTGCCGCCTCGCCGGTCTTCCCGATCCGCGAACAAGTGGTTCTGGCAATCCCGGAGCGACCAACGTTTTACGCATTGGCGGCAAGGGAGCAGCCGTAACGGTACTGATTTTCGATATTCTGAAAGGAATGCTGCCCGTCTGGGGGGCTTACGCGCTTGGCGTAACGCCGTTCTGGCTGGGGCTTATTGCTATCGCCGCCTGTCTTGGTCATATCTGGCCGGTATTTTTTAAATTTCAGGGCGGTAAAGGCGTAGCGACGGCATTTGGCGCGATTGCGCCGATCGGCTGGGATTTAACGGGCGTCATGGCGGGAACCTGGCTTTTAACCGTGCTGTTGAGCGGTTACTCATCGCTGGGCGCAATTGTCAGCGCGCTAATCGCGCCGTTCTATGTCTGGTGGTTCAAACCGCAGTTCACCTTCCCAGTGGCGATGCTTTCCTGTCTGATTCTGCTACGTCACCATGACAATATTCAGCGCCTGTGGCGCCGCCAGGAAACAAAAATCTGGTCGAAGCTGAAGAAGAAGAAGAAAGAAGAGTAAACCCGGCGGCATCTCAGCAACCGGGCTGTCGCAGTTTACGCTGCTGGCAGATCCGCCAGTGGCCAGCGCGGACGAACCGTTACGCCAAGTCCGGCATCATTTCCTGCTTTCAGACGTACCATGCCCGCATAGGCGATCATCGCGCCATTATCGGTACAAAACTCCGGACGCGCATAAAAGACTTCGCCGCGACGCTTTTTCATCATTTCCGCCAGTTTCGCCCGCAGAGTGCGGTTGGCGCTCACGCCGCCAGCCATCACCAGACGCGTAAAACCGGTCTGATCCAGCGCACGTTTGCATTTGATCATCAACGTATCAACTACGGCATCCTCAAACGCTCGTGCAATGTCGGCACGGGTTTGCTCGTCACCGCCATTGGTACGAATGGTGTTCGCCGCAAAGGTTTTCAGCCCGGAAAAGCTGAAATCCAGCCCCGGACGATCGGTCATCGGACGCGGGAAGACAAAACGGCCTTCAGTGCCCTGCGCCGCCAATTTTGACAGCATCGGTCCGCCGGGATAATCAAGCCCCAACAGTTTGGCGGTTTTATCAAATGCTTCCCCTGCGGCATCATCAATTGACTCGCCCAGCAGTTCGTAATGACCAATGCCGGTAACGCTGATGAGCTGCGTGTGCCCGCCGGAAACCAGCAGTGCCACAAACGGGAACGCCGGCGGGTTTTCTTCCAGCATCGGCGCCAGCAGGTGCCCTTCCATATGGTGAACCGGAATCGCCGGAACATCCCAGGCGAAAGCCAGCGAACGTCCAACCGTCGCGCCAACCAGCAGTGCGCCGACCAGGCCAGGTCCGGCTGTGTAGGCCACCGCATCAATATCTTTTGCCGCAAGCCCGGCTTCTTTCAGCGCGGCCTGAATCAGCGGCACTGTTTTACGCACATGGTCGCGGGAAGCCAGTTCCGGCACCACGCCGCCGTAATCAGCGTGCAGTTTTACTTGACTATACAGTTGGTTGGCTAAAAGCCCCTGCTGGTCGTCATAAATTGCGATGCCAGTTTCATCGCAGGATGTTTCAATGCCCAGTACGCGCATGGATCTTTACCTCTTTGCAATACCGCGCAGTGTAGGGCGAATGCTGGTCGATGTAAAACTTTGCTCACCCCAGGCGAGGAGTTCGTGTATACTCCTCACCCTTACAAAAGTCCCTTTCAAAAAGCGCGTCGGTGCTTTACAAAGCAGCAGTAGTTGCAGTAAAATTCCGCACCATTTTGAAATATGCTGGTGTGAACGCCAGCGGCAAACCGAATTAATCAAAGGTGAGAGGCACATGCCGGTAATTAAAGTACGTGAAAACGAGCCGTTCGACGTAGCTCTGCGTCGCTTCAAACGTTCCTGCGAAAAAGCAGGTGTTCTGGCGGAAGTTCGTCGTCGTGAGTTCTATGAAAAACCGACTACCGAACGCAAACGCGCTAAAGCATCCGCTGTGAAACGTCACGCGAAGAAACTGGCTCGCGAAAACGCACGCCGTACTCGTCTGTACTAATCTTTTGAGAGCAGTGCGCTCTCAGATTTAGACCGAGTTGTAGTTGTAAGGCCGTGCTTCCGAAAGGAATGCGCGGCTTATTTTCGTTTATAACCTGATATAACCAGCGTGATTTTTGCCACATTCAGCGGCCTGAAAAACGGGGGTTATAAAAGATCAAAACGGGGCCTATGGCTGGACGAATCCCACGCGTTTTTATCAATGACCTGCTGGCGCGCACCGACATCGTCGATCTCATCGACGCACGTGTGAAGCTGAAAAAGCAGGGCAAGAACTACCACGCGTGCTGTCCATTCCATAATGAAAAAACCCCTTCTTTCACCGTGAACGGTGAAAAACAGTTTTATCACTGCTTTGGTTGCGGCGCACACGGTAACGCCCTCGACTTTTTAATGAACTACGACAAGCTTGAGTTCGTGGAAAGTGTCGAAGAGCTGGCCGCCATGCACAACCTTGAAGTGCCTTTTGAAGCAGGCAGCGGACCCAGCCTGATAGAGCGCCATCAACGACAAACGCTCTACCAGTTGATGGACGGACTCAACGCATTTTATCAGCAATCTCTGACGCAACCTGCCGCTGAACCGGCGCGCCAGTATCTGACAAGGCGCGGTTTGAGTAGCGAAATTATTGCGCGTTTCGCTATTGGTTACGCCCCTCCCGGCTGGGACAACGTGTTAAAGCGTTTTGGCGGCAATAGCGAAAACCGCAAATCTCTGATCGACGCAGGCATGCTGGTAACTAACGATCAGGGGCGCAGTTACGATCGCTTTCGTGAACGGGTGATGTTCCCCATTCGCGACAAGCGTGGCCGGGTGATTGGTTTTGGCGGGCGTGTTTTGGGTAATGATACCCCCAAATACCTCAACTCCCCGGAGACAGATATTTTCCATAAAGGCCGCCAGTTGTATGGCCTTTATGAAGCACAACTGGATAACGATGAACCTCAGCGCCTGTTGGTCGTCGAAGGTTATATGGACGTGGTCGCGCTGGCGCAGTACGGCATCAACTATGCAGTTGCTTCGCTGGGCACATCCACCACGGCGGATCATATCCAGTTGCTGTTCAGAGTGACGAAAAACGTCATCTGCTGTTATGACGGTGACCGGGCGGGTCGTGATGCCGCCTGGCGTGCGCTGGAAACCGCGCTACCTTATATGAACGATGGTCGTCAGCTGCGTTTTATGTTCCTGCCGGATGGTGAAGATCCGGATACGCTGGTGCGTAAAGAGGGCAAAGCGGCATTCGAAGCGCGGATGGAGCAGGCTCAGCCGCTCTCCACGTTTTTGTTTAACAGCCTGTTGCCGCAGGCGGATTTAACGACGCCGGATGGCACCACGCAACTTGCCGCGCTGGCATTGCCGTTAATCAATCAGGTGCCAGGCGAGACGTTACGCATTCAGCTTCGACAGTTGCTGGGGAACAAGATTGGTATTTTCGACGATGCGCAACTTGATCGTTTAATGCCAAAACAAGCGGAAAACAGCGCTCTGCGCACAGCTCCGCAGCTAAAACGCACAACCATGCGTATACTTATAGGGTTATTGATCCAGAACCCGGAACTGGCATCAGCGGTTCCGTCGTTAGAAGGGCTGGATCAATCCAGACTCCCCGGGCTTGGCTTATTTGCAGAACTGGTCAACACTTGTTTGTCACAGCCAGGCCTGACTACCGGACAGTTGCTGGAGCACTATCGCGGCACCAAAGAAGCTGCAACCCTTGAAAAACTGTCGATGTGGGACGATATAGCAGATAAGGAAATTGCAGAGAAAGCGTTTACCGACTCGCTCAATCATATGTTTGATTCGATGCTTGAACGGCGACAGGAAGAGCTGATAGCTCGCGATCGTACGCACGGTTTAAGCAGCGAAGAACGCCGGGAACTCTGGCAGTTAAACCAGGAACTGGCGAAAAAATGAATTCAACGGCTTAAGTGCCGATAACCGATCGGGTTGATCCCGACAGCCGCGATGAGGGCCAGCGGCAAAAATATAAATACACCCTCGCGTTAAATGTTGGCTGCTTATTTCGCCGACCGACACCAACCCTCATGAATTTAAGTGTGGATACCGTCTTATGGAGCAAAACCCGCAGTCACAGCTGAAGCTTCTTGTCACCCGTGGTAAGGAGCAAGGCTATCTGACCTATGCCGAGGTCAATGACCATCTGCCGGAAGATATCGTCGACTCCGATCAGATCGAAGACATCATCCAAATGATCAACGACATGGGCATTCAGGTGATGGAAGATGCACCGGATGCTGATGATTTGCTGCTGGCTGAGACCACTGCCGACACGGACGATGACGCTGCCGAAGCGGCTGCGCAAGTGCTTTCCAGCGTGGAATCTGAAATCGGGCGCACGACCGACCCGGTTCGCATGTATATGCGTGAAATGGGTACCGTTGAACTGCTGACCCGTGAAGGCGAAATTGACATCGCCAAACGTATCGAAGACGGGATTAACCAAGTTCAGTGCTCCGTTGCCGAATACCCGGAAGCCATTACCTATCTGTTAGAGCAATACGACCGCGTCGAAGCGGAACAGGCGCGTCTGTCCGATTTGATCACCGGCTTTGTCGATCCGAATGCGGAAGAAGATCTTGCGCCAACGGCAACCCACGTCGGCTCTGAGCTCTCGAGCGAAGAGATAGATGACGACGATGAAGAAGAAGATGAAGAAGATGACAACAGCGATGATGACAACAGCATCGATCCTGAGCTGGCGCGTGAAAAATTCGGCGAGCTGCGTACCCAGTACGAACTGACTCGTGACACGATCAAAGCCAAAGGCCGCAGCCACGCCGCGGCCCAGGAAGAGATCCTCAAGCTGTCTGAAGTCTTCAAACAGTTCCGTCTGGTGCCGAAACAGTTCGACTACCTGGTGAACAGCATGCGTATCATGATGGATCGCGTGCGCACTCAGGAACGCATCATCATGAAGTTGTGCGTTGAACAGTGCAAAATGCCGAAGAAAAACTTCATTACGCTGTTCACCGGCAATGAAACCAGTGAAACCTGGTTCAATGCCGCGCTGGCGATGAACAAGCCGTGGTCCGAAAAGCTGCATGAAGTGACGGAAGAAGTTCAGCGCTGCCTGCAAAAACTGCAACAGATTGAAGAAGAAACCGGCCTGACCATCGAGCAGGTAAAAGATATTAACCGTCGTATGTCCATCGGCGAAGCGAAAGCGCGCCGTGCGAAGAAAGAGATGGTGGAAGCGAACCTGCGTCTGGTTATTTCTATCGCCAAGAAATACACCAACCGTGGTCTGCAATTCCTCGATCTGATTCAGGAAGGCAATATCGGTCTGATGAAAGCGGTTGATAAGTTCGAATACCGCCGTGGTTACAAGTTCTCCACCTACGCAACCTGGTGGATCCGTCAGGCCATTACCCGCTCCATCGCGGATCAGGCGCGCACTATCCGTATTCCGGTGCATATGATTGAGACCATTAACAAACTCAACCGTATCTCCCGCCAGATGCTGCAGGAAATGGGTCGCGAGCCGACGCCGGAAGAGCTGGCCGAACGCATGTTGATGCCGGAAGATAAAATCCGCAAAGTGCTGAAAATCGCCAAAGAGCCAATCTCCATGGAAACACCGATTGGTGATGATGAAGATTCGCATCTGGGTGATTTTATTGAGGATACCACCCTCGAGCTGCCGCTGGACTCAGCCACCACCGAGAGCCTGCGTGCGGCGACGCACGACGTTCTGGCTGGTCTGACCGCCCGTGAAGCGAAAGTACTGCGTATGCGTTTCGGTATCGATATGAACACCGACCACACGCTGGAAGAAGTGGGTAAACAGTTTGACGTTACCCGCGAACGTATCCGCCAGATCGAAGCGAAAGCGCTGCGTAAACTGCGCCATCCGAGCCGTTCTGAAGTGCTACGTAGCTTCCTCGACGATTAATTTTTCTCATCTCGTTGTAGTGAAAGGCTCCCACCGGGAGCCTTTTTTACTTCCGCCGCACTACAGCCCTCTGGTCACCAGCGCGTCGTCCAGTTCGCGGTAAGCGGCTACCAGCTTATCCAGCGTCGCGCGATTTAACCCGCTGGGGTTCGGCAGCACCCAAACTTGCGTCACGCCGATACTCATTGTCTGCCTGCCCCAGTTAACGCCTCTGACGCTGAAGGCCTGCTCGAAGGCCTGTTTGCCGAGGATCGCCAGCGCAGCAGGCTGATACTTTTCTATCTTCATAATCAGCTCTCTGCCGCCGGTACGCAACTCATGCAGCGCCACTTCGCTGTCCTGCACCGTCGGGCGTTCCACCAGCATAGTGATGCCACAGCGCGTATCCAGCAGATGCCTCTCCTCTTCAGGTCGCAGCAGCCTGTCGGTAAAGCCAGACTGATGGATTACCTTCCAGAAACGGTTGCCAGGGTGCGCAAAGTGGAAGCCGGTATGGGCAGAAGATTTACCCGGATTGATACCACAAAACACCACGCGCAGCCCGGGAGCGAGAATATCATTGATCATAGTTATTCCTGGTCAATTGTCATAAGTGCCAGTATAAGAGATTGAAAATGCGCTGTTTATAAAAACATCAGACAGTATATTCATGCTGGATTGCAGGGGTAAGTTACTTTATAATCCACCCGCTATGGCCCCTTAGCTCAGTGGTTAGAGCAGGCGACTCATAATCGCTTGGTCGTTGGTTCAAACCCAACAGGGGCCACCAAATTTTAGCTTTAAAATCATATGATTAAGCCACCTCTCACGGTGGCTTTTTTGTTTCCAAATCACTGAGTGTCGCAAAAGTGTCGCACCAGTTTTTTGGTAATCCCGCGATAGATGCGATTTCGAGGTTTTTTGCGCCATAAAAAAACCCGCGCGAGGCGGGTAATTTTAGAGCCATAACTGGCGTTGTCCGGTTTGATTTGGATGCGGTGGCGCAGGGTCAATTTTTCCAGGCGTCACAATGTAGCGCTCTATTGATTCCATTGTCACAAAGGTACAACTGCAATTGATATTTGTGCACTGGTGATAACGTTCTTTGGTGTTTTCGCTCAGGTAGCGGCTAGTACGCGCATGCGCCGCATGCTTACACTGTGGGCAATGGAACATGATCACCTCAACATTCTCAAAAAGTGAATTAATTATACTCATTTATTCGCATAATACGAATCGAAAAATCCACTTAGCGGCGTATTGCAATTAAATCTTGCTTAGTGCAAGGCATCATCCATCACTTCATCGTCGTCGTATTCCGCATCATACTCAACATCAGAAAGTTTCACCTCAAGCTCTACCCCCGTCGTATAACCGCTGTTGTTTAACGTGTGAGTCACTTTGGTAATAATCCACGCCTGCTCATCGATAATGCTCTTAAACCCCAATATCTTCACCGGCGTTTCCGGGTAGAGGTCGGTGCGCCCGACGGCCAGGCTTATCGAGAATTCCGCGACACCACGCTGTAGCTTGTCCCATTTCGCCTGCGCCGCGCGCATGGCCTGAGCTTTTGTGGCGTACACCGTGGTAAGCGCAAACACGTTATCCGCCTCACCGGCCAGATATTCACCTTCCCGCGCCTCCGGGACCTTGGGTTCCTTCTTTCTGGCTTTAGCTTTCGGGTGCTGTAGCGCGCGTAAATGCTGCTCTTTGGGCTTGCGCTTCACCTTCACTTTTTTCGGTTTCGGGTCTTTGGTATGAAGCCACTGAGCCGTAACACCGGTATAAGCGCCCCGGTCGGCAATCGCAAACTGATGCCGGTCGCCATCACTGCGGGTGATCATCACCTGCGGAATGGGCCTGCCAGTGGCAGTCGTTGCATTCCCGGCTTTGAGAAACAGCAATTTCCCCGCCTTGACCGACACCTCGCCGCCGTTCCGGTCAGCCAGCCGCGTCAGGAATTTGGCATCAGATTCCTGCGTCTGGTCGATATGCGGGATATGAATCCCGGCCAGCGCCGGAATGACACTCGCGGTCAGTTTGTTACGTGCGGCTATCGCCGCCACGATATCGCCGAGGGTTTTGTCGTGCCATGACTCTTCACGCCGGGAATTTAGCGTCCCGCGAAAATCCGCACTGCGGGCGCGGATGGTCACGGTATCAGGCGCGCCCCGGTGCTCAACCTCATCAACGGTAAAACTGCCCTTGCCGACCAGCGCGGAATCTTCCCAGCCGAGGAACAGGGTCAGCACCGCACCGCGTACCGGCAACTGCACAAGGCCGTCGCTGTCATCGAGCTCGATATCGAGCTGGTCAGCCTCAAAGCCCCGGTTATCCGTCATCGTGAGGTTAATCAGCCGGTCGCTGATGTTGCCGGTGATATCCTTACTGTCCAGTTTCAGCATAAACGCGGGAGTGAGTGAGCTCCCCGCCTGGCTGTAGAGTATTTCAGACATCAGATCCCCATCGTTGAGGTGAATGTGGTGGCGGCGTCTTTTGCCTTCCCGGCCAGCATGTCAGCCTGCTGGCTCAGGTCGCCATACACCGCCGCGAGTGACTCATCCACGCGCGTTAACACCAGCGTAAAATCAATCTTCCGGGGTGAGCCGTCAGAAAAAAACTCCGCGCCGGTTTCGCTAATGCTGTTGATGACATACATGCCATAAATCTGGCCGGTTCCGGCTATCAGCGGCCACGCCTTACCCTGTTCGGCCATCAGCCTGAGCGCGGTCAGTGTCAGCGTCCCGCCGGTGATTTCCGGGTAAAGCGTGCCGTTGAGGGTGATTTTTTCCTCCCCGACGCCGAGAAACTGGAAAGCATCACGCTTACCCACGCGGCTGTTTGACGGCCAGCGATATTCCGCTTCACGCTGCATGCCCTGAAAAGGCAGTGTCTGGCGCATAAACACAAAGAAACCTAATGCGAGCATCATCTCTGAATGTCTCCCTTATCCGTCGTGACGCATGCTGGCGCGTTCACGGGCGCGTTTATCACGGTCGGCCTTTTCAACGGCATCCTGCAACTGCCGCCCAAGCTCGCCGCCCGGTGCGCCGCCGTTCTGCATCGTGATGTTGTAGTGACTTTGCCGGTTATCGACATAGGATTTACCGCCGGGAGCTACAGCGGGCTGATATCCCTGATAACCGCCATAGTTACTGGTTGCCGGAATATAGGAGCCGTTCTGCGTCGCCGCGCCCGCCTTTTCGGCTTTCTGGTCAAGATCGCTGGATTCTTTATTGATGAGGCCGAGTTTTTCAAGCACCCAGTCTATGCCCTGCCTCAGCTTGTTAAAGCCGGTAAGCGGCATCAGCAGTGCATCCGCCAGCGCCTGTCCAAACAGGACGCCGGTATCCTTGCAGGCGTTAAGCGTGTCCTGGGTGGATTTGACCGGCGCAATCAGGTTTGTGAACCAGTCCCATACCGCCTTTAATTTTTCGCCGAGCCAGTCAAAAACGGGTTTCAGGGGGGCGAATATCTCAGCAACCGGCGCAAATGCGGCGGTCAGCCCCTCAACAACCCCGCTGAAAAAGGCGCTGACGGGCTCCCAGTATTTACGGATGAGCAGCGCACCGGCGACAATCGCCACGCCGATCGCCACAATCGGCCATGTCAGCGCACCGAGTACCGTCATCATCGCCCCGCCCACCACACTGAAGACCGTCCCGAGCACACCGGCAGCAGCGATGATCGCGTTAATACCCATAACAACCGGCCAGGCGACCAGACCGACAGCGCCGACAAGCCCCACCACGCCGACAGCCACCGCCGCAATCACGCCGAGCGTTTGCGCCAGCCCTTTATTTTTTGCGATCCAGTTATCCAGCTTCAGCACATACCCGGTGGCGGTCTGCACCAGTTTTCTGAGTGAAGATTCCTGCTGGTCATACAGGTCTGTGCCGACCGCCTCATAAGCCGACTGGAACTCTTTAAAGTCGCCGCCGAGGTTGTCCTGCATGATTTTTACAAGCTCTGCTGTTTTGCCGTCCGAGGCTTTTAAGACCGCCGTCAACTTATCGAGCCTGCCGGATGATGCTCCCTGCAAAAGGGCGTTGGCGGATTTCAGTGCCTCCTCACCAAAAATCGTTTTCACGTATTCGCCCTGCTGTGCATTACCCAGCTTGTGTCTGGCAAAGCTGGCGTTGATCTCCTTCAGAAGGGTGAAGACAGGGCGCATATTGCCCTTGCTGTCGGCGGTTTTAATTCCAAGCTCTTTCAGCGCGGTGTAAGCCTGGCCCGTTGGAGCCTGGAGGCGGCTTACAACTGCCGAGCTTCCTGTCCCGGCCATTGAGCCCGTGATGTTGTTATCGTGCAGAACACCGGTCATTGCGGCCGCTTCTTCAAGACTGACTCCGGCAGCGCGGGCAACGGGAGCCAGATATGTCATGGCATCGCTGAGCCCCTGAAAATCAGCCGCTGATTTATTCATCGTGGCTGACAGGACATCCCCGATATGTGCGACCTTATCGTTTGAAAGCTGAAATGCGTTTTTGGTACCCAGCAGTAATTTCGCGTTTTCCTCCATTGTCTGCCGGTTGGCGAGCGCCATATTGAGGGTGACAGGCGTTGCCGCCTGTATGGCCGAAGCATCGCCGCCCGCTTTGGCAATGATGATTTGCGCCCCGGCGGCATCGTCAGCCGAGGCAGCGGTGTTGTCGCCGAGCTGGCGCGCCTGTTTGCGCAGCGCGGTCATCTCTGCCGAGTCTTTGCCCACGCCAAGCACCGCCTGAAGCTCCGCGTTCTTTTGCGCAAAGTCATAGCCCGGTTTCAGCAGTGCCGCCCCGGCAAGCGTTGCCGTGGTTGCCATTCCCACCCCTGCCGCGCCCACCGCAGCCGCGTTACCGGCGAGCTCCTTCCCGGCCTGATAGCGCTGCTTAACCCGGCTCAGTTTCTCCTGTTGCGCACTGACGCGCGCCAGCGCCTCACGCTGACGGTTGAGCTGTGACGTGGTTTCACCAATACTGGTTTTCAGGCGACGCTCATCAGCAGCCAGCGTGCGGGTGTTTATCCCGGCAAGGCTGAGTTCCTGCCGCTGACGCTGCACCGCTTCACGCAGGCTGTTGTGTTTAAGCTGGAGCGCGGCGGCGCTTTTGCGTGCCGTCTCCATTGCCTGCGCCTGGGCGCGGGTCGGGTTTTCGGTCTGTTTAAACGCCACGGCAAGCGCGGCGGCCTCCTGTTTCGCTTTTCCGAGCGACTGGCCGGTCACGGCAAGCTGTGCGCGGGCCTTGCGAAAACCCTCTATTTTTGATGCCTGGCTGTTGAGCTCACGTAACGTGGTTTGCGTCGCCCGCATACCTCCGGCCAGTTCCTTGCTGGCCTTGTCGATGGATTTTAACGGGCGGGTCGCCTGGTCAACCGCTTTGAGTAATACCTGTAATTTCACGCTACTCATTCGTGTTTCCGCTTCGCTGGATGGCTTTTTCTCGCCATGTAATGACCTCCGTCAGGCTCAGGGGATAGAGCTCTGAGGGCGGCCAGTGAAAAATCACCGCAATATCCGCCATCAGATCATCAACAGAGAGCGTGTCGGGGAAATTTACTGCGCCGAATTCGGCGACAAAAAACCAATCACCTTACCCGCCAGGGCAACGAGGTCGGGCAGTTCCAGCGCGGCGACTTCCTGCTCGGTCAGTGACGGCACGGTGACGCGGGGCAGCACTTTAATCAGGGCATCGACGTCGGAGTTAGCCACCGCCGCAAGGCTGACGCCGCGCAGCGTTCCGGCGTTCGGTTTAATCAGGGTGATGGCGTCGATAGTCTGCCCGCCGCGCTGAACAGGATTTTCCAGGGTGATGACGTTGTCGTTATTCATGGGTTTCTCTTCTTAACCGGGTTTCAGGATGAACCGGCCAGCGCACCGGCCGGGGTGAAAATTACAGGCCGATATTGCGGCGGTGCTGTTCCAGCCGGTCGGTGCCGTTGACCTTCTCCACCATGTTGAGGGTGTCGATTTCAACCAGCTCTTTGCCGTCCATTGTCAGTTTGAAATAGGTACAGACGACCGAAATTTTCGCTTCGGTGTCTTCGCCGGGTTTGTTCTCGCCGGTGTCGATTTCTTTCTGACGACCACGCATCACCACTTCAACGGCCACCGTTTCGCCGGTGTCGTCGCGCTGGTAGGAACCGGCAAAGCGCACCGGCACGGCATCAACACCGGTTGCGCCGTACAGCTCCCAGATAACCGGGTCCGGGAAACCGCCGAGCGACCATTCCATCGACAGGGCATCATCATCGAGGCCGAGGTCAACCGGCGCGACGCCGTTCATCCCCGCCCCGCGATAGTTTTCGAGCTTGCGCGTCAGCTTCGGCAGGGTGATCGACTTCGCGATACCCTGATAGCTGTAGCCATTCAGAAACACATTCATGTATTTCAGCTTGCGTGGCATTGCCATTCAGTCAGGCTCCTTAATTGCTGTTCACTGAGGAAACCAGCGTCGCCAGATATTTATCGGTGATGCGCTGGCGCAGGGTCAGGTTTTCCAGTGGGGGAACCGGCGTATAGTCATAATCGATATACAGTTTTCCGGCTTTCAGGGTTTCCGCGTCGTTGGCGTCCTCGTCAAACCAGCAGGTCGCATCGACGATGTAGCCGTTACTTTTCAGCTCGCGAAATTTGGCGTTGATGCCATCCACGATGTCGCGGATCAGCGTCGCGGTGATGGGCTTGTCGACCGCCCACATGTGCGCTTCGGCCATCGTGTCAGCGATAACCTGCGCCGTGCGGGTGTAGTTCTCAAACAGGAAAAGCGGGTCATCGGAACAGGTGCGGTTGCCCCAGAAGCGAAAACCGTCCTTGCGGATAAGCGTGGTCACGCCCGCCTCGTTGAGCAGGTCGGCATCGGTGCCCGGCTCCTGCAAATCCCAGAACACCGACGCGCTGATGCCGGTCACACCGTTGACGCCAACGTTAGACAGGGTTTTATGCCAGCCAACCGACTGGTCGATGTACGCGCGCAGACCGAGGGCGCGGGCGGTGGCGTATGCCGTGGTGGTCGCATTTTTCACGGTGTCCCAGGCGAGAAAGTCAGGCCAGATAACCATGAGTTCACGCTGGCTGAAATTGTCGCGGTATCTGATAGCATCAGAGAGGGTTTTGCAGCCCCACGCGCTGACGTAGCCGAATGCGCGCAGCTTCTGGCAAACGGGCGCAAGCGCGGTCGCCACCTGGAGTGTATCGAAACCCGGTACACCGAGGATGCGGGGTTTTACGCCGGTCACCGCCTCGGCGGTCAGCAGCGCTTTCAGGCCGGTGTATTTGCCGTGCTCGTCCGTGGTGCCGATGATGTTGGAAATGGTTTGCGCGAGCGCCTCTTCTTCATCGTCGCCGGTTCCCTCGGCAACGCGCACGACGACAGTCACCGGTTTTGACTGGTCGGCAATGGCCTGGAGTGACGCCGCCAGCGTGCCTTTTTTACCGGCCCTGGCGATGGCGCTTTGTACGCTGGTAATCAGCACCGGCTCATTGAGGGGAAAAGTCGCGGCATCGGCATCGCTGGCGGTACAGACCATACCGACAATCGCCGTCGAGACCGTGGAAATGACGCGCGTGCCGTCGTTGATTTCGACGACCTGCACGCCATGATGATAATCACTCATCCGTTTAACTCCGTGGGGTTGGGGTGAGTGTTATTGTCCGGACTGTACGGGCGCAGGGCTATTTATCAGGGTTGGCGGGCGTGAGGGACAACAGCAAACAAAAAAGCGGGCAAATGCCCGCCGTGATTATGCCGGTAACTCCGGCCAGTCGATTTCCGGTGCATCCCCCGACCGGATCCGGTTCAGTAACACCCGGTATGTCTTCCACTCCGTTAACAACGTTTTTTCACTGTCGGTGGCAATACCCAGTTCAACAGCATCCTGAAGTGTCGCAATCATGTTATTTGCCTGAGTTAACCGCTCCTGCTTTTTGCGTTGGGCTTCTGCCTCATCATCCACTGGCGCGGCAGTAATTTTCCCATCGTCAAAAATAAATGCCCCGCCGATTGCTTTTTCACCCGCTGCGGTAAATTCATTCGGCACATTCTCCGGCGCGATTTCCACCACAATCTGATTAACCGGAAATATTGTGCTCGCATCATAAGAAAAGTGGACGATTTCTTTTGAATCCGGATTAAATGATATTTTAAGCGTTTCAGTTGACAGCGTCTTAAGCCACCGATACCAGTCGTTATCATTCTCATCTTTCAGAAAAACCACATTCATTCCCGGAGACTTTGCGATGTAATATAATTCCAGCTCATCGGATGAAAGTTTTGCAACCTCCTCCGGCGTGTATTTCCCCCATTCTTCTAATGGTTCATATTTTTTAAATGTGCCTGATTGCATTGTCATTAAGCCACCCATGCCGTGTACCAGTTCCCACCAATGTTATATTGAATATAACGATATTGTACTGCTGTATAGTTTGACTTTTGCATCACCGCAGTAACAACAGCCCCACCTGGAGCATAGGCAAAATTATTATCATTGTTCCCGTTATTTACTTCTCCCGGTGACGCTAATCTGATGCCCCCTTGCAGGAAATTAGCACCAACCCACGAAGCCCCAGCAAAATTACCGCTGACCCATTCTGGTGTTGCCAGAAATACCCCAGAACCATCATCGTGAAGCATAAACGGCGCTTTTTTATTATTCTGATATAATCCGATCTGCGTGATGTACTGGCGTCCGGGCTTGGTACTAATATATGAACTCAACCATCCCGCGCCGGATCCTGTACTCCAGATATCACCAAATACATCACCGTTTTTATTGAATGTTGCGCTTCCAGCCTGAAATTTTTCAGCAGCAGCAATAATACCTTGCCTTGTATTAATATACGCCCGTATAGCCCAGTCGAATGTGCACTGAAAACCGATGCCATTCCAGGACTTAATGTCGATGTTATTACCATTGAAACCAGCGCCGTCGAAGCTACCCACAGCCATACCACCTGAGCCATCTCCCACCGTGACAGAAGTTCCACTCCGCATGTTTTTAGCAGATATATCACCCGTAAATGCAGCCCCCTCCAGCATCGCCACATGACGCCACGATGTAATACCCGCACCTGTACCGTTTCCTAACAGCATCTCACCCGCGTAGATTGCCAGCACTTCTACAGCAGAAGTGGGCTCCACAGTTTCAGTAAGCGCGATAATTTTCCACCAACCTGTCTGGTCTGGCGCATCCGGAGCCTGATGTGCACGCATAAACTGGCAGCCGGTTGCCGCACGCTGACCAATACTTTTTCCATCCTCCTGCGCATTAACATACGTCCCGGAAAGCCAGCTTCCATCACCTTTATAAAGCACATTTTCCAGGCCGATATTTTTTACAAACTGTCGGGCATCCGGGATATCTGCGCCGTTCTGCTCTTTAGCGAGGCGGGCATTAGCATTGTCCATCGCGTTTTTTATCGCTCTGGGGGTTGCTGCGAGATGTTCAGCATTGCTGTCTGTTGCACTGGTAAGCTGGACAAGCCCTTTCTGCGTCGTGGTCGCGTCCTGTGCCGTGTATTTGCTGCCTGCAAGGTCATACGCTGCCTTAACCGCTTTCGGCGTCGCTGCGAGCGCCTCAGACGCGCTGTCGGTCGCGCTGCTGAGCTGGACAAGCCCTTTCTGCCCCGTGGTGGCGTCCTGTGCCGTATATTTCCCACTGGCAAGGTCATACGCCGCTTTCACCGCTTTGGGCGTGGCGGCAAGGTTCTCCGCTGCGCTGTTCGTGGCGCTGCTGAGCTGTGTAAAGCCTTTGTCCGTCAGTGTGGCGTCGGGATGGCGTCGCGATTGCTCATGCTCCGCGAGTTTGTCATCCACATAATCCTGTGTGGCCATCACGACGGAACCGTCAATAGCCAGCTCAACAGACGCAACATCGGACAGCATAATCACCATGCGAAGAGTCTGGGCCCGCCCTGAACCCTCTTCGAGCTCTGGCTTATAGCTTTCGGCCATATTGCCGACGGCGACCAGTGTGCCGGTGTCGTCATACAGTCCCATTTCACGCAGCCAGAAACCGCCCGTTTCCGGCGGGATAACCAGCTCGGCCACCACATAATTTTTATGCCTGTTGTCCTGGCTGATTTTATTCAGCGTCTGGCGCCAGACCTCATTGATAAGTGTTGTCTGCCCGGCGTCCGGTTGCGGCAGCGTACCGCCGCCATCACCGACGGCCATTGCAGTAATATTCACCTTTTTCCCGCCCGGCGTGAGGGCCGCCGCAAATTTTGCCACCCCTGCCGTGGTGACGACGGTTTTGTATTTCGTTGCCATTTTCTTTCACTCACTCCGGGTAAACAGTGGTCACATCGCCGCTGTAATTCACGCCACCGGCAAAGAGAGCTCCGGCAACGTCCTGAATAATATTGAGGCCGATAAGATGGCGGCTGGCGGGCTTTGCATCCGCAATGAGCCGCTCCATCTCGGTATACATTTCTTCGGTGATGCCGGTTTCCAGTACGCCGATATCAAGCCGGAATGTGCCTGGCGGATCGCCGGTCTCCCACCACTCGGTAACATTAATGAGATAGCCGAGCGGCTCGACCACGCGCCGCACTGCGCCGATGGTGCCTTTATGACAGTGGATAAAATAGGCGCTGCGGATAACGTCCCGTTTCGTCTCTTCCGGCCAGTTCTCGTCCCACCGGTCAACGGAAAACGCCCAGGCCAGCCACGGCAACAGGCTGACCGGACACAGGTCAGGATTCCACAGGCGGCGCAGCGGTATCGGGGTGTTTTCGATTTCGGCACAGGCGCGCGCGGCGGCCACCTCCAGCGCCGAGGAGCCCACCGGCAACAGCCGCGATTCACTCATCGGAGCCCCCGACAACTATCCGGTAATCAGTGCAAAAAGAGGCCTGTGTTTTATCGAGTACAATGTCAGCCGCCGGGGCGGCCAGCTCAACACGCTGCACACCTTCAACATGGAGTGCGGCATAAATGGCAGATTTACGGATATCACGACCGAGGCGATGCTGTGCGCTGATATACGCTTTGAGTTTGTTTTCCGCCGCACTGCGAACCGGTTCATTTTCCGGGCCCGGGTAGAGATAAAGCGTGGCGTCAATCCGGTAATCAA
The DNA here is from genome assembly GCA_018261615.1 of Pseudomonadota bacterium. Taxonomy (GTDB): domain Bacteria; phylum Pseudomonadota; class Gammaproteobacteria; order Enterobacterales; family Enterobacteriaceae; genus Kosakonia. The sequence continues at coordinate 21,484 of JAGTSE010000034.1, read as the reverse complement.
CAATCGCCGCTGACTGCACTGTCACACGGTCGGCAACCGGCCTCACATCCTCATCGTTAAGGGCATTTCGCACGGCCATCAGCAGGTCATCCGACGCTGCGCCGTTATCCTCGCGCGACAACACAGAGACGGTCACACAGGCGGGTGCCGGGCTGATAACGGAAATATCCGCGACACGCCCGTCGGCGCTGCGCCCATGAAATTCATAAGCCCCGGTTGAGCCCGCCACGCTCAGCCCTTCCATTGCCTGCTGAATGCGTAGCCGGTAATCGCTGTCGGCCTCCATCACCGCCGCGACGGGCGGGAGTGCGGCGTCATCCGCCGGGGTGATAACCAGTCTCGCGACGTCATAATTTGCGCCGATAACGTCGAGGTCATTGCCGGTGGCATAGGCGAGCATCGTCGCGCGGGCGGCTTCGTTCACGCGCTGACGCCAGATAACCTCCCGGTAGGCGTTCTCTTCCAGAAACTTGGTCAGCGGCTCAGACTCCAGCGCCAGCGTGCGGGCAACGGCGTCCTGCTCATCAGCAGGGAACAGCGAAACCAGCGTCGCCTTGCGTTCGGTGAGAATGCTCTCGTAATCGAGTTCCTCGACCACATCCGGGGCGGGGAGCTCGCTCAGGTCAACAATCGGCATGGATTCAACTCACAGGAAGGGTTAATGAAAGGGTTTCCCCGGTGCTGACAAGCTGGCCGGTCAGATTGACGGTCATCCGGCCTTCGCTTTGCTCCGTAGTGATTTCACTCAGCGTGATGCGCGGCTCCCATTTCAGGAGCGCCATATAACAGGCCACGCGGATTTGCAGCGCGAGTACCGGTGTCTGCGGCTGGTCAATCAGCGTGGAGAGCAGCGAGCCATATTCCCGGCGCATAACGCGGGAGCCGACCGGTGTGCGCAGGATGTCACTCATGCTCTGACTGACGTGCTGTGAATCAGTAAGCGCGCGGCCATTTACGCGGCTCATTCCGATATAGTTCACTGTCACAGGGGTGCTCCTGTTGTGCCGCCGCTGTCGCCGGGGTGCTGATGGGTGTGAAGCACTTTGCCGTTGGACGACAATGCGCCGCCGCTGTGCGAGATATTGCCGCTCATGGTGCCGCCTTTCTGTACCTCCAGCGTGCCGGTGATGAGCCTGTTCGTGCAGACCACTTCCGGGGTGTCGAGTGTGATGCGCGAAGACGCCTTGACCAGCACCACCGGCACGGTGGCGGTGAGGGATTCAGACGCGGTAACGTCGGCGGTTCTGATGCCGCTGACGGTCAGCGCGCTGGTCGCCGGTTCGTACTCAATAACCGCGCCATCCGGGAAAGCAATATGCAGGGCGTCAGCCGAGGCCGACGGCGCAGGATGGTCATCGGCGAAAATACCGGGCAGCACAAACGCGGTATCGAGCTCGCCACCCACGGCCAGAATTAATACCTGTTCGCCGACGGAGGGAGCCCACCATGTACGGGAGTGACCGGCGCGCTGCGTCAGCCACTGGAGCCAGTCGGTGATATTGCCGCCGGTCTGCACGCGGCAGCGTCCGGCATCAAGGTCAGTGTCGACAATAACGCCGGTGCGTATCATATTGCGCAGCGTGCGCGCAAGTTCATTTAAATTTGCGAGTTTGTTCATAGATGAAAGGATGCGGTCATACAGTTCAAACAGCAAAACATGCCGTTTTATTGACAGATGAAACAACTGCGGGTAGAAAACAAACTCTGTGGATTAAACAATAAAAAAGAGGAAAGGATGTCGACGCTAAAAAACAACTACAGGCCGATGACAGCAGGCGAAATAAGAATGGCGCGGGCTCTTTTTCAGAACGCCATTAATTATAGCGCCGTAAAAGTTTACAACGGTGATTATTTGCCGTTTGGTTTGCAAAATAGCCGCGTCGCTATGACACCAGACGGCAATATGTACTATCCTGAAGCTCTCTTCAGAGAAGATTTTTCCTTTGGTGACATAACGGATAAAGCGTTGTTTATGCATGAAATGGGGCATGTATGGCAACACCAGATGGGCGTCAATGTCCGGACTCGTGGTTTAGTTAGCTGGGCTTCAAGCTATGAATACTCTTTGCCAAATGAAAAGGATTTAGCAGATTACAGCCTCGAACAACAGGCTTCTATTATTGCTGATTATTATGTGCTAACTAACTTTGGTGTGAATGTTTTTATTCAGCAATCCACTTTTAAAGGCATCATCGGACCTGATTTACGAGATAAATACAAGAATATTCTTAAATACTTCCTTGCATCACCCACTAATAAAAGGTGCCTGTGGAAATGAAAAAATTAATGCTAATTGCGTGGTCGCTTTTACTGAGTGGTTGCATGGTAGATAACTCACCCTACCGGGCCGCTGATATTTCATTATCTGCAAATGGACAACCTTGCGTTACAGTATCGAAGGATTCACTGACCAGTGACGGAAAATCAAAATTGCTGGTTCTCAGAGTATCCGAGCGAGCCCCGGACAATAATATGAAACAGGTCTGGGAACGTGATGATATGAGTAACCCAACGCTGACTGTGATACCTGATAGATGTCTGCCCGTTGATTACCACTTTGAGAAAGGTAAAGAGTACAGCGTCACAGCAATCACTGCCTTTTCAGCAAGTGAAGTGGGGACTAAACGTATATGGTCTGCAGGTTTCAACCTGGAGAATTTAGCCCCAAAACGATGATCATAGATGTTTAAAGATGACGTCCTCTATTATCACAATATCCTCTTTGTTTAAGCCCAGCAGAAGCCGTCGCGGATACACAATATCAGGACGGTTTCGGGCCGGTTTATCCTTTAATCCATACTGATGAACCCGCGCGATGCGCTGTACTTTGTCAGTAAACTCCACCACTGCCGCGCTGTCATTACCGCTGGCTTTCAGATAGCGATTCGTGCGCAGCTTCGCGAACATTTCCCGCTTAATCCGGCCTTTCTTCGCACGCAACGGCTGGGGTTTCCGCTTTGTATACGGCGAGCCGTCCGGGGCTTTCTGAGCCCTGATTCGCTGTTGCTGACGCTGGCGCAGCTTCTTCGCAATGTCGACCGTAAGACGCCGACGGCCAGCGGGGGACAGCGCCGCAAGCAGCCCGGCAAGCTCATTCTCAAACGGTTTAAATTCAGTCATCCCATTTACTCACCAGTTCGCCATTGATGTACAGCTCCACCGGACGCGTGACCGGCTCCGGCGGGGGCGGTTCCGGGATGCGCCGGACGTGAAGCGCTGAGCCGACTTCGTTAACCAGTGTTCGCTCGGTCAGGGCAAGGCTGATACTGATATCAAAACTGCTGTCATTGTTGAGATCGGCCTCGAAAGTGAAGCCTTTAGCCTGACCTGTGGCGGTTTCCATGATGTCGGGCTGATGCTCACGCAGCCACGCCAGCACCGGCACAAGCAATAAATCCGCATCGCCGGTAAAGTCCGTCACCACCACATTGAGCGTGTAACGCTTCTCGAATGACAGCGAGGTGGCGAGCGTGGCGACAAGGTTGCCGCTGTCCACAAACAGCCGCAGCATCTCAGGGTTGGTTTTCAGCACCGGCACGGCATCAGCCAGGGCTTTTCGCAGACTGTCGGGCTTCAGCATCTGTATCATCCTGACATTGTTTGATGGTTTCGACCTGGAGCGCACAGCTTTCTAATGCACGCTCAAGGTTGCGGATATCGGCACTCAAATCACCGTTGGTGTGTGGATCACTGCCCGGCATCGGGCACAGGCTGACTTTCGGGCAGCCGTTGTAAACAATCACCGGCGCTGGCGCAGGCGGCGCGCTTGTGCAACCGGCGCACAGCATCAGGCAAATCAGCGCTGTACCAGCGGCGAAAGGCGTCATTTTCATTGAGTAACCTCGTTATGGTCTGTTCCCGTCGGGCTTCCCGTTCACCGGCAGCGTTCAGCTTCTGGCGTAAATCCACCTGCGCCCGTTCGTTTTTATCCGCCCGGTCACGGGCAACAATGAGCTGGTTTTTCAGCATGCCGATCGTCAGCTTTTGCTCGCCCGCGACACGGTTCGCTGTCTCAAAAGATTCTCGCAGGGCGCTATTTTCATGACGCAGCCACAGCAGCCCGACCACCGCAAGCGCCAGCACCACCATTAACGTTTTCATTGCGCCCCCTTCAGGCAGTAATCCCGCTCACGCTTGCGCCGGTTCTCCAGCCCTTTATTTTTGATTCCGTTGATGTAGACCCAGCGCGGGAGCTGGTCACAGGCCTGTTGCCACTTTTTCTGGTTCAGGAAATAAACCAGCGTCGATTTACAGGCCGCCCCCGTGCCGACGTTAAAGGCGAAACTGACCACGGCGTCGTAAACGGCGGGCGGCATGGCGACCGGCGCACAGGCCGCAAGGCGGCGCTCCGTGTTCAGCACATCCGCGACGAGGTTACTCGCGGCTTCCTGCCCGGTGATATCGTGTTTCGGTGCGACCCCGGCAGTGTGGCCGATACCTGATGTCCATACCCCCGCGCTGCACTGGTAGGGACGCAACCGGCATCCCTCAAGGTCTGCCAGCAGGGCGAGCCCGTCCGGCGAGGTGCGGAGTAAACGAAAATCAGGCACCAGTGCCGCCAGCGCCAGCACGACGGCCACACTGCAACGTTTAGCGATTGATGACATTGCTGATATCCCCGTCAGTCAGGTGCTGCTGATGAAGCTGTGTTGACAGCAACACGTAGCTTTTGCGCCGGTAATACCAGTTAACGCCGACCGTCAGCACCACGCCCAGCGCGCCAAAGTACGCGGCGAAATCCTGCGGCGTCATCGCCCCGAAAAAGGTCAGTGCGACGCTTATCCAGTAGGCCAGCGACGAGGTAATTTTCTCCATGCTCAGTCCCATAAATTCACCGTTTCGGCAGCCGGTGCAGTATCGATATCCGGCAGCTCAATACCGGTGCCATACGGCAGCACCGCGCCGAGCTCTGCCAGCCCCGGATTGGCGGCGAGCACCGTTTCGACCACGCCCCCGGAGCGCCCGTAATAGCGGTTGCAAATCACATCCAGCGTGTCGCCCTGATGCGCATAAACCTTCATCAGATTTGCCCCACAATGCAGCGCGGTTTGTCCTGAATACGGGCGACCGACCAGCGCATGTCCCGCCACAGGTCATCGACCGTGTTGTCGATGCTGTCCGCTTTTTTGTCGCCTCTGGCGCTGGCATCCACACCGCGATAGCGCTCATACAGCGTGGCGGCGGTCATTGCACACACCGCGCTCAGATAGTAAAAAATGCGCATGCTTTCGCCGTCGATATCATCTGCCGGCACATCAGCGAGGCGCGCAAAACCGGCTTTCATCTGGCTTTTCCGCCAGTCGAAAAGCTCGGCGTTGGTTTCGGCTATCCCGGCTTTGATGGCATGGCGCAGCCGTGCCGGGGCAATGGTCTGTTCAAGGCGCATCAGCTCACGCACACGCTTCGGCTCGATATCAGGAAAGAAAAAGGTGTTTTTAATCACCGGCTCGTCACTGACAGGCGGCGGAATGACCACCGTGCCGCGCTCCGGCTGCTCGTTATTTTTTTCAATAATCAGTGTCGTCATGACTGCCTCTGAAAAGGGTGGGCGGTGGACGCCGGTCGCCGGTAAGGTGAACCACCCTCATTGACCGGCGTGCCGCCCTGGCGCGGGGCGCATTCGGTTAACCGGCGTTTTTACGGGGGCGACCCCGCCCGCGTTTCGCCGGTGTGGCTGTTTTTTTCTGTTGTGCGGTTTTCGCGGGCGTCTCTGGCGCGGGCTTCACAACGGGCTTCGGATTCAGTTCGCGGGTAAGGCGTTCGATGTCCTTGCGTACCCCCGCGTTACGGTCGAGCTGGTTCGCGCGTTGCAGATGCGTCATGGCGTCATTGAGCTGACCGGCATCGCGCAGCGTCAGACCGGAGACCTTGTGCAGCCGGGCGCGTACCTCGTCGGGCATGTCGGCGGTGCTGGTCAGGGCAATGGTCTCCAGAATGCCCGCCACCCCGACCGGCTCACCGGCATCACGGGCGCGCAGCACCGCAAGAGCCACCTCTTCGGCCAGCATGTAAGGCGCGGTGCGGGTGTGGGGCTCCGGCATCGCGAGGTTGTGGCGCAGCGCGTAGCGGGCAATCTCCAGCGCGCCGGGAATATCGCCCGCATCAAGACGCCACAGCATCACGGTCATCAGGATGTCATCCTGCGCGCCGGTGCCGTTTTCCAGTGCGCCCGCCACCCACGGCAGGTACATCGGCAGCAGCTCGCGCTTTTTCTCTGCCTTGCGCTCTTTTGAGTGGATACCTTTTAGCGTCCGGCGGTCTGCGGCCAGCTTAACGAGCATCTGCTCATAAGCGGTGGCATGGCGCAGCGGGGCGTTATCCCGCTGCGCGGCCATCATGGCCGAGACCCGCATCGCGTGACGCTGTGCGGGGCTCGCCATCGGTTACGCTCCTTCGCCAGTGGTGGAGGTTTCCGACACGCCAGCAGGTGCGGCGTTACCGGCCATCATGGTTTTCATGGCATCAACGATTGCCGCTGCAAACGCATCGGCGCTGGTTCCTTCCGGGGTTTCCACTTCTTCCGGCTCAAGGATCTCGATGTTTTCAATCAGGCAACCGGCTTCGTAATCTTCAATCACAAAATCGACTTTCACCTGTTCGTAGTTTTCCACCTGGTCGAGCTTCGGATTCTCGATGATGTGGCGGCGGTGGCCGTCCTCGTAGAGATAAATCGAGAGGTTATCAAGCGTAGTGATCAGAATGCTGTTGGCCGGGAAAAACGGCGCGCGCACCGCCTGTAACTGCCCGATGGTTTTCTGGCTGATAATCAGCTCTCCGGCCAGTTGCTCAGTGTTCGGCTGGAATTTGTTGATCATCGGGAAATATTTGTCGGTCAGGATGCGACGCCCACACACGACCACCATTTCCGGGTTTTCGCGGTGAATCTCGGCGATCAGCGTCTCATGCCCATCCATCACCAGCGCGTCGAGGTTTTTGTAAGCGCCTTTCTTACCAACAGTGATTTTCTCTGAAATCACAGTGCCGTCTTCGTCGACAACCCTGCTCATGACGCGCTCCGGCGCGTCGTTGCGGTACTTCTGCAACCAGCCGACTGCCACATCCTGCAACAGCGGGTTTTTCTGGCGGTCTGATGTTGCCGCCCGGCTGATGCCGTTAAAACCAATGGTGATGTAATCCAGCGCCTGACGCCTGACGATCGCGTCGCGGATGCGTGTCTGAAAATCCTGAAAACGCGCCCACAAATCGAGTTTGTTATAGCTCAGGTGATAATCGAAGTTAACCGGGTGGCAGAAATAGCGGTACGCGTCCAGCTTCGAGAAATCGGCGGTTTTACGCTCGACGCCGTTGGCCGTATCGGCGGTGCTGGCAATCGTGCCGTTGACGTCGATGCCGACTTTTTCCTCGGTCAGCTCGCGCACCACAACCATATTAATCTGTTGCAGGAAGGAGGAAGACTGCTGGACTTTGTCGAACAGCGTCTGAGTGACCGACGGCTCGACACTGAATTTTTTGCTCAGGTCTTCCACGCCGACGCCGTTCAGCTCCGCAAGGCGGCTCAGGTAGGCATTAAATTTAAAACGGGTTTCTTTACGCATTGTCTCTGTGTTCCTGTTCTGAAAAGGGGAGCCGGTCAGCAGTCGGTGAGGGTTGCGCCCGCGCCATCGCCGCCGGTGCTCAGTTTCCGGCGCGGCTGCGTCCCGCTGGGGGTGTTGTCCAGGGTGGCGGTGATCGCGCTGAATTGCTCAGTCGTGGACAGGGTTTGCGCTTCAAGCCCCTGCTTAACCTCCGCAAGCTGGCTTTCGAGCGCGCTGAAACGGGTATCAATGCCGTCGCCGCTGGTCTGGACACGTTCAGCAATCGCCGTCACGGCTTCATGCACATCGTTAAAACGCGCGTCGGTGCTGGTCTGCTGACGGCTGAAGATGGCCTTAACCGAGTCGGTCAGCCGGTTAAGCAGGGTGTCGGGCTCCTCTTCAAACTCAATTTCCGCCAGCGTGGCCGCCGAAAAGAAATTCTCAGGGCTGGCTTTGCGGGAGTTCAGCGGGTTGTGTTTTGCGGTGCGGCAGAACTCCAGATACTCGGTGCCGAGGCTTGCCGGATCATCGGTCACGGCCAGGCCAATGAGGTAGCATTTGCCGCTGTTGCCGAAATTCGGCTGGATCTCCATTGAGGTGTAAACCTTCTGAAGCGCCTTGTTCATGGCGACCAGCTCATCGGTCGGGGTGATTTTCGCGAACAGCGCCAGCTTGCCCTTCAGCGCGGAATCGTCTTCGATTTTCTCCGCTTTCAGCTCCACCACATCGCCATAGCGTTTGAAGGTGCTGTCCGGCATCAGCCCCTTGATGTGCTCAAGGTTGATGCGGCAACCGTAGACACGCGGATCAAACGTGTCGGCCATTTCCTGAATTTCCGTCGCGCCAATAATGCGACCGTCGCAGGTGTCACCCTCGACGCCGATGCGAAACCATTTTGAAACCACTTTTTTTGCCATCGTCAGCAGTCCTGATTGTCTGTGAAGGATTCACGGTTTTGTCAGGGGGTAGTTTCCCGGCTCGTCCGTTGCTTCGCCATCCGTCATGGATGGCTTGCTCCCTGCACATCAGCAGGTTAGCGAATCGCTGACCGCGCTTAAGTAGCCTTGCCCTGTATCCATCACGGCGAGGCATTCATGACCATCACCACCGACACCACACTCTTAAACGACCCGCGACGACAGGCGGCGCTGTTGTTCTGGCAGGGCTTTTCCGTGCCGCAAATCGCGGAAATGTTGCAGACCAGACGCCCGACGGTGCAGAGCTGGAAACAGCGCGACGGCTGGGAGGAAACCGCGCCATTAAACCGGGTTGAGTTCACCCTGGAGGCGCGATTAATTCAGCTTTACGCCAAGCCGGAGCTGACCGCGCACGACTTCAAGGTCGCTGACTTTCTGGCGCGCCAGATGGAGCGCTTCGCACGTATTAACCGCTACGGCCAGACTGGCAACGAGGCTGACCTCAATCCGAACGTGGCAAACCGCAACAAAGGGGATCGCAAAAAGCCGAAAAAGAATTTTTTCAGCGAGGAGGCGGTCGAAAAACTGGAGGACATTTTCTTTGACCAGTCCTTCGAATATCAGCTTGGCTGGCACAAAGCGGGGCTTGAGCACCGTATCCGCCACATCCTCAAATCCCGCCAGATTGGCGCGACGTTTTATTTCGCCCGCGAGGCGCTGTTACGCGCCCTGAAAACCGGCCATAACCAGATATTTTTATCCGCTTCAAAAACGCAGGCGTACGTGTTCCGAAAATACATTATTGCGTTTGCCCGGCTGGTTGATGTTGACCTGACCGGCGACCCGATTGTCATCGGCAACAACGGCGCGGAATTGCTGTTTCTTGGCACCAACTCCAACACCGCGCAGAGCCATAACGGCGACCTGTATGTCGATGAGATTTTCTGGATCCCCAACTTCCAGCGGCTGCGCAAAGTGGCGTCGGGCATGGCCTCGCAAAAACACCTGCGCACGACCTATTTTTCGACGCCGTCCTCGCTCGGGCATGGCGCGTACCCGTTCTGGTCAGGGGAACTGTTCAACCGGGGGCGCGCCAGCGCCAGCGAGCGGGTTGATATTGATATCAGCCATGCGGCACTGGCGCGCGGCGTGGCCTGCGCAGACGGGCAGTGGCGGCAGATTGTCACTATTGAGGACGCGCTCGCCGGGGGCTGCACCCTGTTTGACCTCGACGCACTGCGGCAGGAGAACAGCGCAGACGACTTCCGCAACCTGTTTATGTGCGAGTTCGTCGATGACAAGGCGTCGGTATTCCCGTTCGAGGAGCTGCAACGCTGCATGGTTGACAGCATGGAGGAATGGGAGGATTACGCGCCCTTTGCCGACCGGCCATTTGGTCAGCGCGTGGTGTGGATTGGTTATGACCCGTCGCACCGTGGCGACAGCGCCGGTTGCGTGGTTATCGCGCCGCCGCTGGTTGCCGGGGGTAAATTCCGCATTCTGGAGCGCCATCAGTGGAAGGGGATGGATTTTGCCACTCAGGCTGAGTCTATCCGCGAGCTCACGCAAAAATATAACGTCGAATACATCGGGATTGATGCGACCGGGCTCGGTCAGGGCGTTTTCCAGTTGGTGCGCTCCTTCTACCCGGCAGCACGCGACATTCGCTATACCCCGGAAATGAAAACCGCGATGGTGCTGAAAGCCAAAGACACCATCACGCGCGGTTGCCTCGAATATGACGTGAGCGCAACCGACATCACGCAGTCGTTTATGTCCATCCGCAAAACCATGACCAGCAGCGGACGCAGCGCCACCTATGAGGCCAGCCGCACCGAAGAGGCCAGCCACGCCGATCTCGCCTGGGCGACCATGCACGTACTGATTAACGAACCGCTGACCGCCGCGAGCGGCCAGTCATCATCCTCAATTCTGGAGTTTTATTAATGGCTAAACGCAACAAACGCCAGCGCCCCCCGACACCGCGCCCGCATACCGCCGCGCCCGCGCAGAGCATGGAGGCGTTTACCTTCGGCGAACCGGTGCCGGTGCTCGATAAACGCGACATTCTGGATTACGTGGAGTGCATCGATAACGGCCAGTGGTACGAGCCACCGGTGAGCTTTTCCGGGCTGGCGAAAAGCATGCGCGCCGCCGTTCACCACAGCTCGCCGATTTACGTCAAACGCAACATTCTGGTGTCGACCTACATCCCGCACCCGCAGTTATCCCGGCAGGATTTTACCCGCTTCGCGCTCGATTACATGGTGTTTGGCAATGCGTTTATTGAGCAGCGCCGCAGCGTGACAGGCAGGCCGCTCAGATATGAAACCTCACCGGCCAAATACACCCGGCGCGGGGTGGAGCAGGATACCTACTGGTATATTCAGAATTACACGAAGCCTCACCCGTTTGCGCCCGGCTCGGTGTTCCACCTGCTGGAGCCCGACATTAACCAGGAGCTTTACGGCATGCCGGAATACCTGAGCGCGCTTAACTCGGCCTGGCTGAATGAGTCGGCGACACTGTTCCGCCGCAAGTATTACCAGAACGGCGCGCACGCGGGTTACATCATGTACGTGACGGACGCGGCGCAGAGCAGCACCGATGTTGAGGCGCTGCGTAAGGCGATGCGGGATTCGAAAGGGCTCGGCAATTTTAAAAACCTGTTTTTCTACGCGCCGAACGGAAAAGCCGACGGCATTAAAATCGTGCCGCTGAGCGAGGTCGCAACGAAGGATGATTTTTTTAATATCAAGAAAGTCAGCGCGGGCGACCTGCTGGACGCGCACCGCATCCCGTTCCAGCTCATGGGCGGCAAACCGGAAAATGCGGGCTCGATAGGCGACGTTGAGAAGGTGGCAAAAGTGTTTGTGCGTAACGAGCTGATGCCGCTACAGGCCCGCTTTCTTGAGCTCAACGAATGGACGGGAGAGGAAATTATCCGGTTCCAGAAATACAGCCTCGACACCGACGACGCGTAACCCACGCCAGCCGCCTGCGGGCGGCTTTTTCACGCCCCCTCGCCATCCTCCACCAGAGCCCCACACGACGCGCTACCGTCTCGCTTCCCCGTCACACGCCCACACGCCCTGCGTGCGGCAGAGACGCACGCAGGCGCGGGAAAATAAATAAATTACCGGCCTCAGCGCGCAGTGCTTTCCCCGCCTCGCCTGCCCGCTTCGTGGGGCGGTTTTAATGCAGTTGAACCGGGAAGATGAAACCACACCAGCTCTGGCAATGCGCAACATAAAAAAAACACATCGGCGCATGCGTATTCAGGCGGCAAAAGCATGCAAAGCGATCAGTCGCTCATCCCTGTAAGGGGCTGAAACGTTTATCTGTCGTTTTTCAGCATCGTCCAATATGTATATGACCGTGAAAAGAACGCCACCTAATCACTGAAACATCCATATCTGAAGTGAAGTATTTGCGGCAAAGCCCCTACAAGAATACTCTCTTCCCGTAGGAGATAGTTTAAGCGTGACAATAAAAAAGGAGCCATATGGCTCCTTTTTTATCACTTGACTAACACTTACGCAGACGCCCAAACGCCCACGTCACACCCCTTTGAGCCATCAGCCTTGTTGCGAAATGCTGCCACTTCGTTACTACGGCGAAGGATTACCCTTGCTATGCTTTTAAGGATAGCCGGTGAGGCTTTTTCAATTTTCACGTTAGACAAAACTGCGTCTGCGCCTAGCTTTACAACCAAAACACCAAAAATCTCGTCAGAGTAGGATTCTGATAGACTTAAGACATCAGACAAATCAAGTCTAACTCTCTCACCTAAGCGTAAATGACCCTCAAGCTTATGCCGTTCAGAAATCGCCAATCTGCGTGAAGCCAAGTCACCACTAGGTAATTTATAGATGATCGTTTTCATCGTCCCCTCCTAGAAGTCTCATAATGTCTGCCAAAGCTGCATCAGCATCAGCATCATCATCCGAACTATCCAGAGCTAAATCAGATATTTTAAACTTACAAGAGATTGCAACACCCTGCCAAGGAGTTCGAAGTTGCTCGTAGCTCACACTACTACCATTGGCCTGTAGGCATGCATCTCCTGACGCCAGAATTAGTTGACCGTTGTAAGTACTTACCAATTCCATCAAGTGAGCTAAACCTAGCCCTTGATGGTTGTTAGCCTCTTCTCTAACGGCCACACCTGAACCAAATACATTCCCGCCGATATGGTCACCCGGAAGCTGCTGGGCCCACTCGTCTATATTGTCAGCATGCTTAGATGAGTTACCCTGCTTGATGCACCATTCAATTGCTTTCTGATGAGAATCGATCCCGGCTATGTCAGCCCTTCTGAGTTCCGCCAAAAAACCTAAACCACAATCAGCCAATGCAAATTCAAGATAATGCTCTTTCTTATTAGTCTTTGGTACGGCCGATTTTTGTGCAAATGAAAAACCAGTCGAACGACCATGAGACCACACATTGTCATGCAGTTCACCAACCACATGCATAAGGTTTGTAAGTCCCTCAGGATAAGGCCCACCGTCAGGGAAAGATAACCGTCTTATACAACTGTTGATGCTGGATGTTGCAATGTCAACTGCCTCAACACTTTTCAGAGCAGTTACCAGACTGTAATTCCTTCCAACATTCACTCTGTTTCTGTTATCGGCATTTCCACCCCAAACTGCACTGTGCAGACCAACAGCTTTCAGATATTCGACATGAGGAAGCGTACAGCTCCGCTGCTCCAATCTGTGATGATTGATGTAAGCAGCTAACACCACAAGATATCCAGGGTGGAAAAAATTCCCCTGAGGAATGTCCAGCTCACGATATTCCTTATCATGAAAAGCAGTGATGGTTTCCATACCATCTTTAAGATTCAGTCCCATCGACAGACACCAAACGTAACTTTTTATTTCATCATATCGCTGTCAAGCTGAAAGGGCAAAGAACCTTAAGAAATGCAAACAGTACATGTTCAATGTGAACATTATGGCATCATCCGTGTTCAATCTGTACAGAATTCATGCACAGAATTGTAAAACTTCTCATAAAGAAGCCCAAAACGGTTATTTAACACTCAATGTCGCAAAATGTCATCTTTCAGTAAAGCGAGAAATGACTATAGATTGTGCCTCTGTTCGAAGATTTGATACATGAAAATTTCCGGCAAGTTCGGCTATTAAATCAAGAGCAATTTCTCGATCCCTTTCTTGGCACTTCCCCATAGTTGTCAGCCGCGCAATCAACTCAACACGCTCAAGCATGACATGCTCTTTTAATTCATTTCTCACAAAACTTCCCCCACACAAATACTGTACAAAAATACAGTATAATACTTATTTGTATAATGTGAAGTAAAAATGCAAGCCGTAACCTATTGTATCCGAAAGATATAAGTATGAATGTATGATCACTTCTGTTGCACCATTCCAGACAAAACAGCAACACGATTGAGAATAGCCTTAGCCCTTTCAATAATTGGCGGGGCAGTAGAAAAAACCTCTCCCACTTCAGATCCCCGGCACCATTTACCGTTAAAACAGCTTTTCCCGCACGCTATGAGGTGCAGCGCTTCACCCCGGCTTATTGTTATGCCGGTTAAAAGCTGTATTTCGTCAATTGTTCTGGCTATCGCTCCGCCCTGCGCAGGCGTTCCGTGTATAAATTTGCGGCGCGCAGCGGGCTTTTTATCTCTTAGCCGGTTCGTTAACTGCCGTCGCTGAAATCGATTAAGTGGTTTTGATAAATCAAGCTCCAGTGGTTCGCTTTCGCTTCCCGTACAGTTATTGACAGAACTCCGAGAGGGCGCAAGAGCGCCCTTAACGTCAACAGCCAAATCAACGGCACGCTTCGGAACAATTTTCCATTGCGTGAGCCGAGTTAAAATTGGAGAACCAGTACCGACGGCGGCATCGTACACGCCACGAATACAGACGGTTTCCTCGCCGTACTGGTTGAACTCGTCGCGAGCCTCATAGAGCGTGCGAACCTGCAAATCATCACGACGGACAAACGCGCCACCTTGGGCGTTAACGTAACCCGCCCAATCACCGGCATCAGCCGCATCATGCACCGCAGCAAATTCCACGCTAAGGCCGTGCGCGGTTTCGGTGTCAGCCAGGCGACGTAATTCGCGGTAAACCGTCACCGGCGCACCACCGATAAACTGGAATTGCCGGATATGCCAGCGCGCCGCCCAGGCAGAAACGGCGGGCGCGGTATCTTTCAAGAGCTCGCCGCTTTCGTCGTCTGTTTCACCGTCGAGCGCATAGCCATCGATATTCTTTGAGATGTATTTTGCGACATAGCCCGTAGCGCTACCCTTTTCCGAGTCGATCGCTTCAGCGTGGAATCTGGCCTTTCTGGCTTTATCGCTGCTGAGCTCGCTCTCGTCTTCCTGCCACGCATAATCCCGGATGACAGCGCGAACACGTTCAGCATGTTCCGGCAGCATAAACATCAACATGTGCCAGTGTGGCGTTGCGTCATGATGTGGCTCGGCGACACGGATGCCAAAAATACGAATTTCTTCCCGGTGGAGCTTGGCGCGAATACGCGCCCAGAGTGAGGTTAAATAGCCTTGCGTGTCGGACGGGTTTGCCCCGTTCCATTTGTGGTTACGGTAGCCCGCTTTTGTCGTGGCGTGATATTTCGACGGGGCAGTCAGCGTATAGAACTCCCCCACGTAACCAAGCTCGTTACAGATATTTTCAAAACCGCGAATACGTGTCATCAACTCGCAGCGGCGAATGGCCGGGTTAGCGACCGAGCCGTCGTATTTTTCAATCAAGCTAATGCGGTTGCCGTCCTCGTCTTCGAGCTCCAGCCCTTTAAGAAATTCACGCGTGCGCCTCTTTTGCTCGCGCCACTCGGTTACGCATGTTTTGCTGGCGTAGGTATGCTTTTTCTTGCTGACGTTACCAACAGCGATTTGCAGATGCTCACGCCATGCGGCGGCAATACGGCGCAACCACCCGCGCCACCACGTTTCATTGAACATGCGCATAACTGCCGGGGCGATATCCTGCTCACTGGCGTATTTTTTTGTTACGCGCTCCCAATGGGGCGGGGTCACGTTAAATTGCAGGGCAATCAGCCCGGCGCGCATATACCACGAATGCAGTGTTTTCAGTTCACAGTCGCTGGCATCGTCTATATCTGCAAGTTCTGCGCGGATGAAATTAGCGATATCAGCGGCCAGCAGTTCAATATCAGCCTTTGCCATATCAGGGAGCCGGTTATAACGGGCAATCATATTCACGAGGCGTGAGGCGATGTATTGCAGCATTTCCGTATCGAAATGACCGGAAAAAACAGCAGCCGAAACATCGCTTTTAATGCCAATGGCCTGGTATTTTTTTGTAACCAGCTCAAGGCGCGGCAATGCTTTTTTGCAAAAGCTAATCAAAAAGGCATTGGCTCGCTGGCTGTCGTGATGTTGCTCCAGCGCGGCGGCGGTTCGGTATACGTCGTAGCGTACACATTCCGGCTGGAGAGAAAGCGCTTTGCGCGCATGCAGCAACGCCGCAATCATACGATCACGGCGGTGCTGTTCTGAGTAGGTCAGATATGGGCTGGCTATTGCTGAGCGAGGAGCATTCCACGCATAAGCGTAAGAGATTGCCACTTAAACGCCCCGGTAATGTCTGGACTTGAGCTCTGTTATTTGCTGGCAGGTCACGCAAAGTGACACTCCATAAATTACCCTGCGGCGAGCCTCCGGAATTGGTGTGTCGCATTCTTCGCAGGTAAAACGTGAAGGTGTAATAACGCGGCTGCGTGCGTTATTGATGTGGCGCTCGCGTTCTTCCTGCTCGCGCTGTTGAACGTGATCCATCGCGTCGGCCATCAGTGTAGCCCCCGCGCTTCATTTTCGAATTTTTCAGCCTCTTGACGTAAAAGCTCTGATGCTTCTTTAAAGCTCAACTCATCCCGTGAGATTTTCCAGGCCAGGACTTCTAATCTTGAAGCCATAAGTTCAGCTCTTCCCTTGCGCTCCTGCATTTTTGCATCATGCAACATCACCTCAAGAGGAAGTTCATAGCTTCTTTTTTTCTCGGTTTTAATTTCTGTATTCATAAATTCTCCTGAATTTTTGCAAAAGAATGCCCGGCGGGTTGACGCCTTTTAATTACGGTTTGTGTTAATTCGGCATGGTTAGCCGTTTGGGAAATAAGCTCACTACTGCACGAAAATGATTCATTGCTGAAATAAGCGCTTTTTTCTCGTCAGTAGTCAGCTCACTTAATTTGAGCCCGTGACGAGCTGCCGGTATTTTTGCCAGAAAGAAAATCGCTGCCAGTGCGCGCTCGTTGTCTTCATGCTGCGGGTCGCGCGTATCACGCATATTCGCCACAAATTGCTCGACTTCTTTCCAGCTATCCCCCCAGAATCGCCCGCGAATCTCTGCGATATGATTCAGGCCAGCCATACGGGCGCCAGCTTTCAGCGGAACAGTTGCGGAAACAGCTTCGATAGCCATGCAGCCCCCTTGAAAGAAACAGGCTTTGACGGAGTTTGTGAGCGCACCGGATGCCAGCGCTTACCGTTCTCACCGATAATCCAGCCGTGTCCGTAGTGCATGGCGGGGCTTTGCTTAACGAGTAGAGACGCGAATGAAGGTTCGTTATTCATCATCACCTCACATCAGGCCAAACGATGCACCGAGACCGCTAACGGTATCGACGACACTGGACATTGCCGGGTTAGCCTGGAGGCGCGCTTGTAGTGCCAGAGCTGTCAACGAAAGCATGCGTATACCAGAATTCACACTCTCGACCATACTGTGCTTCCTTGCCGGGGTAAGACGTTCAGAGGAAACAGCACCGCCAGCCAGATCGCCCAACTCAGTCATTGCGCGCATGACATAGGTTTGTAATTTCTCTTTTGCCAGTTCGTTGACTGGTACACAGGGTAAGCAGTGAAGCATTGCCAGAAAGCCATCAACTAGCGTTGAATCTTCTGTCAGGTCTGTAAGCAACCAAATGTCTGACGGTATGAGTTGATGAGGCTGTTCAGGGTTGAGCTTGTTACGTAACGTCTGAACATTCATACCCGCACGCTCGGCCAGCTTAGCCATGTTGTGACGCTGTGCGAAAGCCCGGCACGCTTCGTCATAATGTGGATGTTTGGAAACCTTAAAATCAAACATGATTCACCTCTATCAAATAGCTATGCTGTTTTACGCATTAAGCGAAATATCACATTCGCTTAATGCCTGTATGGTCAGCGCAGCCATGTTAATTTCGACGAGGCCTTTTCTTTGTTTACCCTTCGGCTTGATGGGCAGTTTTCCATATTCAATAAGGTTTCTGGCGGTTTCCTTATTGGTTCCAGTGCGGCGGCAATACTCATCTAATGGGAGGTATGGCTCAGGGATGACGATTGTAATGCTAGGT
This sequence comes from Pseudomonadota bacterium, assembly GCA_018261615.1. GTDB lineage: Bacteria > Pseudomonadota > Gammaproteobacteria > Enterobacterales > Enterobacteriaceae > Kosakonia. The sequence goes on along the minus strand of JAGTSE010000034.1, from coordinate 3,658 downwards.
CGCATAGTGCAAACTCCGTGTTTGGCCGATACGGCAATATCGGTGTTTATGAGGCAATATCTAACTATGAGGGCAGGTTAATTAGATAATTTCTAAATGTAAACTTCATTTAGACAATGTCTAATTCCTGTAAATGGAATGGCAAGATTTCGTATTGACCCGGATACTGACAGCGCTCCTGTACTGGATCGTGTCATTGAGGCTTACGGCTTTACACAGAAAATGCAGCTTGCAGAGCATTTAGACATGGCAGCAAGCTCACTGTCATCGCGCTACAAGCGTGGCGGCTTACCAGCGGATATCATGCTCAAATGCATGGCTGAAACAGGTGCAATGCTTGAATGGTTGGCTACAGGTAACGGTAAAAAATTTGATACCGAAGAGTTAGATATTCTTAAGATGCCCCGTCAAAAAATCGTCGATGGGCAACTTTATGACGCAGGAATGTTTATGCTCGATAAATTATCGTTCGTGCAGGGTAAACCCGTTCCGTCAAATCCCTCATGCATCCTTGATGGCGCTATGCAATACGTGGTTGAGCACCAGTTCTCTGAGATTTATGACGACGCATGGTTGGTTGAAATCGAAGGAAAAACGAGCGTGCGCACGTTAACGCGTATACCAGTAAAACGGGTGCGTGTTAGTGGGGTAGGAATGGCATTCGATTGTGGTATTGATGAAATCAATATCCTTGGCCGCATAGTTCTGACAATAAAATAATATGACCGTAAGAAAGCTATCCTCTGGTGATTGGGTTGCTGATTTTTATACAGTTAACCGAAAAAATGGCAAACAGGGAAAACGCGTCCGCAAGAAGTTTGCCACCAAGGGCGAGGCTCTCGCCTATGAAAACTATACCCTACAAAAAATCGATGATTCTCCCTGGCTTGGTGACGGTGAAGATAAACGACGTCTGACTGATTTAGTTCACCTCTGGTTTGACCGACACGGCATCACGCTTCGTGATGGCGAAAAACGCAAAAAAGCTATGCTCTGGGCTGCTGAATGCATGGGGTCGCCACTTGCTACTGAGTTCAGCGCTCAACTTTTTACTGCGTACCGGGCTAAACGCCTCGACGGTCATTTTGCGCGCACAAAGCGAGTCAGCAAAGTTTCGCCACGGACTATGAACCTTGAGCATGCTTATTTTTTAGCAGTGTTCAACGAGCTTAAACGCTTGGGAGAATGGTCAGCCCCTAACCCACTTGAAAACGTCAGGCAGTTTCGCACCGATGAAAGCGAGATGGCTTATCTTACAGGCGAGCAGATCGATCAGCTTTTGCATGAGTGCCGCAACAGCTCAGCTACAGATTTAGAGATGATCGTAAAAATCTGTCTGGCGACCGGTGCGAGATGGAGCGAAGCAGAAGGCCTCAAGAGATCGCAAATCTCAGCGGGGAGAGTTACGTTTGTTAAAACGAAAGGAAAAAAGAACCGCACTATTCCGCTAGATCTGGCATTGATTGCCGATTTGCCTCAAAAAAGCGGCCCCCTATTCACACCTTGCTATTCTGCTTTTAGAAAAGCTCTAGAGCGCGCAGGGATCAACCTCCCACAGGGTCAGCTTACACACGTGTTGCGTCATACTTTTGCCAGTCATTTTATGATGAACGGAGGAAATATTCTCATATTGCAGAGAATATTAGGACACACTGATATAAAAATGACCATGCGTTATGCTCATTTCGCTCCTAATCATCTAGAGGATGTATTGTATTTTAACCCTTTAAAAAAGGTGAAATGATTATATGGATAACATCACGCGATTTAATGATTATATTAACTACTACAAAGGATTAATAAATCCAGGCTATGCAATATTGATTACCGGAGAATGGGGGGCAGGGAAGACCCATCATATAAAGAAAATTTTAAATGAAGAAGAGATGTATTACGTAAGCCTTTTTGACGTTACATCAGTAGAAAACATTTACGCTTCTGTTTTTTATAAAATGTCTCCTGTTAAAGCCTTTGCAAAAAAAGTCACAGGAGGTATAGGGGAAACTAATGTAGAAGCTGATGTCTTTACTTTCGGTCTAGGCGGGATTATTTCTAAGATTGCTGAAGTTGCTATTAAAGAGGATGTAAAGACAGACAGAGTAATTGTTTTCGATGACATTGAGCGAAGCTCGGTATCTATAAATAAAATCCTTGGTGTTATTAATAAGTATGTTGAGCATCATGGTTGTAAAGTAATTGCTATAGCTCACGACGAAAAAATAAAAGGTTCGTTTGATGATGCTAAAGAAAAGGTAATTGGCCAAACTCTTAGAATTGAACCTGACTTGCCGAGCATTTTCTTATACATATTACAAAATGAAATTAAAAAAGAAATACCTAAAAAAATAAAAGACAGTATCCTAAATACCTTTATAGCATCGCAATGTAAATCTATTCGAATTTTAAAACACACAATTAAAGATGCAGTTCGCCTATTGGATTGCATTGATAAATCCCATAGAAATAATGAAAAAGCAATGGAGGATATATTCTCATTTTTCACTGCTATAACAATAAATTATAGATATGGAAAAATCAAAGATGATGATCTTCAGTTTCGTTCAGAAAAAGCGATCAAGTATTACGTTTCTAAAAAGAATGAAGATAAAACAGCTTTGGTAGAAATAAATGAACAATATAGAAAACAAGGAATAAACCTAGATCTAACACTAAATACTTTAAGTGATGACACTTTGCAAAATTGCTTATCAAAAGGATATTATGATGAGACAAAAATAAAAAATGACATTGCAACCAATAGATATTTAAATACAGGCCTTGTGGAATCATGGTTGACATTAATGCATTTTGATGAATTAACAGCAGACCAAGTAATAAATACCATAGCAACCATTGATAATGAATTAGCAAACTTCACCATTACTGATACAGGTAAAATATTCCATATATTCAATTTAAAAATGCTAATGACAACAATCGGTGCACACAAGCTAAGTTATAAAGATGTACTAAATTTCTTTGTCAAGTACCTTGAAGAATTATTAAAAAGGAACCTACTTGAGCACTACGAACCAAATGAAAGATTTACAGATTATCCGGACTCATCTCATGGTTATGCATATTGGGTGAGAGATGAATATCGAAAACCATCTAATTACATGTTCCAATTAATTAACAAATACAAAATAAAAGCATTACATAAAAATTACCCATCATATATAAAGGAAATTTTCGATTCATTAAATGAGGAACCTGATAAATTTAAAAAAATAGTATCTTATGGTTATGGCTGGAATGGTAAGTTTGCTTCACTAGATATTCTAAAACATATCAAACCTTATATTTTCGTAGAAAAATGGCTAGACTCACCTGTAAATTATTGGCAACCAATAAAGCAAGGCCTAGAAGAAAGATACAATTCAGGCGCGCTACATAGTCAATTAAAAGAAGAGAGAATTTGGATTACCAGAGTGAACTATTTGCTGATGCATAGAGCAAAGAAGGCCACAGGGTTTGATCGTCTTAGATTAGAACGGTTAACCTGCAGAACAATCTAGAGACTGTGTCGCAAAAATGTCGCACAAAGATAGAAACATTGCCGAGCCTGTACATAGATTTGTGTAATTGCCTGATTTTGATATGTTCAATTCACCATCAAATGAAGGTTAATGTATGGACGAAAAACAGTTGCAAGCTC
>JAGTSE010000033.1 GCA_018261615.1 Pseudomonadota bacterium | reverse complement strand
CATCAGCCCGGCACTGGTGCGGGCGTTCTGTCTGCGCCTGCGTGCGCTGGAGCTGAACGGTGCGACGCGCCCGGCGGATATTCTGGCTGAGGAGCTGCACATGCATGTTGCGGTGCAGGCACAATTTTATAACTTTGACATGGACAATGAGCCGGTCTTCTCACAGCTCGGCATGTACCGCCCGCCGCTGACCGGCGTGGATATGGCGCTGTATAAAAGTCCGCTGAAGCGTTCGCAGCTTGCCACGCAACTGGCCGAAAAAAGAAAGCAGGCGGAGGGCTGAGCCATGTTTCACTGCCCGTTCTGCAGACAGCCCGCGCACACGCGTACCAGCCGCTATCTGACGGAAAACCTCAAACAGCGCTATCACCAGTGCACCAGTATTGAGTGTTCGGCCACCTTCCGGACCACGGAGACGCTCGACGGCGTGATACGCAAACCGGCCATGCCGGAAAATCAGGTCTTGCAGGCAGATATTCAGCAGCAATAACTTCCCCCGAAAACCTCCCGATTTATGTGCGCCGGTACTGGTTACCGGCTGCGCCCTCAGTACCCCAAAAAACGCAAAAAAATCCTGATATTTTTCCGAAAAATACCCTGCATGCATCAGGTGCATTTAACTGCATTTATTTCTCTGCCCGCCGGAACCCAGCCCACGCCAGTTCCGGCGCGGCCTGAGGCCGGTCATGCATCTGCATTTAAACCGCCCTGCAAAGCGGGCAGGCGAGGCGGGGAAAGCACTGCGCGCTGACATAGTAATTAATTATTTATTTTCATTCAGTGCGCATTCCCATTGTCTTCACCAGCTAGGCCCCAAATTAACTCTAGGTTAATTGTTTCACTGGCAGGTGATTTCTCTTCAACCAATTTGTCAATTTGAACCAACGCAGGGGTATGAAAAGCTGTACCTGAAAGTATGCAAGCTCCTGGAGGTAATGTAGGTATTAATGACCTTGATGCCGCATCTAAGGTGCTTATGGTATTTTTTAAAAGAAACAAATCATTCTCGTTCACCAATCTATGTATAAAGTAATTGTGTAGCTGAGATATGATTGTTTGTGATATGTCTGCTGGCCTTTGACTTGAAATGGTAACGAAAAAACCGAATTTTCGACCTTCCTTTATTATTTCCTCAAATAAATCAAGTCGATAATCTTTCCAAGCTTCGCTCTCTCTGGTTGAAATGTCAGAAAGGATATTATGCGCTTCATCAATTATAAAGTGAAAACTGGTGTTTAAATTATCCTTATGACTTTGGAAGTGACATTTAGCCAGCATCATTGGAATGGCTTTTTTTATTTCTTGATTGCAGTTTCTTAATGATACAATTGATATGGGAGGTTGGGGGTTATCGTGCTTAGTGGAGATTTCTAATACTTTTTCTAAACCATCAGACATAGACGATATTTTGCTGATTAGTGGATTGATATGATCATACTGCACGTAGTTTTTTGAAACTGAATTAATTAATTGCAATGTACTTCGTATAATTAATTCCTCAAAGATAGTAACATCGTCTATTTCTAAAGATTGAGTAAATGGAATGAGGTCTAATGCTTCCTGAACGGTGTTCGTGTGGGCCGCGCCATGATTGCCCTTGAAGCGCTCATGAGTAGAATGCCACATAAATGCAGAGAGCTCATCAATAATTTGTTGGCTATTATCTCTTGATAGTAATTTTGCTATTGATTTTAAAAGATTAACAGTCTCTTTATGTTGGTTAGGTCCAAACATTATTTCAAGTGTGGTTTTTAAATATCTACCCAAGTTGTCTGGATATCTCTTTTTGTTTCTAACTAGGTGATGCAAAAAAGGTTTTTGTGTTTTCTCTGTCGCGGAGAATAAAACAGATAATAATTCAGCATCCCAAAATGAATCAGTTGGAAGCTTTATCTTATTCCCTTGCTCACCTCTTGTTCTAAGATTTATATATTCGCTAACCTCAGGGAACAATGCTTGAATAGACTTATACTCACCATTGAAATCAACCAAAAGAAATTTTGAGGCATCAAAAATTTTACTGTCAGTAACCGATTCAAAAAGAGAGACATATAGTTTTGATAAAGTATTGGATTTCCCACTACCAGTATTTCCAAATATGCCGATGTGAGAGTTAAAGACACCATTGATAGGTATCGAAATGTCCAATCCCTCAAGTAATGATTTGCCAACGTTTATTACTGAGGTGCTTTTGTTGTTTTTGTAATTATAAATAGAACTTATTAGATCATCTGATATTAAATGTAGGGAATCTCCAATCATAGGTAAATATTTAATTCCGGGCTGGAATTGAGAGTTAAAGAAATGCCCTATTATTTTTATATCTATGAATCTATCAAACCTGTTTTGTTCAATGCTATTTTGATCTTGACGTAAATTTTCAATGATTTCCTCGCCTTCAACTTTTCCTACAATGTCATAATAACCTTTTTTTATAATAACGAATTCGTTGATGGAAATACCTCTGTATACATTGCCATCATAAAAGTAAGTGCTTTGATATAGGTCTGGCCTTACCTTAGCTCTTACTGAAACACCTTGCACTGCTGTGACATTGCCAATTACAAATTTGTCCATTCAAGATCTCCACTGTTGTCAATGTTGAAAATTTTTGCTGTAAATTTCTTGAACGAAATGCAATCCTCAATATCTTTAGGATATATAAATGTGACTCTTGGATCATTAAGAACTGTTTCTATTTCACGTTTGGCTTGTTTTTTATAGCAGAAAATAAAAACTTTTAAGGTGGGATTGCTTAATGATCTTTTTATTATTTCTCTTATATGTTCGTCTTGAAATGAAAATCCAAAGCAAATAAGAACGGATTGTGGTTTTTCAAGCTCATAACTTAATAGCCTTAATGATTGATAATAATGCTGTTGGAAAACAGTTTCTTTAAATTTCTCCTTGGTGGGGCTTACAATAGCCAATTTATTGTAGTTTTCCCTAAAATTAGCCAGCCTAGAATTCTCCTCTTCATTAAAGGCAAATCCAAATTCTGGTTCAATACCTAATTCATTATTATCTATTAAATCTGTTAAACTTCTACCGTTTATATCTATTTCAGGTAATCTAAGCACATTATCTTTTTTTAGGTAATCTATATTAATGGTAGATTCATTTTTTTTTGACCATGAAACTGAACCATGCATTTTAATAAGATTTATCATGGGGATTTCATATCTATATGAATCGTGAGTTCCTTGATGCCAAGTCGATATATGAAAGTTGCTAATATCTAATTGTTTGTTAATCAATCCATTAGAACCGTCATTTAGATGGAATTTTAACGATGAAAGTAATTCATCTGCCGATCTCTCAACAAAAAGATCATAATTAGTAGTGAAAATATTTGCCCTTCGTATATGGTTAGCACTTCTACGATTTAGCAAGCCAACAAGTTCTGATATGAAATTTTTATAATATCCAAGAGTTTTAGAATAACGCTCTTGTTGTTCTCCATTTTCTGGTGTAAAGCAATAAGTAGGGGAAATTACATCTTTAAAATAGTTCCAGTAAATATAATTTTCTAAATGCGAGAAATTCTTATCTGTAAGTAACGTTTCATAGGTGTTGTTATCATCAATTCTTAGTGTTGGTATATAACTTGCGGATGCGCCAGAACCGAATAAGAAATTTATATTTTTATCTACTAATATTGGCGCGTGGCAAGGAAAGTCTTGGTTATTAAGCATGCTGTATATCCACTTTAGTATTATTTACAAAGGCTTCGAATACCTTTAAACCCCACCATATCATTAGTTCTTTACGCTGTATTAAATAGGTAGAGCGATTATAAGCTCTTCTCACTTCATCTTTATCGATATGAGCTAATGCTGCTTCAATAACATCAGAATTGAATCCCGCTTCATTCAATGCTGTACTTGCTATTGAACGTAAACCATGAGCAACTAATTTACCACCATACCCTATTCTTTTTAAAGCAGCATTTGCAGTCTGACTATTCATAGGTTGCTTTGGATCATTTCTGCTTGGGAAGATATATTCTCTATGAATACTGATAGGTCTCATCACTTCTAAAATAGCTAATGCCTGAGGAGATAGAGGAACAATATGTTCCCGCTTAGCCTTCATACGCTCGGCTGGGATCGTCCACAGTTTTGCGTCGAGATCGATCTCTGCCCATCGTGCACCAGAAGCCTCAGAAGGGCGCACAAGCGTCAGAAGCTGCCATTCAATCAGGCAGCGTGTCGGTACGGATAAATTAGACATAACCAAAGAGCGCATTAGCTTCGGCAATTCTTCTGGCCGCAGCGTCGGCATGTTCTGCTTTTTTGGTTTTTCAAAGGCCATGCCTACACCTGATGCCGGGTTTGCATCAATCAGGCCGGTATTTACCGCATAGATCATTATTTCATTGATTCGCTGAACCAGACGACGAACCGTTTCAAGTGCTCCACGGGCTTTGATTGGCTCCAGTGCTTCAACAATCGTCCTGGCCTTTATCTCCTGAACGGGTATCGCCCCGATTGCAGGAAACACGTCTTTATCTAAAGAACGCCAAATGTCTTTTGCATAGTCTTCTGTGACGCTCTTGCTTTTAATCTGGAACCAGTTAGCGGCCACAGTTGAGAAAATGCTGTCCAACTCAATCTGGCGTTGTTCTGAGGCTTGCTCTTGTTGCTGTTGAGGATCTATACCTTGCGCGAGGGTAGTTAAATGTTGGTCGCGTATCTGACGAGCTGCTGCGAGTGTTAGGGCAGGGTATGAGCCGAGACTTAGGTTCGTTCGGCTACCACTAGTCGGACGCTGGTAGCGGAAGCGCCATAGTTTTTTTCCTGAGGTTTTGACGAGTAGGAACAGGCCATCACCATCATGAAGCGTGAAGTCTTTTTCGCGGGGCTTAGCTTTGAGGATTTCGTTGTTAGTGAGGGGGCGTGTGATGCGCGCCATATCTGGATCCCTTCCATAATTGGTACACGTTTAATGGACCACAGTATACCGTGTACCTAAACGTGTACCAATTTTCTCTGGATTTAGCCGGATGTTCTCGGACAACGACAGACACAAAAAAGCCCGCAGGGCTTGTGCCGTGCGGGCTTTCAGGATTTCACCGGACGTATCCGGATCATGAAGTGGTGGAGCTGGCGGGAGTTGAACCCGCGTCCGAAATTCCTACATCCTCGGTACTACATGCTTAGTCCAGTCTTTACATTCGCTTGCCAGCTGCGGACGGACACGCCACTAACAAACTAGCCTGATTAGATTTAACGCTTCAACCCCAGGCAGGGCATCCACGCGATCTCTTTTGGGTTTGACCTCTCTTGATCCCCGTCCTAAGAGCGGAGGCTAGGGAGAGAGGGCTCGAAGCAGGTTATTAAGCTGCTAAAGCGTAGTTTTCGTCGTTTGCGACTATTTTTTGCGGCTTTTTACGAGGCCAACCGCCCCTCGGCATGCACCTTGGGTTTCGCAAATCCCGTCGAATCCAGAATCAGCCCCAAAAGTGTTGGCTAAGTATAACAGATTTATGACGCGGCATACCAGTCCATATCGAGGCAAACGTCCTGATAATGCGAGTTGATGATATTCTCAGCGGCAATTTTTCTATCGAAGCGTTATTTGCGAACAAAATTCGCGAACAGAATTTTGGTGAAGCGAGGAGGGGATGCAGGAAAGCGCATTGCCCTCTCTCGATGTGTGAGAGGGCTGTGTGGGTTAGCGCCCGGCGTTTTTCATGATGCGGGCTTTATCCAGTTGCCATTCGCGCTCTTTCAGATCGGAGCGTTTATCGTGCTGTTTTTTACCCTTCGCTACGCCAATTTTCACTTTGCACCAGGCGTTTTTCCAGTACAGCGACAGCGCGACGACAGTGTAGCCTTCGCGGTTGATGCGGCCGTAGAGGGAATCCAGCTCGCGCTGATTCAGCAGTAATTTACGGGTACGCGTGGGGTCGCAAACATAGTGACTGGAGGCAACGGTTAATGGCGTAAAGTTCGCGCCAAACAGAAACGCCTCGCCGTCTTTCAGAATAACGTAGCTGTCGCCAATGTTCGCTTTACCTGCGCGTAAGGATTTTACTTCCCAGCCTTGCAGTGACAGCCCGGCCTCAAATTCTTCTTCAATAAAGTATTCATGGCGGGCGCGCTTATTCAGCGCAATGGTGGCTGAACCTGGTTTATGTGCTTTTTTCTTCGTCATAATGTCGTGAAGCCATCCGGTAATCTGATATCTGAAACTGACCTCATTGCGTCCTGTGAGGTTTAACGCGTTATCTTAGCATGAGTTCCGGCTTAGCGTTTTCCTTTCATCCGGCGGAAATGGTATTATTTGACGATTGTGTGAACGCGGGAAACCTTATGCCTCAGATTAACCGTACTGCGCTGGTGCCTTACAGCGCGGAACAAATGTATCAGTTAGTGAACGATGTTAAGTCCTATCCTCAGTTTTTGCCTGGCTGCACTGGCAGCCGGGTGCTGGAAGCCGGACCGACGCAGATGACGGCGGCGGTGGATGTTTCCAAAGCCGGGATCAGCAAAACGTTTACCACACGCAATACGCTGGCTGCTAACCAAAGCATTTTGATGCATCTGGTCGATGGACCTTTTAAATCATTGATGGGCGGCTGGAAATTTACGCCGCTCAGCGCCGATGCCTGTCGCATTGAGTTTCAGCTTGATTTTGAATTCACCAATAAGCTGATTGAACTGGCGTTTGGCCGCATCTTCAAAGAACTGGCATCAAATATGGTGCAGGCATTTACCCATCGCGCGAAAGAGGTTTACCGTGCCGGGTAAGATTGTCGTTGAAGTGGCTTATGCGTTGCCGGAAAAGCAGTATCTGCAGCGGGTTACGCTTGAGGATGGCGCGACTGTTGAGCAGGTAATTCGCGCGTCCGGCCTGCTGGAGTTACGCAGCGATATTGATTTGAGCGTCAACAAAGTCGGGATCTACAGCCGCACGGTGAAGTTGCACGATGTGGTGCATGAAGGTGACCGTGTGGAGATTTACCGCCCGCTGATTGCCGATCCGAAAGAACTTCGTCGCCAGCGTGCGGAAAAAACGGCGAAGAAAGCGTAATGCCCTAACGGTAAAGACAAAAAAGGTGCTTATGGAGCACCTTTTTGCATTTCTGTGACCTTATGCTTTGGTCAGCGCAGGCTTGTTATCGATATTGGTCAACACACCGCTACCGTTAAAGGTCAGCGTCAGCGTTTGCTGCGTGACATCTTCATGACCCGGCTGCTGACGGAACACATAGAACCAGGTGTTGGTGCCAAACGGGTCTTTCATCATTGGCGTACCCAGTGCATAAGCAACCTGTTGTTGCGTCATACCCATGCGGATTTTAGAAACATCGTTTGCTGTCAGGTAGTTCCCCTGATTGATATCAGGGCGGTAAACCACGCGTTCTAAGGTAGAGCAACCAGCGGTCAACATCAGAAGAACCGCTGCGGCAGCAGTCAGCATTTTACAGCGCATAGTGATTTGATTCCTTTTCGGGCCCGAACAATACGTGGCTCATATGTAATATGCCGATGATAATAGACCTTTAGCCAGTTTAAAACCTCTTCGGGCTGGTCTGTTGTCGATTTTATCGAGAACTGAGACCGTCATATTACAGAAAAGTTTATGCGGCCAGCAGCTCTTTGGCATTCGCCAGCGCATTGCGCGTCACCTCGCTGCCGCCGAGCAGTCGCGCCAGCTCCTGCAAACGTGCACGTTTATCCAGCGGCTGCATGTGGGTTTCAGTCATCGCGCCATCGGTCTCTTTGCTGACAAAGAAGTGATGGTGACCGCAACCGGCGACCTGCGGCAGGTGCGTGACGCACATCACCTGAGTGGATTCGCCCAACTGACGCAGCAGCTTGCCGACTACCACTGCCGTTGGCCCGCTAATCCCGACATCAACTTCATCAAAAATCAACGCCGGGGTTTCCATCTTCCGCGCAGTGATCACCTGAATCGCCAGCGCAATGCGCGACAGCTCGCCGCCGGAGGCAACTTTAGCGATCGGTTGCAGTGGTTGACCGGGGTTAGTGGTAACGCGAAATTCAATACGATCTGCGCCCTCCGCCGTCAGCGAACGATCGTCAAAATCGACATCAATGACAAACACGCCGTGCGGCATAGAAAGCGCGTGCATGCTCTCAGTGATCAGTTCGCTCAGTTCCTGCGCATATTTCACGCGCTGGGTATGCAGCGCCTGCGCGCTGGACAGCGCCAGTCGATGGTGCTGCGTTACCGCCAGAGCCAGCGTCTCCTGGGAGTCTGCCTGATCGTCCAGTAACTGCTGTTCATCAAGCAGAGACTGATGGAACTGCGGAAGTTCTTCCGGAGAGATATGGTGCTTGCGCGCCAGCGATATCTGCCGGGAGATGCGCTGTTCCAGTTCGTACAGACGATTGGGATCGAGATCCAGGTGGTCGCAGTAATGGCGCAGCTCATCGCTGGCTTCACTGATTTGAATGGCCGCTTCTTCCAGCATATCCAGCACGCCGGAAAGGCGCGAGTCCATACCTGCCAGCTCCGTTAAAAGCTGGCGGGCGGTATAGAGCTGACTTTGCAGGTTGACCTCTTCGCCATCGGCCAGTACGTTTAGCGCATGTTGACTGGTGGAAAGCAACTGGCCGCTGTTAGCGAGACGTTTGTACTCTTCGTCGATCTGTTCAAATTCGCCCGGCTGCGGGTGAAATTCATTCAGCTCTTTCAATTGGTAGTGCAGCAGTTCGGCACGGGCGGCGCGTTCCTGGCTCTGTTGCTGATGCTGAGCCAGTTCGCGGCAGCTCTGGTGCCAGGCGCGGTAGCGTTCGGCCATTTGCTGAGTGAGTGCATACTCACCGGCATAGCCATCGAGCAGGTTTTTCTGGTGTTCTGATTTGGTTAACAACTGGTGCGCATGCTGACCGTGGATCTGTATCAGCAGTTGACCAAGTTCGCGGAGTTGAGAAAGCGGCACCGCCGTTCCGTTGATAAAACCACGGGAGCGGCCATCACTGCTGATGACGCGACGAAGTAAACACTCACGTCCATCTTCCAGTTGATTCTCTTCCAGCCAGCGCTGAGCGGCGGGCGTGTCTTTCAGCACAAAGCGGGCGCACAGGTCGGCGCGCGGAGCGCCTGCGCGCACCATGTCGGCTTCAGCACGGCCGCCGAGGCACAGCCCGAGCGCGTCAATGGCAATGGATTTACCCGCCCCGGTTTCGCCGGTAATAGCCGTCATCCCGCTGTGAAAATCGATCTCAAGCTCACGAACGATAGCAAAATTACTGATGGTCAGTTGTGCCAACATGGTTGCTTTCCTGTATGAAAAACCATAACTGTATTTTCATACAGTATAAACTGGTTTTATATACAGTAAAGCCCTGGCGGCGAATTTCAGAACAATTTTTTCGACCAGCCAAGTTTTGAGCTTAATGTATTGAAATAGTTGTAGTCTTTAGGATGAACCAGATTCAGATAATAGTCGCTGCGGCGGATCAGTACATCTTCGCCATCCTGGATCGGCAGCGCAATTTGGCTGTCGCAACTGATCTCCAGGTCGCTGCGCCGGTTGGAAAAGCGCAAGCGGATAGTACTGCTGCTGTTAATCACCAGCGGACGGGCCGACAAGGTATGCGGGAACATGGGTACCAGCGTAATCGCGTCCAGCGATGGCGTCAGAATCGGCCCGCCAGCAGAGAGTGAATAAGCAGTTGATCCGGTGGGAGTGGAGATGATTAGCCCATCGGAACGCTGAGAGAACGCGAAGGTTTCATCAATATACACTTCGAATTCAATCATATGTGCCACTTTCCCCGGGTGCAGCACCACTTCGTTGATGGCGGTGCTGATCCGTTTTTGACACTCTGGCAAAGAACTCTGCTGGCAGACCTGAACTTCCAGCAAGAAGCGTTTTTCGGCGATATAATGCCCTTCCAGTACATCGGCCAACTGCTGTTGGGCGTTGTCCGGATCGAGATCGGTAAGAAAACCGAGATTGCCGCGGTTGATGCCGATCACCTGAATATCATAGCGCGCCAGCGTACGCGCTGCGCCCAGCATATTGCCGTCGCCGCCGACCACCACCGCCAGGTCGGCCTGCTGACCAATGTCCGCCAGTGTGCCGGTTCTCACATTTGTGAGCTGCAATTCCTGGGCAATCTGTTGTTCGACAATGACGTCATAACCTTGCTCGTGAAGCCAGCGGTAGAGCATTTCATGTGTGGTCAGCGCGGTAGGGTGCCGTGGATGCCCGACAATACCAATACACTTGAAATGGTGGGTCATGTTCTGGTGGTCCTTGTGGCGAATGAATGATGACAATCTGTCACGTTCCCTTGAATCCCGGAAACGGATCCCCATAATAAGCCAGGTTAGCGAGATGAATGCAAAAAAACGCGGAGAAATTCATGAGTAGTAAAGAACAGAAAACGCCTGACGGGCAAGCCCCGGAAGAAATTATCATGGAACAGCACGACGAAGTTGAGGCAGTTGTTGAGTCTGACGATTCTGCTGAGCAGGTGGATCCGCGCGACGAGAAAATTGCGAACCTTGAAGCGCAGTTAACCGAAGCGGAAAACCGCGAGCGTGAAACTGTCCTGCGCATGAAAGCGGAAATGGAAAACCTGCGTCGCCGCACCGAACAGGACGTTGAAAAAGCGCATAAGTTCGCGCTGGAAAAATTTATCAACGAACTGTTGCCGGTAGTGGATAGCCTGGATCGCGCACTCGAAGTTGCAGACAAAAACAACGCCGAAATGGCGCCGATGGTCGAGGGTATCGAACTGACGCTGAAATCGATGTTGGATGTGGTGAAGAAATTCGGCGTTGAAGTGGTTGCTGATACCGATGTTCCGCTGGATCCGAACATCCATCAGGCGATTGCGATGGTGGAATCTGATGAGATTGCGGCCGGTAAGGTTCTGGGCGTGATGCAGAAAGGTTACACCCTCAACGGCCGTACCATTCGCGCTGCGATGGTCACCGTCGCCAAAGCGAAGGGTTAAGTGTGCTGTTAGAGCCCTCTCCGCCCGGAGAGGGTTTTTTGTTTATTCGGTCACGCTTTCCCGCAGGGCTTTTACCGGGTTCACTCTGACCTGCTTAATCATATTGTCCTGCACATCGAGAATATCGATGTCGTACTGCTCAATGCGTACGCGTGTGCCGACAGCCGGGATCTCCTCCAGCGCCTCCAGCAACATACCGTTAATCGTACGGGCTTCTTCTTCCGGCAATCGCCAGTTAAATGCTTTGTTCAGCTCGCGCACGCTGGCGCTACCGTCGATGATCACCGAACCGTCATTTTGCGGCGTGGCTTCATCGGCCAGCGCCGGGGACATGGAGGTCGTGAAATCGCCGACGATCTCTTCAAGAATGTCCTCGACCGTCACCAGTCCCTGAATGTCACCATACTCGTCAACGACCAGCCCGACTTTCTTTTTATTGCGCTGAAATTTGACCAGTTGTGTGCTGAGTGGCGTACCTTCGGGCACATAGTAAATTTCGTCGGCGGCGCGCAGCATTATCTCTTTGGTGAACTCATTCTTCTCGGTCATCAGGCGGTAGGCTTCACGTACGCGCAGCATGCTGATGGCGTCATCGAGTGAATCGCGATACAGCACAATACGCCCATGCGGCGAGTGCGTCAGCTGGCGCACGATGGCTTTCCAGTCATCATTGATATCAATCCCGACTATCTCATTACGCGGCACCATGATGTCGTCGACGCTCACTTTTTCCAGATCCAGAATCGACAACAGCATGTTCTGGTTACGGCGTGAGATTTTCGACCTGGATTCGTTAACGATGGTGCGCAGTTCGTCTTTGCTGAGCGCGCCGCTGACCACGACATCGGCTTTGATGCCAACCATGCGCATCAGCACGCGGGTGACGCTGTTAAGCAGCCACACCAGCGGCATCATAATCACCTGCAATGGCGCCAGCAGGAAGCTGCTGGGGAAGGCGACTTTTTCCGGGTAGAGCGCGGCAATGGTTTTGGGCAGCACCTCGGCGAATACCAGCACGACAAAGGTCAACACGCCGGTGGCAATCGCCACACCGGCGTTGCCGTACAGGCGTATGCCGACGATTGTCCCTATAGCCGAAGCCAGAATATTAACGAGGTTGTTGCCAATCAGCACCAGGCTAATCAGGCGATCGGGCTTGCGCAGCAGTTTCTCGACACGTCTGGCTGCGCGGTTACCCTGCTTAGCCAGGTGGCGCAAACGATATCGGTTCAGCGTCATCATTCCGGTTTCTGAACCGGAGAAATAGGCCGAGACCACGACCATGATTACCAGGGTAATGATCAGTGTCGTGGTGGAGATGTGTTCCAGGGGGAACTCCTTTGTGTTTTAGCTCGCAAACTGTTGCAGAACGCGGCTGCCAAAGTAGGCCAGCGTTAAAATACCCGCGCCTGCGACGTTAAACCAGACGACCCGGCGACCGCGCCAGCCTTCATGATAATGGCCCCACAGCAGCACGATATAGACAAACCAGGCGATAATAGAGAGCACCGCTTTGTCGATATTTTCCATACTGAACAGGTTCTTCACATAGAACAGGCCGGTGCAGAGCGTCAGCGTCAACAGCACTACGCCTACCTGGGTGATGTGAAACATTTTACGTTCGATTACCATCAGCGGTGGCATTTCACTGCTGAACGCCAGCCGTTTGTTTTTCAGTTGATAATCAATCCAGGCCAGTTGCAGGGCGTACATTGCTGCAATAATCAGTGTGGCATAAGAGAAGAGCGACAGGCCGATATGCACCAGCATGCTGGGCGTTGCTTCCAGGTGAGTGATGTACTCATTCGGTACGAAAATGGCGAAGGCGAGGTTGATCAGCGCGAAAGTGTAAACAATGGGCAGCAGCAGCCAGCCGCGGTTTTTCGAGGCGACAATGGTCATCACCGTACATATCATCAGACTGACAAGCGAACCGACATTCAGCAGGCTGAGGTTTTGCCCGCCATCGTCCGGGAACAGGCGCTCTTTCAGCCCAAAACCGTGAAAAATAAGCGCGATCACCGCCGAAAGAATAGCCATTCTGCGCCATCCGCTGTTTTTTTGCAGCAGGCCGGGGACGATCAGTGCGATGCTGATTGAGTAGGCAACAAGAGCGATCAGAGCAAAAACGGGCATAGGGTGTCGGCAGTTGACTGAAGAAGAAAGAAAAGCAGTATAACGTTACGTGACGTTGGCTCCAACAGTTGCATCACATACAGGAGCAATGTCTTCATGTTATACTTCGGCAAATTTCTGTAATGCGTCGCCCTGGCGGCCAACCGTATCACCTCAGGCGAGAGACAATGTTTGATAATTTAACCGATCGTTTGTCGCGCACGCTGCGCAATATCAGTGGCCGTGGACGCCTCACTGAAGACAACATCAAAGATACCCTGCGCGAAGTGCGCATGGCATTGCTGGAAGCGGACGTTGCGCTGCCGGTAGTGCGTGACTTTATCAACCGTGTAAAAGAGAAAGCGGTTGGTCATGAAGTCAATAAGAGCCTGACGCCGGGTCAGGAGTTCGTCAAAATCGTGCGTAACGAACTGGTTGCGGCGATGGGCGAAGAGAACCAGAGCCTGAACCTCGCCGCGCAGCCGCCGGCGGTGGTGCTGATGGCGGGTTTACAAGGTGCTGGTAAAACAACCAGCGTTGGTAAGCTTGGTAAGTTCCTGCGCGAAAAGCACAAGAAAAAAGTGATGGTCGTTTCGGCGGACGTTTATCGCCCGGCGGCGATCAAACAGCTGGAAACCCTGGCGCAGCAGGTCGAGGTGGATTTCTTCCCCTCTGACGCCGCGCAAAAGCCGGTCGATATCGTTAACGCGGCGCTGAAAGAAGCGAAGCTGAAGTTCTACGATGTGCTGCTGGTGGATACCGCTGGTCGTCTGCACGTTGATGAAGCGATGATGGACGAAATCAAACAGGTTCATGCGGCGATTAACCCGGTGGAAACGCTGTTTGTTGTCGATGCCATGACCGGTCAGGATGCGGCGAACACGGCGAAAGCCTTTAATGAAGCGCTGCCGCTTACCGGTGTAGTGCTGACCAAAGTGGACGGCGACGCCCGCGGTGGTGCGGCGTTGTCGATTCGTCACATCACTGGCAAACCGATCAAGTTCCTTGGCGTCGGCGAGAAAAACGAAGCGCTGGAGCCATTCCATCCGGATCGTATCGCCTCGCGTATTCTTGGTATGGGCGACGTGCTGTCGCTTATCGAAGATATCGAGAGCAAGGTTGACCGCGCACAGGCTGAGAAGCTGGCGAATAAACTGAAAAAAGGCGACGGTTTCGATCTGACCGATTTCCTTGAGCAGTTGCGCCAGATGAAAAACATGGGCGGTATGGCGAGCCTGATGGGCAAGCTGCCGGGCATGGGGCAGATCCCGGATAACGTGAAAGCGCAGATGGATGACAAAGTGCTGGTGCGTATGGAGGCGATTATCAACTCCATGACGCTGAAAGAGCGCGCCAACCCGGACATTATCAAAGGTTCCCGTAAACGCCGTATTGCTGCCGGTTGCGGTATGCAGGTGCAGGATGTGAACCGTCTGCTCAAACAGTTCGACGACATGCAACGCATGATGAAGAAGATGAAGAAGGGCGGGATGGCGAAGATGATGCGCGGCATGAAGGGTATGATGCCGCCAGGTTTCCCGGGTAGATAATATCGGGCTGCCTTATTTGCCATTTTGATGCCGGGGTGTGCTCAAAATGCTCACGTACTCCGTGTATGCTCCGCTTTTTGCGCGCACGCCGGCACCAAACTGACGGCAACGCCGACGGCCTCACACCTCACAGATTCGCACATGTCGATTGCTTTTTAGCAAAAAATGAGTAAAATTTTCGGGCTTTTAATATGACACCGGGCTCCGTTCCTCGATGGGGCCTGGTGTTTTATTCACACAAGAGGATGTTATGGTAACTATTCGTTTAGCACGTCACGGCGCTAAAAAGCGTCCGTTCTACCAGGTTGTTGTTACTGACAGCCGCAATGCACGCAACGGCCGCTTCATTGAGCGCGTTGGTTTCTTCAACCCGATTGCTTCCGATAAAGAAGAAGGCACCCGCCTGGAGCTGGATCGTATTCAACACTGGGTTGGCCAGGGCGCTACTGTTTCCGATCGCGTTTCCGCGCTGATCAAAGAAGCACAGAAAGCAGCTTAATCTGTCACGGTGGTCATGATGAGCAAGCAACAAGCCGCAGCGGTCCCTGTTGAGCCAATTGTTGTCGGCAAGCTGGGATCTTCTTACGGAATTCGTGGTTGGCTCAGAGTGTTTTCTTCCACCGACGACGCCGAAAGCATTTTTGACTATCAGCCCTGGTTTATCCAGAGGGCGGGTCAGTGGCAGAGCATTGAGCTGGAAAGCTGGCGCTACCACAATCAGGACATCGTCATCAAACTGAAAGGTATTGATGACAGAGATGCCGCGAATCTGATGACGAATTGCGAAATCGTCGTGGATTCCTCGCAGTTGCCGGAACTGGAAGAGGGTGACTACTACTGGAAAGACCTGATGGGTTGCCAGGTAGTGACTACTGAAGGTTACAGCCTCGGTAAAGTCGTCGATATGATGGAAACCGGGTCTAATGACGTTCTCGTCATCAAGGCAAACCTGAAAGATGCATTTGGTATCAAGGAGCGGTTGGTTCCGTTCCTCGATGGGCAGGTTATCAAGAAAGTCGATCTCACTACTCAAACCATTGAGGTAGATTGGGATCCTGGTTTTTAAACCTCCGGATATACGGTAAAAGACGGCGCTATGTGGATTGGCATAATTAGCCTGTTTCCTGAAATGTTCCGCGCGATTACCGACTACGGGGTAACTGGCCGGGCAGTAAAAAATGGCCTGCTGAGCATCCAGAGCTGGAGTCCGCGTGATTTCGCTCATGACCGGCACCGTACCGTGGACGATCGTCCTTACGGCGGCGGACCGGGGATGTTAATGATGGTGAACCCGTTGCGGGATGCCATTCATACAGCAAAAGCCGCGGCGGGCGAAGGCGCCAAAGTGATTTATCTGTCGCCTCAGGGACGCAAGCTTGATCAAGCGGGCGTTAGCGAGCTGGCTACCAATCAGAAGTTGATTCTGGTGTGTGGTCGCTACGAAGGGATAGATGAGCGCGTAATTCAAACCGAGATTGACGAAGAATGGTCTATCGGCGATTACGTTCTCAGCGGTGGTGAGTTACCAGCAATGACGCTGATTGACTCGGTTTCCCGGTTTATTCCGGGGGTACTGGGGCACGAAGCATCGGCAACGGAAGATTCCTTTGCTGACGGGTTGCTGGATTGTCCTCACTATACCCGACCTGAAGTGTTAGAAGGAATGGAAGTACCGGCGGTCTTACTGTCGGGGAACCATGCCGAGATACGTCGCTGGCGTTTGAAGCAGTCGCTGGGCCGAACCTGGCTTAGAAGACCTGAACTTCTGGAAAACCTGGCTCTGACTGAAGAGCAAGCAAGGTTGCTGGCGGAGTTCCAACGAGAGCACGCGCAACAGCAACACAAACATGATGGGATGGCTTAAGCCGCCCGAATATCAGTTTACCCAGGATAAGAGATTAAATTATGAGCAACATTATTAAGCAACTTGAACAAGAGCAGATGAAGCAGGACGTACCTTCCTTCCGTCCGGGTGATACCGTGGAAGTGAAAGTATGGGTTGTTGAAGGTTCCAAAAAACGTCTGCAGGCATTCGAGGGCGTGGTTATCGCTATTCGTAACCGCGGTCTGCACTCTGCATTCACTGTTCGTAAAATTTCCAACGGCGAAGGCGTTGAGCGTGTCTTCCAGACTCACTCTCCGGTAGTTGACAGCATTGCTGTTAAACGTCGTGGTGCTGTACGTAAAGCTAAACTGTACTACCTGCGCGAGCGTACCGGTAAGTCTGCTCGTATTAAAGAGCGTCTTAACTGATAAAACGCACGCGCTACATCCAAAGCGTGTTATAGAACAAGGGGTTAGCGTAATGCTAACCCCTTTTCTATTGGCGATGGCGGCAGAATGGCGGCAGCGGATCGCCAGTGGCGGCACTGAATGGCAGGCAAAAAAAAGCCTGCTGGCGCAGGCTTTAGGGATGGGATATTGGCGGTATTATCGCACGCTGTGGGGCGGTGCGGTTTCTGTCGCGCCAGGACGGACAATGTAGCGCGCCAACGACTCATGCGTGACGAAGGTGCAGCCGCAGTTAATATTCTGGCACTGGTGGTAGCGTTCTTTGGTTTCGGTACTGAGATAGCGGCTCGAGCGCGCATGAGCCGCTTCCTGGCATAACGGGCAATGCATCATTTTGTGATTTCTCCAGCGTGGTTATGCCAGTAATAATAAACCATTAACTCGCAAATGCAAGTTAATGGTTGCATTTGACGTTTCAGACGCTGGATTCCTCCATTTCATATTCCACGTTTCGGATGTCGGCTTCCAGATCCAGTTTTGTAATAAAGCCTTTTTTATCAATGCCATGAGTTAATTTTTTGATCACCCAGGGCGTTTTATTGATCACATCTTTAAAGCCTGATAACCGGATGGGCGTTTCCGGCGCGATGTCGGCCCGTCCTTGTGCGAGAGTCAGGTTAAATATTGCTGCATTTCTCTGACGTTGTAGCCATTCCGCTTCTGCTGCGCGGATGGCTTCCTCTTTGGAGGCGAACATGTTTTGCAGGATGCTGACATTCTCTATTGATCCGGCGAGGTAATCCGTTGACGCTTGCTGTGTGCCAGCACTTTTGCGCGTCAGTTTTACCTGTTTAACCTGCTTCTGCGGCGTTTTAGTATCCTGCCAGCGCGCAATGATACTGCCGTACGTCGTACGATCGGTTAAATCAAACGTGTGAGAATCGCCATCGCTACGGCTGATAGTCACGGTTGATACGGCCTTACCGCCCCGTACGCATTTACCCGGCACAAGAAAAATCAGTACGCCCGATTTTACGGCGATTTCAGCGCCGTTGCGGATAGCCAGCCGAGTGAGAAACGCGATGTCGCTCTCTTTGGACTGGTCGATATGCGCAATCTTAATACCGGCCAGTTCCGGCGAGACGCTGGCGCTCAGTGAATTGCGCCAGGCAATATCTTTCACGATCTCACCAAGCGTTGTGTCATGCCATGACCGCTCTTTTGGGGTGTTCATATCATTGCGAAAATCGACGCTGCGCCCGGTAATCACTAGCTGATCCGGTGTGCCCCGGTGTGTGACCTGGTCGATAAAGAAACTTCCCATGTTGGTGAGCACCGAGCCTTGTCGGCCAATCGAGACGTTAACCAGCGCGTTCCGTTCTGGCATTTCGATTTTGCCATCGCTGTCATCCAGCGTCAGTATCAGCGTGTCGGCTTCAAAACCGCGGTTATCCGTGACCGTGAGCGCGACTAATCGCGGGGCTAGCCTGGCGGTAATGTCTTTCTTTTCGTCTTTGCTGTTGCCGTTTTTTACCGCAGAGGCGCTGCTGTTGCTACTGGCGGGTTTTTGGTTCAGCTCCAGCTTAAACGCGGGGGCGTCTCCCCGCGTCAGATCGTTATCGAGAGCGTCAATCATCCGCGACTCCCCAGCATTTTGGTGGCATCGTTGAGCAGTTTGCTGCCTTTCGTATACATATCTTCTGCTATGGAGAGCAGCGACTCGTCGACCCGGGTCAAATTCAGTGTGAAACTGATCTTACGCGGCGAGCCGTCGCTATAAAATTCGGAGCCGTTCTCTTTGACGCTGCTTATAACATACACACCGTAAATCATTCCCGTGCCGTCGATAAGCGGCCATTTTCCGCCCTGTTCAGCCATCAGGCGCAAGGCTGCCAGCGACAGCACGCCGCCAGTCAGTTCCGGGTAGAGCGCGCCGGTCATTTCGAGGGTATCTTCGCCTGGACCGATATACTGATACGCCGCGCGTTTACCAACACGCGCGTTGCTGCTCCAGGTAAATGTAGAGGTGCGGCTCAGGTTCTGGAATGGCAGCGTTTGCCGCATAAAGACAAAAAGTCCCAGCGCCAGCATCATAATTAAAACCCTCCTGATGGATTGAATTGCGAAAGGGTACTGTTGCGTTTATTTGCCGCGTCCTGACGGAACAGATCCTGCAGGTAGCGCTCGTTGTTGCTACCGGGGGCGATATCGCCTTGTAACGTGACGTTATATTCCGTTTTGCTCTGGTCGACATACGAATTACTGCCAGCGGGTTTGGCTGCCTGGTAATTGTTAAAGCCCGGCATTGTGCTGGTTGGCTGAATGTAGCTCTGGTTGCCGCTGGCTTCTGTCGGCGGTTTCGGTACCTCCAGCACAGGTTTTTTATCAATAATGCCGAGCGTTTCAAGTACCCAGGACAGGCCGCTGCTCAGCGCTTTAACCCCCTGGATCACCAGCGCGATGGTGCCAGAGAGCTTCTGGCCGAAATAGAAACCTGCTTCAGCGCACAGATTCAGTTTTTCCTGGCTGATCTGAACGGGGGTAATCAGGTCGCTGAACAGCTGTTTGATGTCCTGTAGGCTGCTACTGATGAAATCAAACAGCGGTTGCAACGGTGCAAATAGCCCGGCGAGCGGAGCGAACGCGGCGCTAATCCCGGCCATTACCCCACTAAAGAATGCGCTAATCGGTTCCCAGTAGGTGTAGATGGCCAGCGCGGCGGCGGCAACAAGGGCAATTACGCCGACAATCGGTAGCGTGAGCGAACCAAGCACCGCCATAATCCCGCCGCAGACGGTAGTAAAGACGCTGCCAAAAGTCGTCGCGATGGTGATCAGCGTACTGATGCCCGTAAAGACCGGTGCGATAACACCCGCTACGGTGCCAATCGCCCCGGCGACGCCGACCACGGCAGTGGCAATCAGACCGAAGGTTTGCACCAGACCCTGGTTGTTCTGCACCCACTGTTGCAGTTGCCCCAGATATTGGGTGGCGGTTTGTACCAGTTGGCGTAAAGAGGATTCCTGGGTGCTGAAAATATCCACGCTTAGTGACTGATAAACACTTTGCAGTGCCTGTAAATCGGTACCGAGATTTCCCACCTGCGCACTTACCGCACTTACTGCACTTACTGCACTTGGCGTACTTACCGAACTTAGCGCACTTGGTGTACTTAGCGCACTTACCGAACTTGGCGTACTTAGCGTACTTACCGCACTTACCGCACTTGGCGTACTTACCGAACTTAGCGCACTTGGTGTACTTAGCGCACTTGGCGTACTTAGCGCACTTGGCGTACTTAGCGCACTTGGTGTACTTAGCGCGTTTGGCGCACTTACCGAACTTGGCGTACTTAGCGCACTTGGTGTACTTAACACACTTGGCGTGCTTACCGCACTTGGCGCACTTACCGCACTTGGCGCGCTTACCGCACTTGGCGTACTTAGCGCACTTAACACACTTGGCGCACTTACCGTATTTGCCGCGATACTCACTTCGCTGCCAGGTTGTGCCGGTGCGCTGTTTTTCAGCGATTGTTCATAGCCTGGCTGCAGCAGTTTTTTGCCAATGTTGAAGCCAGAAGTGGCGACAGACATTCCGGTTTGTCCCACCGCAGAGACTTTCCCGGCGATACGCTGAATCGTTTGTTGGGCCGCCTGGATTTTTTCTGCGCGTTTTTGCCGGTTCTCCTGCTTCAGCGCCTGCTGTTGCGTGATGAGCTGCGCGCGATTATCGTTGATCTGGCTTTGCAGTTGCAGTTTCGCCGCTGTCGGCGCATTCGGCTCAATGCCTGCGCGCAGTAGTGTTAACCGGTGGTCGATCACCGCTTCGCGCGTCGTTTCGTGCTGTTGCTGAAGCGTGGTTACACGCTCCTGCGTGAAGTTAAGAATGCTGGCGTGGCTGCGGGTCGGCGGACCTTGCTCCGTCAGCTTTTGCGCACGCAACTGCACGGTTTGCAGGCGCAGGCTAAGTGCCGAAAGGGATTTTTCAGCCTGCGTTAAACCCTCAACCTGGGCGAGCTGGTTGTACAGCCCGCTCAGATTTTTCTCCGTCTCTTTGATCCCGGCAGCAAGCGAAACATTCGCCGTTTGCAGGTTTTTAAACGGGCGCGTCGCCTGGTCAACAGCCGTGAGCAATGTGTCAATATTTGTGCTGTTACTCATGTGTATTTCCGCTTCGCTGAAGCGCCTTTTCGCGCCATGTGATGAGCTCGCTCAGACTCAGGGGATAGAGTTCTGATGGCGGCCAGTGAAAAATCACCGCGATATCCGCCATCAAATCGTCAACCGACAGGTTGGCCGGAAAATTTACTGTGCCGAAACCGGCGACAAAAAACCGACCACCTTGCCAGCCAGCGCGACCATATCCACTAGATCCAGCGCTGCAACTTCTTGTTCGGTCAGGGAAGGCGAGGTGATACGCGGCAGCACTTTAATCAGCGCATCCACTTCAGCATTCGCCACGGCCGCCAGGCTCAGACCGCGCAGAGTGCCGGCATTCGGTTTCATCAGGGTAACAGTGTTGATAAGCTGTTCGCCGCGTTTGATTGGCGTTTCCAGGGTAACGACGTTATCAGTTTCGTTGCTCATAAAATCCTCGTGATTGCGTTAGCGAAGGGAAATCCCGGCCAGTCAGGCTGACCGGGCAGGTGTTACAGGCCGATATTGCGGCGGTGCTGTTCGAGACGATCGACGCCGTTCACTTTTTCGATCATGTTAATGGTGTCGATTTCCACCAGTTCCTTGCCATCCATCGTCAGTTTGAAATAGGTACAGACGACGGAGATTTTGGACTCGGTATCTTCGCCCGGCTTGTTCTCGCCGGTGTCGATCTCTTTCTGACGACCGCGCATCACCACTTCAACGGCGACCGTTTCGCCGGTGTCATCGCGCTGGTAGGAACCCGCAAAGCGGATCGGCACTGCATCGGCGCTGGTTGCGCCATACAGTTCCCAGATAGCCTCATCCGGGAAGCCGCCCAGCGACCACTCCATTGCCATGGCGTCGTCATCAAGACCCATATCAATCGG
Source organism: Pseudomonadota bacterium (assembly GCA_018261615.1). GTDB lineage: Bacteria > Pseudomonadota > Gammaproteobacteria > Enterobacterales > Enterobacteriaceae > Kosakonia. The sequence continues at coordinate 28,251 of JAGTSE010000033.1, read as the reverse complement.
CGCGATACCGTTCATGCCTGCGCCACGGTAGTTCTCCAGCTTGCGGGTCAGTTTCGGCAGCGTGATGGATTTTGCGATCCCCTGATAGCTGTAGCCATTGAGGAACACGTTCATATATTTCAGTTTTCGCGGCATTGCCATTTATCAGGCTCCTTAATTGCTGTTGACCGAGGAGACCAGATTCGCCAGATATTTATCGGTGATGCGCTGGCGTAAGGTCAGGTTTTCCAGTGGCGGCACCGGCGTATAGTCGTAATCGATATACAGTTTCCCGGCTTTCAGTGTCTCGGCGTCATTGGCGCTCTCGTCGAACCAGCAGGTGGCATCAACGATGTAACCGTTGCTTTTCAGTTCGCGGAACTTGGCGTTGATACCATCAATGATGTCGCGGATAAGCGTCGCGGTGATCGGCTTGTCGACAGCCCACATATGCGCGTCCGCCATGGTGTCGGCGATAACCTGCGCAGTGCGGGTATAGTTTTCAAACAGGAACAGTGGATCGTCGGAGCAGGTACGGTTGCCCCAGAAGCGGAAGCCATCTTTGCGAATCAGCGTGGTCACACCCGCTGCGTTCAGCAGGTCGGCATCGGTGCCGGACTCCTGCAAATCCCAGAAGACCGGGGTGCTGATGCCGGTGACGCCATTCACGCCAACGTTGGACAGCGTTTTGTGCCAGCCGACGGACTGGTCGATATATGCACGCAGGCCAAGCGCGCGGGCAGTCGCGTAGGCGGTTGCCGTCGCGTTCGCCACTGTATTCCAGGAGAGAAAATCCGGCCAGATCACCATCAGTTCGCGCTGGCTGAAGTTCTCGCGATACTTAATCGCATCGGAAATAGTTTTACAGCCCCAGGCGCTGACATAACCGAAGGCGCGCAGTTTCTGACAGACGGGTGCCAGCGCGGTGGCGACTTCCAGCGTGTCATAACCGGGAACGCCCAGAATACGCGGTTTCACGCCGGTGACGGCTTCGGCGGTCAGCAGCGCTTTCAGGCCAGTATATTTGCCGTTTTCGTCGGTGGTGCCGATGATGTTGGAAATCGTCTGCGCCTGCGCATTATCGCCGCTGCCTTCAGCGACGCGCACAACGACGATAACCGGTTTCGCCTGGTCGGCAATGGCTTGTAGCGAAGAAGCCAGCGTACCTTTGGTGCCAGCTTTGGCGATGGCACTTTGTACGCTGGTGACAAGCACTGGTTCATTCAGTGGAAAGGTTGCCGCATCGGCATCGCTGGCAGTACATACCATGCCGACAATGGCGGTTGAGACAGTGGAAATGACGCGCGTGCCGTCGTTGATTTCGACGACCTGAACGCCATGATGATAATCACTCATCCGTTTAACTCCGTGGTGTTGGGGTGAGTGCTATTCTCCAGGGCGCAGCGGCGCAGCGCTATTTGTTGGGGTTGGGGCGGGGATGAAACAACAGGCGGGCGGCAAAAAAACGGGCCGTAGCCCGTTGACTTATGCTGGCTGGGTGGGCCATGTGATGTTGGGCGCGCTGGAGATGGAGAGGTCAATGGCGTTTATAGCGTCAATGTAATCCAGAACCTGATCGAGCCGGTTTTTTTCCGCGTCATTCAGCGTTCTGCCCGCCTGCAACTTAAGCTGTATGACGCTGATTGATACCATTGCCGTATCGATATGTTGTTGACGAAGCGCCTGCGCATCCTGAACTGCGGCTGCGTGTTGCGCTTCGGCGTTCGTAATCCATGCACTTCCATCCCAGCTGTCATAGGGCGTCGCGGGCTCAGTAGCAACAAATCCCTCTTTAAGCGGGCCGATATAATCAACTGTTGAGGCGCTAAGATCGGCCGTGGAATAAACGGTTTTCCCGCGATGATCTTCTTTTTGCTCCCACACACTCCCGGTAAAGACAGCGACATACCCCTCATCAACGGCACCGGGAGCAATATCTGTTGAACCGGCGGGAAGCCCTACGCCAATCGCTAAAAACTCTTCGCTGGAACCGGTAAATTCGCCGGTTTGTGCAGAAAAGCTGTAAGTCGTGATGTTTCCTGCTGTGGTAGCGATTTTTGCTTTATCCAATACTGCTGATGTCATTATGCAGCCCTCACAATGTAGTTAAATGTTACGTTACGCGGTCTGTTTTCAACAGCAGTAGGCACTGTAAGTGACGCATCAAATAAGAGGCCATAGTTTGTTACCGGCACTGAGGACTGAACTACAGGGGTATTCACATTGTTAGTCCCTGAGTTAAAGATAGAGAATGAACCGCTTGGGCCATTTGGTGTCACCACAGAGCCGTTAATGCCAACTGTATAAGCGATTAGACTAGCCCTGATGTTACGGATGGCATCACCCTGAGCACTCATCAGCAGTCGCCCTGGATCCACACCGCGCCCATCATCCCATCCACGGATAAACTCACCTCGCAGATCCGGCAGAGTCAGCCCAGGATACGCCACCGCCAGCTTCGGGTATTGCGCTGCGGTGAACGCCGCACCGTTGCATTTCAGCCAGCCTGTCGGCGGTGTCGCCGATGACCAGGGAATGGGCACGCCAACCGGCAGTGCTGAACCGTCACCCAGGTTCAACGTTGATATTGCCGTTTTAACAAATTCGGTGGTGGCCAGTTGTGTATCATTTGCCGTTTGTCCCGCTGTGGGGGCTTTGGGTGTTCCGGTCAATGTGGGACTGGCGATCGGCGCATACTGGGTATGCGGATTGCTGGCTGCAATATGCTGGCTCAACAGGTTATCAGCATAGGCTTTTACCTCGATAACCTTGTCATCGACATACTTGCGCGTCGCCAGCACTACTGATGGATCAATTTTGAGTGTGATGGCTGCGGTAGAGGAAACAATCAGCGCCATACGAATCGTCTGTGTGCGTCCGCTACCTTCGCCTAACAGCGGTTTGTAGGTTTCCGGGCAATTGGCGACGGCGATCAGTACGCCATCGCTATCAAAGAGACCCAGCTCGCGGATCCAGTATCCTCCTTCGTTTTCCGGGATTACCTGCTCGGCGATAATTTGATTGGTATCCGCTGCATCGACAGTGAGTGTGTTTACTGCACCGACGCGTTTTTGGTTAACCAACTGGGTTTGTGCCGGATCGGGCGTAGGTAAGCTACCGTTGCCATCACCAACGGCCATTTGCGTAATATGGATTTGGGTGCCCAGCGCGGTTGCATTCGCCAGCTTCGCCGCGCCCTGATTAGTCAGAATGGCAAAATATTTTACAGTCATGCGTTCACTCTCAGGTTGTCGATTGAGTAAACGGTATTGTCCGGGGCATATTAGGGCTGGGCCTATCAGATAGGGTTGGTTGCCGGGTGATACAACTCTGAGGAAAATTGCCCGTTGGCGCGGCCTGTGGGGTGTTCCAGGTTGGATAAACGCCGCGCTATCCGACAAAAAACGGGCCGCAGCCCGTTGGTATTATTGCGGCTGTTCAGGCCAGGTGATATCAGGTGCGTTTGTGGTATCAACAACCTGTACGCGTTTGATGTACTCCAGCCACTTCACCAGGCTGGCTTTGTCGTCGTCGCTGATAATGCCGAGTTGCAGCTCGGTCTGCCACACGCTGATATTCTCTTTCGCTATCTTCAGCCGCTGCGTTTTTTTCTGTTCGGCTTCCGCTATCAGCGCGGTTTTTTGCGCGCTTTCATCGGTTACCCACTCGCTGCCATTCCAGACATCATAAGGCGTAGCCGGAACAAACGTGGTGACATTCGCTGGGTAATCGCCCAGTTCGGTTATCTGTTTCTGTTCGCTGCTGGTGGTGTCATATACCGTTTCACCACGAAAATCGTGAATATATTCCCAGGTTTGCCCGTTAGCGTTGCGGCATACGGCAAATCCGGTTTTCGCCGAAAGAGGTGCATCAAGTGCTGCGTTCGCCGGGATACCGACACCAACGGCGAGATACTCAACAGATGTGGAGAGGTATTCGCGACTGGTCGCGTCATAGTTGTAAACAGTTACTTCACCGGCGTGGGTGGCCAGGCGGTTTTCATCCAGAACTGCGGTCAACATTATTGAGCCCTCACGATGTAGTTAAATGCAACGTTATGCGGACGGGTTTCTCCTCCGCCGGTATATTCGGTATAGCTTGAAAAGGAGAACAACCCGCCCCCGGTGGTTAAATTGGCTAGAGCGCCAATACCGCTTTCGCTGTAGTCGGTCAAGAAGCGATTTCTTACCGGGTTTTTTACCGGTGTATGGTTATGGCTTTTAAACTCATCCAGTTGAACACTTAATAGTGCCCTACCAGCGTCAAGGTTTCGCCCATCATCCAGCCCGCGAATAAATTCCCCACGCAGATCCGGCAGAACACCGGCCGGGTAGACGGCCGCCAGCCGTGGAAACTGGGTTTTATCAAAGGACGCGCCGTTGCATTTAAACCAGCCGCCGGGCGGGGTTGCTTGCGGCCAGGCGACCGGCGAACCCACCGGTAAAATGCCGTCGTAGTCAGCAATAACATCGCGCACATATTTGGTGTTGGCGATCTGCTGTCCGTAGTTGCCGATATGCGTATCTGGCACAGTCGGCGTGCCGGTAAATACCGGGTTGGCCAGTGGTGCGTACTGTGCATGTGGGTTAGCGGCTTTAACATGATTGCTCATCAGGTCGTCGGCATACTGCCGCGTCGCCAGCACCACCGATGGGTCGATTTTCAACGTGACGGCAGCCGTTGATGAAACGGTGAGTACCATGCGAATTGTCTGCGTGCGTCCGCTCCCTTCCTGCATTTGCGGTTTGTACGTTTCCGGGCAGTTGGCTACCGCAATCAGTACACCCGCATCATCATAGAGGCCAATTTCGCGGATCCAGAAACCGCCTTCCGTTTCCGGAATAACCTGCTCGGCAATTATCTGGCTGCTGTTATTAGGATCTACCGACAGTCGGTTCAGCGGCGCAATACGCTGTTGGTTGAGCAGTTTTGTTTGCGATGGATCAGGCATCGGTAGTACGCCGTTGGCATCGCCAACCGCCATCTGCGTGAGATTAAGTTTTGTGCCGAGCGACGTGGCGTTTGCCAGCCTCGCAGCGCCCTGATTGGTCAGAATGGCAAAATATTTGGCAGTCATGTGTTAACTCTCAGGTTGTTTGGTGAAGAATGAACGGTGACGCTATTTTCCGTTCAGCCACAGACGAACACCATTGAGCGGCGTTGGTTACTTACTGACACAACAAGCGTGATGAAAAAAAACGGGCCGCAGCCCGTTTCAGCAGTGTGATGGGTTATGAGATATAGACATCATCAATAAGATGAATGGCAGAAGCGGGGTAATACTCGCCGCCAACCACAATCTCTTCCGGCATGTAAGGATAAACCGTCAGTTCTTCACCGAGGTAATAACCGACGCCAACATAACACTCGCCGCTGGTGCTAAGGCTAATGTTCAGCTCCGAAAGATGGCGGCTCGCTGGTTTGGCATCGTTGATCAGCCGCTCCAGTTCCTGGTACATCTGCTCGGTAATACCATTCTCTTGCACGCCAATGACCAGCCGGAACGTGCCGGGTTCAGCATTCTCCTGCCACCATTCGCGTAGCTCAATCAAGTAGCCGAGCGGTTCAACAACGCGTCGTAATGAGCTAATAGTTCCCTTGTGTTGATGAACAAAAAAAGCGGAGGCGATAATTTTACGTTTGGTGTCCTCGGGCCAGCTGTAGTCCCAGCGATCGACAGAGAGCGCCCACGCCAGGTAAGGCAACAGTTCTGCCGGGCATGTTAGTGGATCCCATAACGTGCGCAGCGGCACCGGTACGCGTTCGATTTGAGCCGCTGCCTCTGCTGTTGCCACCTCCAGAACCGAGGAACCAACGGGCAACAGGCGGTCATCACTCATCGGTGCCTCCTGTATTAATGCTCCAGGCGGTGCAGTACGAAGCCTGGTTTTTCTCCAGTACCAGATCGCTTTGCGGTGCACTCAGTTCCACGCGTTGCACGCCTTCAACGTGCAGCGCAGCGTAAATTGCCGACTTGCGGATATCGCGGCCCAGTCGGCGCTGTGCGGTGATATAGGCTTTGAGTTGCTGCTCGGCAGCCTGACGAATTGGTTCCGATTCCGGTCCCGGGTAAAAATAGAGCGTGGCGTCAATCTGGTACGGTACAATTTCCGCGCTTTGTACCGTTACGCGGTCGCCAACCGGGCGGACGTCTTCTGCGTTCAGCGCGTTTTCAACGATGGCGACCAGTTTGTCGCTGGCTCTGCCATCGCCCTCGCGCGCGAGCACTGAGATGGTGATATACGCCGGGTTTGGGCTGACCACGGAGATATCGGCAACCCGGCCATCGGCGCTGCGACCATGGTATTCATAAGCGCCTTCCGGCCCGGCCACGCTTAAGCCTTCAAAGGCCTGCTGTGCGCGCAGTCGCAGATCTTTATCAGACTCCATCACTGCGGCAGTCGGCGGGATGGTGCTGTTATCGGCAGGCGTGATCACCAGTCGCGAGGTATTGCTGTTAGCGGCAATCACATCAAGATCGTTACCGGCGGCGTACGCCAGCATCACCGCGCGGGCGGCTTCATTAACACGCTGGCGCCACAGCACTTCGCGGTAAGCGTTCTCTTCAAGAAACTTGGTCAGCGGCTCGGATTCCAGCGCCAGCGTACGGGCGATGGCCTCCTGTTCCTCGGCAGGAAACAGGGAAATAAGCGTCACCTTGCGCTCGGCAAGAAGACTTTCATAATCGAGTTCCTCCACCACATTGGGTGCGGGCAACTGGCTCAGGTCAATAATCGGCATGGTTTTAACTCACTGGAAGGGTTAACGAAAGGGATTCGCCGGTACTGGCGAGCTGGCCGGTCAGATTGACAATCATCTTGCCGTCGAACTGCCGTTCGGTTGTCACTGAGCTCAGCGTGATACGCGGTTCCCATTTCAGCAGCGCCATATAGCAGGCGGCCTGAATCTGCAGCGTCAGCGCCGGGGTTTGTGGCTGGTCGATCATCTCAAACAGCAGCGAGCCGTAATCGCGGCGCATGACCCGTGAGCCAACAGGTGTGCGCAGAATATCGCTGATGCTCTGGCGGATATGTTCGGTGTCGGTCAGGCGCTGGCCGGTGATGCGGTCAAAGCCACTGTATTGCACTGTCATAGAGGCGCTCCTGTTGTACCGCCGCTGTCGCCGGGGTGTTGATGGGTATGCAGTACTTTGCCGTTGGAGGACAACGAACCGCCGCTGTGCGAGATATTGCCGCTCATCGTGCCGCCTTTTTGCACCTCCAGCGTGCCGGTGATGAGCTTGTTGGTACAAACTACTTCCGGGGTATCAAGCGTGATGCGGGTGGAGGCGACAACCTTCACTTCCGGCACACTGACGGTTACGGATTGGGACGCGGTGATATCGGCGGTTTTAATGCCGCTGACTTTCAACGCGCTGTTTTGTGGTTCGTATTCGAACACCGCGCCATCGGGGAAGGCGATATGCCAGGCGTCCGCCGAAACGGAGGGCGCCGGGTTGTCGTCAGAAAAAATGCCCGGTAGCACAAAAGCGGTGTCGAGCTCGCCGCCGACCGCCAGCAGTAAAACTTGCTCGCCGACCGAAGGTGCCCACCACGTACGTGAATGTCCGGCGCGGTGGGTTAACCACTGCAACCACTGAGTGACGATGCCGCCTGTCTGCACTCGACAACGTCCGGAAGTCAGGTCGATGTCGACGATAATCCCGGTACGGATCATATTGCGCAGTGCGCGGGCCATTTCCTGGAGCGAGAGTTGTGTGTTCATAGCGGAAATGATGCTATGCAGCCCCGGCTTTGAAAAACGGACAAAGCTGTCCGGCCTTTGGCACAACGCGGGGCGCATTTTCGGGCATTATGAAACCCAGCGGCTCACCAGTTCACCGTTGATATAGAGCTCAACCGGACGGGTAACCAGTGCTGGCGGCAACGGCTCCGGCAGCGTCTCAGCGTGCAGTGCGCCATCGACTTCCGTCACTTTGGTACGCTCGGTCAGTTGCAGGATAATCGTCAGATCTTGTGTACCGTCGCTGTTGGTCGTCAGCGACCAGCTAAAGCAGCCGCGCTGTCCCGCTTCGACGGTGAGAATATCCGGCTGGTTGTCACGCAGCCAGGCCATGATTGGCACAAAAATCGTATCGATATCACCGGAAAAAGCGCTGATGGCGACGTTGAGGTTGAACTGTTTTTCAAACGACAGCGAAGGGGCAAACGTGGCGATATTGCTGCCTTTGTCCACCCACAGCCGCAGCGTATCTGGATTGTTGTGCAGCGCCGGGACAGCATCAGTCAGGGCGTTGCGCAGCGTGTTGGGTTTTAGCATTTATCTCATCCTGGCAGTGTTTAACAGTTTCAACTTGCAGTGCGCAATTCTCCAGCGCGCGCTCAAGCTGATGGATATCGGCGCTTAAATCGCCGTTAGTTTGCGGATCGCTGCCCGGCATCGGACACAGGCTGACCTGCGGGCAACGGTTGTAAACAGTGACCGGCAGAGGGGCAGGAGGGGCGCTGGTGCACCCGGCGCACAGCATCAGGCAACTGAGTGTTATACCAGGAGCGAAAGGCGTCATTTTCATGGAGTAACCTTGTGATGGTTTGTTCGCGCCGCATGGCCTGTTCGCTGGCGGCATTGAGTTGCTGACGCAGCGCCACCTGCGCCTGCTCGTTATTGGCCGCCAGCGTATCAGCGGCGGCGCTCTGCGCTTTCAGTTGCGCGATGGTGTTGTTTTGCTCGTGCGTAAGCTGCGTAGATTGCGAAAGCGCACTGCGCAGCGCATGGTTTTGCTGCACCAGCCATATTGCGCCCAGCACAGTGAGCAGCAGGGCAATCAGTCGGGCTGTCATTTCACCCCCTTCAGGCACCAGGCGCGCTCGCGTTCGCGGCGGTTTTCCAGACCGCGATTGCGATCGCCGTTGATAAACACCCAGCGCGGCAACTGATCGCAGGCCTGTTGCCACTGTTTGTGGTTGATAAACCACACCAGCGTCGAACTGCAGGCGGCAGTGGTGCCGATGTTAAAGGCGAAACTGACCACCGCGTCATAGACCTGTGGCGGCATGGCAACCGGTGCGCAGGCTGCCAGCCGTCGCTCAACGTGCAGTACATCGGCAACCAGATTCACCGCCGCCTCTTTTTCGCTGATATCCCGCGTTGGCGCGACGCCATCGGTGTGGCCAATGCCGGATGTCCAGACGCCGGCGCTGCACTGGTACGGCCGCAGACGACAGCCTTCCAGATCGGCAATCAGCGCCAGTCCCTGCTGCGAGGTATGCAGTAAACGAAAATCTGGCACCAGCACCGCCAGTGCCAGCACGGCCGCAGCACTACAACGCTTAACGGGTAAGCCCATTCATCACCTCCTGGCTCATGGCACAGGATTTCAGGAACAGATAGCTTTTGCGGCGGTAATACCAGTTCACGGCGACGGTGACGGCAACGCCCAGTGCGCCGAACCAGGCTGCGAAATCCTGCGGTGTCATCGCACCGAAAAAGGTCAGCGCGACGCTTATCCAGTACGCCAGCGACGAGGTGACTTTTTCGATAGTCAGGCCCATAGATTCACCGTTTCTGTCTGCGTCGGTGCCTGCGTTTCCGGCAGATTTACCGGAGTACCGTAAGGCAAAATCACGCCCAGATCGGCAAGGCCGGGGTTGGCCGCCAGCACCGTTTCAACCACACCCTGGGTGTAGCCGTAATAGCGCAGGCAAAGGAGATCGAGCGTATCGCCCTGTTGTGTGATTACATTCATCGTTTTCGCGTCTCTTACCGTCGGGAAGGATTTTTCCCACCGTTAAGTCTCCAGACCGGAGCAGGCGGACGCTATCTGTCGCCGCTGGCTGTACGCTGGCACAACAGGGCGAAAGTAGTGTGAAGCTGGGAGGGGCGGCCTGAAACGGTGCAGGTATGATCTGGCGCACAGGCCGCCGTAACCGGCGCGTTCCGGCCGCTATTCTACCTGGTAAAAGATGTCTCTTTCCTGCGCAGTCGTGCTTTCGCTTTCTGCCATGTCGGCAATCAGCCACAGCGCCATTTCCAGCTCTTCCTTTTTGCAATGGTGGAGCAGAGACAACTCGGCAATAAACCTTACGCACGCCCATTTCCGCTGGGCGCGTTCATTCCGTTCAGACACCATGAATCCCCTCATGAGTTCTTTACTGTATATTTGTACAGTATCACAAGCCGTTTATAAATGGGAAGCGAAAATTATTTCACCGCATCAATATGTTGCTGAAAAAGAAAACCATTATTCTGCTTCACCCACGCTTTTGGCGCGGGTTTCTCTATCCATATCAGGTTATCGGGTGGTGGATCGCTACAGCGGCCGGCGGGCCAGCGCGTACAGTTATTGACAGAACTCCAAGAGGGCGCAGGCGCGCCCTGAAGGTCAACCTCCGTTCGCTTCGGCACAATTTTCCATTTTTTCAGCCGCGTCAGCACCGGCGAACCGGCACCGACCTGTGTGTCATACACCCCGCGAATACGTAACGTGGTTTCACCGTACTGGTTAAATTCTTCGTCTGGCGCATACAGCGTGCGCACTTGCAAATCATCGCGACGGACAAATGGCCCGCCCTGAGCATTGACGTAAGCTGCCCAGTCTCCGGCATCGGCGGCATCATGCACCAATGCAAATTCCACACTTAAGCCGCGTGCCGTTTCGCCATCGGCCATTTTTCTCAGCTCGCGATACACTGTCACCGGCGCACCGCCAACAAACTGAAACTGGCGGATACGCCAGCGCGCCGCCCAGGCAGAAACTGCGCACGCCGTCTCCTGCAGCGGTGCGCCGCTCTCGTTATCGTGCTCGCCTTCCAGCGCATAACCGTCGATATTCTTGGCGATATATTTCGCCACATAACCGGTGGCGCTGCCTTTTTGCGCATCGATCGCCTCGGCGTGAAAACGCGCGCGCTTCGCCTTATCGCTGCCCAGCTCGTGGTTGTCCTCTTCGCGGGCATAGACGCCCAGAATTTCGCGCACGCGGCTGACATCCTGCTGCTGCATAAACAGCAGCAGATGCCAGTGTGGTGTGCCATCGTGATGTGGCTCCGCCACGCGAATACCGAAAATGCGCAATCCGTTACGATGCAGGCTGGCGCGGATCCGCGCCCACAGCCGGGTGAAATAGCCTTGCGTTTGTGCCGGACTGGCGCCGTTCCACTTATGGTTGCGGTAACCGGCGCGGGTGGTGGCGTGCCAGGCTGATGGCGCGGTCAGGGTATAAAACTCGCCGACATAACCCAGCGACTGACAAATCGTTTCAAAGCCGCGAATGCGTGTCATCAGCTCGCAGCGGCGAATCGCCGGGTTGGCGACCGAGCCGTCATGCTTATCGATCAGGCTGATGCGGTTCCCTTCCTCATCTTCCAGCTCCATGCTGTTGAGGAACTCGCGGTTACGGCGTTTCTGCTCGCGCCAGGTGCTGATGCAATCGTCGCTGGCATAGGGCCGTTTTTTCTTGCTGACGTTACCCAGCGCAATTTGTAAATGTTCGCGCCACTGGGCGGCGATACGACGCAGATGGCTACGCCACCAGACTTCGCTAAACAAGCGGATCACCGCCGGGGCAATCTCATCAGCGCAGGCGACTTTACGGGTGACACGCTGCCAGTGCGGCGGCGTGACGTTAAATTGCAGTGCAATCATTCCGGCGTGCAGATACCAGCGGTGCAGGGTTTTTAGCTCTGCCGTTTCCGCGGTATCGATGTTTGCCAGTTCGCCGCGAATAAAATACGCGATGTCGGTCGCCAGTCGGTCAACTGCGCTTTTCGCCAGATCCGGCAGTAGGTTGTAGCGGGCCAGCAGTGTCATCAGACGGCTCGCCAGATCCTGCTGGATGGCGGTATCAAAATGGCCATTGAACACGGCTCTGGAGAGACGCGGGCTAAGCGGTTTGTGTTGGTAGTGCTGCGCCACCGCGTTTAGCCGTGGGATAGCGCGGTGAAAGAAGTGGCAGAGAAATGCGTTGGCCCGCGCCGTACCTTGCGCCTGTTCCAGCGCATCAATACAGCGGGTGACCGGAAAGCGTATGCACTCCGGTTGCAGCGCCAGCGCGTGTCGCGCCTGCTGCACCGCCGCAAAATGCTGGTTGCGGCGGTGCAGTTCTGCGTGGGTGAGATACGGGCTGGCGATCGCTGAACGTGCCGCGTTCCACGGATAAGCCCATGAGGCGGCCAATTAGCGCCTCCGGTAATGTTTATCTTTCAGTTCGGCGAGTTGCTGGCAACTGACGCAGCAGGTCACACCGGGCAACGCCATTCGCCGGGCCTCGGGAATCGGCGCGTCACAGCATTCGCAGGTGAGGCGTGAGGGCAACAACAGGCGGTTACGCGCCTGGCGGATATAGCGCTCGCGATCGTCCAGTTCACGCTGTTGAACGAGATCCATTTCATCGGCCATCAGTGCAGCTCCTGTGCCTGGTTATCGATATGGTTCGCTTCCTGGCGCAGTAGCTCGGCGGCATCGCACCACTCAAGACGCTGGGTAGCGATAAGCGCTGCCAGCGCGTCCAGTCGCCCCGAGATAATGCTGGCGCAGCGCAGGCGTTCATTGTTGCGGGCTTCTGCCAGCAGCAGCGCGATCTCTTCATGGCTGCGTCCTGGATGGGGGGTAATATTTTTACGCATGGTATTTCTCCTGAAATTCGGGCAAAGGGAGGCCCGACGGGTTGACGTCATAGGTATAAAAAAAGGGGTTACAGCGGCATGGTTAGCCGTTTCGGAAATAGGCTTACCACCGCGCGGAAATGGTTCATGGCGGCAATCAGCGCCCGCTTCTCCTCAAGCGTCAGCGCATCCGGATGAAGCGCCTGACGCGCCGCCGGAACTCTGGCAAGAAAGAAGATCGCCGCCAATGCCCGACTGTTCTCTTCAAAATGTTCATCCCGCCTGTCGCGCATCTCATCGATAAAGCGCGCTACCTCGCGCCAGCTATCACCCCAGAAGCGGCCGCGGATTTCTGCGATATGGTTCAACCCGCTCAGGCGTTCTCCGGCGTTGAGCGGAAGCATTGCGGTGGGTGAAGTGATCGCCATGTTACCTCCTGTTTACTGTTGAGCTTGCAAAAGCAAATTCAGCTAAACGAGGTGCCGGAACGACGGTCGAGATAACGACAGTCGATAGCTTGCTGGGTTAATTTGTCGCGCCAGGCCTGCACGTTGATCAGTGTGCGGCTGCGTTTACTGGCATTTTCCGCGCTCGAATAGTCGCGGGTCGGGGCTTTCAGCAGGATGCCTTCGTCGAGCCATTGCCAGACCAGACGCTCGCTGATACCGCGCATGGCGGCAAAATCCCGCACCGTCATGGCATCGGACATTGCCGAGCGGATCAGGGTTTGCAACGTCGGGAGAAGGGCGGATACCAGCTCATCCATCTGCCCATGGGTGAAATTCCTGGATTGCATTTGAGAGCCAGATAACGGATGCGACGGCGTTGATTTTGCATCTGACATATCGCATTATCTCCTGTTGTTTGAAATGTACTGCACTGCTGTGCATTTTGGTCGATGCATAGCAATATAAATCGCAAATGCGATTGTGTAAATCGCTTTTTTGGTGTTGGTGAACATGAGTGATAACAAAATGAGTGTTCAGGATGTGATCGAGCGTATTGCTGCGTCCTATTCTGTCTCCAGCCAGAAGGCGCTCGCCGAAGCGCTGGACGTCCCGGCGAATAATATCAGTAGCTGGATCCAGCGCGACAGCGTGCCCTATAAGGCGGTGGTCAAATGCGCGCTGGATACTGGCGCAGATTTGCACTGGCTGGTAAGCGGTGAGTTTGCAAATGCAAAATTAGCGGATAAGCCGCAGCCGAAAGGTAAGGCGCTGTACGATGAGATTTTATCGACCGGCGGGCGTCCGGTGCTGCGTCGCATCCTCGATGCGTATGGTTTCCAGATGCAAAAAGATCTCGGCGACCTGCTCGATATCTCCTCCGGTACCATCAGCACCTGGGTGCGGCGTGAATTTTTCCCCGGCGACGTGGTGGTGACCTGTGCGCTGGATACTGGTGTCTCGTTGAACTGGCTGGCGACCGGGAAAGGCGAAATGTACCCAGCTCCGGCACCGGCGGCGTCAAGTGATGCCGTACTGAGCATCCCGAAATTCCGTCTGGAATCCGGCGAGCTGAAAGAGGCGGGGAACTGGGCGCTGGATCGCAGCCTTGTGCCTTCATCGGCGGAAGGGCTGAATTTTATCGAGGGGCTAAATGCGGCCTGGTTGGTGGATACCTTGGCGCAGAAAATTGGCAACGGGCGCTGGTTTATCAGTATCGACGATGCGCTGGATGTGTTTGATGTGGTGCGTCTGCCGGGCGGCAAAGTACGCCTGACGAATAACGCGGTCGATTTCGAGTGTGGTGTGACAGAGATTGCGCCGTTCGGCGTGGTGGTCTTTACGCTGGAAAAACATGTGTAAGCGGCAATGACGGTTAGCAAACAGAAAAACGGCAAGTGGCTGTGCGAACTGTACCCTCAGGGACGGGAAGGGCGGCGCATTCGTCGGCAGTTTAATACTAAAGGCGAGGCCGAAGCGTTTGAATCCTGGACGAAACAGGAGGCGCAGGAGAAGCCGTGGCTGGGCGAAAAAGAGGATCGCCGGCGCTTAAGCGAGCTGGTTGCGCTGTGGTTTAAGCTGCATGGCCAGTCGCTGGCGGCGAGCAAGTCGCGGATGGCGAAGCTGGAGATTGTCTGTCGTGGGCTGGGCGATCCAGTCGCCTCGCGGCTGACCGCCAAAGCGTGGGCGCACTATCGCGATCAGCGTCTGAGCGGCGAAATCGACAACGGTTACACGCCGGACAAAGCAAAGTGGAAGGTGAAACCGATAACGGTCAACCGCGAGCAGCAATATTTGAGCGCGGTGTTTAACGAATTGCGGCGGCTGGGTGAATGGTCGCTGCCGAACCCGATTGAAAACGTGCGCATTTTTCGCGAAAAAGAGCGGGAAATGACGTGGCTGACGCAGCCGCAAATTATCACCCTGCTGGCGGCCTGTGAACGCTACGGTCATGCTGATTTAACCCGGGTGGTGAAAATTTGCCTGGCGACCGGTGCGCGCTGGCGCGAGGCGGAAAACCTCAATCGCGCGCAGCTTGCGGCGAATAAAATCACCTTTATCAAAACCAAAGGTGGGCGTAACCGGACGGTGCCGATCCCGCCGTGGCTTTTTGACGAGCTATCACCGCTGCAAGGGCAGATGTTCCAGCCGTGCTATGGGGAATTCAGCAAAATGCTGTCTACCACCGATATCGCGTTGGCTGAAGGGCAGAAAACCCATGTTTTGCGCCACACTTTTGCCGCGCACTTCATGACCAATGGCGGTAATATTCTCGTGCTGCAACGTATTCTTGGCCATGCCAATATCCGTGAAACCATGCGCTACGCCCACTTTGCGCCCGATCATCTTGAAGAGGCGGTGATGCTCAACCCGCTGTCGCAACTTCATGGCGGCAAAATGGCGGCGGATGTTGCATAACGCTGCAATTCCCTGCAGGAAAAAGGATTTTATACCCTGATAAAGAAGGGTAAATCGTTGAATGCTGCAAGTGGTGGCAAAAGCGGTTTAACTAACTTTTTTGCTGCGCCCACCTTTTCTTTTTCGAAATAATTTAACCTATTGGTGATGATTAATTTACAATGCGGCCTCGATCGGGAGGAGATGCGGTGAAGAACGTTTTTCATCAATGGGCAGCAAAACGCTCAGCCACATGTTTGGCGCTGTTTGCGATCCTGCTGATCGTCGTCGCCCCGCTGATTTCCGTCTTCCTGCAACAAGATCCAATGAGTGCCATGCCGGGTATGCATCACCAGATGAGCATGCCGATGCATCATGAGATGTCATCTCAGCCGGAAACGCACTCGCAAACTTCACTGCCTGTTGATCACTCTGAAGCCTGTGGTTATTGCGTCTTGCTGTCACATGTGCCTGGCCTGATCCTGCTGGTTATGCTGTTGTTGATGGGGCGCGCATTGCGCATGCGCCGGATACCCGCTCGCCTGCCGGTCAGACTGTGGCATTTCTTCCCCTGGCTTTGTCCTGACACCCGCGCGCCGCCGCTTTTCTGCTTTCCCTGACATTTATAAAAGGCCGTTCGTCTCTGCATAACGGCACACTTTGACTATTCCTGAGGAAAAGTATGACTTCCTGCACCCCGCGTGCGGCGTGGCTGAATTTGCTGCGACGCCTGCACTTTTATATTGGCTTGTTTGTCGGGCCTTTTATCTTTATCGCGGCCCTGAGCGGCACGCTATACGTGGCGACGCCACAACTGGAAAATGTCCTCTACAGCGATGCGCTGTACGGTGTGTCCTCCGGTACGCGCCAGCCGCTTGCTAAGCAGATTGCTGTTGCTGAACAGGTGACCGGTGGCTATCTGCGTCTGCATGCTGTGCGGCCTGGCCTTGCCGACAACGCCACTACGCGTGTGATGTTTGCCGATCCGCAACTTGGCGTGTCGGAAAACCGTGCCATCTTTATCGATCCGGTGACGTTACAGGTGAAGGGTGATATGACGGTGTACGGTACCAGTGGTATTTTGCCGCTGCGCCAGTGGATCGACTATTTTCACCGCTCACTGCTGCTGGGCGATGCGGGCCGCCTCTACAGCGAGCTTGCCGCTTCATGGATGTGGGTGGCTGCCTTAGGGGGGATTGCACTGTGGTTTTTCACACGCCCGAAACGGCGGATAAATAACGCAGTGCAAAATCATCGCCGCCTGCATGTGGTGCTTGGCTGGAGTCTGCTGGCCGGTATGCTGCTGTTTTCTGCCACCGGCCTGACGTGGTCGCAGTGGGCGGGCGGCAATGTCGATAGCCTGCGTGCGGCTTTTGGCTGGATGACGCCGCAGGTTAACACGCAGCTTGATGGCGCAACGATGGCGACCGATCCCCATGCGGAACATCATCTGCATCCTACGGGTATGCATATGCCGGAAATGGCGCTGAACCTGGCACAATTTGATGATGTGTTGCAGGTTGCCCGGCGGGCCGGAATTGCTGCCAGCAAACTGGAAATCCGTCCGCCGCGCAGTATGGATAAAGCGTGGACGGTGACAGAAATCGATCGCAGCTGGCCAACGCAGGTCGATGCGGTAGCGATAAATGGCAGCACTCTGGCGGTGGTTGATCACACTCGGTTTGCCGACTTCCCGCTGATGGCGAAACTGACGCGCTGGGGCGTCGATTTTCATATGGGGGTGTTGTTCGGCCTTGCAAACCAGTTATTACTGATCCTTTTTGGTGCTGCGCTGTGCGTGATGATCGTGGTTGGCTACCGATTGTGGTGGATTCGCCGACCGACAGGTGCTGCGGTTAATCCCGCGGCAACCTTGCTTTCCTGCTGGCTAAGTTTGAGCCGCGCAGGGCGTTTTAGCACACTAGTCATCGCGCTGCTGCTGGGGCTCATGTTGCCGGTGATGGGCGGCAGTTTGCTGATGTTTATACTGATTGATGCCCTGCGCTGGAAACGTGTCGTGCAGCGTTCAGCCAGCGCACAAACATAATCAAAAGGCACTGTGTGTAAATTTATAATTACACGCAGTGCCGTAATAAAGCGCAATAAATTGGCTATGTAAATAAAATGGTACGTTTTGTGGATTGAAATCTTTACCGCATATGGTATGGTTACACCATCCTCTGCGGAGGAATCCCTATCGCAAAACGAGTCATACAGGATCGCCATCATGCAAAAAGACGCGCTGAACAACGTACATATCACTGACGAACAGGTTTTGATCACCCCGGAACAATTGAAAGCGGCTTTTCCGCTGACTATTGAGCAGGAAGCACAAATCGCGCAGTCCCGCCAGACCATCTCCAACATCATAGCCGGAAAAGATCCGCGCCTGCTGGTGGTGTGTGGCCCTTGCTCGATTCACGATCCTGAAGCCGCGATTGAATATGCTCGTCGATTTAAAGCCCTTGCCGCAGAGGTCAGCGATAGCCTCTATCTGGTGATGCGCGTCTATTTTGAAAAACCCCGTACCACCGTTGGCTGGAAGGGGCTGATTAACGATCCGCACATGGATGGCTCGTTTGATGTGGAAGCTGGCCTGAAGATCGCGCGTCGACTGCTGGTGGAACTGGTGAGTATGGGCCTGCCGCTGGCGACCGAAGCGCTGGATCCGAACAGCCCGCAGTTCCTCGGGGACTTGTTTAGCTGGTCGGCAATTGGTGCGCGTACCACCGAATCCCAGACGCACCGCGAAATGGCGTCCGGCCTGTCGATGCCGGTCGGTTTCAAAAACGGCACCGACGGTAGCCTGGCGACGGCAATTAATGCTATGCGCGCAGCGTCAATGCCGCACCGCTTTGTCGGCATCAACCAGGCCGGACAGGTTTGCCTGCTGCAAACCCAGGGTAACCCGGATGGGCATGTGATCCTGCGCGGCGGCAAAGCTCCGAACTACAGCCCGGCGGATGTAGCGCAGTGTGAAAAAGAGATGGAACAGGCGGGACTGAAACCGTCGCTGATGGTAGATTGCAGCCATGGTAATTCCAACAAAGATTACCGTCGCCAGCCTGCCGTTGCCGAATCTGTGGTGGCACAGATCAAAGATGGCAACCGCTCGATTACCGGTCTGATGATTGAAAGCAACATTCATGAAGGCAATCAATCCTCAGAGCAGCCGCGCTGCGCCATGAAGTACGGCGTTTCCGTGACGGATGCCTGCATTAGCTGGGAATCGACTGAAGCGCTGTTGCGTGAGATCGATAAAGATCTGCGCAATAGTCTGGCGGCGCGTTTCGCTTAAGAGGTTGTTATGGTGGCTGAATTGACCGCGCTACGCGATCAAATTGATGAAGTGGATAAGGCGCTGCTGGGGTTGCTGGCGCGCCGTCTGGAACTGGTGGCCGAAGTTGGCGAAGTAAAAAGCAAATATGGCTTGCCGATCTATGTGCCGGAACGTGAAGCCTCAATGCTGGCTTCACGCCGCAAAGAGGCCGAAATGCTCGGCGTTCCGCCGGATCTGATTGAAGATGTGCTGCGCCGGGTGATGCGTGAATCCTACTCCAGCGAAAATGACAAAGGTTTTAAAACCCTGTGTCCTGAAATGCGGCCGGTGGTGATTGTCGGCGGCGCAGGTCAGATGGGGCAACTGTTTGCCAAAATGTTAACGCTGTCGGGTTATCAGGTTCGCATTCTGGAGAAAGAGGACTGGGCGCAGGCGGGCGAGCTGCTGGCCGATGCTGGCATGGTGATAGTCAGTGTGCCGATCCACGTGACCGAACAGGTGATAGGCCAACTGCCGCCGCTGCCGGACGACTGTATTCTGGTCGATCTGGCATCGGTGAAAAGCGGTCCGTTGCAGGCGATGTTGTCGGCGCATAAAGGCCCGGTGCTTGGTTTACACCCAATGTTTGGCCCGGACAGCGGTAGCCTTGCCAAGCAAGTGGTGGTCTGGTGCGACGGACGTCAGCCAGAGGCTTACCAGTGGTTCCTTGAACAGATTCAGGTCTGGGGCGCGCGTTTGCATCGCATCAGTGCTGTTGAACACGACCAGAATATGGCATTTATTCAGGCGCTGCGCCACTTCGCGACATTCGCTTACGGGTTGCATCTGGCCGAAGAGAATGTGCAGCTTGAGCAGTTGCTGGCGCTCTCATCGCCGATTTATCGTCTTGAACTGGCAATGGTTGGGCGCCTGTTTGCGCAGGATCCGCAGCTTTACGCAGACATTATTATGTCGTCGTCGAACAATCTGGCGCTGATCAAGCGTTACTACCAGCGCTTTGGCGAAGCCATCGGATTGCTGGAGCAGGGCGACAAACAGGCCTTTATCGACAGCTTCCGCAAAGTGGAGCACTGGTTTGGCGATTACGCTCAGCGTTTTCAGAACGAAAGCCGTGTATTGCTGCGTCAGGCGAACGATAGCCGCCAATAGCCGCCAATAAAAGAAAAGCCGTTTATACTGAAAAGCCAGTGGTTACCGCTGGCTTTTTTCATTTAAGGGACGCGCAATGGCGGAGTTACAGAAGCTGTTTGATTATACTGGTCATCTGCCGGAATGCCCGACCTGGAGCGAAGCAGAACAGGCGCTTTACTGGGCGGATATTCTGGAAGGTGAAATTCATCGTTACCATCTGGCATCTGGTGAACACCGGGTGCTCTCCTTTCCGGAAGAGGTCGGCTGTTTTGCGCTGCGCGAGAAAGGCGGCTTTATCGTGGCAATGCGTAATGCAATCTGGCTGACGGATCCGCGCGGCCTGCTGCGACAAAAAGTGTGCGACAACCCATCGAATCCGCAACTGGCGCGCTTTAACGATGGCGGCACAGATCACCGGGGACGCTTTTACGCCGGGACGTTCTGGGGGCCGGGCGATTACAACGGCGCTTTGCTATTGCGGGTGGATAACGATCTGACGCCGAAAGTGGTGCAGTGCGATATTCACGGGGCGAATGGTCTGGCATTCAGCCTGGATCAGCAATGGATGTTTACCTCCGATACGCCTAACGGTGTGATTTATCGTACGCCGCTGGATGAGAAGGGGGAACCGGGGCGTCGGGAAGTGTTCCGCCGGTTTACTGCCGGGGAAGGTATCCCGGATGGTGCGGCGGTGGATGTTGAAGGTTGCTACTGGAGCGCGATGTTTGATGGCTGGCGCGTGGCACGCTTCTCACTGCAGGGCGAACAGCTTGCGGAGTACCGTTTACCGGTACGTTGCCCGACGATGGTCTGCTTTGGCGGCGATGACATGAAAACGCTGTTTATTACTACTACGCGGGAAAATATGGAGGAAGAAGAACTGGCAAGGTATCCTCTTTCTGGCGCTATCTTCACCCTGCCGGTGAATGTGGCAGGGATGAAGAAACCGCTGTTCAAAGAGTGCTAAACCGGATCGACCGGCACCACGTTTTCGCTGGGATAGCAGCCAAGCACTTTCAGCGAACGGGTGATATCGCTCAGTTCGCGCAGCGCTTTTTGCATTTCTGCTGAGTGGAGATTGGCCTGCACATCAAGGTAGAACATCTCTTCCCATGGATTACCGTGGATTGGGCGCGACTCCAGTTTGGTCATTATCAGATTATGATTGCGCAGCACCAGTAGCGCTTCAACCAGCGCACCGGCCTGTTGGCCTGTCGCCATCAGTAGCGTGGTTTTCGCCGGAACCTGCTCTGATACATCAATGGCTTTACGCGCCAGTACGATAAAGCGGGTGATATTCTGCGTCTGGTTCGCCAGGTTACGCTCCAGCACCTGTAAACCATACAGTGCGCTGCCCGCTTCGCTGCCCAGTGCAGCAACATGCGTTGATTTCGCCTGTGCTACTTTTTCCATCGCCGCCGAGGTGCTTTCGCAATATTCGATTTTCCACTGTGGGTAGCGGTTCAGGAATTGGCTGCACTGCTGGAAAGGTTGCGGGTGGCTGTAAATGGTCTGGATCTGCTCCAGATCCGTTGAGCCAGAAACCAGCACACAGTGATCGATCGGCACCGTCAGCTCACCAACAATCGACAAGCTGGTGTGCTGAAGTAAATCGTACACGTCGTTGATAGCGCCGGAACTGGTATTTTCCAGCGGCACCACGGCGTAATCCGCCAGGCCGGTTTCGACCTGGTTAAAAATATCGTGAAACTTAAGGCAACCGCTCTCGATAAATTGCTCAAAATGACGAGCAGCATACTGGCGCGCCGCGAGGTGCGAATAAGAGCCTTTTGGCCCCAGAAAAGCGATGCGCGCTGAGTGTGGATCGATCTTGTTGAGGTGCTGCTGGAGCAGGGCTTGCTGAGTCAGGACGGAATCTTCAATGATCAGTTGGAACAGGCGGGTGATGTAATGGGCATCGAGGTGATGCGCTTTGCCCAGTTGGATCAGGCGCTCCAGTAAATCTCGCTCGCGGTCGATATCGCGCACCGGGCGGTGTGAGTCGAGCTTGGCTTTGCCGACCTCAACGGAGAGCTGGCGGCGCTCGGCTAGCAGGGTCAGCAACTGCTCATCCAGTGCACTGATCTTTACGCGTAAATCCAGTAAGGGGTTTTCAGCCGTCATGTTGTTGCCTTTTATTATTAAAAAAAAAAGCCTCCCGGAGTGGGAGGCCTTATTGTTCGTCTTCGCATTCTTTATCACAAAACGAATCGCCTCCCTAATTGGGGAAGGTAAAAAAGAATGCGAAGAAGAACGGCACATGTTTCATGTAAATTTCCTTTGAGCGACCGAAGTACAGTACCCGTACTGTTTTCGCTCTGTCAATAAAAAACGCGCCCGCAGGCGCGTTGGATATGAACTCAATATAGAGACTACTCTTCTTCTTCCTCAACGAAGCTTGTGTCTTTCACCGATGTTGCGGCGCGACGTGCTTCACCTTTGTGCTGCACTTTATTGAGCTGCCGTTCCAGCTTGTTAATCAATTCGTTGATAGCAGTGTACATATCTTCATGCCGTGCGCTGGCCACCAGATGTCCATTCGGTGTGTTGATCGTGGCATCAGCGATAAAGCCCTGCGGCTCTTTGGAGAGAATGATATGTGGATTAATCAGATGTGTTTGCCATTTATCCAGTTTGGCGAGACGGTCTGCGACATGCTGGCGGATTGCCGGAGTAATTTCCATTTGTTTACTGGTAATGTTCATTGTCATAAATTTTACCTCTTGTCTTTCCGTCTGGGTGATTTCAGCATACCGCGCCTAATGTCAAAAAGCGTGATTTAAATCACACTATTTTGTCGGTTTTTGTCAAAGGGAAGGTTTTGTGAGGCAGGACAGGAAGAGGGGAAAATTACCTTGTGGAACTCTTCATTAACAGTCATAGTTGATAGGATGCATTGCGGCTAAACCGCTTCAGCTATTGGTGAAATGAATAAAAAAAACGGCAACCACTGGCTGCCGTTTTGTGTTTCAGAGATTTATGTATTGCTGCTGTTGGCCGCGATAATTTTCGCAACCTTGTCTGCCTGCGCGTTCATTTGCATCTCGCGGTAGGCCTTCTCCATTTTCGGCAGCGCATCACGCGTCGCCTGCGTATCCGGATAATCACGTAGCATGCCTTCTACGCGGTTGACAACAGCAACCCAGGCACCGCGATCGGTGTAGTAATTCACCACCGACAGCTCATATTTCGACAGACGATCTTTCAGGAATACCAGACGCTTGGTGGCGTCAGTGATGTACTGGCTCTGCGGATAGCCACGTACCAGTTTACTGAAGTCATTGAACGCCTCACGCGCATGAGCCGGGTCACGATCGCTGCGATCCACGCCAAAGAACCCTTGCAGAGCGCTGTCGTCCAGAGCCATGTTGGTCAGCCCACGCATATACATCACATAATCAATGTTCGGATGGGTTGGGTTCAGACGAATAAAACGGTCAATCGCGGCTTGCGCCAACGGTAAATCGGCGTTTTTGTAGTAGGCGTAGATCAGATCCAACTGCACTTGCTGTGAGTACGGACCAAACGGATAACGATTATCCAGTGCTTCTAGTTGCGTTATTGCCGCCTTCCAGTTACCGTCTTGCAGTTTTTGCTGGGCAGTCGCGTAGATTTCATTTGGTGGATTATCAGGCACCACTTCCTTTGAACCGGAGCAACCCGCCAAAGCCAGACTCAACGTGGCGGCTGCCACCAGATATTTCAAGCGCGTCATGACGTTTAGACTTTCCTCAGAATGTGTATGCGGGAGATTCTTTATTCCTGCTCCCGACTAAGACCAGCTACAATAGCACACTATATTATACGGCGAAGCCGTAAAACCCAACGTTAACGAAGAAGCTGTATATGGCACAACGAGTACAACTCACCGCAACGGTGTCCGAAAACCAACTCGGTCAACGCTTAGATCAGGCTTTGGCCGAATTGTTCCCGGATTATTCACGTTCGCGAATAAAAGAATGGATTCTCGACCAGCACGTGCAGGTCAATGACAGTATTTGCGACAAGCCGAAAGAGAAAGTGTTGGGTGGAGAACGCATCACTATTGATGTGGAAATTGAAGAAGAAGCGCGCTTCGAACCGCAGGACATCCCACTGAATATCGTCTACGAAGATGATGACATTATCGTGATCAATAAACCGCGCGACCTCGTCGTTCATCCCGGCGCAGGTAACCCGGATGGTACGGTGTTGAATGCATTGCTGCACTATTATCCGCCGATTGTTGATGTTCCACGCGCGGGGATCGTGCACCGTCTGGACAAAGACACCACCGGCTTGATGGTGGTAGCGAAAACAATCCCGGCGCAAACTCGCCTGGTCGAGTCGTTGCAGCTGCGCGAAATCACGCGTGAATATGAAGCGGTGGCGATTGGGCATATGACGTCAGGTGGTACGGTTGAAGAACCTATCAGCCGGCACCCGACCAAGCGTACCCATATGTCAGTGCACCCGATGGGTAAACCGGCGGTAACGCACTATCGCATCATGGAGCACTTCCGTGTGCATACGCGTCTGCGTCTGCGTCTGGAAACCGGCCGTACCCACCAGATCCGCGTGCATATGGCGCATATCACTCATCCGCTGGTTGGCGATCAGCTTTATGGTGGCCGTCCGCGTCCGCCGAAAGGCGCTTCTGATGAATTTATCGATGTGCTGCGCAAGTTTGATCGTCAGGCTCTGCACGCTACAATGCTGCGTCTTTACCACCCCATCAGCGGCATTGAAATGGAGTGGCACGCGCCTATTCCGCAGGACATGGTGGATTTGATTGCCGCTATGCGCGCGGATTTTGAAACCCATAAGGACGATATCGCCTGGTTATGACCAAACTGATCCTCCCTGATTGGCCGCAGCCGAAAGGCGTGGCGTCATGCAGTTCAACCCGTATCGGCGGAGTGAGCTTGCCGCCATATCACTCGCTAAACCTCGGTGCCCACTGTGGTGACGATGCTGAGCATGTGGAAGAGAATCGCAAACGTATGTTTGCCGAGGGAGGGTTGCCTTCCAGGCCGATATGGCTTGAGCAGGTACACGGTACTGACGTGCTGCTGCTTGATGGCGGGTCTTATACCTCTAAACGGGCAGATGCGTCATACAGCAACACGCCCGGTACGGTTTGCGCGGTGATGACTGCCGACTGTCTGCCGGTGCTGTTTTGCAATCGTGATGGAACCGAAGTCGCTGCTGCTCATGCCGGTTGGCGCGGGTTGTGTGCGGGCGTGCTGGAAAAGACGGTTGCCTGTTTTACTGACAAGCCGGAAAACCTGCTCGCCTGGTTAGGGCCGTCGATTGGGCCGCAGGCATTTGAAGTCGGCGCAGAAGTGCGCGAGGCATTTATGGCGCATGATGTGGAGGCCGATCGGGCTTTTCGTTTGCACGGTGAGAAATATTTCGCTGATATCTACCAGCTCGCGCGCCAGCGTCTGACGTCGGTGGGTGTTCAGCAGGTATTTGGCGGTGAGCATTGCACCTTTAGCCAAAAGGATGATTTTTTCTCATACCGCCGGGACAAGATAACCGGCCGTATGGCAAGTTTTATTTGGCTGATATAACCTAAAGAATCAAGACGATCCAGTTCGCATATACTTTCTTTTGCATAATTCAGGTCATTCACCTTGAATAATTGAGGGATGACCTCATTTAATCTCCAGTAGCAATTTTGACCTATCATGGGAGGAGTTATGCGTCTGGATCGTCTTACCAATAAATTCCAGCTTGCTCTTGCCGATGCCCAATCGCTCGCACTGGGGCACGACAACCAATTTATCGAACCTCTTCATTTAATGAGTGCCTTGCTGAAGCAGGAAGGCGGTTCGGTTTTTCCTTTATTAACCTCTGCTGGCGTTAATGCTGGCGCGCTACGTACAGCCGTTGAACAGGCATTAAGCCGTTTACCGCAGGTGGAAGGCACCGGCGGCGACGTGCAGCCTTCTCAGGATTTAGTGCGGGTGCTCAATCTTTGCGACAAGCTGGCGCAAAAACGGGGTGACAATTTTATTTCGTCAGAACTTTTCGTTCTGGCGGTACTGGAGTCTCGCGGTACGCTGACCGATTTACTGAAATCCGCGGGCGCAACTACGGCGAATGTGACTCAGGCCATTGCACAAATGCGTGGGGGTGAAAACGTGAATGATCAAGGGGCTGAAGACCAACGTCAGGCCTTGAAGAAATTCACCGTCGATCTGACCGAGCGTGCCGAGCAAGGCAAGCTCGATCCGGTTATCGGCCGTGACGAAGAGATCCGCCGTACCATTCAGGTACTGCAACGCCGGACTAAAAACAACCCGGTGCTAATTGGTGAACCGGGGGTGGGTAAAACCGCTATCGTTGAAGGGCTGGCGCAGCGCATTGTTAATGGTGAAGTGCCGGAAGGGCTTAAAGGTCGGCGCGTTCTGGCGCTGGACATGGGCGCGCTGGTGGCTGGGGCGAAATACCGCGGCGAGTTTGAAGAGCGTCTGAAAGGTGTGCTTAACGATCTCTCGAAGCAGGAAGGCAATGTCATTCTGTTTATCGACGAGCTGCATACTATGGTTGGCGCCGGGAAAGCCGATGGCGCGATGGATGCGGGTAATATGCTGAAGCCAGCGCTGGCGCGTGGCGAACTGCACTGCGTCGGTGCCACCACGCTGGATGAGTATCGTCAGTATATAGAGAAAGACGCTGCGCTGGAGCGTCGTTTCCAGAAAGTGTTTGTTGCTGAGCCGACAGTGGAAGATACCATTGCGATTCTGCGTGGCCTGAAAGAACGTTATGAGCTGCACCACCATGTGCAGATTACCGACCCGGCGATCGTCGCGGCGGCAACGTTGTCGCATCGCTATATTTCCGATCGCCAGTTGCCGGATAAAGCTATCGACCTGATCGATGAAGCTGCATCCAGTATTCGTATGCAGATTGACTCTAAACCGGAAGAGCTTGATCGGCTCGATCGCCGCATTATCCAGCTCAAACTGGAACAGCGCGCACTGATGAAAGAGTCTGACGAAGCGAGTAAAAAACGCCTCGAAATGCTTAACGAAGAGCTGGAAGATAAAGAGCGTCAATATTCGACATTAGAAGAAGAGTGGAAAGCCGAGAAAGCTTCTCTCTCCGGCACCCAGACCATTAAGGCTGAACTGGAACAGGCGAAAATCGCGATAGAACAGGCGCGGCGTAATGGCGATCTTGGACGGATGTCGGAATTGCAGTACGGGAAAATCCCTGAACTGGAAAAACAGCTGGAAGCGGCAACCCAGGCTGAAGGCAAAACTATGCGTCTGTTGCGTAACCGCGTGACAGATATTGAGATCGCCGAAGTGCTGGCGCGCTGGACCGGTATTCCGGTGTCGCGGATGATGGAAGGTGAACGTGAAAAACTGCTGCGTATGGAGCATGACCTGCATCATCGCGTGATCGGTCAGGACGAAGCGGTAGAAGCGGTATCGAACGCCATTCGCCGTAGCCGTGCGGGTCTGTCAGATCCAAATCGCCCGATCGGTTCGTTCCTGTTCCTTGGGCCAACCGGGGTAGGGAAAACCGAGCTGTGTAAAGCGCTGGCGAACTTTATGTTCGATAGCGACGATGCAATGGTGCGTATCGACATGTCTGAGTTTATGGAAAAACACTCCGTTTCTCGGCTGGTGGGGGCGCCTCCGGGATATGTCGGTTATGAAGAAGGTGGCTATTTAACGGAAGCGGTTCGTCGCCGCCCCTATTCCGTTATCCTGCTGGATGAAGTGGAAAAAGCGCATCCGGATGTATTCAACATCCTGTTGCAGGTGCTTGACGATGGTCGTCTGACGGATGGACAGGGCAGAACGGTGGATTTCCGTAATACTGTCGTGATCATGACTTCCAACCTCGGCTCCGATTTGATCCAGGAACGTTTTGGTGAGCTGGATTATGGGCATATGAAGGAACTGGTATTGGGAGTGGTGAGCCAGAACTTCCGTCCGGAGTTTATCAACCGTATCGATGAAGTGGTGGTCTTCCATCCTCTGGGTGAAAAACATATTGCTTCTATTGCGCAGATCCAGTTGCAGCGTTTGTACAAACGCCTGGAAGAGCGCGGCTATACAGTGACAATCTCTGATGAAGCGCTAAAACTGCTGAGCGCAAATGGTTACGATCCAGTGTATGGCGCGCGTCCGTTGAAACGCGCTATCCAGCAGCAGATCGAAAACCCACTGGCACAGCAGATACTGTCTGGTGAGTTGATACCAGGCAAAACGCTGCAGCTTGTTGTAAAAGACGATCGTATTGTGGCAGTGCAGTAAGTCACAAAGTAAAGAAAACGAGCCCTCAGGGGCTCGTTTTTGTATAAAAATTAGGCAAAAATTGCCATTCAGAGGTCGTTTTGCCTGGAAAGTAATCAAACGATAATTTTTTTGAATTTTATGCTTGTCAGCCGGAATTATCTCCCTATAATGCGCCTCCACTGACACGGCACAACGGCAAACACACCGGCCTGTCA
>JAGTSE010000032.1 GCA_018261615.1 Pseudomonadota bacterium | reverse complement strand
TCGCCAGCACCTACCGAAATATGGTTCTGGTTTATTAGGGCTGATTTTGTGGGGATCCCTCAGCCTAAAGGGCCGCCGCAAGCGGCGTTCAAAATGCCATAACATTTTGTGTGAGCACTGCCCTGGACCAAAATGGCAAATAAAATAGCCTACTGGGATAGGCTCTTAACCCTGCGTTCAGTATGCCTTTCATTTGAAACAAACCAGGATTTATCAATATTTTGTTTTGTGCAAAATAACAGCAAGTTTATTCCCAATTTGACATTCCGCATGATAAACATTCGATTACGTATTATTTTGCTGCCTGCTAGTGGCCTCCACAATGATTTCGTTTACACTGCGTTGTCTACGAATCTCCCGGGAAAAGATTATGTTGCGATATTTAAATAAGTGCTCACGTGGGCGCGGAGCCTGGCTTCTTATGGCACTCACTGCGTTTGCACTTGAAATGGTCGCGCTGTGGTTCCAGCATGTGATGCTGCTGAAACCCTGCGTGCTTTGTATTTATGAACGTTGTGCGCTATTTGGCGTGATGGGGGCAGGTATTGTTGGTGCAATTGCACCTAAAACACCGCTCCGCTATGTCGCTCTGGTTATCTGGATTTACAGCGCTATTCGCGGTATCCAGCTCACCTGGGAGCATACGATGATTCAGTTACACCCTTCGCCTTTTTTGACCTGCGATTTCGCCGCGCGTTTTCCTGCGTGGCTGCCGCTCGATAAATGGCTGCCGCAAGTGTTTGTTGCTACTGGTGATTGTTCACAACGCCAGTGGGAGTTTCTGACGCTGGACATGCCGCAATGGCTGCTGGGTATTTTTGCTGCTTATCTGATTGTTGCGCTGCTGGTACTGATTGCCCAGCCGTTCAAACCGAAAAAACGCGATCTGTTCGGTCGCTAGGAAAACGCTCCTTCGGGAGCGTTTTTTATCTCTCATATACCGAGTGCAAACCCCTGGTAGTTCAGTTATTAACGTCAGCCATGAAAAAACGACGGCGAACAGTTTGCAATTTAGTATGAAAATTAGCTGTTGCGCGCGGGCAGTCAATGTGCCCATTCTGATTTCAGTCCCTAACTGCATTCTTTGCCTTAACAGGGAAAGAACATCTGGCACTTCGCTTCAGATTTAATTGACTGCGCTCGCCATTAATGTCACTGAATACCGTTGGTGATATTTCAACGATATATAAAACGTGAAGGTGAAGAGTCGTTAATTGCTGTTCAATAAATTAACGCTCTATTATCGTGATAGAGGCTTCGGCAGATCAATCCGCCCATTCAGGTTTATTAAGGATATGGTCCTGCCAGTCCTGGACTTCCGACTCTTTCACGGCAATATGCCGGACAGAGATACGCTCCGCATGCATTGCTGCTTTCGAACCGGTACGCAACGGATGCCACAGCGGCAGCGATTTCCCTTCAGCCAGCAGGCGATAAGCGCAACTCGGCGGTAGCCATTCGAAGGTGGGCAGATTTTCGCGCGTCAGCTTAATGCAGTCGGGTTCATACTCAAAGCGTCGCTCGTAATTGCGGCACTGGCAGGTTTTGATATTCAACTGCCGGCAGGCAACATTGGTAAAGTAGATCTCGTCGGTGTCTTCATCCATCAGTTTATGCAAGCAGCACTGACCGCAGCCGTCGCACAGCGATTCCCACTCCGCGTCCGTCATTTGTTCGAGAGTTTTGCTTTGCCAGAAAGGAGTGTCGCTCATGATGAAATCCGCCATTGAAATCCAGGATGCACCTTATAACCAGTCTGGCATGCGGATGCAAGTTTTGCCGCCAGATTAAGGCGGCAAAATTGCCTTACAGAACGCGGGTCGACAGGGAAAAACCGTTGAAACTGACTTCCAGCTCGTCGCCGCTGTGCAGCGGGCCAACGCCATCCGGAGTACCGGTCAGGATCACATCTCCCGCTTTCAGCGTAAAGAAGCGGCTCATATAAGCGATTAGCGGCACGATTTTGTGGATCATATCCACCGTGTTGCCCTGCTGGCGAACTTCACCGTTAATTTTCAGCCCGAGAGGCGTATTTTGCGGATCGCTGGTAAATTCCGCCGCCGGAATGAAACCGGAGATCGGGCAGGAGTTATCAAAGCCTTTGGCTTTTTCCCACGGTTGCCCGGCTTTCTTCATTTTGCCTTGCAGATCGCGTAGCGTAAGATCGAGCGCAACGCCGTAGCCAGCAATCGCTTTTTTAACGTGCTCTTCCGTTGCCTGGCGCAATGTGGCGCCAATCAGCACAGCCAGTTCAACTTCGTGATGTACCGAGCCAAAATCCTGCGGCAGAGCCAGCGGCTGTCGGATATCGCACAGCGCGGTTTCCGGTTTAATAAACAACACCGGCTCTTCAGGGGTCGCGCTCCCCATCTCCTGAATATGTTTCGCATAGTTGCTGCCAACGCAAACCACTTTACTCACCGGGTAATCCAGCAGCGCGCCCTGCCAGTTATGATGTTGATACATGTATTTCCCCTAAGTAACACATTGAACATGAGCAAAAAAAAGACTATCCGCGCCGTCTGACAGTTTGTCAAATCTCAATATGTTACGGCTTTTGCAGCGAGGAAAATAAACAGCGGCAGAAAATTCTGCCGCTGTGGGAGATGAGATTATTGTTTGTCATTATCAGCAAGATGCTGCTTGAGTAAATTTTCCGGCGGCGGCGGTAATTGCAAATAATAGCCCTGAGTGGTCAGCGCCTCTTTTACTTTTTCCAAATCAGCGCCGACCAGTTTTTTACGTCCGTCGAGGGGTAAAATCATTGCCAGCTGCGGTTGACCAAAACTTTGCATTAAGGTCTCCGGCACACGGGAAAAATCGTCTCTTTTCTCGACATACAGATAAGTCTGATCGCGTCGGGTACTTCGGTAGATCACACAAAACATACTTTTACTCGGAATTAACGGGTGGTTACTTGCCTGAATATAATAGTGACTATAACATGCCTGATAGTCTTCGGAATATTGCTCCGTGTGCGAGCGATAATAGCAAAATGAGTAAGGTCAGGATGTCAAACACGCCCATCGAGCTAAAAGGCAGTAGTTTTACCTTATCAGTGGTTCACTTGCATGATGCAAAACCCGAGGTTATTCGTCAGGCGTTAGAAGACAAAATCGCTCAGGCTCCTGCTTTTTTACAACATGCCCCCGTGGTTGTTAATGTCTCTTCGCTGGAAGGCCCGGTTAACTGGCCCCAGTTACAAAAGACGATTGCTGCAAGCGGCCTGCGCGTTGTCGGCATCAGCGGTTGTAAAGATACCGAACTGAAAGCAGAAATAGAACGCGCCGGGCTTCCCTTACTGACAGAAGGCAAAGAGAAAGCACCGCGTCAGGTCAGCGCCCCGAAACCCGCGCAGGTTGTTACTCAGGTCACAAAAACACGCTTGATTGATATGCCAGTTCGTTCCGGTCAGCGCATTTATGCACCACACTGTGATCTGATTGTCACCAGCCACGTTAGCGCAGGCGCAGAGTTAATTGCCGACGGCAATATCCATGTCTACGGCATGATGCGCGGCCGCGCGCTGGCGGGTGCCAGCGGCGATAAAGAAGCACAAATATTTTGCACACATCTCACGCCGGAGTTGGTCTCCATCGCGGGAGAATACTGGCTGAGCGATAAAATCCCGGCCGAATTTTATGGCAAAGCAGCGCGTTTGCAGTTAATTAACGACGCTTTGACAATTCAACCCTTAAATTAAGCCCTTTTAACAAGGAACTCCTATGGCACGCATTATTGTTGTTACTTCGGGGAAAGGGGGCGTTGGCAAGACCACCTCCAGCGCGGCCATCGCTACTGGTTTGGCCCAGAAGGGCAAGAAGACCGTGGTTATCGATTTCGATATTGGTCTGCGTAACCTTGACCTGATCATGGGGTGCGAGCGCCGCGTCGTGTACGATTTCGTGAACGTCATTCAGGGCGATGCCACGCTGAACCAGGCGCTGATTAAGGATAAGCGCACGGAAAACCTTTATATTCTCCCTGCGTCGCAGACCCGCGACAAAGACGCTCTCACCCGCGACGGCGTGGATAAGGTGCTCGAGGATCTGAAGAAAATGGACTTCGATTTTATCGTCTGCGACTCCCCAGCTGGCATTGAAACCGGTGCGCTAATGGCGCTCTATTTCGCCGATGAAGCGATCATTACTACCAACCCGGAAGTCTCGTCTGTACGCGACTCTGACCGTATCCTCGGCATTCTGGCTTCCAAATCGCGCCGTGCGGAAAATAGTGAAGAGCCGATTAAAGAACATCTACTGCTGACCCGCTATAACCCCGGTCGTGTGAACCGTGGCGACATGTTGAGCATGGAAGATGTGCTGGAAATTCTGCGTATCAAACTGGTGGGCGTGATCCCGGAAGATCAATCCGTGCTGCGCGCGTCGAACCAGGGTGAGCCTGTGATTCTGGATACCAATGCTGACGCCGGTAAAGCGTATGCCGATGCCGTCGACCGTCTGCTGGGAGAAGAACGCCCTTTCCGCTTCATCGAAGAAGAGAAGAAAGGTTTCCTCAAACGCCTGTTCGGAGGATAAGTTATGGCATTACTCGACTTTTTTCTCTCCAGAAAAAAGAATACCGCCAGCATTGCGAAAGAGCGCCTGCAAATTATTGTTGCGGAACGTCGTCGTAGTGACGCTGAACCCCATTATTTACCGCAGCTCAAGCGGGATATTCTGGAAGTGATCTGCAAGTATGTGCAAATCGATCCAGAAATGGTAACAGTGCAGCTGGAACAAAAAGGGGACGATATTTCCATTCTGGAACTTAACGTTACCCTGCCGGAAACGGAAGAGACGAAATAACACTGCCGTTTTCCGGCCATGAAAAAAGGCAGAAGGAATTCTGCCTTTTTGTTTACTTCAGGTTAAATACTGTAATTATTCACAGCTATTAATTCGGGTATTCCACTAATAATGT
The DNA here is from genome assembly GCA_018261615.1 of Pseudomonadota bacterium. Classification (GTDB taxonomy): domain Bacteria; phylum Pseudomonadota; class Gammaproteobacteria; order Enterobacterales; family Enterobacteriaceae; genus Kosakonia. Next base: position 75,205 of record JAGTSE010000032.1, on the reverse strand, counting down.
TTTCAGTTGATCGGCCATCAATTTCCCACGCCAACCGCTGATTAATTCCGGCAAATTATTCTGCGTTTTTAGCTTCCAGTGCCAGTTCAGTAACTGATTAATCTGCCGACGGGAAGCCAGCAACTCAACGCTGATATTGTGGCTCTCGCTGATGGTCTGCACCAGTGCTTTGATCGCTTTGAATGCTTTACGATAACCCGGCATATCCACCAGGTTGAGCAGCGGCTCCGGCAATTCCTCTTCCGGCAGAGCCTGCGCCTGCGCGACCAGCGCCAGCAGCGTTTTCCCGTGGAAACGGATCTCACTGCCGGAAAGGCCGATACTGTCCAGTTCACCCATGCTGGAAGGCATATAGCGCGCCACCGCCCACAGGTTCTCTTCGCGCACTACAAAATTAACCGCCAGATCGCGTTCACGGGCTTTATGCAGACGCCAGTCTGCCAGCAGACGCAGGCAGGCCAACTGACGCGTACGCAGTTGCCAGCCGTTGCCAATCTCGCGCCATGCCTCTTCCGGAGCCAGCACTTCCTGGCGGCGCTGCATCATCAGGCGACACTCATCCAGCGCCGCATCCAGCCGCCCGGCCGCCCGGGTTTCCGCCATCAACTTATCGGCGATCGGCAGCAGATACCAGACGTCCGCGGCAGCATAGTCGCACTGGCGCTCCGTCAGCGGCCGCGCCAGCCAGTCGGTGCGGGATTCGCTTTTATCAATCGTCAGGCCAGTAAATTCTTCCACCATCGCGGCAAATCCCCATGACAGCGGACGGCCACAAAATGCGGCGAGGATTTGGGTATCAATCATCGGCTGCGGCTGTACACCGAATGCGTTGAGGAACACTTCCAGATCTTCACTACCGGCATGAAGATATTTGATTACCTGCGTGTTGATCAGCAGGTCGCGAAACGGCGTCCACTCGGTAATGCTCAGCGGATCGATCAGTGCCGTATGTTCGCCATCAAAAAGCTGTATCAGACCGAGTTGCGGATAGTAGGTGCGGGTACGGACAAATTCAGTATCCAGGGCAATGGCCGGGAACGCGCTGGCGGCTTCACACAGCATAGCCAACCCGTCATTCGTCGTTATCATCTGGTAATTCAAATCATCATCTCTTTAATTTGTGCCCATAAAAAACGCCGGCTTAACCGGCATTCAGGCGACTAACGCATAGCTCAGGCTGTATTGTCCACTTTGACACGCGCTTCGTCACGTAATTCTCGTCGCAGGATCTTGCCAATGTTCGATTTTGGCAGTTCATTGCGGAATTCGACCAGCTTCGGCACTTTATATCCGGTGAGCTGGCGACGGCAGAAGGCGATTAATGCATCTTCGCTCAGCGACGCATCTTTTTTCACCACGAAGAGCTTCACCGCTTCGCCGCTATTTTCGGAGGGAACCCCTACGGCGGCAACTTCCTGCACCCCGGCATGCTGCATGACAACATCTTCGATTTCATTCGGATAGACGTTAAAGCCGGAGACGAGGATCATATCTTTCTTACGATCAACAATGCGCAGGAATCCCTCTTCGTCCATCACCGCAATATCACCGGTATGCAACCAGCCGTCATGCATAATCTCATCTGTGGCATCCGGGCGTTGCCAGTAACCCAGCATCACCTGTGGCCCTTTTACGCACAGCTCACCAGGCTCGCCCGGCGGCACTTCGTTGTTGTTGTCATCGACCAGTTTGGCTTCAGTCGACGGCACCGGCAGGCCAATGCTGCCGCTGTGATAATCGATATCGTGTGGGTTGACGCTCACCAACGGCGCACATTCCGTCAGGCCGTAGCCTTCAAGCAGATACTGCCCTGTCAGTTTCACCCAACGTTCGGCAACCGCCTGTTGCACCGGCATACCGCCGCCTGCGGAAAGATGCAGCGAGGAGAAATCCAGCGTACGGAATTCTTCATTGTTCAGCAGCGCGTTAAATAATGTGTTCACACCGGTCATTGCGGTGAACGGATATTTGCTCAGCTCTTTGACCAAACCAGGAATGTCGCGCGGGTTGGTGATCAGCAGGTTTTGCCCGCCCAGTTCAATAAAAAGCAGGCAGTTCATGGTCAGCGCGAAAATGTGATACAGCGGTAGTGCTGTGACGACCAGCTCTTTGCCACGGTGCAAGAGCGGCCCGTAAGTTGCGTTGACCTGCTCCAGGTTCGCCAGCATGTTACGATGCGTGAGCATCGCCCCTTTCGCTACACCGGTTGTACCACCGGTATATTGCAGAAAAGCCAGATCCCCGGCCACAACTTCCGGCTTGACGTACTGCATGCGATAACCGGTTTGCAGCGCACGGCGGAAAGAGATAGCATCCGGCAGGTGATACTTCGGTACCAGACGTTTCACATATTTGACGACAAAGTTCACCAGTGTGCCTTTCGCCGGAGAGAGCTGATCGCCCATGCGAGTCAGAATGACGTGACGCACCTGCGTCTTCTCGACGATTTTTTCCAGGGTGTGCGCAAAGTTGGAGACAATCACAATCGCGGAAGAGCCACTGTCATTCAGTTGATGCTCAAGTTCACGCGGCGTGTAAAGCGGATTCACGTTCACCACAATCATGCCCGCGCGCAAAATGCCGAACAGCGCGATTGGATATTGCAGCAGGTTTGGCATCATCAACGCAACGCGATCGCCCTTTTTCAGCCCCAGACCTTGCTGTAAATAAGCGGCAAACGCCCGGCTACGCTCTTCCAGCTTGCGGAAGGTCATCACCTCGCCCATGTTGATGAAGGCGGGTTGATCTGCGTAACGCGCGACGGCGTGTTCAAAAAGTTCTACCAGGGATTGATAACGGTCGGGGTTGATCTCCGCCGGAACATCGGCGGGGTAACGGTTAAGCCAAACCTTCTTCAATGCATCACCTCTGAAATGAGTATTCCCGGTCATCACAACCCCATTCAATAAACAAGCCGTTAACATAATATTAACTCAGCGTACCAGTTTATTAATTAAGCGAATTGAAGGTTGCGAAGCCCGTCACTAATTATTTTTGTTATATACCCTAAATAATTCGAGTTGCAGGAAGGCGGCGACGCAGTGAATCCCCAGGAGCTTACTTCAGTAAGTGACTGGGGTGAGCGAGGATAGCCAACGCACATGCAGCTTGAAGTATGACGGGCATACACAGCTACAGACAGAAACAGCGGCTTAGCCGCTGTCTCATTTATTCAATAAAACAAGAGATTACTCTGTCACGATGGTCTCTACACGGGCGGGTTCTGGCGGGTACCAGCCCCAGCCGGGATAACCTGTTCGCCATCCGTGTCGGCCAGGCGGCCCCCAAAACCACGGATCTATCGGTTGAGGCGGCATCATCACTTGTTGGGTCAGATGCCAGCGTTTGTAGCCAGTCGCCTGCATCACCATAAATTTGTAAGGGGCGTTGCCGATTTTACCATCCGCAGTACCGGTAATCGGTCCAACCACTGTGACCAGTTGATTGCGGAAATCAACCGGATCGAGGAAGCCGTTTACCTCCGCATAAATTCGCCCGACCGACGGCTCACCCAGTACCGGGCGGGCACCGCTGTCGAGCGGTACGGAGGCGATCTCCAGACGGGTTTTCCCCTGCTGATTCTGGATATCAACGACTTTGCCGCCAAAGCGGGCTTCCTGGCCGACATACAGCGACGGTGCACTCATCACCCGGACTAAATCGTCCTGAGGCGTGGGACTGGTTCCTTTAATCGCGTCAGGCACAGAAACACAACCACTTAACACCGCCGTTGCCAGCCCTGCCAGCAACCAGCGCATAACTCTTTTTTGACCCGCCATGATGCGACTCCTTCACTCAGTTGTTATTACTGAGATTCATTCCCGGCCCGGAAGTTTCTTCCATGCCACTTCGTTACGTAAATAAACCGGTTCAGCGTGCTCCACGGCAACGGTCTTCTGTGCTGTGAATAATTGTTGCGCAAGCGGCAGCATATCTTCTGCGGTCGGGAGCAAGATTTCACCATCCGTCAGCGCCAGCGCATTACCGTTGCCCATCTCCGGCCATGCCGGCCAACCGGTACCGACCGTTGCCCATTGGCCTTCAAGTTGCTGAAGGCGTGCGCTCACCGCTTCCGGTTTGAGCACCGCTTCCGTCTCTTCGCCGTGCCAGACACCCTGCTCATCACGCTGGTATTCCGCCCAGTAGACTTCCCCCATACGTGCATCAATCGCGGCAAGTACACGAGTCGCGCCGGTTTTACGCCATGCGCCCTGCGCCATTGTTGCCAGCGTTGAAACGCCAATCATCGGCAGTTCAGCGCCCAGCGCAAGACCCTGCGCAATACCAATGCCAATGCGAACGCCAGTAAAACTTCCCGGCCCGCGGCCATAAGCCAGCGCATCAAGTTGCGTCAGTTTAAGATCGGCGTCACCCAGCACATCCCTGACCAGCGGAAGAATGCGTTGGGTATGTTCACGCGGGCAAAGTTCGAAATGAGCGAAGGTAGTACCATCGTTCCACAGAGCGACAGAACAGGCTTCTGTGGCGGTATCAATAGCCAGAATTCGCATGGGTATAGCGGTCCATGAAAAACAAAATGGCGCGCATCTTACCACAGTCCCCGGCAAATTACTGCGCCGGGCGCGCAGCAAGAAACTCAACGGCGCGGCGGATATCCCGAGTGCGCGGCGCAGGCGGCAGGCTGGCGAGGAATACCGCGCCGTAGGATCGCATCACCAGGCGGTTATCGCAAATCACCAGCACGCCGCGATCGTCGATGTCGCGGATCAGACGCCCGACACCCTGTTTCAACGTAATGACCGCATCCGGGAGTTGCACCTCATCGAACGGATCGCCGCCGCGCAGACGACAATCCTCCATACGCGCTTTTAACAACGGATCTTCCGGCGAGGTAAACGGCAGTTTATCGATGATTACCAGCGACAGCGTATCGCCACGCACATCCACTCCCTCCCAGAAACTGCTGGTTGCCACCAGCAGCGCGTTACCGGCGCTGACAAACTGTTGCAGCAACTGGCCTTTACTGGTTTCGCCCTGCAACAGCACCGGCAGGCTCATCGTGGCACGGAACTGCTCTGCCAGTTCACGCATCATCGCGTGTGAAGTACAGAGCATAAAACAACGGCCATTGTTGGCTTCGATCATTGGACGCAACATGGCCGCCAGTTGCCGGGCTGAGCCAGGCTGGTTGGTCTGCGGCAGATTGCGCGGCACGCACAGCAGCGCCTGATGTTGATAATCGAAAGGACTCGGCAGCAGCAGCGACTCCGCCTCGTCGATCCCGAGACGCGCCGTAAAATGATGCAGATCGTCATTCACGGAAAGTGTCGCCGAAGTGAAAATCCAGCTCCCCTTTTTCTGCGCCATCACCTCTTTGAACTTATCCGCCACCGTCAGCGGCGTCAGCGCAAGGGTGAAGTTGCGCGAGGTGCATTCATACCAGTAGCTGTAACCGGGTTGATTAATTTCTTTCAGACGCTTGAGCCGCGCGCGGTAAGTGGTCGCCCGCTCAAAAGCGGCATCAAGCAGCGCCGAGCGCCCAAGGGAGAGTTTCGCCACGTCGTAGCAAAGTTCCAGCGCATCATCGAGCAGCAGCAGCGCGCGCTGGATATTGGCATCGGCCAGCAATTCACGCAGGTTGCCGCGATAACCGGGCTCCCCAAGTTGCAGACGGAAATCCTGCGTGCTCTGCGCCAGCCGATCGGCGCATTTTTGCAGCTGCGCGGTATCTTTTAATTCGGTGCGATAAGCAATGATGAAATCTTTCGCCAGATCCAGTAACTGGCGGCTGGAGAGCGACTGGCCAAAATACTGGCTGGCGATGTCTGGAAGCTGGTGCGCTTCGTCGAAAATCATCACGTCAGCCTCCGGGATAAGCTCACCGAAGCCGCTCTCTTTCACCACCATATCGGCGAGAAACAGATGATGGTTCACCACCACCACGTCAGCATCCATCGCCTTTTTGCGCGCTTTAACCACAAAGCAATCTTTGTACATCGGGCAATCGCTGCCCAGACAGTTGTCGTTGGTGCTGGTGACCAGCGGCCAGGCCTGCGAATCCTCGGCTACGCTGACGCAGGTGCTGATATCACCATCGGTAGTCTGGTTTGACCAGGAGCGCAGAAGAATTACATCGCTCAGGGTTTGTACGGGCAGATCGCCGCCAGCCAGCGCCTGCTGTTCCAGGCGTTCAATACAGAGGTAGTTGGAGCGGCCTTTTAGCAGTGCAGTACGCCCGGTGAATTCCAGCGCGTTGGCTACCGTGGGCAGATCGCGGCTGTAGAGCTGATCCTGCAATGCCTTTGAACCGGTGGAGATAATGACTTTTTTACCGGCGCGTAAGGCGGGCGCGAGATAGGCGTAAGTTTTCCCGGTGCCGGTACCGGCTTCTACCACCAGCGGCTGGGTGTTGTCGATGGCCTGCATCACGGCGTGCGCCATCTGGCGCTGCGGTTCACGCGGTTTGAATCCCGGTATCGCTTTGGCCAGTTGGCCGTCTGTTGCAAAATCGTCCGTCACACTACCCCCTGGTTAAATCGACAGTGATTATGTCAGGGTGAGCGGATTTACGCCAGCCGGGTTTTTGTGGCACTCTTGCCCGCGACTGTATGGAAAATAAGAAGGTGTGTTATGACAATTGTGCGTATTGACGCGGCGGATCGCTGGTCTGATGTGGTGATCCACAACCAGACCCTTTATTACACCGGGGTGCCGGAAAATCTGGACGCCGATGCGTTTGAGCAGACAGCAAATACGCTGACGCAAATCGATGCCGTGCTGGCAAAGCAAGGCAGTGACAAATCACGCATTCTCGATGCCACTATTTTTCTGCCCGATGGAAACGACTTCGCCGCGATGAATAAAGCATGGGATGCGTGGGTTGTTGCGGGCCATGCGCCCGTGCGCTGCACCGTGCAGGCAAAGCTGATGAACTCGCGCTATAAAGTGGAAATCAAAATCATCGCCGCGCTGTAATTACTCGTCCTCTTCGTCTTCAAAGCGCGCCACAATCCGTTCGCCCGTGTGGCTGGCGCGCAACTCTTTTGCAACCTGCGTAATCGCCTGACCGCTGCTCATGCCGCCGGCCATTAACTCCTGGATACGCTCCACGGCTTTTTGCTGCTGCTCGTGGCTGAGGGAAGGTAAACCTGCAAACATCGTGAACTCCTGCTAAATTATTGGCGCTAATTATTTCATGCGTCCGCACAATTCACCAGATGAAGACGCAGATGAGGATCAATGAAGACGTTATCCCCCGCCGTTATTACGTTACCGTGGCGCCGCGACGCAGCCGAATACTACTTTGCGCCACTTAGCCAGCAGCCCTGGGCGATGTTGCTGCACTCCGGTCTCGCCGAGCACCCGCATAACCGTTTCGATATCCTGGTTGCCGATCCGCTAACCACGATCACGACCCGCGGTGAAATAACCTCGCTTAACAATATGCGTGAAAGCCGCAGCGATCCATTGCAACTGCTGCAACAACAGCTGGATGCGCACAAATTGCGCCCTGCGCACAACCCGGATTTGCCCTTTCAGGGCGGCGCGCTCGGCCTGTTTGGCTATGACTTAGGCCGCCGTTTCGAAAAACTGCCGCACCGGGCGCAGGCGGATATTACCTTACCTGATATGGCCGTTGGCATTTATGACTGGGCACTGGTCGTTGACCACCGGTTGCAGCGGGTTACGCTGCTGAGCCATGCTGATGTCAATGCCCGGCTGGCCTGGTTGCAGGCGCAGCGCGCGCCGCAGCAGGACGATTTCCGCCTGACGTCGCCGTGGCAGGCAAATATGAGCCGTGCCGAATACGGTGAAAAATTCCGCCAGGTGCAGGATTGGCTGCACAGCGGCGACTGTTACCAGGTTAACCTCGCTCAGCGCTTTCAGGCACGCTATACGGGCGATGAGTGGCAGGCATTTACCCGCCTTAACCGCGAAAACCGCGCGCCATTCAGTGCGTTTTTACGCCTGCCGCAGGGCGCCATATTGAGCCTTTCCCCGGAACGATTTATTCGTCTTGACGGTTCGCACATCGAGACGCGGCCGATCAAAGGTACGCTGCCAAGGCTGGCCGATCCGCAAGCGGATGCGCAACAGGCGCGGAAACTCGCCGCCTCGCCGAAAGATCGCGCCGAGAATCTGATGATTGTCGATTTGATGCGTAATGATATTGGCCGCGTGGCGACACCGGGTTCGGTGCGCGTGCCAGAGTTGTTTGTCGTCGAACCTTTCCCCGCCATCCATCACCTTGTCAGCACTGTCACGGCAGAACTGCCGGAGGGGCGCCACGCCAGCGATCTACTGCGGGCAGCGTTCCCTGGAGGCTCGATTACCGGTGCCCCCAAAGTTCGGGCCATGGAAATTATTGATACCCTGGAACCACAGCGACGTAATGCCTGGTGCGGCAGTATCGGTTATCTGAGCTTTTGCGGCAATATGGACACCAGCATTACCATCCGTACGTTAACCGCCTGTAGCGGGCAGATATACTGCTCTGCGGGCGGCGGGATTGTCGCCGACAGCCGGGAAGAAGCGGAGTATCAGGAAACCTTTGATAAAGTTAATCGTATCCTGCAACAACTGGAGAAATGATTCGTGGAGCAAGAGGCTTTAACTCTGGATGATTTTTTATCACGTTTTCAACTTTTACGCCCTCAGATCAATCCGGCGGTGATGAATACACGCCAGGCCGCCGTGTTGATACCGGTGGTGCGACGTCAGCAACCGGGCCTGCTACTGACGCAGCGCTCGCCGCTGCTGCGTAAACATGCCGGTCAGGTCGCTTTTCCCGGTGGCGCGGTCGACAGTACCGATGCATCGCTGATTGCCGCCGCGCTGCGGGAAGCGCAGGAAGAAGTGGCGATTCCTCCCGATGCGGTGGAAATCATCGGCGTCCTGCCGCCAGTCGATAGCGTCACTGGCTTTCAGGTCACACCAGTGGTGGGCATTATTCCGCCGGATGTTCACTATCATGCCAGCGAAGATGAAGTGGCGGCAGTTTTCGAAATGCCGCTGGCCGAAGCGCTACGGCTTGGCCGCTACCATCCGCTTGACATCCATCGCCACGGTAACGCGCATCGCGTATGGCTCTCCTGGTATCAGCATTATTTTGTCTGGGGCATGACGGCCGGAATTATTCGTTCGCTGGCGCTGCAAATTGGCCACAAGCCTTGACTATACTTTGCACATAACATTTTTGTGACAGTGTGCGCGCTATTAGTAATATCAGGGTTAGCCATTAGTTTAATTCATGTGAATAGTTAAGCTGACGACCGGCTTCCCTCTTACACTATGCGCAGTTATTACATCGTTACTGGAGCGCCAGTAGCCCTGTCAGGAGCGTTAATGTGATTAGTATATTCGACATGTTTAAGGTGGGGATTGGTCCCTCATCTTCCCACACTGTTGGCCCGATGAAGGCCGGTAAGCAGTTCGTCGATGACCTGGTCGAAAAAGGATTGCTGGAAAGCGTTACTCGCGTTGCGGTGGACGTTTACGGCTCACTCTCCCTCACCGGGAAAGGCCACCATACCGATATCGCCATCATTATGGGCCTCGCGGGTAATGAACCTGCCACCGTCGATATTGACGCTATCCCTACGTTTATCCGCGACGTAGAAACTCGCGGTCGTTTACTGCTGGCGCAAGGCCACCATGAAGTGGATTTTCCGCAGGATGACGGAATGCGTTTTCACAGTGATAACCTCTCGCTACATGAAAACGGTATGCGCATCTCAGCGTGGAATGGCGATAACGTGGTGTACAGCAAAACCTACTATTCCATTGGCGGCGGTTTTATCGTCGATGAAGAACATTTCGGTCAGGAGATGGTCAGCGCCGTCAATGTGCCCTGGCCCTTCAAATCCGCCACTCAGATGCTGGAGTATTGTAAAGAGACGGGCTTGTCCCTATCCGGTATGGTGATGCAGAACGAACTGGCGCTGCACTCGAAAAAAGAGATCGAAGACTATTTCGGCAACGTGTGGGCAACCATGCGCGCCTGTATCGATCGCGGCATGAACACCGAAGGCGTGCTGCCAGGGCCGTTGCGCGTACCGCGTCGGGCTTCCGCGCTGCGCCGTCTGTTGGTCGCCAGCGATAAGCTCTCCCACGATCCGATGAACGTGGTCGACTGGGTGAACATGTTCGCACTGGCAGTGAACGAAGAGAACGCAGCCGGGGGCCGCGTAGTGACTGCGCCGACAAATGGCGCATGCGGTATTGTGCCTGCCGTGCTGGCCTATTACGATCACTTTATTGAACCCGTCAGCACGGATATCTACATTCGTTACTTTCTGGCCGCTGGCGCCATTGGCGCGCTCTACAAAATGAACGCCTCAATTTCCGGGGCGGAAGTAGGTTGTCAGGGCGAAGTTGGCGTGGCCTGTTCCATGGCGGCGGCGGGTCTGGCTGAACTGCTTGGCGCCAGCCCGGAGCAGGTTTGCGTGGCGGCGGAAATCGGTATGGAGCATAACCTTGGTCTGACCTGCGATCCGGTCGCCGGACAAGTGCAGGTTCCCTGCATTGAGCGAAACGCAATTGCCTCCGTGAAAGCAATCAACGCCACCAGGATGGCGATGCGCCGCACCAGCGCGCCGCGCGTCTCCCTCGATAAGGTGATTGAAACGATGTACGAGACCGGCAAGGATATGAACGCCAAATACCGTGAAACATCACGCGGCGGTCTGGCTATCAAAGTACAGTGTGATTAAATAAATCCGCGCCGTTCAACTGAACGGCGTTTTTTTGTGCACGCTATTGCGCCAGCGGAAGGATATTTCTCCGATTTGTCGTCACTAAGTTAATTCCCCACTACACTTTCTGTGTCCTGCCCAGGATTTCACGTCGGGAAGCTCACAGGCGACAATGGCATGCAGACGGCTCAATGGATCATTAAAAGATATCGACGGCGGCGCGCTATTGTCTCCGTGGCGGTTGCTATTGTCGCGCTTATTTTTACCCTGACTTTCCGTTTTATTTCGGAGCGGAATTTAAATCATCAACGTATTACTGCGTTTACCCAACATGCTGTAAACAAGCTTGACCAAGTATTACTGCCGCTGACCGCGGGCCGCAATACGTTGATTCCCCTGGTTGGTCACCCCTGCGCCAGCGTGCATTTGCAATTACTCAAACAGGCGGCCAGCCTGCAAACCGTGCGTGCTGTCGCGCTGATCAAAGACGGTGTTCTTTATTGCTCCAGTATTTTTGGCTCCCTTGATGTCCCAATAAAACAGGTGCAATCGTTACTTCCCACCCGGGAACCGCTGTTGATGCTCTCGACAGACCAGACATTGCTAAAGGGTCGCCCAGTGCTGATTATGTGGTATCCCTCCTCTGAAGACGGGCAGGACGGTGCCATTGAAGCAGTCAATATCGATCTGCTAAGCGATTTAGTTCTGGAACCGCAGGTGCCGCTGATCACGCACGCGGTACTGAGCGTCAGTGGCAAACATCTGGTGCATGGCAAAGGCATCATGACCACTTTACCATCGTCGTTAAATGAAAGAGCGTACCGGCTCGTATCAACGCATTTCCCCTTCAGCATTAGCGTGAGTGGACCGGGCGCAGCGAAACTTGCCTTATTACATTTGCCGTCTCAACTGCCGCTGGCCCTGATGATGAGTCTGCTGACTGGCTTTATCGCCTGGTTTGCGACCGCCAGCCGCATGAGTTTTTCCCGCGAGATCAACCTGGGGATTGCCGGACGCGAATTTGAACTGTTCTGTCAGCCATTACTGAAGGCGCGCACATTAGAGTGTGATGGCGTAGAGATCTTGCTGCGCTGGCATAACCCGCGCCAGGGTTGGATCTCGCCGGAAGTTTTTATTTCGATAGCGGAAGAACATAACCTGATCGCGCCACTGACTCGCTACGTACTGACTGAGATTCAACAGCAACTGCATTTTTTCCCCGACGATGCCCATTTCCATATTGGTATTAATGCAGCACCGAGCCATTTACGCAACGGCGAACTGCTGCGGGATTTAAATCAGTTCTGGTTTAATCACCACCCGATGCAGCAACTAATTATCGAACTGACGGAACGCGATGTGTTATTCGAAATGGATTCCCGAATGGTGCAGGATCTTCGGCGTCGGGGGGTGAAAATTGCGATAGATGATTTTGGCACCGGTAATAGCTCGTTGGCCTGGCTGGAGCAGTTGCACCCCGACGTGCTGAAAATTGATAAATCCTTTACCAAAACCATCGGTACCGATGCCATTAACTCGACGGTCACCGATATCATCATTGCGTTAGGGCAGAGACTGAAGATTGAACTGGTGGCCGAAGGGGTTGAAACCCCGCTACAGGCGCGACATCTACGGCTGCGGGGGGTGAATACATTGCAGGGTTTTCTCTACGCCGAGCCAATGCCAATCAAGGCGTTCCCGGCGTGGCTGGCGGGGCACATGGAGACACCGTCAACGCGGCAAAACGGCCATGCTTTGCCTTTCACGCCGGGCTGAGGATCACTCCTCTTCGTCGTGTTCCGACTGCTCTTTAACAATGCGTACCAGATCCACACGATAGTCGTTGGCTTCGATGACGGTGATGTGTAACGGCGCGATTTCCAGTACTTCGCCCGCCGGTGGAATTTGCCCTTTGGCGGAGATAACCAGACCGGCCACTGTTGCGATATTCTCGTCGTCATTGACCAGGTTATCGATGCCGAGAGTATTCTGTAACGCATGTAAATCGGTGGTACCTTTCACCAACCAGCCGTCGCCATCGGCCACGATTTCCGGAGTTTCATCCGCATCAGGGAACTCACCAGCAATCGCTTCCAGCACGTCCAGCGGCGTGACCAGCCCCTGCACCATACCAAACTCGTTAGTTACAATCACAAAGCTACCGCGCGCCCGGCGCAACACCGCCAGTAGTTTGATAGGATCCAGCGTTTCTGGCACCACAATGGCCGGGCTGGCTGCAGCGATAGCGGCGACATCAGCCCCCTCTTCCAACGCTACCAGCATCTCTTTCGCGCGAACAATACCGATCACTTCATCCAGCTCGCCACGGCATACCGGGAACAGGCTGTGCGGTGACGAGAGCAGTTGCTGACGGATCTGATCAACACTCAGGTTGGCATCCACCCAACTGATATCGCCGCGCGGCGTCATGATGCTGCGCAGCGAACGAGACGCCAGCGTCAATACACCGTTGATCATATAGCGTTCTTCTTCAGCAAATGCGCCTTCCGGCACCGGCACCGTGGGCTTGCTATCGGTTTCGATTTGCGGGCTTGTCTGGCGACGACCGCCCATCAGACGCAAAATAGCATCTGCTGTACGCGCACGCAGCGGTAAATTCGACTGATGGCGAATAAAGTTACGTCGGGCAAGCTGGTTGAAAAACTCAATGATGATAGAGAAACCAATCGCCGCGTACAGATAGCCTTTCGGAATATGGAAACCAAATCCTTCGGCCACCAGACTCAGGCCGATCATCAGCAGGAAGCTCAGACAGAGCACCACAACCGTCGGATGTTGGTTAACAAAACGCGTTAGCGGTTTCGATGCCAGTAGCATGACCGCCATAGCGATAACGACCGCCGCCATCATGACCGGCAAATGGTTCACCATGCCGACAGCGGTGATAACGGCATCCAGCGAGAAAACGGCATCAAGAATAACAATTTGCAGGACTACCACCCAGAAACTGGCATAGCCTTTTCCGTGTCCGCCATCATGTTCGCGGTTTTCCAGCCGTTCATGCAGCTCCGTTGTGGCTTTGAACAGCAGGAACACACCACCAAATAGCATGATCAAATCGCGACCGGAGAAGTTGAAACTGCCCACGGAGAAAAGTGGTTGGGTCAGAGTCACCATCCATGAAATCAGCGACAACAGGCCAAGGCGCATTACCAGCGCGAGCGACAGACCAAGCAGGCGTGCTTTATCACGCTGTTTGGGCGGCAGTTTGTCGGCAAGGATGGCAATAAACACCAGGTTATCAATACCCAGTACGATTTCCAGAACAACCAGCGTTAACAATCCCGCCCATATCGAGGGATCCATTAAGAATTCCATGACAGGCTCCTGCAACAAGCATGACTCAATGATGTGCGAGTATGCACAGGCATGATGGCATTGAACATATCAGGAAAGTGGCGGAAAACGCCGGAATACGAGGCACTGCAAGGCCTTAAGGTGAACTGACGTCGGTGACGATCCATACTGTGGGCTATAGCCCTTTACTCCTGACTCATTAAACGAACGGTAAACATAACAGAGAGCGTTTATCGTTGGCAAAGATTTACCAGACTTTGCAGATTATGTGAATATTTTGCGCTCCGAAACTTCATCAACACGAAACCTAAATTACGGATCTTCATCACATAAATTATTTTTTCACTATCTAAAATAATTCACGACAGAAATTAGTCTTTTGCTTTAACCCTTATATCTGAATCGATTCGGTTTACCGGGACAGATTCCACAATACATCGATTAGTGGTGTGTTAACGACAAGAAGAAGGAGGTAGCAAGTGACCATTGCTATTGTTATAGGCACACATGGCTGGGCCGCGGAACAACTGCTGAAAACCGCCGAAATGCTGCTGGGCGAGCAGGATAACGTCGGCTGGATTGATTTCGTTCCCGGTGAAAATGCGGAAACGTTAATCGAAAAGTACAACGCACGACTGGAGAACCTGGAAACCAGCAAGGGTGTGCTATTTCTCGTCGATACATGGGGCGGTAGTCCGTTTAACGCTGCCAGCCGTATTGTCGTCGATAAAGAGCATTACGAAGTCATTGCCGGCGTCAACGTTCCGATGCTGGTGGAAACACTGATGGCCAGGGACGATAATCCGACCTTTGACGAACTGGTGGCGGTAGCTGTCGAAACAGGACGTGAGGGGGTGAAAGCCCTGAAAGCGCAACCTGTTGAAAAACCGACGCCTGCTCCTGCGGCGGCAAAAACGGCAGCCCCTACGAAGCCAATGGGTCCGAATGATTACATGGTTATCGGCCTGGCGCGCATCGATGACCGGCTGATCCACGGCCAGGTTGCAACTCGCTGGACCAAAGAGACCAATGTCACGCGCATTATCGTCGTCAGTGATGAAGTGGCAGCGGATACCGTACGTAAAACTCTGTTAACCCAGGTTGCCCCCCCCGGCGTAACTGCGCATGTCGTGGATGTCGCCAAAATGCTGCGCGTCTACAACAACCCGAAATATGCGGGTGAACGCATCATGCTGTTATTCACTAACCCAACCGATGTGGAACGCGTTGTTGAAGGCGGCGTGAAAATCACCAGCGTCAATATTGGCGGTATGGCGTATCGCCAGGGCAAAACCCAGGTGAACAACGCTGTTTCGGTCGATGAGAAAGATATCGCAGCATTTAAAAAACTGAACGAACGCGGCATCGAACTGGAAGTCCGTAAAGTTTCAAACGATCCGAAACTGAAAATGATGGATTTAATCAGCAAAGTGGCGAACTAACCGCGGCAGCCTGATTAACTCAGTTTTCACACTTACGTCTGATTTAGCTATAGGAGAAGTACAATGGAGATTACCACTCTTCAGATTGTGCTGGTGTTCGTGGTTGCATGTATCGCCGGTATGGAGTCGATACTGGACGAATTCCAGTTCCACCGTCCGTTGGTGGCATGTACGCTGGTGGGTATCGTCCTGGGTGATATGAAAACCGGTATCATCATCGGTGGTACCCTGGAAATGATCGCTTTGGGCTGGATGAACATCGGTGCCGCAGTTGCCCCTGATGCTGCGCTGGCATCCATCATTTCGACCATTCTGGTCATTGGAGGGCATCAGAGCATCGGTGCCGGTATCGCGCTGGCCATCCCGCTGGCCGCTGCGGGCCAAGTGTTGACCATTATCGTTCGTACTATCACCGTAGGCTTCCAGCATGCGGCGGATAAGGCGGCTGAAAACGGCAACCTGACCGCGCTCTCGTGGATCCACGTCTCTTCCCTGTTCCTGCAAGCTATGCGTATCGCTATTCCGGCGGTGATTGTCGCCATCTCTGTCGGCACCAGCGAAGTACAGGGCATGCTGAATGCCATTCCTGAAGTCGTGACCAGTGGCCTGAATATCGCTGGCGGCATGATCGTAGTGGTTGGTTATGCGATGGTCATCAACATGATGCGCGCAGGCTACCTGATGCCGTTCTTCTACCTCGGCTTTGTAACCGCTGCCTTTACCAATTTCAACCTGGTAGCGCTGGGTGTTATCGGTACGGTAATGGCGATTCTCTACATTCAGCTCAGCCCGAAATATAACCGCTCCGCAGGTGGCCCGGCTCCGGCAGCGGGTAACAACGATCTTGATAACGAACTGGATTAACAGGTGAACGACATGGTTGATATGACTAAAACTCCGACTGAGAAAAAACTCACCCAGAGTGACATTCGTGGCGTGTTCATTCGTTCTAACCTGTTCCAGGGTTCATGGAACTTCGAACGTATGCAGGCGCTGGGCTTCTGTTTCTCAATGGTTCCGGCCATTAAACGCCTTTACCCTGAAAACAACGAAGCGCGCCGCCAGGCAATTAAGCGCCACCTCGAATTCTTCAATACCCAGCCGTACATGGCCGCGCCGGTACTCGGCGTCACGCTGGCCATGGAAGAACAGCGTGCGAACGGCGCGGAGATCGACGATGGCGCGATCAACGGTATTAAAGTGGGTCTGATGGGGCCGCTGGCCGGTGTGGGCGACCCAATCTTCTGGGGAACCGTACGTCCGGTATTTGCTGCACTGGGCGCCGGTATTGCCATGAGCGGCAGTCTGCTTGGGCCATTACTGTTCTTTGTCCTTTTTAACCTTGTCCGCCTGACGGTGCGCTATTACGGCGTAGCGTACGGTTACCGTAAGGGTATCAACATTGTTAAAGATATGGGTGGCGGCTTCCTGCAGAAACTGACCGAGGGGGCGTCAATTCTCGGTCTCTTTGTCATGGGCGCTCTGGTGAACAAGTGGACGCACGTTAACATTCCACTGGTTGTGTCGCAGATCACCGACCAGACCGGTAAAACGACGGTGACGACCGTACAAACCATTCTCGACCAGTTAATGCCGGGTCTGGTGCCTATGCTGTTAACCTTCGCCTGTATGTGGCTGCTGCGTAAAAAAATAAACCCACTGTGGATTATCGTCGGGTTCTTTATCATCGGGATTGTCGGTTACGCACTTGGCCTGTTGGGCCTGTAACCGGGTATGAGTTAACCGGGGGCTTACCGCCCCCGGTTTTTATTTTTAAGGAGGATCAATGACCGTTACGGATAGCGTTCTGCTGGCATTTGTCGCCGCACTGTTTGCTTTCGCCATCTATGACGAATTCGTGATGCCGCGCCGCCACGGGGCATCTCTGCTGACCGTTCCCTTGCTGCGTAGAAGCCGTACTGATGGTGCTATTTTCGTCGGCTTGCTGGCGATCCTGATTTATAACAACACAATTAATGGCGGTTCCTCTTTAACGTTGTGGTTATTATCTGCGCTGGCATTGCTCGGAATTTATCTTTTTTGGATCCGTGCGCCGAAAATCATCTTTAAAGAGCACGGCTTTTTCTTTGCCAATGTCTGGATCGAATATAACCGTATTAAAGAGATGAATTTATCGGAAGATGGCGTGTTGGTAATACAATTAGAGCAGCGACGCTTGCTTATCCGTGTGCGAAATATCGACGACCTTGAGAAAATTTATAAAGTTATCGTTAATACTCAATAAGTTAAGATATAGCAGAATCTATATTTATGCGCATAAAAAACAAGCCAACTTATAGCCATTGCTATATTTAGGAAAAATGTACTTATATTTGTTAACGTTATTTTCACCTATAAATCTAAATGTAAATCGTTATCAACTGGTTATCGAGATTATATTTTTAGGTTGTTGTTTTATATTCTCAAAATATGTTAAGGTGCATCCGTCGTTGGGGAGTAGCCGATTTCTGCTTATCCGGAAATGTACGTGTCAACATACTCGTTGCAAAACGTGGCACGTACGGACTGAATCTATTTCAGTCAGGCGAGACCATTGGCACATTAACTGCTGTTTACTGGGGGCAGTGATGTGTTTATGGAATTCCCGGTCAGGACGTCACGATGAATCTCTCCGCCACTATTCTTCTCGCCTTTGGCATGTCCATGGACGCTTTTGCTGCTTCCATCGGCAAAGGTGCGACGCTGCATAAACCTAAATTTTCTGAAGCGCTGCGCACGGGTCTTATTTTCGGCACCATTGAAACGCTGACGCCGCTCATCGGCTGGGGCCTCGGTATGCTGGCAACCCAGTTTGTGCTGGAGTGGAACCACTGGGTCGCATTTGTGCTGCTGGTGTTTCTTGGCGGGCGCATGATTATTGAAGGCGTACGCGGCAATGACGGTTGCGAAGCGGAAACGCCGCATCGTCATGGTTTCTGGCTGCTGGTCACGACCGCCATTGCCACCAGTCTGGACGCAATGGCTGTTGGCGTCGGTCTGGCTTTCCTGCAGGTTAATATTATCGCCACCGCGCTGGCGATTGGTTGTGCAACTCTGATTATGTCGACGCTCGGGATAATGGTTGGTCGTTTTATCGGCCCGCTGCTGGGCAAAAGGGCCGAAATTCTTGGCGGTATTGTGCTGATCGGCATTGGCGCCCAGATTCTGTGGAGCCACTTCGCTGGTTAATCTTCCCGCTCCAGGCAGTGAATAGTGAAATCCGTCTGGCAGCGGAAGCATTCAGTTGCCGCTAGTTTTTCCCATACTTCCGGTTTCGCCCGCCATGCAAATGGCGTCATCTGTAGTAAAGCCACAGCTTCCTGACTGGTAAGGTTCATCTCATAAGCCAGCGCCCGGGTTTCCACTACTTTAAACCCTTCTATTTCGCCCACATTTTCAGCATGCAGTTTTACTTCGTCGTAGATTAACCCTTTCAGTTCCAGCAAATGACGAGGCCCGGGAACAGCGGTAATAACTACGCCACCGGGCTTGATTACACGCGCCAGCTCTTCCGCTTTACAGGGCGCATAGATGCGAACTATAGCGTCTATGCGCTTATCTTCAAACGGCAGACGATGACTGGAAGCCACACAAAACATAACCTGCTGGTAGCGTTTTGCCGCCGCGCGGATCGCGGCTTTGGAGACATCCAGCCCAAATGTTTTCACGCCATGATGTCGGGCTATCGCAGCAAAGGCCTGAGTGTAATACCCTTCCCCACAACCGATATCCAGTATCGCATCGGCCTGCCCGGGCAATCTGGCCTGTAACAGAACGCCGATGGCATCCCGCAGCGGCTGATAGTGTCCCGCATCCAGGAATGCACGTCGCGCCTGCATCATCTCTGCACTATCGCCGGGATCGCGGGAACGTTTATGCTGTACCGGCAACAGATTCACATAGCCTTCTTTCGCCAGATCGAATTGATGACGCTGCGGGCAAACGAAGGCGTTCTCGCGACGCTGTAAAGGCAAGTGACAGAGCGGGCAACTGAAAGGCATAAAAACTCCGGAGGGTATTTCTGAAAGAGCGAAAGTGTACCGCCGTTTGCGGCGCGAGGAAATTAAAAAGCCCCGCACAAGTGCGAGGCTTTATGGCTGACTTTAGCGCGCAAAGCGCGTACAAGCTCAGAGGTGTCGAAATCAGATAGCAGTTACGTTAACTGCAGCCGGGCCTTTCTGACCGTCCTGAATTTCAAACTCAACGTTCTGGCCTTCAGCCAGAGTTTTGAAGCCGTTACCCTGGATTGCAGAAAAGTGTACGAATACATCTTTGCTACCGTCTGCCGGAGTAATGAAACCAAAACCTTTAGACTCGTTGAACCACTTAACTTGACCTTTAATCTTTGCCATTTGAAAAATTCCTTAATGTATATACTTCGCCCGCAGGCATTGACTGAGAAAACTGAGACATTACTGCTTGAGGCACTAATATAAGGTTCGGCAGAGAAGCTGTATTCAACGAAACGTGTTTACTCAGGACTTCTTTACTGAAAATGCCACACATAAACAGAACTGTACCTCGATTAACCCAAAGCGTGTTATCACACAATATGTAAATTATGGCAAGCCATTTTTAAACATGTCTGGATCCGCCGCACAAATTCTAAGGTTATCAAAGCTTCTCCTGCACTTTTATGCATTCCGATGAACGCTATAACAGTCGCCAGGCCCTTATCCTCATGCATCGACAATAGCTGATTTTTCACCATTGCTCAACAGGTTCCATATGCTCAAACACACCACAATATGTCTATGCATATAGCGTATATCATAAGAACTTTTTGCGCATAGTTATGCTTTTTTATCGGCCAGGAAGATTCTCAAACTATTAAGACACCAGGAGAAACTATTTCCCTGGTTTACTGTGGATAATTGTTGTGCAAATAAACTTTGCCTTGCACCAAAATAATGAATTTATGATGACGCTGCCTCATAAAAAGGCAATAAAAACGTTTCGATAAAAATAAAACAATGTCATTTAAAAAATACAATACTTTTGGAACGAGGCGGGAGTATTAAACGAAGGATAAATACTGACCGATTTTCAGTATCCTAAAGTTATCATTATCCATTGCCGCTTCGCTTAATGACAGTTGCAATTCCTTTACTGGTTGATCCAGGGATTCATCAGCTAGCTCAAACACGCCCCAATGGACTGGAAACGCCAGCGGACTGCCCAGTTGTTGCCATAACGCAACAGCACTTTGCGGATCCATATGGTTAATCGACATAAACCAGCGCGGCGCATAGGCACCTACCGGTAATGCGACAACATCCAGCGCGCCTAAACGCTGCGGAATAGCGAGCAGCTCCGGAGTGTATCCCGTATCGCCAGCAAACCAGAACCGCCCTTTTGCTGATTCAACCACCCAACCACACCATAATGAACGGTTGCGGTCCCATAATGTGCGCATGCTCCAATGTTGTGCAGGCACCGCCGTGTAAACCATTCCCTGAAATATCATACTTTGCCACCAATCCAGTTCCGTTACGTGCCGTGCGCCCAGGCGGCGGATCAGCGCTCCCAACCCAAGCGGGACGAAGAAATGCACATCAGGGAAACGGCGCAACAACGCGTGCAGAGTCCACGTATCCAGATGATCATAATGATTGTGGGAAATCAGGATCACATCCAGTTGTGGAACATCTGCAATGGCAAGCGCAGACGGTGTACGCCGCTGCGGGCCGGCAAAACGGACAGGTGAAGCACGACGGGAGAAAACCGGATCGGTCAGCAGGTATTGCCCCTGAAGGCGTAACAAAATGCTGGCATGCCCCAGCCACCACAAACCGTCGCTGTCGCCAGTGATTTCCACTTTTTGCCACCACTGCTCGATAAAACGGTCATAACCATCAGAGGGAGGACGGGGAAGCCCGGCGGCTGTGCGCTCATTGCGCCAGCGCTTAACGTCACCGGGTTGATGTGCGACAGGCGTCGTATTAATGAACCCATCAGGGGAGTGATGAGAAAGTGCAGGATTATACCAGGGGTTTTTCCAGACCATCTCATTCTCCTGCGCCTTTAGCGTTCGGCCACCAGACGGATCAAATCCTCATCCTCTTCTTTTTCATGCGCTTTAACAGGTGCAGTTTGCGGTTCTTTTTCGGGCTCGTTGGATTCACACAGACGGCGCAACAATGCATTTTGCCGTTTTTGCTGATCCAACAGCGCTTCAAGCAACTCAATCTGCTCATTTGTACGCGAACTGGCGCGATTGATAAAGAACCACAGAACCAGCCCAACCAGCAGAACCACCAAAGAAACGACAATAGACGCAATATTAAGCGCGCCCGAATTTATGACTTCGTTCATTTCACCACCTCAATGTTGACGCGACATTTTACCACTGGCGTCAAGGAAGGAAACCATTCACTGAGAAATTGCCATTACCAGGGGATGAATTTGTTGACGATGCAGATGCCGCTGAAAAATTGTACATCCTGATCGCACATCACGTTAAGCATTTGAGTCCAGAGCAGCAGGCAGCCTACCAGCACGACAATCAGGATCAGCCACTTATATTTTCTCACTCCACTCTCCAATACATTGTCAGGTATAACTAAATTAGCATGGCAACATTAAACCGCGACTAACCGTATCTCTATTCGTGATTTTTCGGAATGCATGACTTGTTTCAGTCTATGAATCAGGTAGTTTGAAGATATGATTTAGTACGAAGCAAGGAGCTGATATGCGAACACTTATTCGCACCATTATCGTTGTTGCGCTGCTGTGGATTGCGCTTCTACTAAGCGGTTATGGTGTGCTGATTGGCAGTAATGAAAATGCCGGTGGACTGGGATTACAATGTAAATATGTAACAGCGCGTGGTACCTATTGCTTAGAAGGAAAACGAAGGAGTCAGGGTTTCAGCCCTGTTTTACTTCATCAGAGGCCCGAATTCTCGGGCCTCATTTCCTTAAGTGAACGGCATTACAGCCTAGCTGGGGGTTTTCTGTGCACAACAAAAAACCGCCGACATGGCGGTTTTTTTCGTCTGTCAGAATGGATACTGGTTATAACCCATCTGTTCAGAAATCTTGCGGGCGGCCTGATGAAGCATGGCCACGTATTCATGCAGACGCTCTTCAGAGAAACGTAGCGTCGGGAAAGAGATGCTCAGACCAGCGATGACCACGCCAAAACGGTCGAAAACGGGTACGCCAATGCAGCGCAGGCCTTCTTCCTGTTCCTCATTATCTTCGCCGTAGCCTTGTTCCCGCACAATATCCAGCATCGGCAGAAGATCTTCAGTGCTGGTAATCGTACGATCAGTGCTGCGCTTATATTCAACCCCTTCAAGGATCTGCTTAACCTCTTCACGATCGCGCCAGGCCAGCAGCACTTTACCGATAGCAGTACTGTACAGCGGGTTGCGGCGACCAATGCGAGAATACATACGCAAGTTATACATCGAATCAATTTTATGAATGTAAACAATGCTGTCCTCATCGAGTGCGCCCAGATGGATGGTCTCTTTCGTCAGACGAGAGAGTTCACGCATCTGGATATCCGCACTGCGGATAAGATCAACGTTTTGCAACGCACGAGCGCCAAGCTCGAACAGCTTAAGCGTCAGGGAATATTTCTCAGACTCCCCTTCCTGCGCAACATAACCCAATGATTTCATTGTTTGCAAAAAGCGATAGACGGTGCTTTTCGACATCATGACACGCTGTGACAGCTCGGTGATGCCGATTTCACGCTCTTCGCCGAGCGCCTGCAGAATGCCAAATACCTTCAATACTGAAGAGACAGAATCTGGCTGCTTGTCCAAATCTGCGATAGCCATTAATCACCTCATCGCGTATGTTTTATAAAATTCAGAATCGGTTTTTATTATAAATTCGTCGCCCAGTCGCCGCAATGCACGTTTATCAACTTCCTTACAATTCTGCGACATAAAGCCCGTTACAAATCTGCGACATAAAGCCGGAATACAGATGATAGAATCATTATACAAACAACTGTGTGATATTAACCCTGAATTTTGTATGGATAAATCTTCTCCGGACGGACTTCCCGTCCCGCTGCGTTACGGCGCAGTGTTGACCATTATTCTTGGTATCGCAATGGCAGTACTTGATGGAACTATTGCCAACGTCGCGCTACCAACCATTGCACGCGGTCTCAACGCTTCACCCGCGAGTTCTATCTGGATTGTTAACGCTTACCAGATTGCGATTGTGATCTCCCTGCTCACGCTCTCTTTTCTCGGCGATATGTTTGGATACCGTCGGGTTTATCAGTGTGGTCTGGTACTGTTTACTCTCACTTCCCTGCTCTGCGCACTCTCTGGCTCATTACTAACATTAACGCTGGCACGCGTAGCGCAAGGGTTCGGCGGCGCGGCGTTGATGAGCGTGAATACCGCGCTCATTCGCCTTATCTACCCGCACCGTAGCCTCGGGCGCGGTATGGGTATTAACTCTTTTGTGGTGGCAGTTTCATCTGCGGCCGGGCCGACAATCGCCGCCGCCATTCTTTCCATGGCTTCCTGGCAGTGGTTATTCCTGATTAACGTACCTCTCGGCATTATTGCTTTATTGCTGGCAATTAAATTTTTACCGCCGAATGCAGTACGCACTTCAAAGCCCAAATTTGATCTTCCAAGCGCTGTAATGAATGCATTAACATTTGGCTTGCTGATTACCGCGCTGAGCAGCTTTGCACAGGGGCAATCAACCACACTCGTGGTGGCCGAAATTGTTGCTTTGCTGATCATCGGCGGGTTCTTTGTACGCCGACAGCTGCGACTGCCGGTGCCACTTCTGCCAGTCGACTTACTGCGCATTCCGCTTTTTTCGCTCTCTATCGGCACGTCGATCTGCTCGTTCTGCGCGCAGATGCTGGCACTGGTTTCCCTGCCCTTCTTTCTGCAAACCGTGCTTGGGCGTAGTGAAGTAGAAACAGGCCTGTTGCTGACGCCATGGCCGCTGGCAACTATGGTGATTGCGCCGCTGGCCGGTTATCTGATTGAGCGCGTGCATGCCGGGTTACTGGGTGCAATAGGGATGGTGATGATGGCATGCGGGCTGTTCGCGCTTGCGCTTCTCCCGGGCTCACCGTCAGATATCGATATCATCTGGCGTATGGCGCTGTGTGGTGCCGGTTTTGGTCTGTTCCAGTCACCAAACAACCACACCATTATCACTGCGGCACCGCATCAGCGCAGCGGCGGCGCCAGTGGAATGCTCGGTACAGCACGGTTGCTGGGGCAAAGCTCCGGCGCTGCACTTGTGGCATTAATGTTCAATATGTTTAACACCCACGGCACGTGCTTAGAAGGAAAACGAAGGAGTCAGGGTTTCAGCCCTGTTTTACTTCATCAGAGGCCCGAATTCTCGGGCCTCATTTCCTTAAGTGAACGGCATTACGCCTGATGGCGCGCTTTGCATTTCCTGCCGCTGCGTTATTTTAGGTACTCACCTGAACGCAGCGCTTCAATACGTTTGTCCAGCGGCGGGTGTGTCATGAACAGCTCACTCAGCGATTTAGATTTACCGTTGATGCAAAATGCCATCATGCTACTCGCCTCTTGCGGCTCATAACTGGTTTTCAGGCGCTGCAACGCAGCAATCATTTTCTCGCGGCCAACCAGTTTTGCAGAGCCGGCATCAGCATGGAACTCGCGATAGCGGGAGAACCACATAGTAATAATGCTGGCCAGAATACCGAACACCAGCTCCAGTACGGTTGCAACCGCGAAGTAGATCATCGGGTTGCCGTTACTCTCTTCGCCATCATCGCGATTGCCGCTGAGGAACCCGGCTGCAACCTGCGCGATAATACGCGAAATGAAGATCACGAATGTGTTCACAATCCCCTGAATCAGCGTCATTGTGACCATATCACCGTTGGCAACATGGCTAATTTCGTGGGCAATCACCG
This sequence comes from Pseudomonadota bacterium, assembly GCA_018261615.1. GTDB lineage: Bacteria > Pseudomonadota > Gammaproteobacteria > Enterobacterales > Enterobacteriaceae > Kosakonia. The sequence continues at coordinate 49,896 of JAGTSE010000032.1, read as the reverse complement.
CTTCAGCTTCATCGCGGCTCATGTTCTGCAGCAACCCGGTGCTGACTGCCACCAGTGAAGCATCACGGCGCGCGCCGGTCGCAAAGGCGTTAATATCCGGTGCATGATAAATGGCGACCTGAGGCATGGCGATCCCCGCCTGGCGAGACTGTTGCGCCACGGTATCCATCAACCAGCGTTCCATATCGTTACGCGGCTGTTCGATCACTTCACCACCCACCGATTTCAGCGCCATCCATTTCGACATCAACAGTGAAATGAACGAGCCACCAAAACCAAACAGCAGCGCCATAATCATCAAGCCCTGAACGCTGCTCGACTGAATGCCCGTCAGGCTAAGCACCAGGCCGAACACCAACATCACAGCCAGGTTAGTCAACAGGAAGAGCGCGATTCGCATCATAATTTTCTTTTAACCTCAACTTAACAAAACGCACAATGCGGTTACCCACATCGTATGGGTATACGCGCCATTTTCAAGTATCAGGGTGTTGTAAGTCACCAGAAAGACACAACTTTACATTTTGTAGCATAATGCTTACTCCAGTAAGGATGTGTTAAAAAAACAGGCACAATTTATTGTGCCTGTGTGGGATTACTTCGCGGGGGCGGGGTCTTCCGCTGGTCGATCTTTTTCCTGATGAGCCAGGTCAAGCGCGATGTGTTCCGTCTCGTCGAGATACGGATCCGGCTCATGATAATCCTTCGGCAGATCATCCAGTTTTTTCAGCAACGGCTTACCTTCACGCTTGAAGCGATCGTTGAGGCGCGAAAGACGAATAGCATCATCTTCGGCGTTCTCTTTCTCACGCTGCGCCAGATTGAGCGATACGATATTGCGTTTGTCTTTCAGAGCATTGAAACGCGCAATGTCCTTCATGATGTACTGGAATTCAGGATCTTTCGCAATTCGCTCTTCATGTTCCTTCAGCAACGTCGGTCCGAATGGTTTCAAATCACCGAACTTAACAAAGGTGGCTGCCTTTATGCTGTCCCACGGCAGTGCATTGTCTTCGAATTTTTCCCCGGTATCCGTCACCTGCGTGCCGGTCGGCATAATAATATCCGGCGTCACGCCTTTGCGCTGCGTACTGCCACCGTTAACACGATAGAATTTCTGGATAGTGTATTGCACCGAACCCAGCGCTGGCCACTCAGGACGCAACATCTGATCGTAAATACGGTTAAGCGAGCGATATTGCTGAACGGTGCCTTTACCGAAAGTCGGTTCGCCAACAATCAACGCGCGACCATAATCCTGCATCGCCGCCGCAAAAATTTCCGATGCCGAGGCACTAAAGCGGTCAACCAGCACAACCAACGGGCCTTTATAGTAGACCACGCCATCCGTATCACTGTCTTCGCGCACTTTGCCGTTATTATCGCGCACCTGCACAACCGGGCCGGACGGAATAAACAGACCGGAAAGCGACACCGCTTCCGTCAGCGCGCCGCCGCCATTGCTGCGCAAATCGATAACCACGCTGCTAACGTTCTGTTTTTCCAGTTTTTGCAGTTGCGCTTTAACATCATCAGTCAGCCCAACGTAGAAGCCCGGAATATCCAGTACGCCCACTTTCTCTTTGCCGACCGTCTTCACGGACATTTTCACCGCACGGTCTTCCAGACGAATACGTTCACGCGTCAGCGTCACAATGTGCGTCTTCGTTCCCTTACCTGCCGGCAAGATTTCGAGGCGCACTTTGCTACCTTTCGGCCCTTTTATCAGCGCAACCACATCATCAAGACGCCAGCCAATGACATCAACCATGTTCTGCCCGGTCTGGCCGACACCAACAATACGATCGCCAACAGTAATCGCTTTGCTTTTCGCCGCCGGACCACCAGCGACCATCGAGTTGATCACGGTGTAATCATCGTCCCCCTGCAACACTGCGCCAATACCTTCAAGCGAGAGGCTCATTGCCGTATTGAATTGCTCAGTATTACGCGGTGAGAGGTAATTGGTATGTGGATCGATTTCATGGGCGAATGAGGTCATTGCCAGCGAGAACACATCTTCACTATTGGTCTGCGCCAGGCGGCGAATCGCAAATTTATAGCGGCGAGCCAGTGTCTCACGGATCTCTTTATCATCTTTCCCGGTGAGTTTCAGGCTCAGCTCATCATACTTGACTTTGCTGTCCCACAGCGCGTTCAGCTCCGCCTCATCTTTAGGCCACGGCGCTTTGCTGCGGTCTAAATTGAAGGTGTCGTTGCTGCTGAAATCCATCGGACGCTCCAGTACTTTCAGCGCGTACTGATAACGTTCAAATCGACGCTTTTGCGCCAGATTGTACAGATCGTAGAAGACGTCCAGTTTTCCGCTGCGCAGCTCATCGCCGAGCACGCCTTTCTTTTGCGAAAACTGCTCAACATCGCTGGCCAGCAGCACATTGTGGCTGTAGTCGAGCAGGTTGAGGTAGCGGGTAAAGATCTTCGCGGAGAAAGCTTGATCTAAATCGAACTGACGGTAGTGAGAACGGGTGAAACGTGAGGTAACTCGTTCACTCACCGTCGCGTGCTGACTCTCTTCCTTCAAAACCGGAATTTGATCGGCACGGGTGATATCTTCCACAGCCATCACATGGCCTGTTACTAATAACAGACCCGCTAACGCCGTGCGCTTAAACAAAGTGTTCATGCCAGGCCAAGCCTCCGTTTCAGAACAATAAATGTTCTGCGCGTACGATCATCGACATACCCGAGCTAAGCTGTACGCGAACGCCATCTTTAGTGATTTCCAACACCGTAGCATCCATCGCATTGTTCCCCGCTTTTACCTTCAGGTTCTGGCCCACGCTCAGTACAGATAAATCTGAAACAGGAGTATGGCGCTCTTCCTGCTGCGTCGCCCGTGGCGTTTTCGCGACAGGTTTATCTGCGCGAGGTTTGCGCTCGGCACCCTCTTTACGACGCGGAGCCGGACGGGCTTTGCGTTCGCGACGCGGCGCGTCTTCCTGACCAGCAGCAGCGGCAGCTTCTCGTTTTTTAGCTTGCTGTTCAGCGCGTTGCGCCTGAACACGCGCTTTGGCTTCTTCAAGCTGCTTGCGAGCGTGCTCTACATGTTGCTCATCCAGCACGCCGCAGGCGTTGCCGTCGAGATCGACGCGAGCCGCGCCAGCTTTGATACCGTACAGGTAACGCCAGCTTGAAGTATAAAGACGTAAAGCGGAACGAAGTTGGGTTTTGCTGAGATTCATCTCACCCTCAACACGCTCAACCAGATCCTGAAAAATACCGATTTTCAGGGGACGTGCTTCACCTTCAGCACTGAAACAGTGAGGAAAGCGTTCGGCCAAAAAAGCGATAACTTCTTTACTGCTATTCAACTTAGGTTGATTTTCCATGAAATTTCCTGATTACAACGGACGTTGCCAACAAGCGCAGGCATGAACAGGCGTCATTATAATGACGCATTCAGTAAATGCTACGTTATCCGCTGATTATCCTGCGACGGTGGCAAAGATTTTTTGATAATCGGTCGCCGCGAGAACATTTTCCAGATGTGACACTAGCTCGCTCAACCCTTGTTCATCCTCAGCCGTAAAGCGAGAGAAGACCACGCTATCTATATCCAGTACGCCAATAATATGATTATTCACCGTAACAGGTAGTACGATTTCGGCGTTACTGGCGGCATCACAAGCGATGTGTCCGTCAAATTGATGAACATCTTCCACGCGCTGCACACGCGCTTGCGCCACTGCCGTTCCGCAGACGCCCCGACCAACCGGGATACGAACGCAGGCGATTTTGCCCTGGAACGGCCCCAACACCAGCGTGTCGCCTTCAAGCAGGTAAAAACCCGCCCAGTTAACGCCATCAAGACGCTCAAACAACAGCGCACTGGTATTCGCCAGAGTGGCTAAAAAACTGGTCTCACCTGCCATTAACGCCTGAAAATCGCGATTAAGATCCGCGTAAAATTCTGTTTTGTTCATTACCTGACCATTTTGCTTTCTAACTTTAAGGAACTGCTTAGCCTATTAAAATAAGCATTAAATGCGTTGATGCTCAAGATGTTCTATTCATGAGTTAAGATAGTTTTATTCAAACCTTTTCTGAAGCATGCAATGGCTCTCAAGATACAACACATCACACCTGCCAAAAAAATTGCCGTTCATCAGGTTAGTGAAGCACTGCCCCGCGCACATTATCAGCGCTGCCCGCAATGCGATACGCTTTTTGCGTTACCGGTTATAAAATCGCACCAAAGTGCATTTTGCCCCTGCTGTGATGCAAAAGTCCGTGATGGTCGCGACTGGTCATTAACCCGCCTCGGCGCAATGGCCATCACCATGATCTTACTGATGCCCTTCGCCTGGGGCGAACCGTTACTGCATCTCTACTTACTCGGTGTACGTATCGATGCCAACCTGCTGCAGGGGATCTGGCAAATGACCATGCAGGGCTCGCCGCTCGCTGCTGCCATGGTGCTTTTTTGTACCGTTGGCGCGCCGCTGGTGCTGGTGACGTCCATCGCCTATCTGTGGCTTGGCAACATTCTGGGAATGAACCTGCGCCCGGTGCTATTAATGCTGGAGAAGCTCAAAGAGTGGGTCATGCTGGATATCTATCTGGTCGGCGTCGGCGTCGCCTCCATCAAAGTGCAGGATTACGCTTTCCTGCAGCCAGGCGTTGGGCTATTTGCCTTCGGCTCTCTGGTTGTTCTCAGCATCATGACGTTAATCCATCTCAATGTGGAGCAACTCTGGGATCGCTTCTATCCTCAACGGCCCGCAAAACGGCCGGATCAGAAGCTGGAAGTGTGTCTGGGTTGCCATTTCACCGGTTTTCCTGATATTCGGGGACGTTGCCAGCGCTGCCACTTTCCACTTACCCATCGACGCAAGCAGAGCCTGCAAAAGTGCTGGGCGTCGCTGATTGCCTCTTTTATTTTGCTGTTCCCGGCGAACCTGCTGCCGATATCAATAATTTACGTGAATGGTTCTCGTCAGGAGGATACCATTCTCTCCGGCATTATTTCGCTCGCTCACAGTAATATCGCGGTGGCTGGCGTGGTATTTATCGCCAGTATTCTGGTGCCGTTTACCAAGGTGATTGTGCTGTTTACGCTGCTTGTCAGCATCCATTTTAAATTTGAACAGGGGTTACGCACTCGCATTCTGTTACTGCGCTTCGTGACGTGGATTGGGCGCTGGTCGATGCTCGATCTGTTTGTCATTTCATTGATGATGTCACTGATTAATCGCGACCAGCTACTCGCTTTTACCATGGGACCAGCCGCGTTTTATTTCGGCGCGGCGGTAATTTTGACTATTCTTGCTGTGGAATGGCTGGACAGCCGCTTACTTTGGGATGCACATGAGTCAGGAAACCCCCGCTTCGCCGACTGAAGCGCGAATTAAAACAAAACGGCGCATTTCGCCGTTCTGGCTGTTGCCGGTAATCGCTCTGTTGATTGCTGGCTGGCTTATCTGGAGCAGCTACGAAGATCGCGGCAACACCATTACCATCGATTTTATGTCGGCTGACGGCATCGTCGCCGGGCGCACACCGGTGCGCTATCAGGGTGTCGAGGTCGGGACTGTCCAGGATATTCGTCTCAGTGATGACCTGAAAAAAATCGAAGTTCGCGCCAGTATCAAATCGAACATGAAGGATGCGCTGCGCAACGAAACGCAGTTCTGGCTGGTCACGCCCAAAGCCTCGCTGGCGGGAATTTCCGGCCTCGATGCGCTGGTCGGCGGCAACTATATAGGCATGATGCCGGGTCAAGGCGACCCGCAGGATCACTTCACCGCGCTGGATACGCAGCCGAAATACAGGCTGAACCATGGCGAGTTGATGATCCATCTGCAGGCGCCGGATCTCGGGGCGCTGAACAGCGGTTCGCTGGTCTATTTCCGCAAAATCCCGGTCGGCCGCGTGTACGATTATTCGATCAACTCTAATAAACAGGGCGTCACTATTGACGTGCTGATCGAGCGCCGCTTCACCAATCTGGTGAAAAAAGGCAGCCGCTTCTGGAATGTCTCCGGCGTGAAAGCCGATGTCAGCCTGAGCGGCGCGAAAGTGCAGCTTGAAAGCCTGGCGGCGCTGGTCAATGGCGCGATTGCTTTTGACTCTCCAGATGAATCACAGCCTGCGGTTCAGGATGATGAGTACGGCTTATACGAAGATTTAGCGCACAGCCAGCGCGGCGTACTGGTGAAGCTTGACCTGCCTGGTGGGCAAGGGCTGAAAGCCGGATCGACACCGCTGATGTATCAGGGGCTGGAAGTGGGTCAGTTGACCAAAATTGACCTCAATCCAGGAGGGGCGGTCAGCGGTGAAATGACCGTCGATCCGAGCGTTGTTAATTTGCTGCGCGACAATACCCGTATCGAAATGCGTAACCCGAAGATTTCGCTCAGCGATACCAATCTCAGCTCGCTGCTGACCGGCAGTACGCTGGAGTTGATACCAGGCGAAGGCCAGCCGCGCAATCAATTTGCCGTGCTGCCGGCGGATAAAAACCTGTTGCAGGAACCGGGAGTGATTACCCTGACGCTTACCTCACCGGAAAGCTATGGCATCGATGCCGGACAGCCGCTGGTGCTGCATGGTGTCAAAGTCGGCCAGGTGCTGGAGCGTAAACTGACGAATCAGGGCGTCACCTTTGCCATCGCTATCGATCCGCAATATGGCGACCTGGTCCACGGCGACAGTAAATTCGTGGTGAACAGCCGCATTGATGTCAAAGTCGGGCTGGATGGCGTCGAGTTTCTCGCTGCCAGCGCCAATGAATGGGTGAACGGTGGGATCCGCATTCTGCCCGGTGTGAAAGGCGAAATGAAAAAGAGCTATCCGCTGTTTGCTAACCTCGATAAAGCGCTGGAAAACAGCCTCAGCGATCTGCCCACCACGACGTTGACGCTGACGGCAGATACCCTGCCGGACGTACAGGCTGGTTCGGTCATTCTCTACCGCAAGTTTGAAGTGGGTGAAGTGATCACCGTGCGCCCGCGCGCCAATGCCTTTGATATCGATCTGCACATCAAACCGGAATACCGCGATTTGCTGACCAGCAACAGCGTCTTCTGGGCAGAGGGCGGTGCGAAAGTGCAGCTCAATGGCAGCGGACTGACAATTCAGGCTTCGCCACTTTCACGAGCCATCAAAGGCGCCATCAGTTTTGACAACCTGAGCAGCGCGAACCGGGAACTGAAAAAGGGAGAGAAGCGTCAGCTTTACGCTTCGGAAACTGCGGCTCGCGCCGTCGGCGGGCAAATCACGCTGCATGCGTATGATGCAGGGAAACTCGCGGCAGGCATGCCGATCCGTTATCTGGGCATCGATATCGGCCAGGTCCAGGATCTGCATCTGGTCACCGATAAAAATGAAGTGCAGGCCAGCGCGGTACTCTATCCGGAATATGTACGGAACTTTGCGCGCAACGGCTCGCGTTTCTCGGTGATCACCCCACAGATATCGGCGGCGGGTGTCGAGCATCTGGATACGTTGTTGCAGCCTTATATCAACGTCGAACCGGGCCGGGGCGATATGCGACGCGACTTTGAAATTTCAGAAGCAACGATCGCCGATTCCCGCTATCTCGATGGGTTGAACATTATCGTTGAAGCGCCGGAAGTGGGCTCAATAAATATCGGCACACCAGTGCTGTTCCGCGGAATCGAGGTAGGTACGGTGACCGGAATGACACTGGGCACATTATCGGATCGCGTGATGGTGGCTATGCGCATTAGCAAAAACTATCAGCATCTGGTGCGTAATAACACGGTATTCTGGTTGGCTTCCGGTTATACGCTGGACTTCGGTCTGGTCGGCGGTGTCGTCAAAACCGGGACATTCAATCAGTTCATTCGCGGCGGTATTGCTTTCGCCACGCCGCCGGCAACGCCGCTGGCGCCGAAAGCGCAGCCGGATAAACACTTCCTGCTGCTGGAAAGCGAGCCGAAAGAGTGGCGTACATGGGGTACTGCCCTTCCCCGCTAACCCTCCCAGCTCCGGCGTGTTTGCGCCGGAGCCTTTATGCTACACTGCGCGCTTGTTTTTCTCCTTGTGGTGCGCCCGTGGCTCAAAACGCTGTCTACCTTCCTGACGAATTCCTCGCGCAAATGCGCCTGGTAATGCCGGAACATCTCTCTTTCGATGAGTTTATCGCTGCCTGCCAGCGCCCGCTACGCCGCAGCATTCGCGTCAACACGCTGAAAATTTCCGTCGCCGATTTTCTCGCCCTTGTCGCCCCTTATGGCTGGCAACTGACGCCGGTACCGTGGTGCGAGGAAGGGTTCTGGATCGAGCGTAATGACGAAGAGTCGCTGCCGCTGGGCAGTACCGCTGAGCACCTGAGCGGGATGTTTTATATTCAGGAAGCCAGTTCAATGCTGCCGGTTGCCGCGCTGTTTGCTAATGGTGAAATGCCACAGCGCGTGATGGATGTAGCCGCCGCCCCAGGCTCCAAAACCACGCAGATCGCCGCGAGGATGAATAATTCCGGTGCCATTCTTGCCAACGAATTTTCCGCCAGTCGCGTCAAAGTGTTGCATGCGAATATCAGCCGCAATGGCATCCGCAATGTGGCCCTGACCCATTTTGATGGCCGCGTATTCGGCCAGGCGTTACCGGAGATGTTCGACGCCATTCTGCTTGATGCGCCCTGTTCCGGCGAAGGTGTGGTGCGTAAAGATGCGGATGCGCTGAAAAACTGGTCCGTAGCCAGCAATCTGGAAATTGCGGCCACGCAGCGTGAACTGATTGATAGCGCTTTTCACGCGCTGCGCCCCGGCGGCACGCTGGTCTATTCCACCTGTACGCTCAACCGCGACGAAAATGAAGCCATCTGCCACTGGTTGCGGGAGCAGTACCCGGACGCCGTCGAATTCCTGCCACTGGATGGGCTGTTTGCCGATGCCGCTCGCGCTTTAACAACGGAAGGTTTCCTGCACGTATTCCCGCAACTTTACGACTGCGAAGGCTTTTTTGTCGCCCGTCTGCGTAAAACAGCAGCAGTCGAGCCTTTACCTGCACCGACTTACAAAGTGGGTAACTTCCCCTTCACACCGCTCAAAGCAAAAGAAGCGGCACAGGTCGCAACGGCCGCCGCCGCCATCGGCTTACGCTGGGACGACAGCCTGCGCCTGTGGCAGCGCGATAAAGAGCTGTGGCTATTTCCGATCGAAATTGAGCCGTTAATCGGCAAAGTCCGCTTCTCGCGCATTGGCCTGCGTCTGGCGGAAACGCACAACAAAGGGTATCGCTGGCAGCATGAAGCGGTGATTGCGCTGGCAGGTCAGGATAACCCACGGTCGTTTTCCCTGACACTGGCCGAGGCGGAGGAGTGGTATCGCGGACGCGATATTTACCCGCAAACAGTGCCCGCGCGTGACGATGTAATTGTCACTTTCCAGGGACAACCGCTGGGTCTGGCGAAAAAGGTGGGATCGCGGCTGAAGAACAGTTATCCGCGTGAACTGGTACGTGATGGCCGATTGTTTACCAGCAATGCGTGACGGCTTACAAAAAAATCGCACCTTCTGACTGGCATCTTGCTCCGTGTTGTACCAGGCTGAAATTTGGGCGGCTATACTGGTCGTACCACACTTCAACGTTCAGCGGAGAGCATTATGACGAAAGCCAGCGTGCGCATTGGCGCATTCGAAATCGATGATGCCGAGTTGCAGGGAGAGAACCAGGGGGAGCGAACGTTACATATCCCCTGTAGTTCCGATCCGGATTTATGTATGCAGCTTGATGCCTGGGACGCGGACACCAGCATTCCCGCGCTCCTTAACGGCGAACATTCGGTTCTTTATCGCGAGCACTACGATCAACAATCTGACACCTGGGTTATGCGCCTTGCCTGACCCAATGGAAACCCGTCCGTAAGACGGGTTATTTACTTGCCTGATTTCCCCTGCCTGAATTCATCCCCTACACTTATTGTTACGTTGTACGGAACTGAGGGGTGGAATGTTCGCGCTGGTCTTATTCGTTTGCTACCTGGACGGTGGATGTGACGACATCGTAGTCGATGTGTTTAATACAGAGCAGCAGTGCCTTGTTGCCATGGACAATCAACGCATACGCTATGGCGGTTGTTTTCCCGTTGAAGAGTTTATTGATGGTTTCTGGCACCCGGCCAATGAATTCAGCGATTTTTAGCTACTGTAACTGCACCAGCGTTAACTCACCGCCGAAGACGGCGCCGGTGTCGATGTAGTGCTGGTTTTGTCTGTCAACGCGCGCTTTCAGCGGCGTATGACCAAACCAGAAATGATCGGCCCCCGCAATACGCTGCCCTTTTCCAGCCAGCCACTGGTTGAGCCTGTCGCGGCGCCACAGCACCGATTCGCCATCCACGGCTTGCTCCCATTGGTACTCTTCAGCCGGGTAATCCGCATGCGCGATGACGTTCACCGCGCCGCCGCAGCGTAGCTCCAAAATATAAGGCAATTCAGCGCAGTTGCGCAGCGCTGCCAGCGCTTCTTGCTGTTCAGCCTCGCTGAGGGCGCTAAACCAACTACCGCCATTGAGTTGCCACATCGCCATATCGCCAAAACGCAGGGCGTCAATCGCCATCTGCTCATGATTACCGCGCACGGTCTTAAACCAACGCTTCTTGAGCAGCGCCAGGCAGCGCAGACTATCCGGCCCGCGATCGATTAAATCCCCCACGCACACCAGCAGATCCTGGTATGGATCAAAATGGCGTTCGCGCAACGCTTGCATTAAACGCTGGTGGCAACCGTGCAGATCGCCAACCAACCAGATATGCCGCCAGCACTCTCCATCAAGACGTTGATACATAATTCCCCCCTTTTTTTAAGTATAGGAAAACCCTTGACAGATGGCGTAACAATTGCATGCAGCCTGTTAATTAAATAAAGGTTAAATGAAAGCGAAATAAAAAAAAGGCGCCTATTAATTTGTATTTCCCATACCTCTAAAATGTTAATACATTATTTAGAGGCCACGTACCGTGTCAAATATTAGTCAACCAACAGAACTTAAACAAAATAATAATTCACATATTATTAGCGATCTGGTAAATGGCCGTCTTGTGCCCGGCCCCATTTGGAAAAAGCGCGAGTATCGCCTTAAGTTTCTGCTGCGTTCGCTGCTGTTCTGGTCCGCTACCAACCGCATGCTTAATGCGCTTTCCCGCCGCCCGGATTTCGACCGACTGCTGGCGACCCAAATCACGCTGCCGAGTAAATCGCACCGTCAGTATCTGACACGCGGTTTACATGCCTCGCAGCGCGCCGATGCCATTATCAACCACTACAACTGGCTTGATAATAACGTATCGCCGCAACTGGCCGCCGCCCTCAGTGCGACTGAACCCACGCAGATCCTTGAATTTATGGGGAAAGATGATACGCATTTCACGGTATATGCTTCTAACGCCAGCAAAGCGGAACGCGAAGGGGAAAGCACACTCTGGTTGTGCGATGGCGACAATACGTTGCTGGCCAGCGCGACGTTCAGCGTTATCAGCGAAAAGGGGCAACAAATTCTGGTCATTGGCGGTCTGCAAGGCCCGCGTAAAGAGGTCAGCCATGAGGTGATTAAACTGGCGACCCGTGCCTGCCACGGCGTATTCCCGAAAAAAATCGCCCTTGAAGTACTGAGCCAGCTCGCCACGCTGACCGGCGTTTCGGCAATCTATGGCGTCAGTGATAACGGGCATGTCTTCCGCGCACTGCGTTATCGCCTGAGCAAAGGGCGACATTTCCATGCCAGCTATGATGAATTTTGGGCCTCGATTGAAGGGGTAAAAGATAATGCCTGGCGCTGGCGTTTGCCGCTGACTTTTTCGCGTAAGTCGCTGGAAAGCATTGCCAGTAAAAAACGTGCAGAATATCGCCGTCGTTTTGAATTACTGGATGATGTGACGGAAAAAATGCATTCATTAGCACGCAAATAAATATGAACGGGCGATAAATTACCCTGCCCGTTTATTTTTTACCAGCAAAACATTATTGTTGAATAATAGATGCACAAGATGCGCTCACCCGATTTTTTTATTTCCCATGTTAATAATTATATTACCTGACGGCCCACGTTCCAGATGCGCCAGCGCCGCTGGCAATGGTTCCAGCGGCGAAGAACCCACTGCTGCCATTGCGGCGGACTTCCCCAGATGGCTGCCACCGACAAGCTCCAGCACATGATCCAGAGAAACCGGTTTGCATACCAGCCAACTCTCTTTCATCACGACATACTCCGCCAGCACTCCTGGATAGAATCCGCCCCACTTCCGGCATACGCCGGTTTTTAGTTATCGGCCAGATTTTCCCTGATAGCCTGAATAGGCGCCCCATCCCAGAAGCAGGCTGAAAGCGGCGGGTAACACGGTCAGCGTGACCAGCGTGGCCACAATCAACCCGCCAATAATCGCGTAAGCCATCGGCCCCCAGAATACCTGATGCGAGATAGGGATCATCCCAAGGATCGCGGCGCAGGCGGTCAACATTATGGGGCGCGCCCGGTGCTCCGTCGCCGCCACAATGGCTTCGTTTGCGGACATCCCCTGCGCCAAATTGCTATCCACTTCGCTGATCAAAATCACCGCGTTGCGAATAATCATCCCCGCCAGCGCAATCACCCCAAGCAATGCTACAAAACCCATCGGAGTTCCCGTCGGCAACATCGCCAGGACAATCCCCGGCAGAGCAAAAGGGGCCATCAGCAACGCAAGCAGCATGCGGGAAAAACGCTGCAACTGAAGCATTAATAACGTCAGCATGGCAACAAGAGTTACCGGCAACACGGCATACACCGAGCAGTTCCCTTTATCGGATTCAGCCACCGTCCCGCCTTCTTCGATTCGGTATCCGGCAGGCAATTGCGCGCGCAGTTTATCCACTGTCGGACGCAGGTCAGCCGACACGCTTTCAGCGCGCACGCCGGGCACCAGATCGGTCTGAACCGTGATAAAGGGCAGACGCTGGCGACGCCAGATAACCGGATCGTCCACCCCCCAGGCTAGCGTAGCGACTTCGCTCAGTGGAATTTTTGTACCCTTTGCCGTCGGTAACATCAACGTCGACAGTGTGCCAAAATCCAGCCGTTCGCGATCGTTGCCGCGCAACACGACCCCGACCAGGCGATCATTATCACGTACCATAGTCACCGTGCTGCCGGACCAGACGGTATTCAGCATTTGCGCAATGCTTTCTGATGAAACCCCTGCCGCCCGCGCTGTCGTCTGGTTGACCTGAAGCGTAATCGTCCTCTCCGGCTCGCCGGCGGTCAGATTCACTTCGCGAGTCAGTGATGAAGTGCCTATTTCTGCCGCCAGGCGATGCGCAAGCCGTTGCACCTGTGCATAATCGGGCCCGCTCACCCGGTATTTTATCGGCCAGCCAACGGGCGGCCCTAACTCGAGCGGCGAAACACGGGTTGTCAGATCGGCGAACTGATTGGCAAGCAGCGTCGTCAGTTGCTGGCGCAGGCGATCCCTCGCCGCCATATTTTTCGCCACTACCACCAGTTGCGCGGTGTTTTCATTATCCAGCAACACCTCCATCGGCAGATAAAAACGTACCGCACCGGAACCGACATACATTGTGTAGTGATCAATATCCGCATTCCCCTTGAGCGCCTTTTCCAGGCGTTCCGCCTGCCGCTCCGTTTCAGGCTGAGAAGCATTTGCCGGCAGGGCCAGGCTGACCAACAACTCCGGGCGATCCGAGGCCGGGAAAAATTCTCCCTGCATCCAGCGTGTGCCGATCCCCGCCAGCGCCAGTGCGGCAACGGCGATCATCAGGGTCGATAAACGGTGACGTAGCACGCATGCCAGCAAAGCTCGATATGCAAGCGCCAGTCGTCCTGCACCACGAACGCGCCCATTGATTTGGGCTGGCAGCAGCCAGGTACCTGTCAGCGGCGAAAAGAGTATGGCGACCACCCATGAGCAGAGTAAGGCAATCAACACTACCGCAAACAGGGAAAAGCAGTATTCTCCGGCGCTGCTGGCGGCAAAGCCAACAGGGATGAAACCGGCGATCATCACCAGCGTTCCGGTGAGCATAGGAAACGCCGTAGTTTTGAATGCATAGGTGGCGGCGCTCTTGCGCGACTCGCCAGCTTCCAGTCGGGCAACCATGGTTTCGACGGTGATCATCGCGTCATCCACCAGCAACCCCAGCGCAATGATCAGCGCCCCCAGAGAAATGCGCTGCAACCCAATTCCGGCCAGCATCATCCCGGCAAATGTCATCGCCAGCACCAGCGGTATCGCGGCGGCAACCACCAGCCCCGCGCGAATCCCCAGCGAAACAAAAGAAACTGCAAGCACAATCAGCACAGCCTCAACCAGCACCCGAACAAAGCCGCTGACCGCGTCGCTCACCACCTCCGACTGGTCTGCCACCTTCACCATCTCAATGCCATGGGGCAACTGCGTCTCAACCTCTGTCATTCTTGCGTGCAATGCCTGACCGAAACGCAGCATATTGCCGGTGGTGGCCATCGAAATGGCCAACCCGATCGCAGGCTGGCCGTTGACGCGAAACACTGGCGCTGGCGGCTCGGCAATCTGGCGGCTCACAGTAGCAATATCGGTCAGCGGAATATAGCGGTCATTGATATGCAGGGTGACCTCCCGCAGACTCTCCTCGCTGGTCAGTGCGCCGCTGACGCGCAGCGCGACATTATCTTTGCCGGTACGAAGTGTCCCGGCCGGTTCGACGGCATTTTGCGCGGCTAACGCATCGCTCACCTGCTGGATATCCAGCCCCATCCCCGCCAATTGCCGGGGCGAAAAGGCAATCACTATCTGTTCCTGTTGTTCACCCAGCAGGGTCATTTTGCCCATGTCCGGAAGCGACATCAGGCCGCGGCGGATCTCCTCCACGCGATCGCGCAGTTCACGCGCACTAAAACCCTCCGCCGTGAAGCCATAAATTGTGCCAAAGGTGTCATCAAACTCATCATTCACCGCCGGGCCTTGCGCGCCCTGAGGCAGCGAAGGGGCAATATCCTGCATCTTTTTGCGGATCTGATACCAGATGTCCGGCACCTGCCGCGGCGGCGTATCGTCACGCAGATTGACATAGATAACGGCGCTGCCAGCCCGGGTTTCGCTTTCGATATAATCCAGCCGCGGGATCTCCTGGAGTTTCTTCTCCAGCACATCGGTAACAAGCCGTGTTGTATCGGCAACCGTGGCACCAGGCCACTGGGCAGAGACCACCGCCGTTTTGATTGTAAAGGCCGGATCTTCATTACGCGGCAAGTTTTCGTAACACAACACACCGGTTGCGATAATAAGCAGCATAAAAAAGCTTACCAACTGCTGATGTGCCAGCGCCCAGACAGAAAGATTAAAGCGCGCTTCAACAGGCTTCATGGCTGCAACTCCCCGGCAATTACCGGTTCACCGACGCGCAGTTTGCTTACGCCTGCGGTGATGACTTTGTCGCCGACGCCCACGCCTGAAGCAATCACGACGGATGTTGCAGAGTATCCGGCAAGCGTGACCGCGCGTAATTGCGCCTTTCCACGCCCGTCGATAATAAACACTGCAGGTTGATCGCCAAGGCGGCTGAGTGCTGATGCCGGTACGGTATAGCCGCCCGGCATCACTGACGGTATATCAACACTCGCGCTGGCTCCCAGCGCCATCGCCGCAGGTGGAGCCTCTAACGTCACCCTGACCTGCCAGGTGCGGGTCTGCGGATCGGCCTGCGGGCTGATATCACGCAATTTTCCGCTGACACGGATAGACGGGTTTGCCAGCAAGGCCACTGGAAACTGCAGCGCGCTTGCCGATCGCGCAGGCAAATACTGCGGATCGGCAATATCAAAAACCACATCGCGCGCATCACTGGTGGCCAGCGTGAAAATCGTCTGCCCTGCGCTGACCACCTGCCCTGCCGAAGCGCTGACGCGAGTGATGATCCCCTCAGCAGGCGCTGTCAGTTGGGTCCAGCCCAGATTGTCCTGTGCAGTATGCATTGCGGCGATACTGCTTTTCAGGCGGGATGTGGCCGCCTGCCAGTCTGCACGAGCGCTATCAAGCTGAGTGCGGGCGATGGCCCCGGAAGGCATGAGCTTCTGCATCCGGCTCAGGTTAATTGCCGCAACGCGTTCGGCGGCGCGGGCGCTTTCCACATCGGCGGTGGCGCTGGTCAGTTGGTTTTTCCCGGTCTCGCTTTCAATTGCAGCAAGCACCTGCCCGGCATGCACCCGCTCGCCAATATCGACCAGGCGGTTGACCATTCTTCCGTCGAGGCGAAAAGCCAGCGTCGTTTCATCATGGGCGCGGATCTCCCCGGTGCGCACTGTCACCGGATGTGCGGATGCCGTACCGATAACCTGATAACGAACGGGCCTTGGCGGCGCGGGTTTTTCATTATGTTTATCTCCGCACCCTGTTAACAACGGCAGAACCGCCGCGAGAAACAGTAGCGGAAGCAGAGAAAAGAGGGAAATCGTGCGTGCAGCAGTGAAAAGATGATGCAGGCTCTGACGCAGATAATCGCAAAACTGTTCTGACATAACGCCACTCCGAATCGGTAATGGCGTCATTAAATCCGGCTTGCGTCGAGATTCGCTCCAGTTTTTGTCAAGAATCCATCAAGAGTGTGTGAATTACCCCGCCGCATCTGTGGGAAGCGAGATGCTGACTTTCAGGCCACCTTTTTCTGGTAATGAAGCGCTGATGCTGCCGCCATGCGCATGGCAGATGGCGCGAGCAATGGAGAGCCCAAGGCCGCTGCCTCCGGAATGCCGAGCCCGCGACGTTTCTGCGCGGGTGAAGCGCTCAAACATAAGCGGCAGAAAATCCACCGTCACGCCCGGTCCGTCATCCTCAAAATCAATCCGGTAGACGTTATTCTGTTGTTGAAGAACGATGGATAAATGGCCGTCCCGCCGACCATAGCGCAGCGCATTTTCCATCAAGACGGTAAAAATCTGCCCCAGACGGAACGCGTCGCCGATGAACGTCGAAGGCGCACTTGCGGTAACGGTAATTGTCAGACCGGTGCTATCAGCCAGCGGTTTCAGCCATGCCGCGCGCTCATTTAACAGTTCCGCCAGAGACACCGGCTGGAGCGTAAGCGTAAGCTGCCCCGCATCAGCCAGTGATAACAGGTGAAGTTCATCCGTCAGCCGGCTAAGATACTGCAACTGCTTCATGACCATTCCCAGTTGCGCTTCGCTGGGTTCAAACACCCCATCCAGCATGCCCTGCAAACGACCAATAGCGGCCGTCAGCGGCGAGCGCAGTTCATGTGCCATTGCCACATGCGAAGCCCGAAGCTCGCGCTCATATCTCGCCAGTTGGCGCGTCATGCTGTTAAAGTCGCTGGCAAATCGCACCATTTCTTCAGGCGCTTCTTTTACCAGCTCCGCCTGGCGGCCAAACTGTCCGTGCGTGACTTCATCGGCCGCATCGCGCAAACGGCTGAATTGCAGCGCCAATGGCCGTGCATAGCGCAGCCCCATAATAACAATAAAGGGGATCATCACCAGCACCAGCACTGTGACCATTATCCAGTCCGCAGAGGCAATCGAGGGCGTGGAATAGCTCAGCCCCCACCATGTGTCGACAATATCGTGGAAGCGCGACGGATTGAGTTGCGGGTTGTCTTTCAGGGCAATAAACTCGTTGCGCACTGGGGCGGGCATATGGTGTAGCACCCAAAAATTCTGCACGGCGTAACGCAACCACATACATAACGCGATAATGATGACAGAGCCGATCGCCAGCGCGATGATACGCCCGCAAATCCAGCGCCAGAACGACTGATGAACCGATTTTTTCATGGCTGCCGGAACCTGTAGCCGACCCCGCGCACATTGGCTAAAACGCCCGTTACGCCCGCATTTTCCAGTTTTTTGCGTAAATTATAAACGTGAGTATCAACGACCCTTTCCAGCGCCTCACTTTCCGGCAGGCACTGCTCAAGCAGGAACTGGCGTGAGAAAGGTCGCGTCGGATGGCGCAGCAACGTGGTTAAAATCGAAAACTCTGCTGGCGTCAGTTCGAGAAAACGCTCGCTGTTATCCGGTTGCATGACCGCCGCCGTAATTGCGGTGGTGTTCACTTCCAGATGATGCCAACGCAGGATCTCTTCACGCGTTTCTGTGCGGCCAGCGCGCCGCAGCACCGCCTGAACGCGTGCCACCACTTCGCCGGGATGGTAGGGTTTCACGACATAATCATCCGCACCGTAACGCAATGCTCCGATACGATCAGGAGTATCGCCCATCGCCGTCACCATAATCACCGGTACGTCACTTTTACGGCGCAGAGCCGCCAGCACTTCCGTACCATTCATTCCCGGCAACATCACATCCAGCAGGATAAGATCGGGCTTCCAGCGTTGCGCCTGCTCAAGCCCGTTAAGGCCATCGACACTCAACGATACATCATAATTTTCACGACGCAGGTAGGCTTCCAGCACGTTTGCCGCATCGACATCGTCTTCGATCACAAGAATTTTCCGGGATAACATTTGCTCACCTTGACCGTTTCTTAACACTTTCCTGACCGTTTATTGATATGAGCCGGATATCTTCCGTACTCAGAAGATGGTAAAACCCTGCCGAAACAGAATGTTCCCCCATAAGCGAGATGTGATGATATCGATAAAAACCGCCTTGTACAGGAGCAGCCCATTACTGGCCGCCTTCGCATTTCCAGCTCATGCTGATGAAGATGCTGCCGCGCAAAATGCATTTACCCTTGGCATCGGGGGGCAATATGGCCCTCGCTACAGTGGCTCAGACAAACAACGCCTGCAAATTGTTCCTGTAATACAGGCTCGCTGGAATGCGCTCTTTTTTGATTCGCAAAAAGGGCTGGGCTACGACTTACCGGCCGATAACGGTCTCTATTTCGAACATACGCTCGGTTATGGGCTGGGGCGTGCCGATAGCAACTCGGGCTGGCGCGATGGCGCAAACAATTTAAAAGGGATGGGTAACGTTGATGTCACCCTCAATACAGCAATGGCTGTCGGCTGGAGCATTACCTCCTGGCTTAACATTGAAGGCAAAACTACCCTTCCCCTTACCGACAGTCAGGGCGTGCAATACCAGGCATCACTGACATTAATTCCGCTGCAAACCGCCAGCGATACCCTTGTTTTTCAGTCTGTCGCGCTTTTTGGCGATAACCGTTATATGAATATCTTTTATGGCGTCAGCAGAGAGCAAAGTCTGCGTAGCAGGTACGCTCTCTATACAGCAGAGGCGGGGTTCTATGGCGTGGACAGTGACCTGATGTGGAATCATCAATTTAATGAACACTGGGGGGTAATGATGAGTGTCGGTGATAGCTGGTTGAACGACCATGTCGCAGACAGTCCGCTGGTGCAGCGCCGTAATGAAGGTACTGGCGAGTTGGCCTTTCTTTATACATTCTAGCCGGTTGAAGAGGGCAAACGCACCCTTGCCTGCCCGCGTTGTCCTGATACCACAATCATTACGGACATAAGCCGCTCTCCGGCTTTTCGGCGACATCCGGAGAGCGCGTCCCCCGCGCTAGTCGCGTTGCACAACCCAATGGAGTTCGTTGACCTGGAAACCCAGACGCTGCGCAATCGCGAGATAATTTTGCTTCACCGCATCCGGAATGGTCGGCGTACGCGAGAGGATCCACAGATAATCTTGATTTGGTCCACTCACCATCGCGTACTGATAGTCATCATCGAGAGCAATAACGTTATAGCCGCCATAGAACGGGCCGAAGAATGAGACCTTCAGCGCGGCGGTCGTTGGCGATCCGGTAAACAGAGCTTTGCCTTCGCTCTCACGCCATTTTTGCTTTTGCGGATCGTAACCCCGGTTAAGTACACTAATTGCCCCATCACGGCGCTGACCATAGGTCGCGGTGACCTGCTCCAGGCCGCGCTCGAAGCGGTTTTCCAGCCGTGCGATTTCGTACCATTTGCCAAGATAACGGCTGGCATCAAAGCCAGTAACGGGCTGCACGCCTTTCGGCGGAGTGGGCGACTTGCAAGCCACCAGCGTCAGTGCAATCGCTACGCCAGTCAAAACAGGCCAGAATTTCATGTGCGTTCCTTTTCTCTGCTGCATCAAGTGTGCGTGGACAACGAATACTCAGCATAGATTATGTTCCAGGGAGATACTGCTCAGCATATGCGCAGTAATAAAACATCACTATGACGAAAAAATACCTGGACGCGCGCGGTGCAGAGTATGTTATCGTTTTGTCGATATGCTTGAGCCTGGTGAATATTTCAGAGTGAACCGATAGATTCCATGGACGCATGCATATAAAAAAAGACCGAATACGATTCCTGTATTCGGTCCAGGGAAATGGCTCTTGGGAGAGAGCCGTGCGCTAAAAGTTGGCATTAATGCAGGCTAAGTCGCCTGACACTTTAAGAATAGATGACGGCGTCAGCTTTTCCAGTCTGCGACAAAAGTGGTCAGAAAAATTCGCTCATCGTCACGCTAAAAAATGCTAAAACCGCAAGACTTGCTCAGACAAGCTTGCGGTTTTTTTATTGAATATTAGTCAGTTAATGTAGCCAATTAACAAAGTTTCTCTGCCCGAGCGATAAACGGGTCAAGGCTCATCTTTTCACCGGGTTTTGCGGGATCATTAACCTGAATAATGCTGATCGGCTGCCCACTGGCTTTGCCACTGGCGACCAGCTTTTCTGCCACATCGTTCAGTGGGTATTGCACCAGCGTACTGGGATTGATGGCATAAAGCGCATGTCCGGGACGGCAGGTCAGCATGATCTCTTCACGATCAAATGCCCATTTGTCTTTGCCAATTTCAAAGCGGCTAACGGTGATCACCTGCGGTGCAGCGAGCGCCACACCTGAACATGTCAGCATTAACAGCCCTAATAAGTTCTTTTTCATTCTTTCCGCCAGGTTCAGTCAAAAAGGTTCCCATGTCGCAAAAAGGCTCACTGCGGCAAGCACCAACGCGCCCAACCCCAATTCGGCCCAGGTCAGGACGATAAATCGCTGTCGCGCAGCATCATGATGCGGATTCAGACGCGGCACCAAAACATACCGATTCACAAGGGCAATTACCACCATCAGCGCCACAAGCGCACATTTCAGCAACAGCATCCGCCCCCAGTCATTTTGCCAGGGACGCTCTACGCCTTCGATCAATAGCGTATTGACCACACCGGTTGCCAGCACGCCCGCGACCGCAAAATGGCCATAGTGGGAAAAACGCAGCATGGCTGAGATGGCCGCCTGGCGTGACTGCCCATGAGCCAGGCGCATGCAAAACAGTACCGGCAGCAAACCGCCGACCCACATCGCCGCGCAAAGCAGATGCAGCGCATGATTGCCTCGCTGGAGAACGCCCATCGCCCCTTCGCGCATTGCCGCGTGCCCAACTCCCGCTGCCAGCAAAAACTGGATAACCAGCAGCACGAAGATACGCCGCTGTTGTTGAGGCTGAAGGAATACGCTTATCAGTGTCAGGAGGGCAATGATGATTTGCCACGCCCAGATCGTGCCAAAACCAGTCGCTGCTACCGCCAGCCAGGTCGAGGGTTGCCAGACATCTCCCCAACCATCCCCCATTAATCCACCCTGGACAGCGAACATCAGGATCGCGCTAAGGGCGCTTAGCCATAAACATCCACGCTGAAAAGGAAGAAAGCGGCGGGCAATCAGACGCTCCAGGCTGCGCGGAGCCAGCCACGCGCTGAACAGTGCACAGCCAAACGAGAGCATCAGGGCAGCGAAATGCACAAATCGCAACCCAACAAAAGCGGTATCCAGCATTTGTTACTTCACAGAAAAATGATACTGGCCATTGGTTTTGTGCCCATCAACGGAAACCACGTGCCAGTTAACGGTATAATTGCCCGGCGTCAACGGTTGCTCCAGCGGAACGATCATCTGCTTTTTGTCATTCTCATTGCGCTTTACCGCGCCGGTCTTGATAATTTGTTGCTGTGCACCGGTTAACGAGATGCCACTGAATTTCGGTTCGATACCTTCCGAGAAATTCAGCGTTAACGCCTGTGGCGCAGCGGTTACCGCCGCATCGGCGGCCGGGTATTGCCCCTTGAGGTGCGCATGTGCCAGCACAGCAGGTGCCGTAAAAAGGCTGGCGATGAGCACCGCTGTTCGCCAGTGTGCGTAAGCAGAGATAGACATAGAGTTCATTCCTTTTTGGTATACATTTAGGAAAAAGAATAACCCTGTACAATATTCACGTCGAGTATCATTGCCGGTGTACTTGTCTTTCTGCGACAGGCTTAGTAACTTTTGCCGCGTTAACCCAGGAGAAAATCATGATTACCAATCTTGCGCAGCTTGAACAGGAAGAGATGGACAAGGTCAATGTCGATCTTGCTGCCGCGGGCGTTGCCTTTAAAGAACGCTACAACATGCCGGTGATAGCGGAAGCCGTGGAGCGTGAACAGCCGGAGCACCTGCGTAACTGGTTTCGCGAGCGTTTAATCGCTCATCGCCTGGCTTCCGTTTCGCTTTCGCGCCTGCCTTATGAGCCTAAAGTCAAATAACGGAGCTGGTTATGTTACGTGTTATCGATACCGAGACCTGCGACCTGCAAGGCGGGGTTGTGGAAATTGCCTCCGTTGACGTGGTTGACGGAAAGATAGTCAATCCACTGAGCCATCTGGTCCGGCCCGATCGCCCTATCAGTCCCCAGGCGATGGCCATCCATCACATAACGGAAACGATGGTGGCTAATCAGCCGTGGATTGAAGAAGTTGTACCGCACTACTATGGCAGCAACTGGTACGTGGCGCATAATGCCAGTTTTGACCGCCGCGTGCTGCCTGAAATGCCAGGCGAATGGATCTGCACCATGAAACTAGCACGCCGTCTCTGGCCGGGCATCAAATACAGCAACATGGCGCTGTATAAATCCCGTAAACTGAGCGTACAGACGCCGCCGGGGCTGCATCATCACCGAGCGTTATACGACTGCTACATCACCGCCGCGCTGCTGATCGACATTATGCAGGTTTCCGGCTGGACGCCGGATCAGATGGCGACCATGACCGGCCGCCCGGCGCTACTAACCACCTTCACGTTCGGCAAATACCGCGGCAAAGCAGTGTCTGAGATTGCCGATCGCGATCCGGGTTACCTGCGCTGGCTGTTCAATAACCTGGAGCGCATGAGCCCGGAACTGCGACTGACGTTAAAGCACTATCTCGGCGACGATTAATGTACCCCGTGGCCGGGTAAAGTGCCCTGCGTCAGGGAAATCAGAAAAGCATATTCCAGTGCCACGCCTTCATAGGATTTAAAACGCCCGGATTTCCCTCCGTGCCCGGAATCCATATCTGTACAGAGTAGCAGCAAGTTATTGTCCGTTTTGTACTCGCGCAGTTTTGCCACCCACTTCGCCGGTTCCCAGTATTGCACCTGTGAATCATGCAGCCCGGTCGTTACCAGCATGTGCGGGTAATCGTGAGCCTCGACGTTGTCATACGGGCTGTAGCCCTTGATGTAGCGATAGTACGTTTCATCCTGTGGATTCCCCCACTCTTCAAACTCACCAGTGGTCAGCGGAATAGATTCATCCAGCATGGTGGTTACAACATCGACAAAAGGAACCTGGGCAATGACACCATGAAATAGCGCGGGACGCTGATTGATGACTGCGCCTATCAGCATACCGCCAGCGCTTCCCCCCATGCCGTAGCAGAAGAGTGGCGAACCATATCCCTGCGCCAGCAGTGAATCGGTGACATCAATAAAATCATTGAAGGTATTTTTCTTGTTGAGGAATTTCCCCTCTTCATACCATGATTGCCCCAGCTCACCGCCGCCGCGTACATGGGCTATGGCAAACACAAAGCCCCGATCGAGCAGGCTCAGGCGGCTACTGCTAAAGTCTGCATCCATACTGGCGCCATAGGATCCATACCCGTAGACTAGCAGCGGATTTTCACCTTTGCGGAATAAGGTGTGGTTGTAAACCAGTGAGACCGGCACTTCGACGCCATCTCTGGCGTGGATCCACAGGTGTTCACTGCGATAGTTGCTGGCATCGAAACCCGCGACCTCAACTTGCTTCAGCACGCGCCGCTCGCCGGTATCCATATCCAGTTCAAAAAGCGTGTCCGGCGTGGTCATCGACGAATAGCCGTAGCGTAAACGCGAGGTTTCCGGTTCCGGGTTATACGCCAGCCAGGTAACATATGCCGGATCGTCAAATGCAATGCCCACCACTTCCCGAGTCTTACGGTTGATCTGCCGCAGGCTGGTTAAGCCACGCTGCCGCTCTTCAACCACCAGCCAGTCGGTGAAAAGCGTAAACCCTTCCAACATGACCTGTTCGCGCGCCGGGATTAGCACTTCCCAACGCCTTTCATCCCGCACTTTGGTGCGATACAGGCCAAAGTTTTTGCCTTCACGATTAGAACGCAGGTAAAAAGTGTGCTGGAAATGGTCAAGGTTGTACTCATGCTCTTTGCGTCTTGGCAAAAAACAGAGCGGCTGCGCATCAGGTAGCTCTGCGTCGAGAAGCAGCACTTCGCTGGTGGTAGCGCTGGAAAGGTGGATTGTGATGTAGTGCTGCGAGGTCGTTTTACCTAAACCGACATAGAAGGTGTCATCCTGCTCTTCATACACCAGCTCATCTTGCTGCGCCGGTTCGCCGACGGTGTGCCGCCACACCTGATAAGGCAACAGCGTGGTTGCATGCTTGCGCACATAGTAGAGCGTTTCGGAGTCATTGACCCAGACAAAATCCGGGGAGATGTTATCCAACACTTCCGGGTACCAGTTGCCAGTTTCAAGATTACGAAAACGCAAACCATACTGGCGGCGCGATAAAAAGTCTTCGGCTATCGCCATGATGGCGTTGTCAGGCGAGACTTCCAGACCGCCGAGCGTATAGAACTCACTGTGTGATGCGCGCTGGTTGGCATCCAGCAGTACCGTCCATTCATCCCATTCAGCGCTCAGCACCGACTGACGCTGGTAGATTGCATACTCATTACCCGATTCGTAAATGTGCCGATAGCGATAGCCATTTCTGACGTAGGGCGCGGAAACTTCACGTTGCGGTATGCGCGAGATGATCTCCTGCAGTACGTCATCCTGTAGCGCCTGCTGCGATGCCATCATTTCGCGGCCGTAATCATTTTCCTGACGCAGATAGTCAAGTACCTTTGACTGCGAGCGGGTGTCGTCCCGCAGCCAGTAATAATTATCAACGCGCGTATCGCCATGCGTGGTGATCGCGTGTGGGATCTGTTTTGCTTTCGGCGGCATAGTATTGTTCTTTTTTGTTTAACACTCTTGTAAGGTTGGCAAAACCCGCGCGTGATGCAAGCGAAACCACACTGTAATCAGAATCAAACGGTAAGTTTTTGCTGCTTTATATCCGCCTCTATCTCTTCACGAACTGCCTGCAGGATCTGTAACGCATCTCCCAATACCTTCAGATAGCTGCGCGTTCTTTGTCGTCGATATGACCATCACTTTTTGCCGCAAAAACCAGGCAATTTATATACCCCCGGCCCACCCAAAGATGAGGGATCCGCGTTATCTTTCGAACCCAGCAGCGACTATATTTGATTCAACCAGCTCATCATGCCCTCGCTTATCAATGTGTGGTTGGTCAGAGTAAGCGAGGGGGATGTTAGGAAGTGTCTGTAGCGGCAAAAGATGAGAAAATTATCGCGTTACGGCTATTACGGCTATTACGGCTATTACGGCTGCGGCTGGTACTCTGCCCTACCCACTTTGCAATCAACGGCCACGCGGTAGTGAATATCCATACTTTTACCGCGAACCGTGAGCGGTATCGACCATTGATCACTCTTGCCGACGATCTCTTTCGGATTCACCCAGGCGACCGGATCGGCCTGCCCCAGTTTTTTCTGATCGTCTGCCCAGCGCACAATGCGATTTTGCAGATAGTCACGCTTAACGCTGGCCGCGATCCCATCGGCATCAAGGCCTTCACAAGAAGGAATCTTTACCGTTTTGTCCGTTGCAGCGTGCGCCATGGTGCTGCCTGCCAGCAAAAGCAGACCTGTAAAAACGCCTGTTATTTTCATGCTTATCTCAAGGTACTTACTTGTCCAGTGAAAAGCATGGTACAAATTGCTGGCAGTGCAAGATCAGGCGACTTTCGCGCGCTTCTGTGCGCTTTTAATATCCACCGCATCTATCGGTTCAGCATCATCATCAGAAGCAGCGGCTGCGGCAGGTTCTTCCGCTTCAGCGCCGGGCAATTTGCCGGATTTCAGAATGCCGCTCAGCGCGTCTTTCTGTTCGGCAAGCCACAGCGCCATTTGATCGCGCATCTCATCTTCCAGCGCTACCGGGCCGCTACCTAACCAGTCGCCCAGCACTTCCGCCAGATCGAGCATTTTATCGTAAGCATCAGCTTCCTTTTTGCTGGCAAAAGACATTTTTTCCTCACCTTCACGAATGACTACGTATTTAACTTCTACCGCCATGATGCAGCCTCATTCAACTGTGTATTTATACAGCATAGTAGCGCGATGAAAAAAGCATCGCAAGGGATAAAAGACAGGCGCAAACGTTTTCGTTTATACTGCGCCCAGTTTTTTTCCAACGGTAAGATGCTATGACTCTTTTAGGTACTGCGCTGCGTCCTGCAGCAACTCGCGTGATGTTACTTGGCTCTGGCGAACTGGGTAAGGAAGTAGCCATTGAATGTCAACGACTGGGCATTGAAGTGATCGCGGTTGATCGCTACGCCAATGCGCCGGCTATGCATGTGGCGCACCGTTCGCATGTGATCAATATGCTTGATGGTGATGCACTGAAAGCGCTGGTCACACAAGAAAAACCGCATTTTATCGTGCCAGAAATCGAAGCTATCGCCACCGACACACTGCTGGAACTGGAAGCGCAAGGCCAATATGTGGTGCCCTGCGCCCGTGCCACAAAATTGACAATGAACCGTGAAGGCATTCGTCGCCTGGCGGCGGAAGAGTTGCAGTTACCGACATCCCGCTACCGCTTTGCCGATAGTGAAGCAGCTTTTCGCGATGCGGTGGCCGAAATGGGTTTGCCCTGTATCGTAAAACCGGTGATGAGTTCCTCCGGTAAAGGCCAGAGCTTTATTAAAAGCGCAGAGCAACTGACGAAAGCCTGGGAATACGCCCAACAGGGCGGCCGCGCGGGTGCCGGGCGAGTGATTGTCGAAGGCGTAGTTAACTTTGATTTTGAAATCACGCTTCTGACCATTAGCGCCGTTGATGGCGTACATTTCTGCGCGCCGGTCGGCCATCGCCAGGAAGACGGTGATTATCGTGAATCCTGGCAGCCACAGCAGATGTCGCCACTGGCGCTGGAGCGCGCGCAGGAGATTGCCAGCAAAGTCGTGCTGGCGCTGGGAGGCTATGGGCTGTTTGGCGTAGAGCTGTTCGTTTGCGGCGATGAAGTGATTTTCAGCGAGGTCTCTCCTCGCCCGCATGATACTGGGATGGTGACGTTGATTTCCCAGGATCTCTCGGAGTTCGCACTGCATGTCCGAGCTTTCCTCAGTTTACCGATTGGCGACATTCGCCAGTACGGCCCGGCAGCTTCAGCAGTGATCCTGCCGCGCCTGAGCAGCCAGAATGTGACCTTCGATAATGTGCAAAATGCGCTCGCTGCCGGCGTGCAACTGCGTCTTTTTGGCAAACCTGAAATCGACGGTTCGCGCCGCATGGGCGTTGCGCTGGCCGTGGCTGACAATGTCGAAACGGCTGTAGAACGCGCGGTTGCCGCAGCTGCGGCAATTCAGGTTAAGGGCTAAAAAAAGGCCCGGAGGCGCTCATCGCCTGCCGGACCTTTCTGCACAAGGCGGGTAAATACCCGCCCGCGAGATTACTGTTTCGCGCCTTCTACCGCTTCGCGCGCCAGTTTAGTGATGCGATCATAATCGCCTGCTTCCAGCGCATCTGCCGGTACCAGCCATGAACCGCCGATGCACAGCACGCTTTTCAGCGCCAGGTAGTCACGGTAGTTAGCCGGAGAGATCCCGCCAGTCGGGCAGAAACGAACCTGCGAGAACGGGCCAGCGATCGCCTGCAGCGCTTTAGTACCGCCGTTGGCTTCCGCCGGGAAGAATTTGAACTCTTTCAGACCGTAATCCATGCCCAGCATCAACTCAGAAACAGTGCTGATACCCGGGATCAACGGGATCGTACCTTCAGTCGCGGCTTTCAGCAGCGGCTCGGTCAGGCCCGGACTGATTGCAAACTGAGCGCCAGCAGCGGTGACTTCCGCCAGTTGCTGCGGGTTCAGTACCGTACCGGCACCGATAATTGCGTCGGGCACTTCTTTCGCGATAGCGCGGATAGCATCCATCGCACAAGCCGTACGCAGGGTGACTTCCAGTACGCGAACACCACCAGCAACCAGCGCTTTTGCCATCGGCACAGCGTGTTCCAGTTTGTTCACTACAATCACCGGCACTACCGGACCTGTCTTCAGAATTGCTTCTGCACTCGTTTTCCAGTTTTTCATCAGAGTTTTTCTCTCGCCAGAACTAATCTTATCGTTTTAAAAAGTGATACAGGTTGCGCCCTGCTCCGCACCGGAGAGTTTTTCCCGCAGCGCGCCGAACAATTCGCGGCCTGTGCCCACGCGCATCGCGCTCAGGTCAGGAATATGTGGCTGACGTGCGGCAAGTTCGTTGTCATCAACCAGCAGCGTTAACTCGCCTGTCTGCCCGTTAACCCGGATAACATCGCCATCACGCACTTTCGCCAGCAATCCGCCATCGTATGCTTCTGGTGTAACGTGGATTGCCGATGGCACTTTACCTGATGCACCTGACAACCGTCCATCGGTAACTAATGCTATTTTGAAACGGCGGTCCAATAATACACCAAGTGGCGGCATGAGTTTATGCAATTCTGGCATGCCGTTCGCTTTTGGCCCTTGATGACGGACAACCACCACGCAATCACGATCCAGCAGACCTGCTTCAAAGGCCGGTAAAACATCATGCTGGCTTTCAAAAATCATCGCTGGCGCTTCAATAACCTGATTTTCGACCGGCACTGCCGATGTTTTCATCACCGCGCGCCCCAGATTGCCACTCAGCACTTTGGTGCCGCCATGTTTCGAGAACGGCTGATCGATGGTCGCAATGACGTTAGCATCCAGCGATGCGGTCGCGCCGTCACGCCAGTCCAGCTCGCCATTATTGAGCCACGGTTCCTGGGTGTAGCGCGTCAGACCAAAGCCCGCCACGGTGTGAACGTCTTCATGCAACAGCCCGCCTTTCAGCAATTCACGAATCAGCACCGGCACTCCCCCCGCCGCCTGGAAGTGGTTAATGTCCGCCGGGCCATTCGGATAGAGACGCGCCAGCAGCGGAACCACATCAGAAAGATCGGAGAAATCATCCCAGTTGATGATGATCCCTGCGGCGCGCGCCATCGCCACCAGATGCATGGTGTGGTTGGTGGAGCCGCCTGTCGCCAGCAGCGAGACGATACCGTTCACCACGGCTTTTTCATCAATCATTTTACCGAGTGGCATCCACTCGTTGCCATTGCCGGTCAGGCGGGTAATCTGACGGGCTGCCGCTTCAGTCAGTACACGGCGCAGAGGCGCATCCGGATGGACAAACGATGAGCCAGGCAGTTGCATGCCCATAAACTCGATCACCATCTGGTTAGTGTTTGCCGTGCCATAAAACGTACAGGTGCCTGGCGCATGATATGACGCCGCTTCTGATTCGAGCAGCGCCATCCGATCGACTTTGCCTTCCGCATAAAGCTGGCGAATCCGTACTTTCTCTTTATTCGCCAGACCGCTCGCCATCGGACCAGACGGGATAAACAGCGCCGGTAAATGACCAAATGACAGCGCCGCCATGGCCAGCCCAGGGACGATTTTGTCGCACACGCCGAGGTACAGCGCGCCGTCAAACATATTGTGAGAAAGCCCTACCGCTGCCGACATCGCAATCACTTCGCGGCTCAGCAGGGAAAGTTCCATACCGTCCTGCCCCTGGGTTACGCCGTCGCACATTGCCGGAACGCCGCCCGCTACCTGACCCACCGCGTTCACCGAATGCAACGCTTTACGGATAATCTCCGGATATACTTCGTAAGGCTGGTGAGCGGAAAGCATGTCGTTGTAGGAAGTGATAATGGCAATATTGTTGCGCAACATGCTTTTGAGGGAGGCTTTGTCGTCAGGCTGGCAGGCCGCAAATCCGTGGGCCAGGTTACCGCAGGCCAGTGTGGAACGGCGCACGACGTTTGTTTTCGCCTGTTCGATGCGTGCAAGATAGGCTGAGCGGGTTTCGCGCGAACGTTCAATAATACGTTTTGTTACGCGTAACATTGTTGAGTTCATAAAGGCTCCTGAAATTTATCTGTCCGGGGGACTGCGCCAACAATGCCATGAGCCTTAGTTATCAGACTGTAAACACCAAAACGCCGCGCCCCAAAGGCAAAATCGCTTCAGCCAGTGTAATAAAAAAAGCCCCGCTGGTGAATCCAGTCGGGGCCTGAAAGGTGAAAAATTATCCTGTTATCTGTGTTAGATCATGTTACCGGTAAAATTAGATAACATTTTCCGCCAGAAAATCACTCAAACTCGTTCCATGAACGACCGTCGCGGGTGATCATCGCCACCGATGCAACCGGTCCCCAGGTACCTGCCTGATACGGTTTCGGCGCGTCGTTGTCTGCTGCCCACGCTTCGGTGATGGAATCGACCCATTTCCAGGCTTCTTCCACTTCGTCACGGCGCACGAACAGGGCCTGAATACCACGCATGGTTTCCAGCAGAAGGCGCTCGTAAGCATCAGCAAGATGCGTTTGATTAAAGGTCTCGGAGTAGCTCAGGTCGAGTTTGGTAATTTGCAGGTTATGTTTATGATCCAGGCCAGGAACCTTGTTAAGCACCTGAATATCCACACCTTCATCCGGTTGCAGGCGAATGGTCAGTTTGTTCTGCGGCAGATCCTGCCAGGACTCTTTGAACAGGTTCAGCTCTGGCGTTTTAAAGTAGACCACGACTTCTGAACATTTGGTCGGCAGACGTTTACCGGTGCGCAGATAGAACGGCACGCCGGCCCAGCGCCAGTTATCGATATCGACACGGATAGCGACGAACGTTTCAGTATTACTGGATTTGTTCGCCCCCTCTTCTTCCAGATAACCAGGCACTTTTTTGCCTTGCGCAAACCCGCCGGTGTACTGACCACGCACGGTTTTTTCACGTACGTTGGCGCGATCGATGCGGCGCAACGATTTCAGCACTTTCACTTTTTCATCACGAATACTGTCCGCGCTCAGATCAGACGGCGGCGACATGGCAATCATGCAGAGGATCTGCAACAAGTGGTTCTGGATCATGTCGCGCATCTGCCCGGCCTGGTCAAAGTAGCCCCAACGGCCTTCGATACCGACCTCTTCCGCCACGGTAATTTCCACATGATCGATGGTGCGATTGTCCCAGTTGTTAACAAACAAGGAGTTGGCAAAACGCAGTGCCAGCAGGTTAAGTACCGTCTCTTTACCCAGATAATGGTCGATGCGGTATACCTGGCACTCTTCGAAAAACTCACCCACCTGGTCGTTAATTTCCCGTGATGTCGCAAGCGATGTACCCAGCGGCTTTTCCATCACGACGCGCGCCGGTTTCGCGTTCAGTTTTGCTCCACCCAGCCCCTTACAGATGGCGCCAAAGGTGCTCGGTGGCATGGCAAAATAGTTGATGGTAGTACGATTTTTCTGGTCCAGCATTGCGCCAAGACGTTTGAATGCAGAGGTTTCGTTAACATCCAGATTGCAAAAATCCAGACGACCACTTAGCTTATCCCACAGACTTTCGTCAATTTTTTCCTTCATGAAGGTTTCAAGCGCTTCACGAACAACCTTGGTATAGGCTTCCTTATCCCACTCGGCGCGACCAACACCCAGGATACGTGTATCCGGATGGATCTGTCCCGCTTTTTCCAGTTGATACAGTGAAGGCAGCAATTTTCGGCGTGCGAGGTCACCTTTCGCGCCGAAAATGACCAGGTCACACGCCTGGGCTGTTTGTACTACCGCCATGTCAATCTCCTCAGTTGGCTGTCCTGGAGCGTTAGCCAGGCCCTGGTTGTAATTTTATTACAGTACACTGTACTGTGTTTACGTAATTCCCGAAACTGTTACGCATTGTCAGGACGTGCGTTATTTTGTTGTGACATAAAATCTGTTGTTTTGCCCTGAAAAAGCCGGATATTTGCCCTGGAAACAAACGATAAAATCTGACTCTGATCATGTAATGAAAAAAAACAACATCATTTCTCATCATCACTTACCTTTCTGCTTCCTGCGGGGGTAATATCTGATTAAAACGCATCACGATTCCATCTGACAGTGGAATCGTTTCACCATGAGCGCTTTATAACCCATGAATATGCTGGAAAAAATCCAGTCACGGCTGGAACACCTTAGCAAATCTGAAAGGAAGGTCGCGGAAGTCATCCTCGCCGCTCCGGACCAGGCCATCCACTCCAGCATCGCTGCGCTGGCACAGGAAGCAGACGTCAGTGAACCGACGGTGAACCGTTTTTGCCGCAGCCTTGATACTCGTGGTTTCCCGGACTTCAAGTTGCATCTGGCGCAAAGTCTCGCCAACGGTACGCCCTATGTTAATCGAAATGTTGATGAAGATGACAGCGTAGAAGCCTATACCGGAAAAATCTTTGAGTCGGCAATGGCCAGCCTCGATCACGTCCGGCAGTCGCTGGATATGGCTGCCGTCAATCGCGCCGTCGATCTGTTGACCCAGGCGAAAAAAATTTCATTTTTCGGTCTCGGCTCGTCTGCCGCCGTTGCGCACGACGCCATGAACAAATTTTTCCGCTTCAACGTACCGGTGATTTACTCCGACGACATCGTGCTGCAACGCATGAGTTGTATGAATTGTAGCGATGATGACGTGGTTGTGCTGATTTCCCATACCGGAAGAACAAAAAACCTCGTTGAACTTGCGCAACTGGCGCGTGAAAACGATGCCATGGTAATTGCCCTGACGTCTGCAGGAACGCCACTTGCGCGCGAGGCAACGCTTGCTATCACGCTTGATGTACCGGAAGATACTGACATTTATATGCCCATGGTTTCCCGACTTGCGCAACTTACCGTCATTGACGTGCTGGCCACCGGTTTTACCTTGCGCCGCGGCGCAAAATTCAGGGATAACTTGAAGCGAGTCAAAGAAGCTCTGAAAGAATCGCGCTTTGATAAGGAGCTACTTATCAAAAGTGATAACCACTAATAGTTAATAACAAAGCGGTAACCCCTTACGCTGTTCGGTCAGGCGCATTGCCCTTCACAGCGGGGCGCTAAATGGTCGAATTCATGTTCACGCAACACCAAGTTGTTTCAGTCAACGGAGTATTACATGTCCAGAAGGCTTCGCAGGACCAAAATCGTAACCACCTTAGGCCCGGCCACTGACCGCGATAACAACCTTGAGAAGGTTATCGCTGCTGGCGCTAACGTGGTGCGTATGAACTTCTCACACGGAACACCTGAAGATCATAAATTACGTGCAGATAAGGTGCGTGAGATTGCGGCAAAACTGGGACGTCATGTTGCTATCCTTGGCGATTTGCAGGGTCCCAAAATTCGCGTTTCCACCTTCAAGGAAGGCAAAGTTTTCCTGAACGTTGGCGATAAATTCCTGCTCGACGCCAACCTGGGTAAAGGCGAAGGCGACAAGGAAAAAGTCGGCATCGATTATAAAGGCCTGCCAGCCGACGTGGTGACGGGCGATATCCTGCTGCTCGACGATGGTCGCGTACAGCTGAAAGTGCTGGAAGTTCAGGGTATGAAAGTGTTCACCGAAGTGACTGTCGGCGGACCGCTCTCCAACAACAAAGGCATCAACAAACTGGGCGGCGGTCTCTCCGCTGAAGCCCTGACTGAGAAAGACAAAGCGGATATCGTTACCGCGGCGCTGATCGGCGTTGATTATCTGGCAGTCTCTTTCCCGCGCTGCGGCGAAGACCTGAATTACGCCCGTCGTCTGGCGCGCGATGCAGGTTGCGACGCGAAGATCGTAGCGAAAGTCGAGCGTGCGGAAGCTGTTTGCGATCAGGACGCGATGGACGATGTGATCCTTGCGTCAGATGTCGTGATGGTAGCCCGCGGCGATCTCGGCGTTGAAATCGGCGATCCGGAGCTGGTAGGTATTCAGAAAGCGCTGATCCGCCGTGCCCGTCAACTGAACCGTGCGGTGATCACCGCCACACAGATGATGGAGTCGATGATCACCAACCCAATGCCAACCCGTGCGGAAGTGATGGACGTAGCTAACGCCGTGCTAGACGGTACAGATGCCGTGATGCTCTCGGCGGAAACCGCTGCTGGTCAGTATCCGTCTGAAACGGTAGCGGCAATGGCGCGCGTTTGTCTGGGTGCGGAAAAGATCCCCAGCATCAACGTTTCTAAACACCGTCTGGATATTCAGTTCGACAACGTAGAAGAAGCGATCGCGATGTCGGCGATGTATGCGGCCAACCATTTGAAAGGTGTAACCGCTATCATATCCATGACTGAATCCGGCCGCACCGCCCTGATGACCTCACGTATCAGTTCCGGCCTGCCAATTTTCGCCCTCTCCCGCCATGAGCGCACCCTGAACCTGACAGCGCTCTACCGTGGCGTAACGCCGGTGTATTTCGACAACATTAACGAAGGTGTTGCAGCGGCTCACGATGCCGTTAACCTGCTGCGTGACAAAGGCTACCTGCTTTCCGGCGATCTGGTAATCGTAACGCAGGGCGACGTGATGAGCACTGTGGGCAGCACCAATACCACACGAATTCTGACCGTCGAATAACCGGCAAACTGAAAAGCAAAAGGCCTCTCGCTGAAGAGGCTTTTTTTATTTCTTCGGGAACAGCTCCTTGCGTTTATAAGGCTCTGTTTCACCGGGTTTGCGCGTTTTCAGCAACTTCAGAATCCAGGTGTACTGCTCCGGACGAGGCGTGACAAACACCTCCACCTCTTCATTCATGCGCCTGGCGATCGTGTTGTCGTCCGCTGTTAGCAGATCATCCATCGGCGGCCGCACCTGGATAATCAGACGATGTGTTCTGGCGTCATAGACCGGGAACAACGGTACAACACGTGCGCGACAGACTTTCATTAGGCGGCCAATGGCCGGAAGCGTTGCTTTGTAGGTGGCAAAAAAATCTACAAACTCGCTGTGCTCCGCACCGTGATCCTGATCCGGCAGATAGTAGCCCCAGTAGCCCTGACGCACCGACTGGATAAAAGGCTTAATGCCATCGTTGCGCGCATGCAAACGCCCACCAAAACGGCGACGCACGGTATTCCAGACATAATCAAAGACTTTATTGCCTTGATTATGGAACATGGCCGCCATCTGCTGCCCCTGTGAAGCCATCAGCATCGCCGGAATATCAACGCCCCAACCGTGCGGCACGAGGAAAATCACCTTTTCGTTGTTACGTTGCAATTCATCGATAATGTCTTTGCCCTGCCACTCAACGCGCGGCAATACCTTTTCCGGCCCACGGATCGCCAGCTCCGCCATCATCGCCATTGCCTGTGGCGCAGTAGCAAACATTTCATCAATAATGGCTTCCCTTTCGGCTTCGCTTTTTTCAGGGAAACAGTAGAACAAATTGATCTGCGCGCGACGACGCGCGCTTTTGCCAAATTTCCCGGCCAGACGCCCCAGTTCCCCCAGCAGGGGATCGCGTACCGACGGCGGAACCAGCGCTACACCAGCAAAAGCCAGTACGCCCAGCCACGCGCCCCAGTTGCGCGGGTGACGGAATTCACTTTCGAACTCCGGAATATATTCGCTGTTATTTTTTTTCGTTTCCATGCATCGTCCGCAAGCCAGAAATCAAGTCACTCAGAATAAGGAGATAGTGTAGCGAGGCGTTATCTTTCGCACAAAAGAAAAAGCCGGTGCGTAACAGGCACCGGCTTCGAACGCATATTTGTTAAGCGAATCAGTCAAAACGCAATTGCGGGATAACCTCTTTCACCTGCGTCAAATAATCCGTGCGATCCGAACCTGTCAGCCCTTCAGTACGCGGCAGTTTTGCCGTTAACGGGTTGACAGCCTGTTGGTTTATCCACATTTCATAGTGCAAGTGCGGCCCAGTGGAACGTCCTGTGTTACCCGACAAGGCTATGCGATCGCCGCGCTTCACTTTCTGACCCGCTTTTACCAACAGTTTACGCAGATGCATGTAACGGGTTGTGTAAGTACGTCCATGGCGGATAGCAACGTAGTTTCCCGCTGCGCCACTGCGTTTCGCCACCACAACTTCACCATCGCCAACCGCAAGCACCGGCGTGCCCTGTGGCAGAGCAAAATCGACGCCTTTGTGCGGCGCAATGCGTCCGGTAACCGGATTCAGACGGCGCGGATCAAAGTTTGACGAGACGCGGAACTGTTTCGCTGTCGGGAAGCGCATAAAACCTTTTGCCAGCCCGCTACCGTTGCGATCGTAAAATTTGCCGTCTTCGGCGCGAATAGCGTAGTAATCTTTGCCGTCAGAACGAAGACGAACGCCGACTAACTGGCTCTGTTCCTGCTTACCGTCGAGCATTTCACGGGACATCAACACGGAAAATTCATCGCCTTTTTTCAGCTTACGGAAATCCATCTGCCACTGCATTGCTTTGATTACGGAGCTTACTTCAACACTGGTTAAACCGGCTTCACGGGCGCTGGCGACGAAGCTGGCGCCAACCGTGCCTTTCATCACT
Organism: Pseudomonadota bacterium; assembly: GCA_018261615.1. Lineage (GTDB taxonomy): Bacteria > Pseudomonadota > Gammaproteobacteria > Enterobacterales > Enterobacteriaceae > Kosakonia. Next base: position 13,234 of record JAGTSE010000032.1, on the reverse strand, counting down.
GAATTAACCCAGTCTCCCTGCTGCAACGCACTGCTCATTTTAAACCCGCCATCGACGCGGTCATACGTGCGGGTTTCGCGGCGGGACATCTCCCACGTCAGGCGTTGAAGATCGCCATCGGCGGTGAGCGTCCATGAAAGTTGTTGACCTATCTTCAGATTACGCAGTTCCTTATCGGCAGCGGCTAGCTGGCTGATATCTCCCATAGCAATGCCGTACTGGTTGAGGATACTGCTGAGCGTATCGCCGGTAGAAACCACATATTCGTGAACGCCAACTTCATTGGCGGTTTTATCGTCCAGTTCATCTTGTGGGATATCATCCACATCATCAGAAGTGGTTTGATCGATAGGTTCGCTGGCTTCCGGCAGCAGCGAGCGGATTTCATTTTTCGGCAGTTCAATCGCTTTCACGATCGGGGATGTGGCTTCGGGGTGATAAACGTAAGGCCGCCAGACGGCGACCGTGAGTGTAAGAACGGTAAGCGACCCCAGCATGACACGGTGGGGCCGGGGTAGACTGTTAAATGCCAGAGCGACAGAGCGGGCTATCTGTTGCACGTATTCACTTCCTCGTTATTCTCCTTTCAGGCAGCTCACATACTGGTGAGTCAGTTGGGCAAGGAACTGCGGATAGCTCTCTTTGCCTAACTTGATACTGATTCCAAGTGGATCCAACGTTCCCATTCGAACGGATGTCCCTCTGGCAACAGCTTCAATGACCGCTGGCCTGAACTGCGGCTCAGCAAAAACGCACGTAGCTTTTTGCTCAACCAACTGTGTTCTGATTTCATGTAAACGCTGCGCACCAGGTTGAATTTCGGGATTGACGGTAAAGTGCCCCAATGGGGTCAGCCCGTAGTGCCTTTCAAAGTAGCCGTAGGCGTCATGAAAAACGAAATACCCCTTCCCTTTCAGCGGTGCCAGCTCGTTACCAGCCTGCTTATCCGCCTGAGTTAATGATGCCTCAAAGGCCTGCAAGTTGGCGTCAAGTTTGGCTCGACTTTGCGGCATAACTTCCACTAATTTATCGTGGATTGCAACCGCCGAAAGCCGCGCAATTTCAGGGGAAAGCCACAGATGCATGTTGTAATCACCGTGATGGTGATGTTCGTCACTTTTTTCGCCGTCGTGGTGCTCATCACCATGCTCATGCTCGTCTTCATCGGCCCCTTTCATCAGCAGCGGTTTTACACCGGCAAGCTCGGCCATCGTCACCCGTTTCTGCTCAGAGATTTGTTGTACGGAGCGCGCCATAAAAGCTTCCATCTCCGGCCCGACCCAAAAAACTAAGTCCGCGTTTTGTAAGCGTTTTACATCTGAAGGACGCAGTGAATAATCATGCTCGGATGCACCATCTGGCAGCAGCACTTCGGTAGTAGTCACCCCGTCGGCAATGGCAGAAGCGATAAACCCCAATGGTTTGAGTGAAGCCACCACAGCGGCATTAGCGGTTTGTGCTGTACCGGCGAGAAGAGCAGCAGATAGCGCTGCGCAAAGAAGCGTATTTTTATGTAACATAATGCAACTATTCATCGTAATGAGTATGTGGGGTGTGATATTATAACATCCGAAAACTTGTGCAACCTGTTAAATGCTATGACGAATCTTGTAACGCTCGAAAATGTCACCGTTGCTTTTGGTCAACGGCGCGTCCTGTCTGACATTTCGCTCAACTTACGCGCAGGGAAAATTTTAACATTACTCGGCCCCAATGGTGCGGGTAAATCGACGCTGGTGCGCGCAGTGCTGGGCCTGGTAGTACCGGATGCAGGGATGATCAAGCGAGAAAAGAACCTGCGTATCGGCTATGTGCCGCAAAAATTGCATCTTGACGCCACCTTGCCGCTAACGGTAGGACGCTTTATGCGTTTACGCCCCGGCACCCGCAAAGAAGAAATTGTTCCGGCGCTAAAACGCGTACAGGCCGCACATCTGGTGGATGCACCGATGCAAAAGCTTTCCGGAGGTGAAACGCAGCGTGTTTTGCTGGCTCGCGCCCTGCTTAACAGCCCGCAGCTTTTGGTACTGGATGAACCAACCCAGGGCGTAGACGTCAATGGCCAGGTCGCGCTCTACAACCTGATAGATCAACTGCGAAAAGAGCTCAACTGTGCGGTACTGATGGTTTCCCACGATCTGCATCTGGTGATGGCGAAAACGGATGAAGTCCTGTGCCTTAATCATCATATTTGCTGTTCAGGTACGCCAGAAGTGGTTTCCATGCATCCAGAATTTATCTCCATGTTTGGGCATCGCGGTGCGGAACAGCTTGGCATTTATCGCCATAACCATAACCACCGCCACGATCTGCAGGGCCGTATTGTTCTGCGTCAGGGTAATGGACAACCATGATTGAATTATTACTGCCCGGCTGGCTGGCCGGGATCATGCTTGCCTGCGCTGCCGGGCCGCTGGGCTCATTTGTCGTCTGGCGACGGATGTCCTATTTTGGCGATACGCTGGCGCATGCTTCGTTACTTGGCGTTGCATTTGGTCTGCTACTGGATGTGAATCCATTCTATGCTGTTATTGCTGTGACGTTACTGCTGGCAGCCGGTCTGGTATGGCTGGAGAAACGCCCGCAACTGGCGATTGATACCTTGCTCGGCATTATGGCTCACAGTGCGCTGTCTCTCGGTCTGGTTGTGGTTAGCCTGATGTCGAACATTCGCGTCGATTTGATGGCCTATCTGTTTGGCGATCTGCTGGCGGTAACGCCGGACGATCTGATTGCCATTGCTTCTGGCGTGGTGGTAGTACTGGCGATCCTGCTCTGGCAGTGGCGCAACCTACTGTCGATGACCATCAGCCCGGAGCTGGCATTTGTTGACGGCGTGAAACTGCAACGTGTTAAGCTGTTGCTGATGCTGATTACCGCCCTGACTATTGGTGTCGCCATGAAATTTGTCGGCGCGCTGATTATCACTTCACTGTTGATTATCCCGGCGGCGACAGCGCGTCGATTCGCGCGAACGCCAGAGCAAATGGCGGCGGTTGCCGTAGGCGTCGGGATGATTGCGGTGACCGGCGGTCTGACCTTCTCCGCCTTCTACGATACGCCAGCCGGCCCGTCAGTCGTGCTGTGCGCGGCGCTGCTGTTTATCTTCAGCATGACGAAGAAACCCGTTAGCTAAGTATTAGCTGGCGCAGTCGGGTGAAATCATCCGCAACCGCCACTGACGTAAAAAGGCCGGAAGCAGACGCTTATCGGCTTTATTGTTTATGGCATTTTCGGGGGTGTGATGCCAAAGTGGTTCCAGGCTCGCACTGTCGCCATACGCCCGCGCGGTGTCCTTTGTAAAAAACCTTGCTGAATCAAATACGGTTCCAGCACATCCTCAATGGTTTCCCGCTCCTCGCCAATTGCCGCCGCGAGGTTATCCAGCCCGACGGGACCGCCGAAGAATTTATCAATCACCGCCAACAGAAGTTTGCGATCCATATAGTCGAACCCTTCCGCATCGACATTCAGCATATCCAGTGCTTTCGTCGCGATTTCAGCCGTGATGTCGCCATCATGTTTCACTTCGGCAAAATCGCGCACGCGGCGCAGCAGGCGGTTGGCGATACGCGGCGTACCGCGAGAACGACGCGCTACTTCCAGCGCGCCCTCTTCGCTCATCTCCAGCCCCATATAGCGGGCACTTCGACCGACAATATGTTGCAAATCGGCCACCTGGTAAAACTCCAGTCGCTGCACAATGCCAAAACGGTCACGCAGCGGCGAAGTCAGTGACCCCGCGCGCGTTGTCGCGCCAATCAGCGTAAAAGGTGGAAGATCGATCTTGATGGAGCGCGCCGCCGGGCCTTCACCGATCATGATATCAAGCTGATAATCTTCCATCGCCGGATAGAGCACTTCTTCCACCACCGGTGAAAGACGGTGAATTTCATCGATGAACAGTACGTCGTGCGGCTCGAGGTTAGTGAGCATCGCCGCCAAATCGCCCGCTTTTTCCAGCACCGGGCCGGAAGTGGTGCGCAAATTAACGCCCATTTCGTTGGCGACAATATTCGCCAGCGTGGTTTTCCCAAGGCCAGGAGGACCAAAAATAAGCAGATGATCGAGCGCATCGCCGCGCAGTTTTGCCGCCTGAATAAAAATCTCCATTTGCGAACGAACCTGCGGCTGGCCGATATATTCATCGAGCATTTTCGGGCGAATAGCGCGATCCACCACTTCTTCCACATCAGTACTGGCAGGGGCTACCAGACGGTCTGCTTCAATCATCCTCTACCTCACAACGCCGCGCGCAGCGCTTCACGGATCAGGGTTTCACTGTTGGCATCCGGGCGGGCAATCTTGCTGATCATCCGGCTGGCTTCCTGAGGTTTATATCCCAGCGCCACCAGCGCGGCAACCGCTTCCTGCTCTGCGTCGTCCGTCGCCGGGCTGGCAGGAGAGGCAAGAACCAGATCGGCCGCCGGGGTGAAGAGATCGCCATGCAGACCTTTAAAGCGATCTTTCATTTCGACAATCAGGCGCTCGGCGGTCTTTTTACCAATACCTGGCAATTTGATCAGCGCAGCCGGATCTTCCCGTTCGACGGCGTTAACAAATTGCTGTGCCGACATGCCGGACAAAATCGCCAGCGCCAGTTTCGGCCCGACACCATTCGTTTTGATCAGCTCGCGAAACAGCGTGCGTTCCTGTTTATTGTTAAAACCGTATAGCAGTTGCGCATCTTCACGCACCACAAACTGGGTGAAAACCGTCGCCTCTTTACCGGCATCCGGTAATTCATAAAAACAGGTCATCGGCATGTGCACTTCATAACCCACGCCTCCCACTTCCAGCAGAACCAACGGGGGTTGTTTTTCTACAATAATGCCTCTGAGTCTGCCTATCACGTGACGCTCCTGCGCTATGGGCTAAGGTGTAATGCTGTATCATAAAAAAAGGCTGGATAGATATCCAGCCAAATATAGAAAGAAAAGCACGAGCGCGGTTCAGGAATTGGCGTAATACGCTTCATCGCTCAGATCGTCTAGCAGCGCACGCTGCGTTGGCTGCCAGCCCAGCACTTTGCGAGTTCGTTCGCTTGATGCAGACATCTCCCCGGCTGCAAAATTAGCGAACCAGCCAAAATGTGCGGCTTCACGCGGTTCGGCCGGTAAACCAAGCATTTTGCCGATGGCAATGGCGATATCGCGCATGGCAATCGCCTCCTCCGCAACCGCGTAGTAAACCGCCTGTGTCACGCCACTTTCCAGCGCCAGCCGATAGACTTTCGCTGCATCAATCCGGTGTACCGCCGCCCAGTGATTGTTCGCCTCCGCAGGCCAGTACGCGCTGGCGCGCTATCTGGTGGCGGCGTTTCGTGCCGATGCGACCCGTGCAGGAGCATCGGCGGAGATCCGCCCTCTGGTAGAAGAGCTGAGTTCAGCCTCTCCTGAATTTGCCGAGCTATGGCAAAGCAATGATATTGGCGGAATGGTAGAAGGCACAAAAATTCTGCTGCACAGGAATGTCGGCAAGTTATCGCTGGAGTATTCGAGTTTTTCTGTTGAAGGACAACCCGATTTGACGATGGTAGTTTATAACCCATCGGATGAAGAGGATGCGCAAAAAATCCGCTCACTGTTATAAAAAAAGCGCCATTAACTGGCGCTTTTTAGCGTAATCTCCCGCGAGCAAGATTAAGCCGCGTACTGCTCACCTGCAAGGCGTTCTGACTGACATGGCAATGCGTAATGGCAATCGCCAACGCATCAGCGGCATCTGCCTGCGGATTGGCCGGAAGCTTCAGCAAGGTTCGCACCATGTGCTGCACCTGGCTTTTTTCCGCGCTGCCAATACCGACAACCGTCTGTTTGACTTGACGAGCGGCATACTCAAAAACAGGGAGATCCTGATTAACGGCGGCTACGATCGCCACACCACGCGCTTGCCCAAGTTTTAGCGCTGAATCGGCATTTTTCGCCATAAACACCTGTTCGATGGCGAAAAAATCCGGCTGAAACTGAGTGATGATTTCCGTCACGCCTGCGTAAATGAGCTTGAGGCGCGACGGTAAATCCTCGACCTTGGTGCGAATGCAGCCGCTGCCGAGGTAGATCAGTTGCCTTCCTGTCTGGCGGATCACACCGTAACCGGTGACGCGCGAACCCGGGTCAATACCGAGAATAATCGCCATTATGCGCCTCCGGCCTGGTGTGGTTTAGTCAGCGACATTACAGCGTCGCCGCAACCTCGTCGGAGATCTCACCGTTATGGTAGACTTCCTGCACGTCGTCGCAATCTTCCAGCATATCGATCAGACGCAGCAGTTTCGGCGCAGTTTCTGCATCCATATCTGCTTTGGTAGACGGAATCATCGACACTTCAGCGTTATCCGCTTTCAGGCCTGCCGCTTCCAGCGCATCGCGCACAGCACCCATCTCTTCCCACGCGGTGTAGACGTCGATAGCGCCGTCATCAAAGGTCACCACGTCTTCAGCTCCAGCTTCCAATGCCGCTTCCATAATGGTGTCTTCGTCGCCCGCTTCAAAGGAGATAACGCCTTTTCTGCTGAACAGATAAGCTACAGAACCGTCAGTTCCCAGGTTACCACCACATTTGCTGAAAGCATGACGTACTTCGGCAACGGTACGGTTGCGGTTGTCACTCAGACATTCAACCATTACCGCGGTGCCGCCAGGGCCGTAACCTTCATAAATGATGGTTTCCATATTCGCATCGTCATCGCCGCCCACACCGCGCGCGATAGCACGGTTTAAGGTGTCGCGGGTCATGTTGTTGGACAACGCTTTATCCACCGCCGCGCGCAGACGCGGGTTGGAACCGATATCGCCGCCGCCCAGACGGGCCGCCGTAACCAGCTCGCGAATGATTTTGGTAAAGATCTTACCGCGCTTGGCATCCTGTGCTGCTTTGCGGTGTTTGGTGTTGGCCCATTTACTGTGACCTGCCATAAAAAACTCTCCAATAAAGCCATTTCCCTTCGCCTTTCAACCCTCAGGTGCGTTAGCTTCCCCATCCGCACCAGTTACTTACCGAAGTAAGCTTCTGGCGACGTCCGGCTTTGCCGCCTTCCTGAGAACTAAAATTCCGGGGAAATTTAGTCGGCGTTAATAACAAATTCTTCAATCGCCTGCCGGTTGCTCCACGATTTGGTTAATGCCGCCGCTGTGGGGGCATTAAGCCAGCGGTACGTCAGATGTTCGGTAAAAACAATCGGACGTTCATGGGGCAGCGCAAGACAAAACCAGGATTCGGTATTGTGCGTTACGCCCGGCGCATAGCGATGACGTAAATGACTAAAGATTTCATACTCCACCGTGCGCTGACAGTCGACTAAGGTCAGTTGTTCACAGACAACATCGATTTCGACCTCTTCCTTTACTTCACGCAGGGCGGCTTGCATTGCGTTCTCCCCCGCTTCCAGGCTGCCGGTTACCGACTGCCAGAAATCGGGGTCGTCGCGTCGCTGCAACATCAGCACCCGTTTCGTGTCCTGCGCGTAAATCACCACCAGCACGGAAACGGGATGCTTGAATGGCATCTTATTTATTCTCCGGGGTCTCTTTTTTGACCACCGCAATACCCAGTTCCGCCAGCGCAGCCAGGTTAGCAAAACTCGGCGCTTCAGTCAGCAGACAGGCTGCCGCCGTGGTTTTCGGGAAAGCAATAACATCACGAATGTTATCGGTGCCGGTCAGCAGCATGGTAAGACGATCCAGACCGAATGCCAGACCCGCATGCGGCGGAGTACCGTATTTCAGCGCATCCAGCAGGAAGCCAAACTTCTCGCGCTGTTCCTGCTCGTTAATCCCCAGGATACCGAACACGGTCTGCTGCATTTCGCCGCTGTGAATACGGACAGAACCTCCGCCCACTTCGTAACCGTTGATCACCATGTCGTAGGCGTTAGCCACCGCATCTTCCGGCACCGCTTTCAGCTCGGCTGCGGTCATGTCTTTCGGCGAGGTGAACGGATGGTGCATCGCCGTCAGACCACCTTCGCCGTCATCTTCAAACATCGGGAAGTCGATAACCCATAGCGGGGCCCACTTCGCTTCGTCGGTCAGGTTCAGATCTTTGCCGAGCTTCAGACGCAGCGCGCCCAGTGCATCGGCAACCACTTTCTTGTGGTCAGCGCCGAAGAAAATCATGTCGCCGTCCTGCGCGCCCGTGCGTTCAAGGATCGCGCTGACAATTTCAGCATTCAGGAACTTGGCCACCGGGCTGGTGATGCCTTCCAGGCCTTTCGCCGCTTCATTGACCTTGATGTACGCCAGACCTTTCGCGCCGTAGATTTCAATAAATTTGCCGTAGTCGTCAATTTGTTTACGGCTAAGTTGTGCGCCACCTGGCACACGCAGTGCGGCAACGCGACCTTTTGCATCATTTGCCGGGCCGGAGAAGACTTTAAATTCGACTGCTTTCAGCAGGTCAGCCACGTCCACCAGTTCCATCGGGTTACGCAGATCCGGTTTATCAGAACCATAGCGGCGCTCTGCTTCAGCAAAGGTCATGACAGGGAAATTCCCCAGATCAACACCTTTGATTTCCAGCCACAACTGACGCACTAACGCTTCCATCACTTCACGCACCTGCGGCGCGGTCATGAAAGAGGTTTCCACATCAATCTGGGTAAATTCCGGCTGACGGTCAGCGCGCAGGTCTTCGTCACGGAAACATTTGACGATCTGATAATAACGATCAAAACCGGACATCATAAGCAGCTGTTTGAACAACTGAGGAGACTGCGGCAACGCGTAGAATTTGCCTTTATGAACGCGCGAAGGTACGAGGTAGTCGCGTGCGCCTTCCGGCGTGGCTTTGGTCAGCATCGGCGTTTCGATATCGAGGAAGCCGTGATCGTCCATAAAGCGACGCACGAAACTGGTGATTTTCGCACGAGTTTTCAGGCGCTGCGCCATTTCTGGACGACGCAAATCGAGGTAGCGATATTTCAGACGCGCTTCTTCCGTGTTGACGTGGTTGGAGTCCAGCGGCAACACGTCGGAACGGTTGATGATGTTCAGTTCAGCGGCGAACACTTCAACTTCGCCGGTAGCCATATCTTTGTTGACGTTTTTCGCGTCACGGGCACGAACGGTACCGGTAATCTGAATACAGAACTCATTACGCAGTTCAGAGGCGAGCTGGAACGCATCCTGACGGTCCGGGTCGAAAAACACCTGCACGATGCCTTCACGATCGCGCATATCAATAAAGATAAGGCTACCGAGGTCACGACGACGGTTGACCCACCCACAAAGCGTTACTTGCTGTCCCACATGGGACTGATTGAGCTGCCCGCAATATACTGTACGCATGAGATATCCCTTAAATTAGCTGCGCGCGACCTGTCACCTGCGCGGCAGGCATTCTGGTGGCAGCTATTTTCGTATGTCACTACTGGATGAAAAAAGGGGGTTATTATACTGGAAATTCTGACTAACGATAAGCCCGCTACTGACTGTACGCACGTTTGCTGCGCGCTTATTGCGCATTCTCACAAAATTTAACAAAATTTGTAAACCGCGCCGACATGTAGAACGCGTAAGGTATCCACCGACGTCATTCATTTTTCAGGAATTATGATGCTAAAGCTCAATGCTGAGAAAACCGCTCTGGTGGTGATCGATTTACAGGAAGGGATTCTGCCTTTCGCTGGTGGTCCTCACACGGCACAGGACGTAGTAAAACGCGCCGCTGCTCTGGCGGAAAAATTTCGTGCGAACGGTGCGCCTGTTGTGCTGGTGCGCGTGGGCTGGTCAGCTGATTTCGCCGAAGCACTGAAACAACCGGTTGACGCCGCGGCGGGCGGTCATGTACTGCCGGACAACTGGTGGATTTACCCGCAGGCGCTGGGGAAAAAAGAGAGCGACATCGAAGTAACCAAACGTCAGTGGGGTGCTTTTTACGGCACCGATCTGGAGCTGCAGTTGCGCCGTCGCGGTATCGACACCATCGTGCTGTGCGGCATTTCCACCAATATCGGGGTGGAATCAACCGCCCGTAATGCCTGGGAGCTTGGCTTCTCGCTGGTACTTGCTGAAGATGCTTGCAGCGCGGCGAATGCCGAACAGCATCAGGCCAGCATGAAAAATATCTTCCCGCGGATCAGCCGCGTGCGCAGTACGGACGAGATCCTTAGCGCGTTATGATGTATGTCGGCCTGCCACAATGGTCGCACCCGAAATGGGTGCGCCTTGGCATTAACAGTCTTGAGGCGTATGCCCGCCACTTCAACTGTGTTGAAGGCAACACCACGCTGTATGCGCTCCCCAAAGCGGAGGTTGTCGCGCGCTGGTACACGCAGACCAATGATGACTTTCGTTTCTGTTTTAAATTTCCGGCCACCATTTCGCACCAGGCGGCACTACGCCATTGCGACGATCTGACAGCGGAATTTTTCAGCCGTATGTCGCCGTTAGCAGAGCGAATAGGCCAGTACTGGTTACAGCTTCCGGCCGTTTTCTCACCGCGGGACTTGCCTGCTTTGTGGGCATTTCTCGATGCGCTTCCCGGGGAATTTACCTACGGCGTTGAAGTGCGCCACCCGCTTTTTTTCGCCAAAGGCGAAGAGGAGAAAGCCCTTAACCAGGGTTTGCATGCCCGCAGCGTCAACCGCGTGATCCTCGACAGCCGTCCGGTACACAGCGCAATTGCGCACAGTGAAGCAGTGATTGAAGCCCAGCGCAAAAAACCGAAAGTGCCGGTACATGCGCTGGTCACCGCCCATCATCCCATGGTGCGTTTCATCGGTAGCGATAATATGGCGCAGAATCGTCAGCTTTTTGCCGTCTGGCTGGAAAAGTTGCCGCTATGGGAGCAAACCACCACACCGTATCTTTTCCTGCATACCCCGGATATCGCCCAGGCGCCGGAACTGGTTGAGACGCTGTGGCAGGATCTTTACGCCGCCATCCCGGGTATTGGCGCGGCGCCTTCCCTGCCGCTGCAATCTTCTCTTTTTTGAGTGAAGCACCTATCATTGATAAGCCATCGCCATCATCGTAAAGGGAGTTAGTATGGTTAGCGCGCTCTACGCCGTGCTGGGTGCATTATTGCTGCTGAAGTTTTCTTTTGATGTTGTCCGCCTGCGTTCGCAGTATCGCGTCAGTTATGGCGACGGCGGGTTCAGTGAACTGCAAAGCGCGATACGCATTCATGGTAATGCCGTGGAATATATTCCCGTCGCGCTGCTGCTATTACTGTTCATGGAGATGGACGGCGCAGAAACCTGGATGGTGCATATCTGCGGGCTGATGTTGATTGTCGGCCGCCTGATGCATTATTACGGTTACAACCATCGGTTGGTTCGCTGGCGTCGTTTGGGTATGGACGCAACATTTTGTTCGCTATTGCTGATGGTGCTGGCCAATCTGTGGTATATGCCCTGGGAGTTGGTTTTCTGCCTGCATTAGCGCACAATACGCCCCTTTGTTTTCCCGGATATTTACACTATGTCTCACCGCGACACGCTTTTTTCTGCGCCTATCGCCAGCCTGGGCGACTGGACTTTCGACGAACGGGTAGCCGAAGTCTTCCCGGATATGATCCAGCGTTCCGTACCGGGTTACTCCAATATTATTTCGATGATCGGCATGCTGACAGAGCGCTTCGTGCAGCCCGCCACACAGGTTTACGATCTCGGTTGCTCACTCGGGGCCGCCACGCTGTCGGTACGCCGCAACATTCATCAGGATGGCTGCAAAATTATCGCCGTGGATAACTCGCCAGCGATGGTCGAACGCTGCCGTCGCCATATTGACGCTTACAAAGCGCCGACGCCCGTTGAGGTGATCGAAGGCGATATTCGCGATATTCAGATCGAAAATGCCTCGATGGTGGTGCTCAACTTTACACTGCAATTTCTTGAGCCGGACGATCGCCTGAAGCTGCTGCAAAAGGTCTATCAGGGGCTGAATCCGGGCGGCGCGCTGGTATTGTCGGAAAAATTCAGTTTTGAAGACAACACCGTCGGCGAACTACTGTTCAATATGCATCACGACTTTAAACGCGCCAACGGTTACAGCGAGCTGGAGATAAGCCAGAAACGCAGCATGCTGGAAAACGTCATGCTGACGGATTCCGTCGAGGCGCATAAAGCGCGCCTGAATAGTGCCGGGTTTGAACATAGTGCATTGTGGTTCCAGTGTTTTAACTTCGGCTCACTGGTCGCACTGAAGGCGGAGAAGGCATGATCGAGTTTGGCCGTTTTTATCAGCAAATTGCCATTGGCCCGTTAGCGCACTGGCTCGACACGCTGCCACCGCAAATTTCCGCCTGGCAGCGCGAGGCACTGCACGGGCAGTTTAAACAGTGGAACAATGCGGTCGAATTTCTGCCGCAGCTTACACCTGCAAAACTGGATCTGCTCAACGGTGTGACGGCGCAAAGTGATGAGCCACTGAGCGCCGGTCAGCTCAAGGGCATGGAAACGCTGCTGCGTAACCTGATGCCGTGGCGCAAAGGGCCATTTTCTCTGTATGGCATTGATATTGACACCGAATGGCGATCCGACTGGAAGTGGGATCGCGTGCTGCCGCACTTGTCCGACTTACGCGGACGTACCATTCTCGATGTCGGCTGCGGCAGCGGTTATCACCTGTGGCGCATGATTGGCGCTGGAGCATCGCTGGCAGTCGGGATCGATCCGACGCAACTCTTTTTATGTCAGTTCGAAGCGGTACGTAAGCTGCTTGGCGACGATCGCCGCGCGCATCTGTTGCCGTTGGGGATTGAGCAACTTCCGGCGCTGAATGCGTTCGACACCGTATTTTCGATGGGCGTACTTTATCACCGCCGTTCGCCGCTGGAACATTTGTGGCAACTAAAAGATCAACTGGTGAAAGAGGGTGAGCTGGTTCTGGAAACGCTGGTGGTTGAAGGTGATGAACATACGGTTCTGGTTCCGGGCGATCGCTACGCGCAAATGCGCAACGTCTACTTTATTCCTTCTGCGCTGGCGCTGAAAAACTGGCTTGAGAAATGCGGTTTTGTCGATGTGCATATCGCCGATATGTGCGTTACCAGCACTGAGGAGCAGCGCCGGACACCGTGGATGGTGACCGAATCGCTGGCGGATTTCCTCGATCCGCATGACAGCACGAAAACCATCGAAGGCTACCCGGCGCCACTACGCGCCGTGCTGATTGCCCGTAAACCCTAAGATAATAAATATCCTCCGGCATAGCCGGAGGTTTTTCTGATGCGCCTATAAGGCTCTGTTACCAGCAGCGCCCTAACAGGCGCATACGATCTGACATTTGCA
>JAGTSE010000031.1 GCA_018261615.1 Pseudomonadota bacterium | reverse complement strand
ACCGGCCTGATTGCTGAACTGGAAACGGACAAATCCCGCGCCATGCTGGAAGCCTGCACGACAGGTAAAACGTATGTCACTGAGCATGCACGGGCGTTTAGCGTCTGCGCACAGGCGGAGTGGGCAGAGGCCATGCGGGACATCAGCCCGGCACTGGTGCGGGCGTTCTGCCTGCGCCTGCGTGCGCTGGAGCTGAACGGTGCCACGCGCCCGGCGGATATTCTGGCTGAGGAGCTGCATATGCATGTTGCGGTGCAGGCACAATTTTATAACTTTGACATGGACAATGAGCCGGTGTTCTCACAGCTCGGCATGCACCGCCCGCCGCTGACCGGCGTGGATATGGCGCTGTATAAAAGTCCGCTGAAGCGTTCGCAGCTTGCCACGCAACTGGCCGACAAGAGAAAACAGGCGGAGGGCTGAGCCATGTTTCACTGCCCGTTCTGTAAACAGCCCGCTCATGTTCGTACCAGCCGCTATCTGACGGAAAACCTCAAACAGCGCTATCACCAGTGCACCAGTATTGAGTGCTCGGCCACCTTCCGCACCACGGAGACGCTCGACGGCGTGATACGCAAACCGGCGATGCCGGAAAATCAGGTTTTGCAGGCAGATATTCAACCACAATAATTCCGCGAAAATTTCCCGATTTATGTACGCCGGTACTGGCTACCGGCTGCACTCTCAGCCCCCTTAAAAAACGCAAAAAATCCCGTTATTTTTCCGAAAAATACCCTGCATGCATCAGGTGCATTTAACTGCATTTATTTTTCTGCCAGCCGGAACCCCGCCCGCGGCAGTACTGGCGCGGCCTGAGCCCGGTCATGCATCTGCATTTAAACCACCCCATAAAGCGGGCAGGCGAGGCGGGGAAAGCACTGCGCGCCAGTGGTAAAGTATTTATTTAATTACACGGCCTGCAAGCGTCGCTGAGCTGCGCTGGTTTGCGAGGGAGCCTGTGAGTGGTTCCGTGGGATTCGAGGCCGTGGCAGGCTTCTGAGGCGGTCAACGTTGGGTAAGAGAAAACCGCTCGGGGCGGTGGAAATAAGTCATTTTAGGCGTTGAGGATGAAACCGATTATCTTGTTCTCGCCCTAATAAACATATAATACTAACCCTTACACGAGTAATGTCCGTCCATTCATTTGTAGAAAAGCGCTTCACATCGCGGGTAGTCGTTATTGGGGGAGCATTGAGCAATAGTTGCCAATTATTTCAATTTATGTATCAATAACGGAAGTACATATAAAAATAACTACTGATACAAGCCCCTCTACACATAGCAAATACTAAGGATATCTCTGATGAAGGTGAGTTACGATTTAATCATCGAAAGTGGTGAAGAAGAGTTAGACATGGAATATGGACTCGAGACGCTTGCCGGAACTGCTGAAGTAACTTGCATTCTTGCTGAGGCAATACTTAGAAAGAGAATAATTCGAAGACGTAGCCATGTTAATCCAGCAAGAGCTGTACTTAAAAAAAACTTCACCGGCTCCTATGGCCAAAACTTTGATATTGTAATACATGAACCAGAATTAATATCTGAGTTAAGAAGAATGACTCGCTCTGTATTCTCAGAAGTTATGGGGTACTTTATGTTAGAGGCAATGTATTTAAGAGCGAGGCAAGTTAGTCCAGAGGCGACAGCAATCATTAATGATCTTTCTGACATTGCTGATGAGCTTATTGATCGGATTCGTGCACCATTGATTCGCATGCATAAAATTAATCTACAGAAAAATTATGAAATTGAATTAAATTATAAAAAACCAGCGGACAAAGAGAATATCATTAGACTTACTGAAACTACCGCGTCAAATTTAACAGATTCCAAGATCATTGGGCAAAGATTTGACATCAGGGCTATGATCACACGTTTCAATGCCAGAACTGGAACGGGAAGACTCGTATTAGAAGGTGAAAATGATACTATCGCTTTTGGATTTTCATCACCTCTACGTGATATCCCTGCCAATCAGAAAAGTAACGTCAGTTTAAATCTACACACCAACAATGGACTAAATGATAATTATACTTATCTGACATTGAATGTAAGTCAAGTGGTTGGCTTTGGGGATGTCATTGTTAAATACTTAATACATTCGGTGAGATAATTATGAGAAAGATATTAACTATATCCTTCTTGATTATGTTGATAGTATGGGGAGCATATTATCTTAATTTTGGAATTAGTGGTGATGTGTCGCAGAAAACAGATGTTTGGGGACAGTTTGGCGATTATGTTGGTGGGGTACTAAATCCAATTCTAAGCTTTATAAGTATTTATCTACTAATTAATTCGTTATCATTGCAACGCCAGGCTAATACTAGTCTGGTTGATGAGATTAAGAGACAGGAAAAACTCGAAGACTTTAAGAAGTTTGAGTTTAGGTTTTTTCATTTAGTTGATTCACTTGATAAAACCTTCAGTAGATTCAAGGTTTGCATAGGTGACATTGAAGACAAAAATGATAGGGCACTTGAAGAATATAAGGGTGGTGCAGCTGTCACATATATTGAAGATAGTATCATTGTTTTGGTTGATGAGCTTGTTGATAAAAAAACAATCATCGAATGGCTTGATGATATTGACTCAGATGACTGTTTATTCTCGGTTGTGAGACGATTTTATTTAATAGTTAAACTAATCAATGAGAGCGAGTTTGATAACGAAGATTATCAAGAAATGCTAATCAATCTTACCGATATAAAGATAATAACGTTGATAGCCATTGCTTGCTCATATTATGAATGGGAAATAGTTAATTATATAAACCATAGCGAAGTTCTAAAGCGAGAGGGTATTAATGAGTTTGTCGAGAAAATCACTCACACTTCAGACAAATAAATGGCCGCCAAAAGGCGGCCAGATTGAACATAACCACTAAATATTGCAAAGCTAATCTATTCACGTTCGATTGAAAATAAAATCAGAGTACCACTGCATCATATCTTGCCTTTTATTTATATACTGAGCATGATTATAAGTTCCTCGGATACTATTTTTGTCTACATGAGCAAGTTGTATTTCAATCCATGCAGAATTAAATCCGTTTTCATGAAGAATTGTTGATAGTGAATGCCTAAAACCATGACCAGTAACTTTCCCCCCATAACCTATACGCTTAATCACTTGATTAATGCTCGCTTCACTCATAGGTCTGTTCGGATCGTTACGCCCCGGAAAAACATAACGATAGTTCCCTGTCATAATTTTGATTTCATTTATTAAATCTAACGCCTGAGTCGATAATGGCACAAGGTGTGCCTTACGCATTTTCATCCTTTCAGCAGGAATTTCCCAAATAGCGTTATCTAAATCAAATTCTGACCATAATGCCGCACGCAATTCGATTGTCCTCACACCCGTAATCATTAGTAATTTCGTAGCAATCTGGACAAGCCGACTTCCGGTGTAAGTGTCTAAAGCGTGCAGAAAATCAGGTATCTCATAGGCTTTCAGGAACGGGAAATGATTTGATTGATGTACTTCAAGGGCGCTGGAGAGATCAGCCGCAGGATTATATTCCGCCCTGCCCGTGGCTATCGCGTAGCGGAAAACCTCAGAACAGCGCTGTCGTACCTTACGCATCTTTTCTAACGCCCCACGCTTTTCAATTTTACGCAGCACGTTAAGCAGCTCTAAGGGCTTAATCTCAGCGACTGGTCTTGTACCTACATACGGGAAAATATCGTTCTGAAAAGCTTCCATGATGTCCGAGGCATATCCTGCCGACCATTTGGCTGACTTCATTTGATGCCACTCTCTGGCAATCTTTTCGAAAGCATTCTCAGATTCGGTTTGCAATGCGAGCTTCTGCTCTTTTCGAACCTCACTAGGGTTCTTCCCTTCCGCGACCAGTTTCCGAGCGTCATCACGACGGGAACGAGCATCTGCAAGTGTGATTGTCGGATACACGCCAAGTGAAATCATTTTGGGTTTACCTGCATAACGATAGCGGAACCGCCAGCTCTTACTTCCATTTGGTTCAATAAGCAATGACAGCCCCAGGCCATCTCCCAATGTATAGGCTTTAGTTTCAGGCTTAGCGCGGCGAATCTGCATATCGTTTAAAGGCATGTGTATAGGAATCCAAGACCGAACAGGAACATATACACAATCCTATACACATTCAGTACTGGATTCTACTGGATGGTTATGGACTAACACGGATTAAAGATGCAGTAAAAACGTTATAAATCAGAGACGTTATGGATGGTTACGGACGTTTGAGGAAGTTGGGGTGGTGCCGATAATAGGAGTCGAACCTACGACCTTCGCATTACGAATGCGCTGCTCTACCAACTGAGCTATATCGGCCCTGCGATGTGTTCACGAATGTGAATCACGGGGTAGAAGGTTAAAACTAAGCGAGTGATGCGTCAATGCCCTTGGGAATCAAACGGCTACTTTTGCACCACACTGCTTCATTTCTGCTCGGTGGTGCATACTGTCGCAGGTAAATTGCCGGTATTTCCAGCAGCCGCACCGTTTTTGTATACCGTCACTGCGGGCATATCGTCGCCGGATCAAACGGGCGGTACATCATAACTGGATGTACCGCCCGTTTTATTTATGCGCGAACGGTATTGTCGCCAAAACCAATCCACTTATAGGTCGTCAGCGCTTCTAAACCCATCGGGCCGCGCGCATGCAGTTTCTGCGTGCTGACAGCCACTTCCGCGCCAAGGCCAAACTGCCCACCATCGGTAAAGCGCGTGGAGGCGTTCACATACACCGCGGAAGAGTCCACTTCATTGATAAAGCGGTCTGCATTACGCAGCGTACGGGTCAGGATTGCGTCGGAGTGCTGCGTACCGTGCTGGCGAATATGATCGATAGCCGCATCCAGATCGGCCACGACTTTCACATTCAGATCCAGCGACAAAAACTCGTCGTCGTACTGCTCCGCTTTCACTGCTTCCACTTTTGCCGGGCCGTTTTTCAGCAGCGCCAGTGCCTGTTCATCGGCGTGGAGCGTCACGCCGCTTTCCGCCATCTGTTTGCTCAGCGCAGGCAGGAAAGTCGCTGCAATATCCTGATGCACCAGCAGGGTTTCAACGGTGTTGCAGGTGCTTGGGCGCTGCGTTTTAGCGTTGACGATCACCTTCAGCGCCGGTTCGATCTCGGCAGACTCATCCACCACGATATGACAGACGCCAATACCGCCGGTGATCACCGGGATGGTTGACTGCTCGCGGCACAGCTTGTGCAGACCCGCGCCACCGCGTGGGATCAGCATGTCGATGTACTTATCCATACGCAGCATTTGATTGACCAGTTCGCGATCCGGGCTTTCAATCGCCTGTACTGCACCGGCAGGCAGGCCACACTCTTCCAGCGCCTGCTGAATCACTTTTACCGTAGCTGCATTGGTGCGCCAGGTTTCTTTGCCACCGCGCAGGATTGCCGCGTTACCGGTTTTCAGACACAGCGAAGCAACGTCCACGGTCACGTTCGGGCGCGCTTCATAAATTACGCCGATAACACCCAGCGGTACGCGACGGCGTTCAATGCGCAGGCCGCTGTCCAGCAAACCACCATCGATCACCTGGCCGACCGGATCGGCCAGTTTGCAAACCTGACGGACATCGTCGGCGATCCCTTTTAAGCGTGTCGGGTTCAGCGCCAGACGGTCGAGCATCGCTTCGCTCAGGCCGTTACGACGAGCTTCCAGTAGATCCTGTTCGTTCGCCAGCAGGATCTCGTGCGCCTGCGCTTCCAGGTAATCGGCGATTTTTTCCAGCACGCGGTTTTTCTCGCGGCTGGAGAGCAATGCCAGCTTATATGATGCTGCTTTCGCAGCAATGCCCATTTGTTCCAGCATACTTCTGCTCCTTAACGGGTAATCATGTCGTCGCGGTGAACGGCGACAGGGCCATATTCATAGCCCAGAATGGCGTCGATTTGCTGCGAGTGGTGCCCGGCAATACGACGCAGCGCATCGCTGTTATAGCGGGTTACGCCGTGGGCAATATCGCGCCCCTGCAAATTACAGATGCGGATCACTTCACCACGCGAGAAGTTGCCTGTCACGCTTTTAATACCTTTCGGCAACAGGGAACTACCACGTTCGAGGATCGCGGCGGTAGCGCCTTCATCAACGGTAATCTCACCCGCTGGCGGCGCGCCGAAAATCCAGCGTTTGCGATTTTCCAGCGGCGAGGCTTGCGCGTGGAAACGCGTTCCCACGGGGATCCCCGCCATCACATCGCCAATTACGCCCGGTTTGCTGCCTGCGGCAATAATAGTGTCGATTCCGGCGCGGCAGGCGACATCGGCAGCCTGCAATTTGGTGCCCATTCCGCCAGTACCGAGGCCAGAAACGCTGTCGCCCGCAATTGCGCGCAGGGCATCATCGATACCGTAAACATCTTTAATCAGTTCCGCATCCGGGTTGTTACGCGGATCGGCAGTGAACAGCCCCTGCTGATCGGTCAGCAGCAGTAGCTTATCCGCACCAGCCAGAATCGCTGCCAGCGCAGAGAGGTTATCGTTGTCACCGACTTTGATTTCCGCCGTCGCGACCGCATCATTCTCGTTAATCACCGGCACGATATTGTTATCAAGCAGCGCACGCAGGGTGTCGCGAGCGTTAAGGAAGCGCTCTCTGTCTTCCATATCCGCGCGGGTCAGCAACATCTGCCCGACGTGAATACCGTAAATAGAAAACAGTTGTTCCCATAACTGAATCAAACGGCTCTGCCCGACCGCCGCCAGCAGTTGTTTTGAGGCAATGGTTGCCGGCAATTCCGGGTAGCCAAGGTGTTCGCGTCCAGCGGCAATCGCCCCGGAAGTCACAATTACAATTCGATGCCCGGCGGCGTGCTGCTGCGCGCACTGGCGCACCAGCTCTACAATATGGGCGCGGTTCAGGCGACGGGAACCGCCCGTTAAAACACTGGTGCCGAGTTTTACCACCAGCGTCTGGCTGTCACTCATGATTCTCTGCCGTTTTTAAGAAAAAATAAGAAATATCGATAGTCGTCAGACGTTGTAACAGGAGTCGCGGTGATTGCCAACCATCAGTGCAATCAGGCCGCTTTTTTGCTGCGCAGGATCAGCAAGCTTAACGGTAAATTTTGACGTTTTTGTTACAAACATACTCAAACACAACTTTTTAAAATTATTCTTAATTTGTCATAAATATTTAATTTCAGAGCGATAAAACCCTTCATGTTTTTCACGGGGTATATGCCCAGCGAATATTAGCGCGTTAGTTAAATCAGGAATCAAAATGAAAAAGAGCACTCTGGCATTAATGGTAATGGGCGTTGTCGCTTCTGCTTCTTCTGTTCACGCAGCGGAAGTTTATAACAAGAACGGCAACAAACTGGATCTGTATGGCAAAGTGAAAGCCGAGCACTACTTCAGCGACGATACCAGCAACGACGGTGATAAAACTTATGTTCGTCTCGGTTTCAAAGGTGAAACGCAGATTAACGATCAACTGACCGGTTTTGGCCGTTGGGAAGCTGAGTTTGCCGGTAACAACGACGAAACCAACAACGGCAATACAGCAACCAGCCAGAAAACCCGTCTGGCGTTTGCTGGCCTGAAAATGAAAAATGTTGGTTCTATCGACTACGGTCGTAACCTGGGCATACTGTACGATGTAGCTTCCGTGACGGATATGTTCCCGGAATTCGGCGGCGACGGTATGACCCGTACCGATAACTTCATGACCAAACGTACTTCTGGGGTTGCTACTTACCGCAACACCGACTTCTTTGGCATGATCGACGGTCTGAATATGTCCCTGCAGTATCAGGGTAAAAATGAAAGCAATCGCGCTGTAAGCAAACAAAACGGCGACGGCTGGGGTACTTCTCTCTCCTATAACTTCGGCGGCAGCGCGGTCAGCCTGATTGGTGCCTATGCTAACTCTGACCGTACCACCGCGCAGAACACCGCAGCGTTTGGTCGCGGCGAGAAAGCCGAAGCCTGGGCAACCGGCGCGAAATACGATGCAAATAACGTGTACATCGCCACTATGTACGGCATCGCTTACAACATGACACCAGTATCTGCCGCATCTTCCACCGGTCTGGGTTCAGGTTTTGCTAACAAAAGTGAGAACTTCGAAGCGGTTATCCAGTACCAGTTCGACTTCGGTCTGCGTCCGTCCCTGGGCTATGTGCTGACCAAAGGCAAAGACCTGGAAAAAGGGGTTGGCAACGAAGATCTGGTTAACTACATCGATGTTGGCGCAACTTACTACTTCAACAAAAACATGTCTGCAATGGTGGATTACAAAATCAACCAGCTGAAAAGCGACAACAAACTGGGTCTGGCGAATGACGATGTTGTTGCCGTTGGCATGACTTACCAGTTCTAAGTTTTTGAACCTGTCACACCCTCGTTATATCGAATGCCCTTGCAAGAGGGCATTTCTTTAACCTGCTTCAGGTTACAAGCTGGCCAGTGCCAGAAGCCCGATACGTGAAAGGCGATCGGGCCTTTTTTATTCATATTCAGAGGGGATTTACGCGGGGAGTTTCAACGACGCTTTGAAATTATCGGCAGGTTCCAGCTTCAGCTCTAAGGACGCCAGCATCTTACGCGCCCGTTCGTGGAAATCACGTAGCGTCTGTTCGAGGCGCTCGACCACTTCCTGGTCTTTAATTGCCGTCGGCTTCCAGTGCCCTTCTTTATCAAACAGACCAAACTGATAACGATAGGTAAAACATGTTTCCTGCGCTTCCATTTCCATCCACCATCCCCAGAACTCGCGTTTCTCCGGCGCTGGTTTTACGTTGACGCAAACAGCCAGGCAATCAAAGAAAAAGCGGTTATCTTCGCACTGCTCTTCGCGGATATAAGGCCCAAGCGCAGTAAATTTTTTAACCAGTCTGCTTTTCGGATGTCCACTCGGTAACGTCATTGCGATCTCCTTTTGTGAAGCAACTGTTTTACCAAATCAATAGAATTTATCAATCTATTAACGGAAATGATGGTTGATCCATCCGGTTATTTGCTCCAGAGCCTTATCAAAATTGCGATAGACCGGATTGAAGGGGATCTCAAACAGTTTGCCCTCACTCGATGACGTACTGATTAAATGCGACTCCTCTTCCGGGCTGAACGGATCATTTTGCCAGAAACCGGAAAGCATCGGCGTTGGGCAACGCCGTCCGAGCAGACCCTGGGTTTTCAGGGAGTAGCGGTTCAGCTCAACGCGCAGCGCTTCATCGGAAGCATCATGCATACCCAGACGGCTGGCCAGTACATCAAGATACATTTCCGGCATCTGCCCCTGGCGTAACGGCTGGTTAAGCAACGCATGCACTATCGGCCCCAGACAAGCCACCGCTTTCAGGCGCGGCGCTTCCAGATAAGCCAGGCGTACCGCCACGTTTGCGCCAAAACGGAAACCAAACGCCGCGACCCGTGTATGGTCGACCCACGGAATATTCGGCAGCGCTTGCAAAACGTGCTGATGCAACAGGCTCGAATCCTGGGTCAATTTCCATTTCGACGAAAAGCCGACAGAAGGCATATCCAGCGTCAACATCGCCATCCCTTGCGGAGCGAAGTAACGCTCATACAGGGTGTAGTAATCGATTTGCAGGCCATCCAGCCCGCCGCACATTAAGACTGTCGGGAAAGGGCCGTCGCCAGGCGGCATATGCAAAAAGCCGGTCACTGGCGCCCCCCCCGGAATACTGAACGCTATCTCCTTGAGCGCCCCAGGCAGGCGCTGTGCCGCCTCTTCATAGGCGCGATTCGCCAGCGCCTGTGCCTGCTCGGCCAGCACATCGCCTTTGATGTGCGGATAAGCCGCCAGGCTGTACAGGCAGGAGGCACGCAGCCAATGGCGACCGCTCTGCGCAGCGTCCTGCTCCTGCATCGCCTTTTGCTGCCAGAGCATAGCCTGCGTGGACCATTCGTAGATCCAGTTACCGCTGCGGTAACCCACCACCGTGTCGTACAGTTCCGGATCGGTGTGCTCGGCCTGGCTTACCACAATGCGTGACTGCACTTCGAGGATCTCGCGGGCATCAATACCGCGCCAAATCCACATTAATCGGTTGAGCATGCGATACCAGTGCGGGACGTTTTTACCATCCAGCGTTGATAAGATTTGCTGCTGTGTGCCAGCGTTGAACCGACGTACCAGCGTTGAAGTTTCCGGATGCTTGAAACGGGGTTTGAACAGAGTTTCGCTAAGATTGGTTTGTGACATCGCGCGCAGCCTCCAAGTATATCTCACTGGAGGTTATTGTAACCTGAGGTGCTACAAAATGAACAACGCCCGGTAGAACCGGGCGTTAGCAGAATGTGCGGGGGAATTAACGACCACTGATAGGCGGAACGAAAACGACGCCCATATCCCACGGTTGTTCAATCCAGGTATCCTGCGGGATATCAATAACATAATCGTCAACCAACGGTCGACCTGCCGGTTTGGCGAAGATGGTGACGAAGTGCGCTTTCGGATACATTTCGCGAATCGCTACCGCAGTACCGCCGGTATCGACCAGATCGTCAACCACGATAAAGCCTTCACCATCGCCTTCAGCACGTTTCAGCACTTTCAATTCGCGCTGGTCATCGTGGTCGTAGCTGGAGATGCAAACGGTATCAACATGACGAATACCCAACTCACGCGCCAGTAATGCGCCCGGTACCAGACCGCCGCGGCTTACGGCGATAATGCCTTTCCATTGTTCTGAAGGCATCAATCGGGCGGCCAGTTTGCGTGCGTGAATCTGCAACATGTCCCAGGTGACGACGTATTTTTCGCTCATGTGAAGTGTCCCAGCCCGTGTTTTACGGCTTAAAAAGTGTTCCAGGGGAAAATAGGTTGCGCGAGATTATAGAGATCTGCGGTACTAAAAACCAGTAGTACCCGGCATTAGCGGCGCTTTTTCCATGTTTACAGGCTCGCAGTCTGGCAAGAAAGTGTTATTCTCAACGCCATCTCGCAAGGCGCGCTCTTGCGATGCCCGTTTATTTAACCCTGTGACCTGCAAGGTAAGTTTCGCAGGCTCTTTGTAAGGAGACTCATCGTGTCTGAACTGTCTCAACTATCGCCACAACCGCTGTGGGATATTTTTGCCAAAATCTGTTCTATTCCTCACCCGTCCTACCATGAAGAACAACTCGCCGAACATATTATGGGCTGGGCGAAGGAAAAAGGTCTCCACGCAGAGCGCGACCAGGTGGGCAATATTCTGATCCGCAAACCGGCCACCGCTGGCATGGAAAATCGCAAACCGGTCGTATTGCAGGCGCATCTGGACATGGTGCCGCAGAAAAATAACGACACCGTTCACGACTTCACCACCGATCCAATTCGCCCTTATATCGATGGCGAATGGGTTAAAGCTCGCGGTACCACACTCGGCGCGGATAACGGCATCGGTATGGCCTCTGCTCTGGCCGTGCTGGCCGATTCCACCGTGCAACACGGCCCGCTGGAAGTGCTGCTGACCATGACCGAAGAAGCGGGTATGGACGGCGCGTTTGGTTTGCAGGCCAACTGGTTGCAGGCTGACATTCTGATTAACACCGACTCTGAAGAAGAGGGTGAAATTTACATGGGCTGCGCGGGCGGGATAGATTTTATCACCACCCTGCCGCTGACCCGCGAAGCTGTACCGGCCGATTATGAAACCTTCAAACTGACGCTGAAAGGCCTGAAAGGTGGCCACTCCGGCGCGGAAATTCATGTCGGTCTGGGCAATGCCAACAAACTGCTGGCGCGCTTCCTTGCCGGACACGCGGCAGAACTGGATCTGCGTCTGCTCGATTTCACCGGCGGCACCCTGCGCAACGCCATCCCGCGCGAAGCGATTGCCGTAGTTGCTGTTCCGGCCGCTAATGCTGCACAGCTCAAAACACTGGCCAGCACGTACCAGGCAATCCTGAAAAACGAGCTGGAGATGAAAGAGAAGAACCTGGTGGTAGTGCTGGAAAGCGCAAGCAGCGACAAAGCCGCGCTGACCACCGCTTCCCGCGACACATTTGTTCGCCTGCTGAATGCCACGCCAAACGGTGTCATTCGTAACTCCGACGTGGCAAAAGGTGTGGTTGAAACCTCGCTGAACGTCGGCGTAGTTACCCTGCAGGACGACAGCGCGGAAATCATCTGCCTGATCCGTTCGCTGGTCGATAGCGGTAAAGAGTACGTGGTGAGCATGCTGGAATCACTGGGCGCGCTGGCTGGCGCGAAAACTGAGCCGAAAGGCAGCTACCCGGGCTGGCAGCCGGATGCGCATTCGCCGGTAATGGCGCTGGTGCGTGAGACTTATCAGCGTTTGTTCAACAAAACGCCGAACATTCAGGTGATCCACGCAGGTCTGGAGTGCGGTCTGTTCAAAAAACCGTACCCGAACATGGACATGGTCTCCATTGGGCCGACCATTACTGGCCCGCACTCTCCGGATGAGCAAGTGCATATCGAAAGCGTGGGCCACTACTGGACGCTGCTGACCGAGCTGCTGAAAGCTATTCCGGCGAAATAAGCCCGCTGTCCGCGCCACCCGGCGCGGACATTCATTTATAACCCCAGCACCAGTTGCCGCTCCAGTTGCGGATCCAGCAACGTCACATGCAGCCCTACCAGCCGCACACCGCGCCCTCCGCGACGCTCATTCCACGTTTTCCGCGCCGTTGCCAGCAGATCCTCTTTATTTAAGCGCGGCCAGACATGTTCCTGGGTAGTGAGCTGAAAATCATTAAACTTCAGCTTTACTCCCTGGCGGGCAATCAGCAAATCCGGCTTCACTTTTGCCAGCCGACGCTCCAGCTCCGGGTATAAATGCTCAATAATCGCTTCGCACTCTTCCCAGTGGTGAATATCGTCTGCCAGCGTGCGCTCCACGCCAACGGATTTACGTAACCGCTCGCTACTGATTTCCCGCTCATCAATGCCCTGGCTACGCTCCCACAAAATACGGCCAAATTTACCAAAGCGTTTAAGCAACATCGCCAGATCGCTGCGCTGCACGTCTTCACAGGTGCGCAGCCCCAGCGTCTCCAGTTTTGCCGCCGATACTTTGCCAACGCCCGGGATCTTGCTTAACGGCAGCGTGCGGAGAAATTGCGGAACTTCCGCAGGCGTGATCACATACTGGCCGTTGGGTTTATTGAGATCGGAGGCAATTTTGGCGAGAAACTTCACCGGCGCCACGCCCGCTGAAGCCGTCAGTTGCGTTTCATTAAAAATAGTCTGGCGGATCTCCCGCGCCATCAGCGTCGCTGAGCCGTGGCAGTGCGGGCTGTCGGTGACATCCAGATAGGCTTCATCCAGCGAAAGCGGTTCAAACAACGTCGTGTAGCGGGAAAAAATATCGCGTATCTGATTTGACGCTTCTTTATAAGCATCAAAGCGGCCGGGCAGCAAAGTGAGGTGAGGACAAAGTTTCAGCGCCATTGCCGTGGGCATTGCGCTGCGCACGCCAAATTTACGCGCCGGATAATTAGCGGTGCTGATGACGCCGCGCTTAACGCGGCTGCCGCCGATGGCAATGGGGATGTCTCGCAGGGCGGGGTTATCGCGCATCTCGACCGCCGCGAAAAAGCAATCCATATCGACATGTATGATTTTGCGCATGTGTACGCCCTCACAGAATACTGGATAAGTATACAGCACATTCCAGTGAAATGAGAAGCCAGTGCGTAAAACTGCCGAAAAGAGGGTAATTTAATGGTTACTTCTGCCGTTTTAGTTTCATAATAAGCACCAGCTAAACGGCCATGTGTTTGAAACGCAAAACAGAACATAATTTTCGCGATGGCGAAAATATCGCCAAAAAAGATCAAGCGTGAAAGATGAACTCTATTCTGGCTTGCGAAAAAATGGCGTAATGCTAATGTGGGCGCTCCGAAACAGATTAGTCTGAATTTTGGGCATCTTTTGCCGTCCTGGCAATGTGGTATTCGCTTTATCAAGGAAACAAGTTGTATGCGCAAAATCGCATTGTTTATTGCGATGCTTCTGATCCCGTGCGTCTCGTTCGCTGGCTTAATGAGCAGCAACAGTTCGGTTACGCCGGTAAGCAAAGAATATAAGCAGCAGTTAATGGGGTCGCCGGTTTATATCCAAATCTTCAAAGAAGAGCGCACCCTTGATCTCTACGTCAAAATGGGCGAGCAATACCAACTGCTCGACAGCTATAAAATCTGCAATTACTCCGGCGGTCTGGGCCCGAAACAGCGCCAGGGCGATTTTAAAAGCCCGGAAGGGTTTTATTCCATTCAGCGTAATCAGTTGAAGCCGGACAGCCGCTTCTACAAAGCGATCAACATTGGTTTCCCGAATGCCTATGACCGCACCCACGGCTATGAAGGCAAGTATCTGATGATCCACGGTGCCTGCGTCTCGATTGGCTGCTATGCCATGACGGATTCGAACATTGATGAGATTTTCCAGTTTGTGACCGCCGCGCTGATCTTTGGCCAGCCGAACGTGCAACTGAGCATCTATCCGTTCCGCATGACCGACGCCAATATGCAGCGTCACAAATATTCGACCTATGCGGATTTCTGGAAGCAACTGAAGCCAGGTTATGACTATTTTGCCACCACCCACCAGCCGCCGGTTGTCTCGGTTGTGGATGGTCGCTATGTCGTCAGCAAGCCGCTGAACACCACGGTTCAGCCACAGCTGGCGTCAAACTACGCGCTCCCCCAGACAAAATAACGCCCACTCACCTGGCATAATCTTTTGCCAGGTTTCGTTGCCGGTTAACGGCTGGGTGGCAATCACGGTAACCACATCGTTCGGTGTGGTTTCCCGTTGAAAATCAATTTCAACGTCCTGATCCAGCAGTTTCGCCACGCCAAACGGCGCACGCCGGGTGATCCAGAACAGATTTGTCGAGCAGAACGCCATCACATAGCGCCCGTCCGATAACAACATGTTGAAAACGCCCTTCTCGCGCAGTTGCGTTGCCAGCGAGGCAATGTACTTAAACACCGCCGTCATATTGCCCGGCGTACGCGGATAACGTTGCGTAATCTTATGCAGCAACCAGCAGAACGCTTTTTCGCTGTCGGTTTCGCCAATCGGGCGAAAATTGCCAGTCTCCAGCGATTTATAGCCGCTCAACTGACCGTTGTGTGCGTAAGTCCAGTTGCGTCCCCACAGCTCGCGGGTGAACGGATGGGTATTTTCCAGCGCCACTTCACCACGGTTGGCCTGGCGAATATGCGCAACCACCGAGCGGGACTTGATCGGATAGTCCTGCACCAGCTTCGCGATCGGAGAGTTAAAACTCGGTTGCGGATCTTTGAACGTGCGACAGCCCTTGCCCTCATAAAAAGTGATGCCCCAGCCGTCTTTATGCGGCCCGGTTCCACCACCGCGCTGGACAAGCCCGGTAAAACTAAAACAGATATCGGTCGGCACATTGGCGCTCATACCGAGCAGTTCGCACATATTCACCCCCAAAAACGCCTTAATTCTGGGAAGGCGTAATTGTTGCAGCCAGTTTGAACACGGACAGCGCGGAAAAACCGGAGCGTACAAGGAGTACGTGAGGATTTTGAGCACTGCCCAGGTTCAAAATGGCAAATAAAATAGCCTTCCCTACGCCTTAACCATCTCTTTTTCGATCAACTGAATCAGGATATGAATCACTTTGATATGGATCTCCTGAATACGATCAGCATAACCGAAATGCGGCACACGAATTTCAACATCCGCTGTACCTGCCATCTTGCCGCCATCTTTACCGGTCAGGGTGATGACTTTCATCCCCTTCTCACGCGCTGCCGCTACCGCTTTGATCACGTTGCCAGAGTTGCCGGAAGTAGAAATGCCCAGCAGCACGTCGCCTTCACGACCCACGGCTTCCACATAGCGGGAGAAGACGTAGTCGTAACCGAAGTCGTTGCTCACGCAGGAGAGATGGCTGACGTCGGAGATAGCAATCGCCGGATAGCCAGGACGGTTTTCACGGTAGCGACCGGTTAACTCTTCCGCAAAATGCATAGCATCGCAGTGAGAACCGCCGTTACCGCAGGACAACACTTTACCACCCGCTTTGAAACTGTCCGCCAACAGCACCGCCGCGCGCTGAATCGCGTGAATATTGGCTTCATCTTTCAAGAAATTCGCCAGCGTTTCCGCCGCTTCGTTCAGTTCGTTACGAATCAGATCCTGGTACATGAGGATATCCTTCAGCATAGATGTAAATAACATTGCGCAGTGTACCGGATAGGATCCGGAGCGAGAAGCTAAAGCCACAGCACCTTCGCGTTTTCGTTTTCCGTGCGCAAAAACCCCCCAACAATGTGAACCAGGTTGTAATTATTTTGTAAACACATTGCTAAAAGAAATCTCATCCACTACAACCATAACATCACAAGTGGTCAGACCTCCTACAAGAAAGGGAGCTTTTTTCTATGATGATTTTGAGCCTTATCGCAACGGTCGTTCTCCTCGGTGTGCTGTTTTATCACCGGGTCAATCTGCTCTTGAGCAGCGTAATTTTACTGGTGTGGACTGCCGCGCTGGGCGTTATGGGGCTGTGGTCCATCTGGGTGCTGCTGCCGCTGGCGATCATTCTGGTGCCGTTCAACCTGCCGCCGATGCGTAAGGCACTGATTTCCGTCCCGGTATTTCGCAGTTTTCGCAAAGTGATGCCGCCGATGTCGCGTACCGAAAAAGAAGCGATCGACGCAGGCACGACCTGGTGGGAAGGCGATCTGTTTCGCGGTAACCCGGACTGGAAAAAGCTGCACAACTATCCGCAGCCGCGCCTGACCGCTGAAGAACAAGCCTTTATCGACGGCCCGGTGGAAGAAGCCTGCCGCATGGCGAACGATTTCCAGATCACCCATGAAATGGCCGATCTGCCGCCGGAACTGTGGGCGTTCTTAAAAGAGCACCGCTTCTTCGCGATGATCATCAAGAAAGAGTACGGCGGGCTGGAATTCTCTGCTTATGCGCAGTCCCGCGTGTTGCAAAAACTCTCCGGCGTCTCAGGTATTCTTGCCATTACTGTCGGTGTGCCGAACTCTTTAGGTCCTGGCGAACTGCTGCAACACTACGGTACGGAAGAACAAAAAAATCATTATCTGCCGCGCCTGGCGCGTGGCCTGGAGATCCCCTGCTTTGCACTGACCAGCCCGGAAGCAGGTTCCGATGCAGGCGCTATCCCCGATACCGGCGTGGTCTGCATGGGCGAATGGCAGGGCGAGCTGGTGCTCGGCATGCGCCTGAGCTGGAATAAACGCTATATCACCCTGGCACCGATTGCCACCGTACTCGGCCTGGCCTTTAAACTTTCGGATCCGGAAAAACTGCTCGGCGGCGAAGAAGAGCTGGGTATCACCTGTGCGCTGATCCCGACATCAACGCCGGGTGTGGAAATTGGCCGTCGTCACTTTCCGCTGAACGTTCCGTTCCAGAACGGGCCAACCCGCGGTGGCGATGTCTTTGTGCCGATTGATTACATTATTGGCGGGCCCAAAATGGCCGGTCAGGGCTGGCGTATGCTGGTGGAATGTTTGTCGGTCGGTCGTGGTATTACTCTGCCATCTAACTCCACCGGCGGCCTGAAATCTGTCGCGCTGGGGATTGGCGCTTACGCCCATATTCGCCGTCAGTTCAAAGTGCCAATCGGCAAAATGGAAGGTATCGAAGAGCCGCTGGCGCGCATCGGCGGTAACGCTTACGTGATGGATGCGGCCGCCTCGCTCATCACCTACGGTATTATGCTCGGCGAAAAACCGGCGGTGCTTTCCGCTATCGTCAAATATCATTGCACTCACCGCGGCCAACAATCCATCATTGATGCGATGGATATTGCCGGCGGTAAAGGCATTATGCTCGGCGAAGGCAACTTCCTGGCTCGTGCCTACCAGGGCGCGCCAATTGCCATTACCGTGGAAGGCGCGAACATTCTGACCCGCAGCATGATGATTTTCGGCCAGGGCGCGATCCGCTGCCATCCGTATGTGCTGGAAGAGATGGCCGCTGCGCAGAATAATGATGTGGGCGCTTTCGATAAACTGCTGTTTAAACATATCGGCCATGTTGGCAGTAATAAAATGCGTAGCCTGTGGCTTGGCCTGACGCGCGGTTTAACCAGCGCCACGCCGACCCGCGACGCCACCAAACGTTACTACCAGCATCTGAACCGTCTGAGCGCCAACCTTGCGCTGCTGTCTGATGTTTCAATGGCGGTGCTGGGCGGCAGCCTGAAGCGCCGCGA
The DNA here is from genome assembly GCA_018261615.1 of Pseudomonadota bacterium. GTDB lineage: Bacteria > Pseudomonadota > Gammaproteobacteria > Enterobacterales > Enterobacteriaceae > Kosakonia. Next base: position 60,633 of record JAGTSE010000031.1, on the reverse strand, counting down.
GCGTATCTCCGCCCGTCTGGGAGATATTCTCAGCCAGTTGTTCCTCGCCTCTGCCGCGCTAAAACGTTATGAGGATGAAGGCCGCCAGGAAGCGGATCTGCCACTGGTACACTGGAGCGTGCAGGATGCGCTGTATCAGGCGGAGCAAGCGATGAGCGATCTGCTGGAGAACTTCCCGAACCGCTTCGTTGCGGGCGCATTAAGCCTGGTGATTTTCCCGACCGGGCGCCATTACCGCGCGCCGTCAGACAAGCTGGACCACAAAGTGGCGAAGATTTTGCAAACGCCGAGCGCCACCCGCTCCCGCATCGGGCGCGGCCAGTATCTGGCGCCGAGCAAGCACAACCCGGTGGGCCTGCTGGAAGAGGCGCTGGTCGATGTGATGGCGGCCGATCCTGTTCACCAACGCATCTGTAAAGCGCTGGGCAAAAACCTGCCGTTTACCCGCCTGAATGATCTTGCTCAGCAGGCGCTGGCAAGCGGGTTGATCACAGCAGAAGAAGCGGCGCTGTTGAGTAAAGCGGAAGTCAGCCGTCTGCGCAGTATCAACGTTGATGACTTCGCGCCAGAGGCGCTGGCAACTCAGCCGGTGGTCAACGCGCCGGAAAAGCTGCGTAAACCGGAAGCGGCCTGATGCGGTAATAGCCTGAAAGCATTCTTCCCTTACCAAAACCCGCAACTGCGGGTTTTTTTATGTCTTAGCTGCTACAGTGTGCAAATGCTGTCTTACGGGGAGCCAACACTGTGCCTGGTTTGAAAATTACACTGTTACAACAACCGTTAGTCTGGATGGATGGGCCCGCGAATCTGCGCCATTTCGACATCCAACTGGAGGGCGTTATCGGCCGGGATGTCATCGTCCTGCCCGAAATGTTCACCACTGGCTTTGCGATGGAAGCGGCGAAACAGTCCATGTCGCAAGAAGATGTGGTGGCATGGATGCAAAGTAAAGCCCGCCAAACCAATGCGCTGGTTGCAGGCAGCGCTGCGCTACAAACGGACCGTGGGCCGGTCAACCGTTTTCTGCTGGTGGAGCCGGAAGGCAACGTGCATTTTTACGATAAGCGCCACCTGTTCCGCATGGCCGAAGAGCACCATCACTACGAAGCAGGAAATGAGCGCGTGGTATTTGAGTGGCGCGGCTGGCGCATTCTGCCGCTGGTTTGCTACGACCTGCGTTTCCCGGTGTGGTCGCGCAACCGCAACGATTACGATCTGTTGCTCTATGTTGCTAACTGGCCTGCGCCGCGCTCGCTGCACTGGCAGTCGCTGCTGGTGGCTCGCGCGATTGAAAACCAGGCGTGGGTGGCGGGCTGCAACCGCGTCGGCACAGACGGCAATGGTCATCACTACCGTGGCGATAGCCGGGTAATCAGCCCGCAGGGCGAGATTATCGCTACTGCCGAGCCGCACCTGGCAACGCGCATCGACGCTGAAATGTCGCTCAGCGTATTGCAGGAGTACCGCGCGCAGTTCCCGGCCTGGCAGGATGCCGATCCGTTTACTCTGGATTAACGCCGAGTTTGAAGGCCGGATGCTATCCGGCCTTTTTATTTGGTTCATCGCAATTTGCCGTGCAGATTCTGCCCGATGGCGCTACGTTTACCGCGCCTACGATTTGAGTCAAGCAAAAACAACGTGTGTCTGAAAGCGATACAGGCCGGATAATGCGTAGCCGCCATCCGGCATGATTCCCTTTAACTCACTAACGCTTGCCCATCTTTGCGGCTTTCAGTCGCCGCAACATAGTGCCCTTCCGGCATGCGATAGATCACCTGAGCGCCACCAAAATGATATCCTTCCAGCGGATCTTCCACCGTAATCTGGTGTCCCCGCGCGCGCAGCCCGGCAATCAGATTGCGCCCAAACGTTGCTTCCACCACCACATCTCTGCCCTGTACCACGCGCCAGCGAGGCGCATCGATCGCCGCCTGCGGGTTCTGTCCGTGCAACATAATGCGCAGCGCCATCTGCATATGGCCTTGCGCCTGCATCGGCCCGCCCATCACGCCGAAAGACATCAGCGGTTTGCCGTCTGTCCCCATCGCAAAGCCAGGGATAATGGTGTGTAACGGACGCTTGCCGCCCGCCAGCACATTCGGGTGTTGCGGATCGAGCACAAAACCACAGCCTCGGTTTTGCAGACTGATACCCGTTTCGGGCACCACGACGCCGGAACCAAACCCCATATAGTTGGACTGAATAAACGACACCATCATGCCGCTGGCATCCGCTGTGGAGAGGTAAACCGTACCGCTTTGCGTCGGCGAACCGTAAACAAAATCGGAGGCCTTATCCGGGTCGATCAGCGCCGCGCGGGCTTTTAAATAGTCGTCGCTGAGCAGCAGGTCGGCGGCGAATTCCAGGTGATCTTCATCGGCAACGTAACGATCAAGATCGGCCAGCGCCAGCTTCATCGCTTCAATCGACAGATGCAGCGACTGCACCGAATCCGGGTCATAACGACCAATATCACAGTGCTCAAGAATGCCGAGCGCAATCAGCGTCGCAATCCCCTGCCCGTTCGGCGGCAACTCCTGCACTGAACCACCAGCAAACGCCCTGGAGAGCAGCGTAACCCAATCGGCTTTATGGTTTGCCAGATCCGCTTCGCTCAGGTGCGCCCCATGCTCTTTCGCGAAAGCGGCAATTTTCAGTGCCAGTTCACCGCGATAAAACGCTTCGCCGTTGGTTTGCGCAATCAACTCCAGCGTCTTCGCCTGCGCCGGGTTATGGAAGATTTCGCCGATCTTTGGCGCGCGTCCTTCCGGCGCAAAACAGGCGCTAAAGCCCGGTTGATCTTTTAACCTGTTATAGCCGCGCTGCCAGAGCTCACCAATCAGTGGTGAAACCGGGAAACCGTTACGGGCATACTCAATCGCCGGTTGCGCCAGCGTGGTCAGCGGCAATGAACCGAAACGTTCGGCCAGCGCCACCCAGCCGGAAACCGCTCCAGGTACGGTAACGGCATTCCAGCCAAGCTCTGGTACCGCATCCAGACCAGCAAACATATCTGCATGCCAGCTCGCCGGGGAGCGGCCGGAGGCGTTCAGACCGTGCAATTCTTTACCATCCCAGACAATGGCAAACGCATCGCTGCCAATGCCGCAGCCAGTCGGCTCCACCACAGTCAGCGCCATCGCTGTGGCAATGGCTGCATCCACCGCATTACCACCGAGCGCCAGCATGCGCATTCCGGCCTGCGCCGCCAGCGGCTGGGAGGTGGCTACCGCATTGTGTCCCATCATCGGTGCGCGGTATGAGGCGTAACCCGTTTTAAAATCAATCGCTTTCGTCATCGAGACTCCTTAGTCGTGGCGAGGATCGAGCGCATCGCGCAGCCCGTCGCCGAGTAAATTAAATCCCTGTACGGTCAGAAAAATCGCCACACCGGGGAAAACAGACATCCAGGGCGCCTGCTCCAGAAAACCTTTGGCGGTATTCAGCATCGCGCCCCAGGAGGGATACGGCGGCTGCTGGCCGAGGCCGAGAAAAGAGAGGCTGGCTTCGGTGATGATCGCCGAGGCAATCGCCAGCGTCGCCTGAACGAGGATCGGCGACATCACATTCGGCAGCACATAGCGCAGGATTATCCAGCGATCCGGCAGGCCAATCGCCCGCGCCCCGTCGATATACTCTTCGTTGCGAATGGCAATCACCTGGCCGCGCGTCAGACGGGCGAAGATCGGCATCGCCGACAGGCCAATGGCGATCATGGCATTACTCAGGCTTGGGCCGAGGAACGCGCCGAGGGCGATCGCCATGATCAAAAACGGACAAGCCAACAGCGCTTCGATAAAGCGTGAAATCACCCCATCCCAGACCCCCTGGAAATAACCGGCCAGCAGACCCAGCGGCACGCCAATTACCACCGCAATCAGCACTGAGATACAACCGGCCAGCAGCGAGGTACGCGCTCCCCAAACCATACGCGACAGAATATCGCGCCCCAGTTCGTCGGTGCCGAACCAGTACAGCTCAGAGGGCGGTTTACGTACCGCCAGAAAGTTTGCTTTTACCGGATCGAACGGTGCGATCCACGGCGCCAGTAAAGCGATCAATACGAAGATGCCGACAATCACCGCACCTATCACCGCGCTTTTGTTGGCGAGGAATTTCTTCAGTACCCGGTTTTCCGCACGCGGCAGCGATGCCGCCACGCCCGTAGTGGTCAGTTCCGCCATTATTCGCTCCGCATTTTCGGGTTAATCAGCACGTACAGCACATCGGCCAACAGGTTGAGCAACAGGAAGCCAATCGCCACCACCAGCACCACGCCCTGCACCACCGCGTAATCACGGTTGAACACTGAATCGACAATCATTTTGCCGAAGCCGGGAATGGTAAATACCTGCTCGGTCAGCACCGCACCGCCCAGCAGTTCGCCAAACAGCAGCGTGGTCAGGGTGATCACCGGCACCAGCGCATTACGAAATGCGTGCTTCATGATCACTGTCTTTGGCAACAGCCCCTTCGCCCTGGCGGTGCGGATGTAATCCGCTTTCAAGACAGCAATCATTGATGCGCGGGTGTGGCGCATTAAGGTTGCCGCCAGCCCGGTGCCGAGCACCAGCGAAGGCAGCAGCAAGGTGCGCAGGTTCTGCAGCGGATCTTCGCTGAAGGGAACAAAGCCCGACGCGGGTAGCCATTGCAGATTGACGGAGAAAACCAGGATCAGCAAAATACCCAGCCAGAAGTGCGGCACCGAGATGCCGGAAATGGCGACAAAGTTAGTGCCGTGATCGATCCAGCTATTCCTGTTCACTGCCGCCATAATCCCCATGCTGATGCCGAACAACAGCGCGAAGATCATCGCCAGCAAGGACATCTCCAGCGTAACGGGCAGTTTGGTAGCGATCAGATGTGTCACCGTCTCCTGAGTGCGTAAGGAGATGCCAAGATCCCCCTGCAAGGCGCGGGTAAGCCAGTGGAAATATTGCACCGGGATCGGCGCATCCAGATTCAGCTCCGCGCGTAGCTGGGCGATCACCGCCGGATCGCGCTCTTCTCCCAGCATGGCCGTCAGCGGATCGCCGGGCAGCAGTTTTTGCAGCCCGAAGACCATCATACTGACCATCAGCAACGTCGGGATGGCGAGCAGCAGGCGTTTGCATATCAATTCCAGCATGGTATCTCCTTACAACTCCCGTTACTTCGCGAAGGTCATACCTGCCAGACGCACAATGCCGTCCGGGTAAGGTTTAAAGCCCTCTACTTTTTTATTCAGCCCAAAAATGCGCGGCTCGAAGTAGAGGTAAGCAATCGGCATATCTGTTTGCAGTTGTTTAACGACGTTCTCATACAGCCCTTTTCGGGTGGCCGGATCGTTATGCAGACGCGCCTGCGTCAGCCAGTCATCTACCTGTGCATTGCTGTAGCGGCCATCGTTGAGGGTGCCTTTGCTGTGAATAAAGCCGAAGATACTGCCGTCTGGATCCGGGCGGCCTGACCAACCAGAGTAGCTGAGCTGGAAGTCGCCGCTTTGCTGGCGATCCAGCAGCGTGGCGAATTCGGTCATTTGCAGATTGACGTTAAAACCGGCTTCGGCGGTCATCGCCTGTAACACCTGTGCCACCTGCTGCGAAGTCGGGTTATTCGGCACCAGCAGCGAAACGGTGATCGGCGTCTGCACGCCTGCCGCTTTCAGCAACGCTTTGGCTTTTTCGACATCGCGCGGCGGCACTGGCAGGTTAACGTGATACGGGCTGGCCGGTGAGAACGCCTGGTTCGCCGGGGCATAGAGACCTTCGAATACCACCTGGTTTAACGCCTCGCGGTCAATCGCCAGCGAGAACGCTTCACGCACGCGCGCATCTTTAAACGGATCGTTAGCCGGGACTTTGCCATTGTTGATGTTAAATGTGATGCCCTGATACCCTAGCCCGGTCACCTTCGCCAGTTTTAATTTACCGTCGTTCTCTACCGTTTTCACATCGCTTGGCACAATGCCTTCGCTGAGATCCAGATCGCCTGCACGCAGGTTCGCCAGACGCACCGAGGCATCCGGGATCGGCAGATAAATCACTTTGTCGAAGTGATAAGCACCTTTGTTCCAGTAGTTGTCAAAGCGCGAAAGCACGATGCGATCCTGCGAAACGCGGCTGTCGAATTTGTATGGCCCGGAGCAGACCGGATGCGCGGCGAAGTCTGGCTTTTTCGCAGCCGTGGGTGCCAGCATCGCGCCTGCTCGGTCGGTAAGCTGCATCAGCAGCGCCGAATCCGGTGTTTTCAGGTGCAGGGTGATTTGCATCGGCCCGGTCACTTCCACAGATTCCACCGAAGAGATCTCGCTTTTGCGCAACGAGCCCGGCAGCGTCAGGGCGCGGTCGAGGCTGAATTTCGCTGCGGCGGCATCAAATTTCTCGCCATCATGGAAAGTCACGCCGTCGCGCAGGTTCATGGTCAGGGTTTTGCCGTCTTCACTCCACGACCACTCTTTCGCCAGCCCCGGCACCACTTTCAGGTTTTCATCGACGTCCACTAGCCGATCGCACAGCGAGGCGAAGACAAAGCGGCCATAGTAGGTGCGAGCCAGGTGCGGATCGAGCATGTCCGGATCTGCGCCCAAGCCAATACGCAGTACACTTTCAGCCTGGGCCGGCAGCGCCGCGCCCAGCAACATAACACTTCCCAGAACGGTCAAAAGAGAATTACGCACAATCATTATTTTTTCCTTTAAAGGGATGAGTGAGAGGCCGCGTGTTCGAACAGCGCACGGCGGCGCAGGAACGCAGCGGAGGGTGGAGCAATCTGGATGACCGTGCGGTCTCGGTTGAGCTCCTGCCAGCGATGGCAGGAGACCTGGCGGCCGCCGTCAAGTACCTGAGCGATCGGTTCGCGTTGCCGACACTCATCGGTGACGTGCGGGCAACGGGTATGAAAACGACAGCCCTGCGGCGGGCTGGCCGGATTGGGTAAATCGCCCTGCAACAGCGGCATCTCACGCTTGAGGCCGGGCTGGGTCTGCGGCGCAGAGGCGATCAGTGCCTGCGTGTACGGGTGCAGTGGCGCGTCGAAGATCTCATCGACGGTCGCCATTTCGACGATCTGCCCGAGGTACATCACCGCCACGCGATCACTCATATGGCGGATCACCGCCAGGCCGTGCGCGACGATGATCATCGTCAGCCCAAATTGCTGTTTCAGGTTTTCCAGCAGGTTCACCACCTGCGCCTGCACCGAGACATCCAGCGCGGACACTGGTTCATCGCCCAGCAGTAGCTTCGGCCCGGAAGCCAGCGCGCGGGCAATGCCAATACGCTGACGCTGCCCGCCGGAGAATTCATGCGGGAAACGCCGCGCCCAAGCAGCAGGCAGACCAACTGTCGCGAGCAGTTCGGCGACGCGCTCCTGGCGATCCGCTTTGCCCATTTTCTGGTGCAGCCACAGGGGTTCGCCGACAATCTGCTCCACGGTCATGCGCGGGTTCAGCGAGGCGAAGGGATCCTGAAAGATGATTTGCAGTTCGCGGCGCAACTGGTTTAACCGCCCGCCGCTGGCGTGAGTGATCTCTTCGCCCTGGTAGTAAACGTGCCCTTCGGACGCCGCCAGCAGACGTAACAGCAGACGGCCAAGCGTCGATTTACCGGAACCGGACTCGCCCACAATCGCCAGCGTTTCACCGGAGTAAACAGCAAGCGAAATGCGATCGACTGCCGTGACAAAGCGTTTTTGCGCGAACAGGCGCGTCGCGCCGACAAAGCGTTTGCTGAGATCGTGGGCCTCAAGGATCGGTGTGCTCATGCGGTTTCTCCCAGCGCAATATGTTGTTCAAGGGGCACGCGGAAACAGGCCGCCTGATGGCCCCGTCCCAACGGCTGTAGCGGCGGTTTTTCCGCGTGGCAGCGACTCTGCGCAAACGGGCAGCGCGTGGCAAAACGGCAGCCTTTTGGCATCGCTTCCGGTAACGGTACGGCGCCGGGAATAGTGGAAAGCGGGCCTTTGCGCGCTCCCAGCGAGGGAATCGAGCCCATCAGGCCGATGGTGTACGGATGCTGTGGATCGGCAAAAATCGCCTCCACGCTGCCCTGCTCGACCACTTGCCCGGCGTACATTACGGCGACTTGCTGGGCAACTTCCGCCACCACGCCGAGATCGTGGGTGATCATTAATACTGCCGTACCGGTTTCGGCTTTCAGGGTGTTGAGCAGCGCCAGGATTTGCGCCTGAATAGTGACATCCAGCGCGGTTGTCGGTTCGTCGGCAATCAGCAGACGCGGGTTGTTAATCAGCGCCATAGCAATCATTACGCGCTGGCGCATACCGCCGGAAAGCTGGTGCGGATACGCATTCACGCGCATCTCCGCTGCCGGGATTTGTACCTTTTCGAGGATCTGTAGCGCGATATCCCGCGCGGTCTGCCGTGAGACATGCTGGTGACGCATCACCGTTTCACTCAGTTGATCGCCAAGGGTGAATGATGGGTTCAGCGAGGTCATCGGCTCCTGAAAAATCATCGCCAGTTCATTACCGCGCAGATCCGAATATTCCCTTGGCGAAAGCTGGCGCAGATTGTGGCTGCGAAACTGCATTTCGCCGCTGAGGATCTGCGCGCTGTTGGGCAACAACCCCATCAACGCCAGCGAGGTAATGCTTTTACCGCAGCCGGATTCCCCCACCAGCGCCAGCGTTTCCCCGCCTTTTATGGTCAGCGAAATACCGTCCAGTACGCTGACCGGGCTACCGGCGAACTGGACTTTCAAGTTGTGCAGATGCAGGACGGGCGCGGGATCGTGAAAGGGAATGGTGGTCATAGCGTATCGTCCTCGAGATGAATGGCCTGGATCAGGGCATGTTGCAGGTCGAGCAGATGTTCACGCATCGCCAGGAAAGCCTCCTGCGGCTGACACTGCCGGATGGCGTGCATAATGCGGTGGTGATGATCGTTATAGCGTTCGACCTTCGCCGGGGTACGCGCCATCTCCCGCAGATGGTGCCAGGCGGGTTCGCGACGCACGGCGTCAATGGCGTCAAAAAGACCGAGCATCAAACGGTTTCCCGCCGCTTCAGCGATGGCCCGGTGAAAAGCGCTATCCCATAGCTCATTAAGATCCGGATCGTCCGGATTGACGTTATCGATGCGTTCCAGCATGCGCTGCATCAGCGCCAGGTTTTCCGGGTTGGCGCGAAGTGCCGCCAACCGCGCAAGCCCCGGCTCAACCTGCAAGCGCGCTTCCATCACTTCCAGCATATTGGTTTGTTGCACCAGTCCCTGGAGTGCCAGCGGCGCGACCGGCGCAGCGGGGCCAATAAACGTGCCTTTGCCCTGCTTACGCCAGATCCGTCCCTCTTCTTCCAGTACGTCCAGCGCGCGGCGTACTTCTCTCCGCCCGACGCCTAAGCGTTCCGCCAGTTCACGTTCCGTGGGCAGTGGAGTCCCTGGTGTTGACTCATGTTGATGAATAAGCCCACGAAGTTGTTCAAGCGCCGTACTGGAATTTGCCAGATAGCGTGACGGTTTTTCCATATTGGTTCATCCGTATTTGGAGTTATCTTTTTCTTTAATTACAGAGTGTTAAGCAGTTAATCTTCTATGTATTGCCTTTATAACTAAGCAATTACCGAACCAATTACGTATTGGTTCAGTTATATTTTTGAAATTTTTGTTAATGTTTTGATTTACTAATGTTTATTTTTTGCAGGCGAGACGAAGGGGGTATCCGTGGTGTGATTTACTGAGCAGATAATGCACAATTTTAGTGCAAGGAATGCACTAAAAAAGGAAGAGGTGCCCTGTGGTACTGACGCTTATCAGGGCTGCATTGTTGGCGGTGGTGTTGGCCGGATAAGACGGAGCCGCCATCCGGTATTTTGGGAGTATCGTGGAAAAGTTCCGCTCACCAGGAGAACGGCGTTTTTGGCAGATCGTGGAATTATTCCGCTCACCAGAAGACTGGCAGATACTTACACTTTATCTCCCGTGAACGGGATAAGGGGAGCTACCGCGCTCCCCTTATCAATCCCCGCGGCCCCGCGGGAAATCGGTGCTGCGCACCGGCTCAACTCGACGTCGTGTCTCGGTTCGCCTCTGGCCGCCATCCCTGGCGTCCAGCCCTTGCCATCTGCCCTCCGGCTCGCCGATTTCAGCGGGGACTCAACCCCGTCGCTTCAGCCTTTTTGTTCATCGGAGGGAACGGTGTCGCTGCAGGGAAATGCCCGGCTGAACGGTTCCAGCCCTGAACCTGATAGCCGGCTTTAATTAGATTCGCGGCCATTGACAACCCCATGGTGCCAAGCCCCAGAAACGCAATCTTCATCACAATGCTCCTGTTGTTAGGTGACTGTATTTAACTATAAAAAAGGCAAGGATTTCTCCCTGCCTCATGGTGTTTCAAAGTTTGATGCTGACCTGTCAGCCTTCATGCAGCCCGCATTCGCGTTTCAGACCGAAGAAGCGCGTCTCTTCTTCCGCCATGCCCGGCTCCCATTTGCGGGTGGTGTGCGTGTCGCCTACGGACAGATAACCCTGATCCCACAACGGGTGATACTTCAGGCCGTGTTTTTGCAGGTACTGGTATACTGTACGGTTGTCCCAGTCGATAATCGGCAGCACTTTAAATACGCCGCGCTGGATAGCCAGCACAGGCAGATTGGCGCGACTACCGGATTGTTCACGGCGTAGTCCGGCAAACCAGGTTTGCGCGTTCAGCTCAACAAGGGCGCGATTCATAGGTTCAACTTTGTTGATTTCATTGTATTTTTCAATGCCTTCAACACCCTGTTCCCACAACTTACCGTAACGCGCTTCCTGCCACGCCGGACTTTGTTCTGCCCGGAATACTTTAAGGTTCAGCTTGAGCTTGTCCGTCAGCTCGTCGATAAACTGGTAGGTTTCCGGAAACAGGTAGCCGGTGTCAGTCAGGATCACCGGAATGTTCGGCTGAACCTGGTTTACCAGATGCAGGCTTACCGCCGCCTGAATACCGAAGCTGGAGGAGAGCACATACTCGCCCGGCAGGTTTTCCAGCGCCCAGCCGACGCGCGCTTCGGCGTTCAGCTTTTCGAGTTGCGCATTGGTTTCAGCAAGCTGAAGCACACGTTCAACTTTCGGCAGTTCATTCAGCGCATTCAGATCGAGTCTGGACATAAGTTCCTCACCGTGTTCATTGCCTGATGGCACTTCGCTTATCAGGCCTACAAATTACGCAAACCGTAGGCCGGATAAAGCGTTTACGCCGCCATCCGGCATTACTGCATTATTCCCAGAAATCGCGCGCCGGATCGAGTACCGGACGGATGATCCCGGCACGAATGGTGAAATCGCCGAAGCCTTCCCCCTCTTCACGCTCGCTTGCCCAGCGTGCGATCAGCTCATCAAGCGTCTCCAAAATTTCCGTTTCGGTGATATTTTCCCGGAACATACGCGGAATACGCGTGCCGATGCGGTTACCGCCGATATGCAGGTTGTAGCGGCCCGGTGCTTTACCAACCAGGCCCACTTCCGCCAGCATCGCGCGGCCGCAGCCGTTCGGGCAACCCGTGACGCGCAGCACGATATGATCGTTGCCAACGCCATGTTTCTCCATCACCGCTTCCACTTTATCAACAAATGAAGGCAGGAAACGTTCTGCTTCGGCCATGGCCAGCGGGCAGGTCGGGAACGACACGCAGGCCATGGAGTTTTCACGCTGCGGTTTCACCGCATCCATTAGCCCGTGGCTGCGCGCCAGTTTTTCGATTTTCGCTTTCTGGCTTTCCGGCACTCCGGCCACAATCAGATTCTGGTTTGCCGTTAAACGGAAGTCGCCTTTATGGATCTTAGCAATTTCCAGCAGACCGGTTTTCAGCGGACGGCCCGGATAATCCAGAATACGGCCGTTTTCAATAAACAGCGTCAGGTGCCATTTATTATCGATACCTTTCACCCAGCCAATGCGATCGCCGCGACCGGTGAATTCGTACGGGCGAATCGGTTCGAATTTGATCCCCGCGCGGCGTTCCACTTCCGCTTTGAAAGTATCGATGCCAACGCGTTCCAGCGTGTATTTGGTTTTGGCGTTTTTACGGTCGGTACGGTTACCCCAGTCGCGCTGGGTCGTGACCACCGCTTCTGCCACCGCCAGCGTATGCTCTAGCGGCAGATAACCAAACTCGCTCGCGGTGCGGGCGTAGGTTTTTTTATTTCCGTGTTCAATGGAAAGCCCGCCGCCCACCAGCAGGTTAAAACCGACCAGCTTGCCGTTTTCCGCAACCGCAACAAAGTTCATGTCGTTAGCGTGCAAATCCACGTCGTTCTGCGGCGGAATAACCACCGTGGTTTTGAACTTACGCGGCAGGTAAGTTTTACCCAGAATCGGCTCTTCATCCGTGGTCGCCACTTTCTCGGCGTCGTGCCAAATCTCCGCATAAGCGCGGGTACGCGGCAACAGATGCTCGGAGAGTTTTTTCGCCCACTCGTAGGCTTCTGCATGCAGTTCCGACTCAACCGGGTTCGACGTACACAGCACATTACGGTTAACGTCGTTGGCGGTCGCCAGCGCGTCAAGCCCGACTTCGTGCAGCATCTGGTGTGCCGGTTTGACGTTCTTTTTCAGGATGCCGTGGAACTGAAACGTCTGGCGGTTGGTCAGGCGAATGCTGCCGTAGAGGGTTTTATCATCGGCAAATTTATCTATCGACAGCCACTGCTTCGGCGTAATGATGCCGCCCGGTAGCCGGCAGCGCAGCATCATCGCGTGGCGCGGCTCCAGTTTCTGCTCGGCGCGTTCGGCGCGAATATCGCGGTCATCCTGCTGATACATACCGTGAAAACGGATCAGCAGAAAGTTGTCGCCGTTGAAACCGCCAGTCAGGCCGTCGTGCAGATCTTCTGCAATCGTGCCGCGCAGATAGTTGCTTTCGAGCTTCAGACGCTCGGCGTCGACCAGTTTACCTTCGACCACCAGTGGGCCGGGATGTTTTTCACTCATTAGTAGACATCTCGCTGATAACGGCGCTCAACGCGCAGCTCACTTAAAAATTCATCCGCCGCTTCGGTATCCATGCCACCGAATTCGGCAATCACGTCCAGTAAAGCCTGCTCGACATCTTTCGCCATGCGATTGGCGTCGCCACAGACATAAATGTGCGCACCGTCATTGATCCAGCGCCACAGCTCTGCGCCCTGTTCGCGCAGTTTGTCTTGTACGTAGACTTTTTCTTTTTGATCGCGGGACCAGGCCAAATCAATGCGATTCAGCACGCCCTCTTTAACGTAACGCTGCCACTCCACCTGATAGAGGAAATCTTCGGTAAAGTGCGGGTTGCCAAAGAATAGCCAGTTTTTACCCGGCGCTTCATCGCCCGCGCGTTGTTGAATAAAGGCGCGGAACGGCGCAATGCCAGTGCCCGGGCCAATCATAATTACCGGCGTTTCCGGGTTGGCTGGCAGACGGAAGTTATCGTTGTGCTCAATGAACACCCGCACTTCGCCCTCTTCTTCTATACGATCCGCGAGGAAGCTGGAAGCACCGCCCGTACGCGTACGCCCTTCCACTTCGTAACGCACCACACCGACGGTAACATGCACTTCGTTTTCCACTTCTGCCTGCGAAGAGGCAATAGAGTAGAGGCGCGGCGTCAGCGGGCGCAGCAGACCAATCAGCGCTTGCGCATCAAGCTGTGCCGGAGAGAAACGCACCATATCGACAATCGGCGTTGTCGCGGCATAGTGCTGTAACTGGGCTTTATCACCCACCAGCGGCAACAACGTTTCGCTGCGCGTCAGAGTGGCGTAATTCTCCACGATGTTGGCGGTGTTGACCGTCAGTTCGAAGTGCCACTGTAACGCTTCAGCAAGCGGCAGTGTTTTACCGTCAACCGTAACTGGCTCATCACCTTTCAACCACAGCAATTCCACCAGTTCTTTCACCAGAGCTGGATCGTTCTGATACCAGACGCCCAGCGCGTCGCCCGGCTGGTAGCGCAACCCTGAATCCCCGAGATCGATTTCGATATGGCGAACATCTTTTTCGGAATGACGACCGGTGATTTTTTGGTTCACGGACAAACTCGCCGTTAACGGCGCTTCTTTAGTATAGGGGCTGGAGAAAACCTCATTCACCGCGCTCGCCGCGGCCTGCGCAGGAGAGCCTTTCGGTACGCGGGCTTTCAACACCTCGACGATGCGCGCGCGCCATTCGGCAGCCGCCGCCTGATACTCAACATCGGCGTCAACGCGATCCAGCAGGCGCTCCGCCCCCAGTTCGGCAAGTTTGCTGTCGAAGTCTTTCCCCGCCTGACAGAAGAATTCATACGACGTATCGCCAAGGCCGAACACCGCAAAGGCGGTACCATCAAGTTTTGGCGCTTTTTTCGAGAACAGGAACTTATGCAGTGCAACAGCTTCTTCCGGCGCTTCCCCCTCGCCCTGGGTAGAGGCCACCATCACCAGCAATTTTTCGTTAGCGATTTGTTTGAACTTGTAGTCACCAGCGTTAACCAGGTTGACGTTAAGTTTCGCTGCCAGCAGATCGTCGCGCAGCACTTCCGCCACGCGGCGAGCGTTGCCGGTTTGCGACGCGGAAATCAGCGTAATTGCCGGGACCTCTGGCGCAGATGTCGGTACGGTAGTAGCTGCTGCAGGCTGTTGGTTCAGTACGCCCCAGAAATAACCAGAAACCCAGGCTAACTGGGTGGGCGTCAAATCAGTGGTTGCGGCCTGAAGGCGCGCCAGTTGCTCCGGGTTTAGCGGCAGCAACGCAGAAGGTGGAGCCTGAGTTGTCATGCGTTGTTATGTTCCAGTAGCGAAAATTCCCCTTCGTTTTGCAGACCGCTTTTTTCACGGTCAACAACGCAAAAACGATAAAAACGATAAGGGGATATAATTTTAAAAAATAAAGTGAAGCTAAGGTTAACGGCGGGATAATAACAATTAAAGAAAGGTTGGAAATAATAAATAACCAAAAGAACTAACCTGTTTTAGCTATAGTTAATAACACTAAAACTGGTTAACTAACATATTGAATTATAACAATAAAATAAATACAGGTAAGCAGTTTATTGCGAGTAAACACTTTTAGCGATTTTAGTTAATGCTAAAAAAGGTCATTTCCGCTACTATGCGGCGGTTTTTTGTCAGTCTGAGAGTGCATTATGTCGACCACGTTGTTTAAAGATTTCACCTTTGAGGCCGCTCACCATTTACCGCATGTCCCGCAAGGACATAAGTGCGGTCGTCTGCATGGCCACTCCTTTATGGTGCGCCTGGAGATCACCGGCGAGGTGGATCCTTATACCGGCTGGATCATGGACTTCGCCGAACTGAAAGCGGCGTTTAAGCCGTTGTATGACAAGCTGGATCACTACTATCTGAATGAGATCCCAGGCCTGGAAAATCCCACCAGCGAAGTGCTGGCAAAGTGGATCTGGGATCAAATGAAGCCAATTGTACCGCTGCTGAGTGCAGTCATGGTGAAAGAAACCTGCACCGCAGGTTGCGTTTATCGCGGTGAATAAGCGAGTCGGTCATTTCTTCCCGAAGACGAAGATGTCTGACCGATAGCCGTTAGCGAACCTGAAAGCTGCCATCCACGGCCAGCGCATGGCCGTTGACAGGAGCCAGAACGGGCTGATTTATCAGGCAATGTTCAGGTACTTATGTGTCTGCATCGAGAGCCGCCAGTTGCGGGCGATACAGGTTTCAATACACAGGCGGGTTGCATCCTCTTTCTGGCTAATAGGCTGCAAGGCAATCACCCGCGGCTTGTCATCGGTTAACTTCGCCAGCAGCTCGTCCAGCGCTTCGATATCTCGCATGCGCCCGACCGGATGCTTAATTTCATCTGCACGCTCCAGCGCCTGCAACAGTACATCGTAGCCGCCGCGCATATTCACCTTCGGCGATACCGTCACCCAGGCGGAATGGGAAACGCGCACTTCATGCGTGCCGCTGGTTTCGATCTGGCAGCTAAAACCATTCAGCTCAAGCAGGCTGGTGAGCGACGTCAAATCATGGATGCAGGGTTCGCCGCCAGTGATCACCACATGGCGCGCCGTCCAGCCCTGGCGAGCAATAATCGCCAGCAGTTCTTCACTATTGGCCGCCCCCCACTTATCGCTCTCTTTGGTTTTCGCAAGGATGCTGAACAGCGACACTTCCCGATCCGCAAGCTTATCCCAGGTGTGTTTGGTGTCGCACCAGGCGCAACCAACCGGGCATCCCTGTAGACGAATAAAAATGGCAGGAACGCCGGTAAAATAACCCTCGCCTTGTAGGGTCTGGAACATCTCGTTAATCGGGTACTGCATAGTCAACTCTGATCGGAAATAAACGCTAATTATTGCAGATCCTGGCTTAACCTTCATAGCCTTTCGCGGTATTGCGCTTTTCCTTCACCTGTGACCGCTAAAAACAATGTAACTATATATGTTTTTCCTTACACATCGACGTAAATGGTCGCCGCCATGTCGCACTGTCAATAAAAATATAAAGACTTTAAAATCAAATAGTTATTTTTTTAACGTTTCGTGCTGGAATTAATTGCTCACTGCCGTTGTCGAATGCGAATCCCCTTTCGTACTTTCCTTAAAACAAACTTAAGAAATCCCCTTTTACCGTTCCACTTTATTGATATGGCGTTTAGCTTTCCGTGCCTACAATCCGCCCGGGCAACGCTGGAGAGAAAGCATTCATGAAAACATTATTAATAACGGGCGTGACGGGATTTCTGGGTGGAGCGGTATTGGAAAAAATCCTCCACGGCAGTGAAGCCATAAATTTACTGCTGTTGGTAAGGGCAGAAGACAAAGAGGCCGGGCTTGAGCGCGTTAAAAGCAACATGCGCAAGTTTGGTCTGACGGATGCAGTGCTCAGCACACTTGATACTTCGCAAATATTGCTTGGGGATTTGGGCGAACCGGAAGGCTTTATCAACGATCCTGCGCTGAAAAGCGTCACTCATGTGCTGAACTGCGCGGCTGTTGCCTCTTTTGGCAATAACCCGCTGGTCTGGAAAGTGAATGTCGAAGGAACGCTGGCCTTTGCCCGCAGAATGTCGCAGGTAGAGGGCTTGCAGCGTTTTCTTCACGTCGGCACAGCGATGTCCTGTACGCCGGAACCGGATTCGCTGGTGCCGGAAAGCACAGAGTTTCACGAGAATGCCGAGCACCTGGTGGCCTATACGCGCTCCAAATCGACCATTGAGCAACTGATGCGCCAGGAGTGCCCGCAGATGCCGCTGGTGATTGCCCGCCCTTCTATCGTCGTTGGACACACACACCACGGATGTCTGCCATCAACCAGTATTTTCTGGGTCTTCAGTATGGGGCTGATGCTGCAGAAGTTTATGTGCTCACTGGAGGATCGCGTCGATGTTATCCCGGTCGATTATTGTGCCGATGCATTGCTGATGCTGCTTGAAGGCCAGATCGCTCAGGGCGAAGTGGTGCACATCTCCGCCGGTGAAGAGAATAGCGTGCGTTTTGCTGATATCGACAAAGCAATGGCACGAGCGCTGGAAAAAGCACCAGTGGGCGATAAATACGCGCAGGTCAGTTACGAGACACTGGTGAAGATGCGCCGCGAGCTGAAGGGTATTTTCGGCCCCTGTAATGAGCGGTTGATGTTGAAAGCGATGCGTTTGTATGGCGCGTTCGCCATGCTCAACGTGCGTTTCAGCAACGATAAGCTACTGAGTATGGGCATGCCGAAGCCACCTCGCTTTACGGACTATATTGCCCGTTGCGTACAAACGACGCGTGGACTGACAATCCCGCAGCAGATGGAAGTGGATTTCAAATAGCCAAAAAAATGCCAGTCACATGACTGGCATTTTTCATTTCACCAAGGCTTAGCGATTACGCCTGACCTTTGATCTCTTTACGACCGTTGAACGGAGCCTGTTCACCCAGCGCTTCTTCGATACGAATCAGCTGGTTGTATTTAGCAACGCGGTCAGAACGGCTCATAGAACCGGTTTTGATCTGGCCAGCAGCGGTACCAACAGCCAGGTCAGCGATGGTAGCGTCTTCAGTTTCGCCAGAACGGTGAGAAATGACAGCGGTGTAGCCAGCGTCTTTCGCCATTTTGATCGCAGCCAGAGTTTCGGTCAGAGAACCGATCTGGTTGAATTTGATCAGGATGGAGTTAACGATGCCTTTTTCGATACCTTCTTTCAGGATCTTGGTGTTGGTTACGAACAGATCGTCACCAACCAGCTGGATTTTGTCGCCCAGAACTTTGGTCTGGTATGCAAAGCCCGCCCAGTCAGATTCGTCCAGGCCATCTTCGATGGAAACGATCGGATACTGTTTGGTCAGATCTTCCAGGAAGTGAGTGAACTCTTCGGAGGTGAACGCTTTGTTGCCTTCGCCAGCCAGAACATATTTACCATCTTTGTAGAATTCAGACGCTGCGCAGTCCATCGCCAGGGTGATGTCTTTGCCCAGTTCGTAGCCCGCAGCTTTTACCGCTTCAGCGATAACAGCCAGTGCTTCGGCGTTAGAACCCAGGTTCGGCGCATAGCCGCCTTCGTCACCAACAGCAGTGTTCATGCCTTTGGATTTCAGAACTTTTGCCAGGTTATGGAACACTTCTGAACCCATACGTACAGCTTCTTTCAGGGTTTTCGCGCCAACCGGCTGAATCATGAATTCCTGAATGTCGACGTTGTTGTCAGCGTGCTCACCACCGTTGATGATGTTCATCATCGGAAGCGGCATAGAGTATTTGCCCGGGGTGCCGTTCAGTTCAGCAATGTGAGCGTACAGCGGCAGGCCTTTAGAGGCAGCAGCAGCTTTAGCAACGGCCAGAGACACGGCCAGGATTGCGTTTGCACCGAAGTTAGATTTGTTTTCGGTACCGTCCAGATCGATCATGATCTTATCGATGCCAGCCTGGTCTTTTGCATCTTTACCCAGGATTGCCTGAGCGATCGGGCCATTAACCGCGCCAACCGCTTTCAGTACGCCTTTACCCATGAAACGGGATTTGTCGCCATCGCGCAGTTCCAGCGCTTCGCGGGAACCAGTAGAAGCACCTGACGGCGCAGCCGCCAGACCTACGAAACCACCTTCCAGGTGTACTTCGGCTTCAACAGTCGGGTTACCACGGGAGTCGATGATTTCACGACCGATGACTTTAACGATTTTGGACATTAGGTTTTCCTCAGTACAAGTTAAACTAAAACTCCAGACAAACAACGCGTACCTTTGGTACGCGTTGTCGTTGTAACTTTTTTACTTCGCCTGACGCTTTTGATGCTCGCTGGCGGCTTTCACAAAGCCTGCAAACAGCGGATGCCCATCACGCGGCGTAGAAGTAAACTCCGGATGGAACTGACAGGCGACGAACCACGGATGATTCGGCACCTCAATGATCTCGACCAACTGATCATCCCCGGAACGGCCCGCAACACGCAGACCCGCAGCTTCAATTTGTTTCAACAGCATATTGTTGACTTCGTAACGGTGGCGATGGCGTTCAACGATAGTCGGTGTGCCGTAAAGCTGGCGAACCAGGCTGTCATCGCCAAGCTGGCACTGCTGTGCGCCAAGGCGCATCGTACCGCCGAGATCGCTCTTCTCAGAACGCTGCTCAACATTGCCATCTTCATCACGCCACTCGGTAATTAACGCCACGACCGGGTATTTACAGTCTGGCACAAATTCCGTGGAGTTGGCGTTCTCCATCCCGACCACGTTACGAGCGAATTCAATCAACGCAACCTGCATACCCAGGCAAATTCCCAGGTAAGGAATATTGTTTTCACGCGCATAGCGTGCGGTGGCAATTTTGCCTTCCACACCACGGTAACCGAAGCCGCCAGGGATGAGGATTGCATCCAGATTTTTCAGAATTTCCACGCCGCGCGTTTCAACATCCTGCGAATCAATCAGCTTGATGTTGACGGTGACGCGGTTCTTCAGACCACCGTGTTTCAGCGCTTCGATCACCGATTTGTAGGCATCTGGCAGCTCAATGTACTTGCCGACCATACCGATGGTGACTTCACCTGACGGATTCGCTTCTTGGTAAATAACCTGTTCCCATTCGGCCAGGTTTGCTTCCGGACAGTTCAAGCTGAATCGTTTACAAATATAATCGTCCAGCCCCTGAGATTTCAACAGGCCCGGGATTTTATAAATAGAATCGACGTCTTTCAGAGAAATCACTGCTTTTTCTGGAACGTTACAGAACAAAGCAATTTTCGCGCGCTCGTTAGCAGGAACAGCACGATCGGAACGACAAATCAGGATATCCGGCTGAATACCGATGGAAAGCAGCTCTTTCACTGAGTGCTGTGTAGGCTTGGTTTTCACTTCACCGGAAGCGGCCATGTACGGCACCAGCGTCAGGTGCATATAGAGCGTACGCTCACGGCCCACTTCTACCGCCATCTGACGAATAGCTTCAAGGAATGGCAGGGATTCGATATCACCTACAGTACCGCCGATTTCAACCAGCGCGACATCGTGGCCTTCACCGCCTTCAATGATGCGCTCTTTGATCGCGTTAGTGATATGCGGAATAACCTGTACGGTCGCGCCCAGATAGTCGCCACGACGCTCTTTACGCAGAACCTCGGAATAAATGCGACCAGTGGTAAAGTTGTTGCGACGCGTCATTTTGGTGCGGATGAAGCGCTCGTAGTGACCCAAATCAAGATCGGTTTCAGCGCCATCTTCGGTAACGAACACTTCGCCATGCTGGATTGGGCTCATAGTCCCTGGATCGACGTTAATATACGGATCCAGTTTCATCATAGTGACGTTAAGGCCACGAGCTTCGAGAATGGCTGCCAGGGAGGCTGCGGCAATGCCTTTACCCAGAGAGGATACGACCCCGCCGGTCACAAAAATATAGTTCGTTGTCATGCTGAACCTGAGAAGTTAGGTTTAAAAGACGATGGAATAACCAAGACGGGAAAGCAGTATACCCGATCATGGCTGAGGCCACAAACTTTCATTCTCCCTCTCCTTCGTTCTTCAGGCCGCATATGCCCTGGCTTCATTCACCCATCGCGGGCGCACAGCATGATGATACGCCCAGGGATTTTCACAGTTGCCGCCTTGCTGCGCCCCGAATAAGCTGAAGAGGCGCTTCTCAAACCGTTCTGGCAGATATAAGGAGTGTGAAAATAGCGGCTTTCAGGTAAATGTTTTTGACGTAAATCAAGCGCTTGTTATTTAAAAAATCACACAAATAGCGCTTACCGAAACAATTCCGTTAAAGATCAT
This sequence comes from Pseudomonadota bacterium, assembly GCA_018261615.1. Lineage (GTDB taxonomy): Bacteria > Pseudomonadota > Gammaproteobacteria > Enterobacterales > Enterobacteriaceae > Kosakonia. Next base: position 39,477 of record JAGTSE010000031.1, on the reverse strand, counting down.
GTTCCTGGCGTTTTACCTGTTGCCAGATATTTTCCATTGTTTCCAGATCCACACCGGTCATTTCCAGCCCGCGCTCGCGGACAATTCGCTCCACCTCACGGAAACGACGCTCAAATTTCAGGTTCGCTTTTTGCAGCGCGACTTCCGCTTTAACCCCCAGATGGCGCGACAGATTTACCGTAGCGAACAGTAAATCGCCGACCTCTTCTTCCAGTCTTGCCTCATCTACCACGGCCTGTTTCGCTTCGTCCATCACTTCATCGATCTCTTCATACACCTTATCGAGCACCGGCCCAAGCGACGTCCAGTCAAAACCAACGCCGGAGCAGCGTTTCTGGATTTTATGCGCGCGCATCAGCGCAGGTAGGCTGTGGGGAATGTCGTCCAGCGCCGAGTGCTGCGCTTTCTCAGCACGTTCTTCGGTTTTGATTTGCTCCCAGCGCACCAGCACTTCCGTGCTGTTTCCGGCATGGGCGTCGCCAAAAATATGCGGGTGACGGCGTTCCAGTTTGTCGCTAATCGCCGCGCAGACATCGTTAAAATCAAAGCGCCCCTCTTCCTGCGCCATCCGGGCGTAAAATACCACCTGGAACAGCAGATCGCCCAGTTCACCGCGTAGATCGTCAAAATCTTCCCGGTTGATAGCGTCCAGCACTTCGTACGTCTCTTCCAGCGTATAGGGCGCAATGGTGGCATAGGTCTGTTCTTTGTCCCACGGGCAGCCGGTTTCCGGGTCGCGCAGACGTTGCATGATCCTAAGCAGACGATCGATTTGAGTCATGAGTCTTCCTGGTAAAAAATGGGATCCTCTCCGCTGACGGGAGAGGATCGGATGAAGTGAAAATCAGCTACCGTGCAGACGACGGGCGTCGATGACGTCCGGCACCTGGTTGAGTTTGCCAAGCACGCGGCCCAACACCTGCAGGTTGTAGATTTCGATATTCATATCGATGGTGGCAAGCTGTTCTTTGGTGTCGCTGCGGCTGGCAACGCCCAGCACGTTCACCTTCTCATTGGCGAGAATAGTGGTGATATCGCGCAGCAGACCGCTACGGTCATTCGCCGTCACACGCACGACCAGCGAGTAACCCGCCGAGTAGCTCTCTCCCCAGACAGCATCCACGATACGCTCTGGCGCAACGGTACGCAGCTCTTCCAGTTGATCGCAGTCGGCGCGGTGGATCGAGATCCCACGTCCCTGGGTGATAAATCCGACGATTTCATCGCCCGGGATCGGCTGGCAGCAGCGCGCGATGTGATGCATCAGATTGCCAACGCCTTCCACCACCACGCGACCATTGTCTTTGCTGCGGTTTTGCGGCGTGTAAGTTTTCTGCTGCAACTGTTTCAGCGCGGCGGCATCCTGCTCTTCGGCGCTCGGTTTATTGAACTGAGATTGCAGGAAGTTCACCATCTGGTTAAGACGGATATCGCCACCGCCAATCGCCGCCAGCAACTCTTCCAGCTCGTTAAAATTGTAACGCGGCAGCAGATGTTTTTCCGCCTCTTTCAGGCTGATCCCCAGATGCGCCAGCTCATCGTCCAGGATTTGCCGCCCGGCAAGAATGTTTTTGTCGCGATCCTGCTTACGGAACCAAGCGTGGATCTTCGAACGCCCGCGGCTGGTCGTCACATAGCCGAGGTTTGGGTTCAGCCAGTCCCGGCTTGGATTCGGCTGCTTCTGGGTGATAACTTCGATCTGGTCTCCCATCTGCAACTGGTAGGTAAAGGGCACGATGCGCCCGCCGATCTTCGCGCCGATACAACGATGCCCGACGTCGCTGTGAATGTGATAGGCAAAGTCCAGCGGTGTGGAGCCCGCAGGCAGATCGACCACATCGCCCTTCGGCGTAAACACATACACCCGATCATCAAAAACCTGGCTGCGGACTTCATCCAGCATTTCGCCGGAATCGGCCATCTCTTCCTGCCAGGCGATCAGCTTACGCAGCCATGCGATCCTGTCTTCATGCGCTGAATGCGGGCTGCCGACAACTGCCGTCCCCTCTTTGTACTTCCAGTGCGCGGCGACGCCCAGCTCGGCATCTTCATGCATCTGGCGAGTACGAATCTGTATTTCAACGGTTTTCCCGCCCGGCCCCAGTACTACCGTATGAATAGACTGATAACCGTTAGGTTTCGGGTTGGCGACGTAGTCGTCGAACTCATCCGGCAGATGGCGGTAATGGGTATGCACAATACCCAGCGCGGCATAACAGTCCTGCAAACGTTCAGCGACGATACGCACGGCGCGTACATCAAACAGTTCGTCAAAGGCAAGGTGTTTTTTCTGCATCTTCCGCCAGATACTGTAGATGTGCTTTGGCCGGCCGTAGACCTCAGCTTTGACGCCTTCGGTTTTCATTTCGGCGCGCAGATGGCCGACAAACTCGTCGATATAGTGTTCGCGATCGATACGGCGTTCATGCAGCAGCTTGGCAATGCGTTTGTATTCCGCCGGATGCAGGTAGCGGAAGCAGTAATCCTCCAACTCCCATTTTAGTTGCCCGATACCCAGCCGGTTCGCCAGCGGCGCATAGATGTTGGTACACTCTTTCGCCGCCAGTACGCGTTCATCTTCCGGCGCGTCTTTCACTTCACGCAGATGCGCGATACGTTCGGCCAGCTTAATGACCACACAACGGAAATCATCGACCATCGCCAGCAGCATGCGGCGAACGTTATCGACCTGTTCAGAAGAAACGGAATCCGTATGCGTGGCTTTCAACTGGCGGATGGCGGCCATGTCGCGCACGCCGTGGATCAGGTTGACCACCGAGGCGCCGACACTTTCACGCAGCACATCTTCGCTCACCACTTCGGCATCGGCCAGCGGAAACAGCAGCGCCGCGCGCAGCGTGTCGATATCCATACTCAGCATGGAGAGAATTTCTACCATCTCAATGCCGCGCCACAACAGTACGCCAGCATCCGCATGCCCCTGCGTTTGTCGCAGACAATATTCCCAGGTTTCGGTTAAGCGTTCACACGACAGCTGACTGGTGATCCCCAGACTGGCAATCCATTTGGCTGGATCGAATTCACCCGCTTTGTTCAAATGCGCACTGCGTACCGCAACCATTGTCCTCTCCTTTCAGGAACCGGGCCTGCCGAAGTCGACAAGCCGAAATTAATCATTTGTTTTTCACAAACAACACCATCGATTCCAGATGACCAGTATGTGGAAACATGTCCAGCATCGCCAGCCGCTGAATCTGGTAACCTGCATTTAATAGCGCTTCGCTGTCACGGGCAAGCGTGGCGGGGTTACAGGAAACGTACACCACTCTGCCGGGAGACAATTTTATAATATGTCGCATCACCCCGGCAGCACCTGCGCGCGCGGGATCGAGCAACACCTTATCAAATCCATGGCTCGCCCAGGGTTGCTGAGTGACATCATCCTCCAAATTTTCATGAAAGAATGTCACATTCTGCAAGCCATTTTGTTGCGCATTCTCCTGCGCTTTTGCCACCAGATCGGCGACGCCTTCCACCCCAACGACACTTAACGCGCGCTGAGCCAGAGGCAGGGTGAAATTTCCCATACCGCAGAACAAATCCAGCACATGGTCGCCGGGCTGGATATCAAGCCACGCCAGCGCATGGGCCACCATTTGCTGATTGACGCCATCATTGACCTGAATAAAGTCCCGCGGACTGAACATTAAGCGTAGCCCGTCGGAGCTGTACCAGGGGGATTCTCCGCTAACATGTTCAAGTATCTCGCTTTGTGGCGCGAGATACAGCGCAATACCCTGAGAATGCGAAAAACGTTCCAGTTTTTCTTTATCCGCGTGACTTAATGGCACAGTGTGCCGCAAAACTATCAGTGGGCCATTATCGGCCTCAACCAGTTCGACGTGTCCCAGATGGCGCACTGCGCCAAGCCCCGCCAGACATTCACGCAGCGGCGCCAGCATTGCCTCAAGACGGGGCACCAGTACCGGGCAACGCGTCACATTGATAATGTTGCTGTCGCCCGCTTTGCGAAACCCCATATCCAGATGCTGCGTTTTTGGCTGCCAACTAAGGCTCAAACGCGCCCGACGGCGATATCCCCAGGGTTGCGCGGCAATCACCTCGTCCACGTTCTGCTTCATCAACCGTGCCAGCGCCGCGCTTTTACTGCGCTGTTGTAGGGCAACGCTGGCATGTTGCTGCTGACACCCGCCGCATATGCCAAAATGCGGACATTCCGGTTTAACGCGCTCCGGGCTGTCATTCAGACGACGTTTTACTTCTCCACGGGCAAACTGACGTTTTTCCTCGTTGAGGGTAATTTCCGCTGTTTCTGCTGGTAATAGTCCGGGAATAAACAACGCTTTACCATTATGGCGAGCCACGCCCTGTCCAAAGGGATCGAGGTCGGTTACCGTAACGGTAATGCGCTCGCGAGTCGTCACGCGTCTTTTTGCAGAGTAGAATTGCGCCATTGCAGTGAAAATTCTCAATAACTGTGTAATGGCCTAATTCTCCCATAACGGAACTCCATGACCAACTACAGCTTGCGCGCACGCATGATGATTCTGATCCTGGCCCCCACCGTGCTTATCGGTGTGCTGCTCAGTATCTTTTTCGTCGTTCACCGCTATAACGATTTACAACGTCAACTGGAAGACGCAGGTGCCAGTATTATTGAACCGCTGGCGGTTTCCAGCGAATACAGCATGGCACTGCAGGATCGCGAAGCCATTGGCCAGTTGATTAGTGTGCTTCACCGCCGACATTCTGACATCGTCCGCGCTATCACCATTTACGATGGGCGCAACGACGTGTTCGTCTCTTCCAATTTCCAGCTTGACGGCGACGATCTCAAACTGCCAGAAGGGCAGCCTTTCCCGCGCAAGCTGAGCGTTACCCGCCACGGCGATACGATGGTGCTGCGCACGCCGATCCTGTCCGAAGAGCTTGAACCGGCAAATACCGCTCTGCCTGCGGATAAAATCACCGGCAATATGCTCGGCTATGTAGCGCTAGAGTTGGATCTGAAATCGGTACGCTTGCAGCAGTACAAGGAGATGTTTATCTCCAGTATGATGATTTTGTTCTGTATTAGTATTGCGCTGATTTTTGGTTGGCGCCTGATGCGCGACGTGACCGGCCCAATTCGTAATATGGTGAATACCGTCGACCGTATCCGTCGCGGGCAGCTCGACAGCCGTGTTGAAGGTTTTATGCTCGGCGAGCTGGATATGCTGAAAAACGGCATCAATTCGATGGCCATGTCGCTGGCGGCCTACCACGAAGAGATGCAGCATAATATCGATCAATCCACATCGGATCTGCGTGAAACGCTGGAGCAGATGGAGATCCAGAACGTTGAGCTCGACCTGGCGAAAAAGCGTGCGCAGGAAGCTGCGCGTATTAAATCCGAGTTTCTCGCCAATATGTCTCATGAGTTGCGTACACCGCTGAATGGCGTGATTGGCTTTACTCGTTTGACATTGAAATCTCAGTTGAATCCTACACAGCGCGATCACCTGCTGACCATTGAACGCTCGGCGAATAACCTGCTGGCGATCATTAACGACGTGCTGGACTTCTCCAAGCAGGAAGCGGGAAAACTGATCCTTGAAAGCATTCCGTTCCCTTTACGCAGTACGCTGGATGAGGTGGTGATTTTGCTGGCACACTCGGCGCACGATAAAGGGCTTGAGCTGACGCTGAACATCAAAAATGATGTCCCGGATAATGTGATTGGCGATCCGCTGCGTCTGCAACAGGTGATCACCAATCTGGTCGGCAACGCCATCAAGTTTACCGAACACGGCAACATTGATGTGGTGGTTGAGAAACGCGCCATCAGCAATAACAAAGTGCAAATTGAGGTGCAGATCCGCGATACCGGCATCGGCATTCCGGAACGCGATCAGTCGCGCCTGTTCCAGGCATTTCGCCAGGCGGATGCCAGCATCTCTCGCCGTCACGGCGGTACTGGTCTGGGGCTGGTGATCACGCAACGGCTGGTGAATGAGATGGGCGGCGATATCTCTTTCCATAGCCAGCCGAACCGGGGTTCGACCTTCTGGTTCCATATTGATCTGGACCTCAATCCAAACGCCATCACCGAAGCGCCCACCATGGAAAGACTGGCTGGTAAACGTCTGGCGTATGTCGAACCAAATGCTGCGGCGGCGCAAAGCACGCTGGAAGTATTGAACAACACGCCGCTGGAGATAATTTACAGCGCGTCATTCTCGGCGCTCCCGCAAGGGCATTACGATATTTTGCTGTTGGCGGTGCCGGTAACCGTGCGCGAGCCGCTCAGCATGCAGCACGATCGTCTGGCGCGTGCGGCAGCCATGACCGACTATCTGCTGCTGGCGCTGCCGTGCCATGCGCAGGTGAATGCCGAAGAGCTGAAACAGGATGGCGCAGCGGCTTGTCTGCTTAAACCGCTGACGATCACTCGTCTGCTGCCCGCCCTGACCGAGTACTGTCGCACGACGCAACTGGTTCTGACCTCACATGCAGATGAAAGCAAATTGCCGATGAGCGTCATGGCGGTGGATGACAACCCGGCGAACCTGAAGCTGATTGGCGTTCTGCTTGACGATCAGGTGCAACACGTTGAACTGTGCGAGAACGGTTTACAGGCCATCGAACGAGCCAAACAGATGCAGTTCGATCTGATTCTGATGGATATCCAGATGCCGGATATGGACGGGATTCGCGCCTGCGAGTTGATCCGCCAGCTACCGCATCAGCAACAAACGCCTGTCATCGCCGTAACCGCACATGCGATGGCCGGGCAAAAAGAGAAGCTGCTCAGCGCCGGGATGAACGATTATCTGGCAAAGCCAATCGAAGAAGATAAGCTGCATAACCTGCTGTTGCGCTACAAGCCAGGCCTGGAAACCAGCGTCCGGCATACGCCGGAAACCGAAGAGATCCCGGTGGAACTGCCGATCAATAACGATGTCACGCTCGACTGGCAACTGGCGCTGCGCCAGGCGGCGGGAAAAACCGACCTTGCGCGCGAGATGCTGCATATGCTGGTCGAGTTTCTGCCGGAGATCCGCAATATGGTGGAGGAACAACTGGTCGGCGAAGCGCCGCAGGGGCTGCCGGAAGCGATCCACAAACTGCATGGCAGTTGCGGTTACAGCGGCGTTCCACGGCTGAAAAACCTCTGCCAGCTAATTGAGCATCAACTGCGTAGCGGCGTCAGTGCCAACGAGCTGGAACCGGAGTTTCTGGAACTGCTTGATGAGATGGATAACGTTACGCGTGAAGCGCACCGGTTGATTGGGTAGCGATATTGAGAGTAATGGATGACTTGCAAGCCGGATGGCGGCTACACCTTATCCGTCCTTGTATTATCTTTCCCGTGCAGGGGGAACCGGCCAGTTCTCCCTGCCATGCAGCCCACATGCCGTATCCGGTCTCAAGTCTTCGATAGCGCGTCATTTTGTCGCTTTGCAGGCAGGGCAAGCGCCATCCGGCCAAAATTACTACAGTTGCTGTCCCGCTTTTAGCACCGCCGCCACATTGCGCGCCGTCATGCGGACGTTTTCGCCTGCATTTTCCAGCGCTTTTTCCAGCGTACAGATCGTATAGAGCACGCTGAAAACGGCATCAATGCCATGATCGTGCACCACGCCAACATCAGCGGTCAGGCTCCCGGCAATACCGATCACCGGAATATTGTAGCGTTTGGCCACTTTCGCTACGCCGACCGGCACCTTGCCATGTACCGTCTGGCTGTCGATGCGCCCTTCGCCGGTGATCACCAGATCCGCGCCCCTGACATGTTTATCCAGCGCCAGCGCGTCGGTGACAATCTCGATCCCCTGGCGCAATTCCGCGCCGCAAAAGGCATATAACGCCGCGCCCATGCCGCCGGCTGCACCGCCGCCCGCCAGGTTTAGTACGTCGATATCCAGATCGCGGGCAATGATCCCGGCATAATGTGCCAGCGCCTTATCCAGTCGGGCTATCATCTCTGGCGTCGCGCCTTTCTGCGGGCCAAAAACTGCCGATGCCCCTGCTTCGCCGGTTAATGGATTGGTCACGTCGCAGGCCACCTCAATGCGACAACCGGAAAGGCGTTTATCCAGCTCGCGGAGATCAATACGCACCAGCGATTCCAGCGCCGCGCCGCCGGGCGCAATCTGCCGATTCTGCTCGTCGAGGAGCTTTGCGCCCAGCGCCTGCACCATACCAGCTCCACCGTCATTGGTGGCGCTGCCGCCAATACCAATAATGATATGTTTAACGCCCGCATCTAGTGCATGGCGGATCAGTTCGCCGGTTCCCCATGAAGTAGTAATCAGCGGATCGCGCTTCGCAGACGGCACCATTTCCAGCCCGCTGGCCGCCGCCATTTCAATGAACGCCGACCGCTCATCGCCGGAAATGCCATAAAATCCTTCCGCCTGTTCGCCAAGCGGGCCTTTCACCGCTACCTTAACAATACGACCGTTGGTCGCAGCAACCATGGCTTCTACCGTCCCTTCACCACCGTCTGCAACTGGAATTTTTATATACTCCGCCGAGGGAAATATCTCGCGAAAACCACGCTCAATGGCCGTCGCAACTTCCAGGGCGCTTAAGCTTTCTTTGTAAGAGTCAGGAGCGATAACAATCTTCATAAGCCATCCTTATGCATATTCACAACAATAAGCATACACCCAGGAAAGGTACGGAAATGCCAGCCCCCGCAAGGGCTGGCAATTTCATTAACGCACCATGCAGGGCCGTTTGTTATCAAACTTCCAGTCAGGGATCAGATACTGCATCCCCATCGCATCATCACGCGCGCCAAGGCCATGTTTCTGATACAGCGCGTTGGCTTTCATCACCTGATCCATATCCAGTTCAACGCCCAGACCCGGCGTGGTCGGAACCTGTACCATCCCGCCTTTGATTTCGAACGGCTGTTTGGTCAGGCGCTGATTGCCTTCCTGCCAGATCCAGTGTGTGTCGATAGCGGTAATCTTGCCAGGTGCAGCAGCGGCGACGTGAGTGAACATAGCCAGCGAAATGTCGAAGTGGTTGTTGGAGTGTGAACCCCAAGTCAGGCCAAATTCGTGGCACATTTGCGCCACGCGCACCGAGCCCTGCATCGTCCAGAAATGCGGATCTGCCAGCGGAATATCCACCGATTGCAGCGACAGCGTATGCCCCATCTGACGCCAGTCGGTGGCGATCATATTAGTCGCCGTCGGCAGACCGGTCGCGCGGCGGAATTCCGCCATCACTTCACGGCCGGAGAAACCCTGTTCGGCACCGCATGGGTCTTCCGCGTAAGCCAGCACGCCTTTCAGGTGCTTACCGATTTTGATTGCTTCATCCAGCGACCATGCACCATTCGGATCCAGCGTGACGCGCGCCTGCGGGAAGCGTTTTGCCAGCGCGGAAATGGCTTCCGCCTCTTCCATTCCAGCCAGAACGCCGCCTTTCAGTTTAAAATCGTTAAAACCATATTTTTCATAAGCAGCTTCCGCCAGACGCACCACGCGATCCGGCGTCATTGCCTCTTCATGGCGAACGCGATACCAGTCGCATTTGTCATCCGGCTGGCTCTGGTACGGCAGCGGCGTTTTTTTGCTGTCACCGACGAAGAACAAGTATCCCAGCATCTCCACTTCATTACGCTGCTGGCCTTCGCCCAGCAGGGAAGCGACGTTGACACCAAGGTACTGGCCTAACAGATCCAGCATCGCCGCTTCGATGCCTGTCACCACATGGATCGTGGTGCGCAGGTCGAAGGTTTGCAGGCCGCGGCCGCTGGCATCGCGATCGGCGAAAGTCTGGCGCACGCTGTTCAGCACGTTTTTGTATTCCCCCAGCGTTTTACCGACCACCAGCGGAATCGCATCTTCCAGCGTTTTACGGATTTTTTCGCCACCCGGAATTTCACCCACGCCGGTGTGCCCTGCGTTGTCTTTGATCACCACGATATTGCGTGTGAAGAAAGGGGCATGCGCGCCGCTCAGGTTCATCAGCATGCTGTCGTGCCCGGCAACCGGGATCACCTGCATGGATGCGACAACCGGGGTAGACGTATATACGCTCATTTTTTTATCCTTTTCTCTCTCTCAATGACGTCCAAAGACCGGGCGTTTTTTGTCAAACGTCCAGCCCGGGATGAGGTACTGCATCGGGCCTGCGTCATTGCGCGCGCCGCCAGGCAATTTTTTATAGGCGGCATGCGCTTTCTCGATTTGATGCCAGTCGATCTCCACGCCGAGGCCAGGGGCATCCGGCACGGCGATTTTGCCCTGCCTGATTTCCAGCGGTTGTTTGGTCAGGCGGGCATCGCCCTCCTGCCAGATCCAGTGGGTGTCGATAGCGGTTGGCGTTCCCGGCGCTGCTGCGCCGACATGGGTAAACATCGCCAGTGAAATATCGAAATGATTGTTGGAGTGACAACCCCAGGTCAGCCCCCAGTCATCGCATAACTGTGCAACCCGCACGGCGCCGGAGAGCGTCCAAAAGTGCGGATCCGCCAGCGGAATATCGACGGCATTCAGCATCACCGCGTGACCCATTTCTCGCCAGTTGGTGGCGATCATATTGGTGGCGACCGGCAGACCTGTGGCACGGCGGAACTCCGCCATCACTTCGCGGCCGGAGAAACCCTGCTCGGCACCGCACGGATCTTCGGCGTAGGTCAGCACATCATTCAGCCCCTTACACAGGCTTATGGCTTCGTCCAGCAGCCAGGCGCCGTTCGGATCCACCGTAATGCGCGCATTCGGGAAGCGTTTTTTTAGCGCTTTCACGGTTTCAATCTCTTGCTCGCCGGGCAGTACGCCGCCTTTAAGTTTGAAATCTTTGAAGCCATAGCGATCCTGCGCAGCCTCCGCCAGACGTACCACCGCATCGCTGGTCATCGCTTCCTGATGACGCAGGTGATACCAGTCGTGGCTACCGGGCGTGGCATCCAGATAGGGGAGATCGGTTTTCGTGCGATCGCCGATATAGAACAGATAACCCAGAACGGTTACGGCATCGCGCTGTTTGCCTGGACCAAGCAGCTCGCACACCGGTACGTTCAGCGCTTTACCGAGCAGATCGAGCAGCGCGGCTTCCAGCGCTGCAACCGCATTGACGCGCAACTCAAAGGTCCATGCGCCTTTGCCGAAGGTGTCGAAATCTGCCGCCTGGTTGCCTTTATGCACGCGTTGCACCACTTTGTTCAGCCGGGCAACTTCCTGCCCGACGACCATCGAAGTGGCATCAACCAGCGTTTTGTAGATTACTTCGCCACCGGGTGCTTCACCGACGCCAGTATTCCCGGCGTTATCCGTGAGCACGACAATGTTGCGCGTGAAGTAAGCGTTATGCGCGCCACCAATGTTCATCAGCATACTGTCATGCCCGGCTACGGGAATAACTTTCATCCCGGTGATAATCGGACTAGCTTGTGTATTCATTACTCACGTCCTGCAGGTTTCAGTACGATACGTTTGATATTGCCGACCAGCACCAGATAGCTCAATATCGCGACCAGTGCATGGATACCGACATAAATCAGCGCGCCATTAAACGAACCGGTAGTACCAACAATGTAGCCAATAGCAATTGGCGTCACGATGCCGGAGATGTTGCCGAACATATTGAACAGTCCGCCGCTCAGGCCGCTGATCTCTTTCGGCGCGGTATCTGCCATCACCGCCCAGCCCAGCGCGCCAATCCCTTTACCGAAGAAGGCCAGCGACATAAAGCCGATGATCATCATTTCCGAGTTGGTGTAGTTACAGAACACCATGCTCATCGAGAGCAGCATGCCCAACACGATCGGTGTTTTGCGGGCCATATTCAGCGAGCCGTAGCGACGCATTAACCAGTCTGAAATGACACCGCCAAGTACGCCGCCGACAAACCCGCAAATAGCCGGAATCGATGCAATAAACCCGGCCTTCAGGATCGACATGCCGCGCGCCTGCACCAGATACACCGGGAACCAGGTGATAAAGAAGTAGGTCAGAGCGTTAATGCAGTATTGCCCCAGGTAAACGCCGATCATCATGCGCGAACCCAACAGTTGTTTAATCTGCCCCCATTTTTCCGAGAACGGGACGCTATGAATGTTGTTCTTCTGATCCATGTTGATCAGCGCCCCCCCCTCGGCAATGTACTCCAGTTCTTTCTTGTTGACGCCAGGGTGCTGATTCGGCTCGTGGATCATTTTCTGCCACAGCAGGCTGATGAAGATCCCTAAACCGCCCATAAAGAAGAAGACGTGCGACCAGCCCACTTCGTGCGTCAGCCAACCCATGATCGGCGCAAAAATAACGGTCGCGAAATATTGTGCGGAGTTAAAAATCGCCACCGCCGTGCCCCTCTCCTGCGCCGGGAACCAGGCCGCAACGATACGACTGTTACCGGGGAAGGAGGGCGATTCGGCCAGACCGACCATAAAACGCAGAGTAAAAAGAGCCACGATGATGCCGAAGCCACTGAAGATATCGACAAAGCCCTGCAGTAAGGTAAACATCGACCATGTAAAGATGGACCAGAAATAGACCCGTTTGGAGCCGAAGCGGTCAAGCAACCAGCCACCCGGGATCTGGCCAATCACATAGGCCCAAGAAAAGGCAGAAAAAACATAGCCCATGGAGATCGAATCAAGGCCGATGGATTTGGACATCTCCGAACCGACAATCGACAAGGTTGCGCGATCGCCGTAGTTGAAGGATGTGACGATAAACAGCATCACCACAATCCAGTAGCGGGCGTTAGTGCGCTTTTCAGCACCGCTCGCCACCTGGCTGAATGTACTCATGGTTGTACTCCCGAAGCATCAATGTTCTTTTGTACATTCATCCTGTACGGCACAACCTGTAGGGGAAGACAGGATGATGTAGTTGTGTTTTTTGCTGTTCCTGCCGGGGTTTTCCCCTTAGCGGAGCGCATTTTTTAACTGGCGAGAAAAGTATAAGAAGCTGCCTTGTAACTCTCACCGTGCAACAACACAACATTCACTAGCCCCGGAAAATTGCTTTATTGCATTAGCCCAGGCTAATGGGGAGTACTTCACGGAAATGGAAACCGGAGATCGGCAAAGAAGGCCAGACGAGGGTAAGGATCTAAGAATGTGAAATGCGTCGCTTGACGCCGTAAAAAGAAGGCATTTTCCCTCCCCGGCTGAGGAGGAAAAACGTTAGTTCAGCAGAGTTGCCCAGTGTTCAACCCACGGATTTGACACACTTTCCGGCTCCGGGTCTTCACTCGCGTCAATCAACAGCATATCACCAATGCGCTGTGCGCCCTGCTCCTGCAACAAAGCATCAAACTGTTTGCCGCCGCCGCAGAAATTGGCGTATGTGCTATCGCCCAGGGCAATCACACCATAATGTAAATCAGGCTGGTAACCCACAGTATCGCGTAGGTAATGGAACAACGGAGCAATGCTGTCCGGCAAATCGCCCTGCCCGGTCGTAGACGTTACCACCAGCGCGTACTGGCCTTTATGGTTATCCCAGTCCGCCGCTGTAGGATCTTCAAACACCGCCGCGCTATGGCCATGTGCGTTTAAGATTTCCTGCGCTTCTTCCGCCACCAACAGCGAATTACCGTACATGGTGCCAACATAAATTCCGATCTTCGCCATGCTCATCGCTCCTTGTGTGATTCGAGATGGCCCTCATCCTGACCGTTCAGCGGCGCAAACTCAACCCTTTCATTCTCAGGGAGAAGACCGAGCCAGCCGAAGCGCGACAGCGCCTGCATCCAGACCTCATCCAGCCCGGCGCGCAGCGTTAAGGCTTCGCCGGTAAACGGGTGTGTGAGCGTTAACTGGCTGGCATGCAGCATCAGCCTCTGACAACCAAAATGCTCTGCGGCACTGCGGTTTTGCCGCAAATCACCGTGCTTGCTGTCGCCAATGATCGGATGGCGTAAGTGCGCCAGATGGCGGCGTAATTGATGTTTGCGGCCGGTTTTCGGTTCCAGTTCGACCAACCCATAACGGGTGGTCGGGAATTTACTGGTCGCCACGGGCATTTCGGTGGTTGCCAGCCCACGATAATGGGTTACCGCTGGCTGCGGTTCTTTATTCGCACGGGCGAATTTATCGGCAACTTTGTCCAGTTCCTCCACCAGCGGGTAATCAAGCAGTGCCTGCTCCATCAACCAACCGCGCACAATCGCGTGATAGCGTTTCTGGATTTGATGCTGCTCAAACTGCTGCGCCAGGCGGCGGCCCGCTTCGCTGGAAAGCCCCATCAATAAAACGCCGGATGTTGGCCTGTCGAGGCGATGCGCGGTAAAAACATGCTGGCCGATTTGGTCGCGTACGGTTTGCATTACCACCACTTTTTCATCGCGATCCAGCCAGCTACGGTGTACCAACCAGCCGGAGGGTTTGTTGACCGCCACCAGCCATTCGTCCTGGTAAATAATCTCCAGCATTAGTCATCTTCGCCAGAGAACAGCGCATCAAGCTGCTGAAGGTGAACCAGCATCACCTCACGGGAGGGGTGCGTGGCGTCCACAGCGATTTCATAATAGGGCGCGATGGCAAATGCCTGCGGTAGCGGCTGCTGGCTATCCAGCAGCGCGTGCATACGCGGAATTAAGACCCATTGCAGCCACTCGAACGGCTCAAGGGTATCCATGCAAAAGGGTTGCGTGCTTTCAAAGGCACCCGGCGCTGGCGCCGCGCTTTGCCACAGATTTTGCTCGCGCAGTTGCGCTTCGAGTTGATGAAGTTGCTCGCGCACTCGTTGATGCAGAGTCATAAAAACCCCCGGTAGAAAACAGACTGGCGCGCAGCATAGCAAAGACCAGAGCAAATAAAAAAAAGGAGCACTGTAAAAACAGTGCTCCCGGTTCGTTTCATAGCAGTCCGGCTACTCGTTGTGCTCCCTGCTCATCCTTGAAAACTTTTCCTGCGGTCTCCTGACCGGTTCATCCATGAACTGTGCATCCTGCTCACACCACCCCGATGTGACTTAGCATCATCCTTAATGCGTGTCCCTGATCATCCTGATCTGCCAGCCATCCTGACCGACTCTCATTCTCCTTCCTGGAGGCGTCCGTTAGCGCAATCCTGCGTTGTCCAGTTGCTTCATCCTGAAGCCTTTCCCTGTAGCACCTTCCCGGTGTGTCCCAGAAACAACATCATCCTGATGTACGCTTCGTTGTCAGACTCCCTGCCGACAGAAACAGAATTACCCATTCTGCCCCGCCTTACAATGACACCTAACGCAAATTTTCTTTTGAATGAAACCCTTTAAGTACAAGAGTTAAATCGTAACATTATGAAATTAAATAATTATAGGGTAAATGGCACAATGACTGTATGGCAAATGTCCAGGCGATCTCTCACAGATCGCGTGAGAGATCTCGCACACGCAGAGTAGCATTAAGGACTACACGACAGGTTCGAGCTGGTTGAGGAAATCTGCAAGACTGGGGGCCAAAACGGTACGCTGGCGGGTCCCCAGCGTCTCTTGCACCACTTCACCGCTCAGATTACACAGCGAAATAACATCCAGTTCGCTATCAAGCGTGGCGATAAACAACGTCGGCGAAAGCTTTAACCTTTTCTGCGTGACAAGATGACCAATCAGGTTTTCCTGTACGCGCAGAAAATCTTCTTCGCTCCAGGTTTGCAGCAGTGTCAGCGGCAGTGTACCAAGGCGGGCGTACATATCCCCGGCGAATTGCGTGGTATAAAACGTATGAACCGGCATTTGTACCACAATGTCCATTGCCTGCTCAATCGGGTTTACGTTCGGTTGCGCGGGGAATGGCTGAGGTTGCCAGATCACATACTCATCGGTTGAGGAGATAATACAGGGCGATGGAATGCCGTGCAGTTCCTCACTTTGTGGCCAGGTGCCGCGCGCTGCGTGCCACGCGTCGCAATAACGTTCCGTAAAAGCTTTCAGCGCAATGGCCGTCTCGTTTTCCACCGATTTCTCTCTTCGCATAAGCCAGGATAAACTCTGCGTAATAGTTTACCTGCAAAATGGCGATGAAACATGTCTTCTTACGATAACCACCAGGCGCTGGCTGGCCTGACGCTTGGCAAAACCACTGATTACCGCGACACCTATGACGCCAGCCTGTTGCAGGGCGTTCCCCGTTCATTAAACCGCGATCCGCTGGGCCTGACGCCCGGGAATCTTCCTTTTCAGGGGGCGGATATCTGGACGCTTTATGAACTCTCGTGGCTGAATGCCAAAGGTTTGCCGCAAGTTGCGGTAGGCCACGTTGAGCTGAATTACGCCAGCGTGAATCTGGTGGAATCGAAAAGCTTTAAACTCTATCTCAACAGTTTTAACCAGACGCGCTTCACCAGTTGGGATGAGGTACGCGAGACTCTGCAACGAGATTTGAGTACCTGTGCTCAAGGTAACGTCAGCGTAGCGCTGTACCATATTGATGAACTGGAAGGTCAGCCGATCGCCCATTTCCATGGTACCTGTATTGACGAGCAGGATATTGAAATCGAGAGTTACGCCTTTGATGCTGCGTGGCTGACAGGTGCCGCCAGCGGCAAAGTTGTTGAAGAGACGCTGGTCAGCCATCTGCTAAAATCAAACTGCCTGATTACTCACCAGCCGGACTGGGGTTCAGTGCAGATCCAGTACCGGGGGCCAAAGATCGATCGCGAGAAGCTGCTGCGCTATCTGGTCTCTTTCCGACATCACAACGAGTTTCACGAACAGTGCGTTGAGCGCATTTTTACCGACCTTCAGCGCTTCTGCCAGCCGGAAAAACTGAGCGTTTACGCACGCTACACGCGTCGTGGCGGGCTGGATATCAATCCGTGGCGTACCAATACCGATTTCATTCCCGCCACCGGGCGTCTGGCACGTCAGTAAAACATTTCCTGCCGGGTTGTTAAACGTCATAAGCCAGGGCTATTGTAGTCATCAGGAAGATAAATTCCGTCTCGTAAGGAGTTCACTTGATTACACATATTAGCCCGCTTGGCTCAATGGATATGCTGTCGCAGTTGGAAGTCGATATGCTTAAACGCACGGCCAGCAGCGACATTTATCAATTGTTTCGCAACTGCTCGCTCGCTGTACTGAACTCAGGGAGCCAGACGGACAGCAGCAAAGAGCTGCTTTCCCGCAATGTTGGTTTTGATATTAATGTGTTGCGCCGTGAACGCGGCGTGAAGCTGGAACTGATCAACCCGCCGGAAGAGGCCTTTGTCGACGGGCGGATCATCCGCTCGCTGCAGGCCAACCTGTTCGCGGTCCTGCGCGATATCCTCTTTGTCAGTGGGCAAATTTATAATGCCGGGCGTTTCCAGCATTTAAATCTGGAAAGCTCTACCCATATTACTAACCTGGTCTTCTCCATTTTGCGCAACGCGCGCGCCCTGCACGTAAGCGAAGCGCCAAATATGGTGGTTTGCTGGGGCGGCCACTCGATCAACGAAACCGAATACCTTTACGCCCGCCGAGTGGGTACACAGTTGGGTCTGCGCGAGCTGAATATCTGCACCGGCTGCGGGCCGGGCGCTATGGAAGCACCGATGAAAGGCGCCGCTGTTGGCCATGCGCAGCAACGCTATAAGGATGGACGTTTTATCGGCATGACCGAGCCATCCATTATTGCCGCTGAGCCGCCGAACCCGCTTGTCAATGAGTTGATCATCATGCCGGATATTGAAAAACGGCTTGAAGCTTTTGTCCGCATCGCGCACGGAATCATCATCTTTCCTGGTGGCGTCGGCACTGCGGAAGAGCTGCTCTATCTGCTGGGGATCCTGATGAATCCGGCGAACAAAAATCAGGTGCTACCGCTGATCCTCACCGGGCCAAAAGAGAGTGCGGACTACTTCCGCGTTCTGGACGAATTTATTGTCAATACGCTGGGCGAAGCCGCGCGCCGCTACTACACCATCATAATTAATGATGCGGCTGAAGTGGCGCGCCAGATGAAAAAAGCCATGCCGCTGGTGAAAGAGAACCGTCGCGATACCGGGGATGCCTACAGTTTCAACTGGTCCATTCGCATTGCGCCGGATCTACAAGTACCGTTCGAACCGAGCCATAAAAATATGGCGAACCTGAAACTTTACCCTGATCAACCGGTAGAAGTGCTGGCGGCGGATCTGCGCCGGGCCTTCTCGGGTATTGTGGCAGGCAACGTGAAAGAGCCCGGTATCCGCGCGATTGAAGCGTTTGGCCCCTATAAAATTCACGGCGATAGCAACATGATGCGCCGGATGGACGATCTGTTGCAGGGTTTTGTTGCCCAGCACCGTATGAAACTCCCCGGTTCCGCTTACATTCCCTGCTACGAAATTTGTACCTGATTGACCTTTCCAGGGCGGAATCATAATCCGCCCTTATACATTGCGTTTAACCGATTGTTTGCTGACCAGCAATTCATGCATTATAGCCGCTTTTAATATCGATAAATAACTGCAAAAACGTTGTTTTGCAGTGCTTTTATCATATTCCGCCGTCCGGAATTCGATCGCATATCTGGCGAATACTGGCCTTTTCACCCATAAATTTCATATGCTAATAATTAGCCAGATAAATGGTCTAAATATATTCACATAAAAAGTGGATTATCGCATTTGAGATCCGCGTCACTGATGTTGTCATAACTTATCTGTATCTTTCCGCCGCAAATAGTCACAGGAAGAAATTATAAAAAACCTGTAATTAACCGACTTAAATACTGACACTGACGCTCCCGACACTTGATTTGTCTGCAACGGCAGTATTTTGCTTCCCTAGGAGATGTATAAATGGAAACCATTCAGACTGGCGCGAGAACCTCTGTAGTAGAAACACGCAGTTCATGGCGCAAAACCGACACCATGTGGATGCTGGGCCTTTACGGCACTGCTATCGGCGCAGGCGTTCTGTTTCTGCCGATTAACGCCGGTGTCGGCGGCCTGATCCCGCTCATCATCATGGCAATTCTTGCTTTTCCGATGACCTACTTCGCCCACCGGGGCCTGACCCGCTTTGTGTTGTCCGGTAAAAACCCGGGAGAAGATATTACTGAAGTGGTCGAAGAGCACTTCGGTATCGGCGCAGGTAAGTTGATTACCCTGCTTTATTTCTTCGCGATTTATCCGATCCTGCTGGTTTATAGTGTGGCGATCACCAACACCGTGGACAGCTTTATGACCCACCAGTTGGGAATGACCCCGCCGCCGCGCGCGATTCTGTCGCTGATCCTTATCGTAGGTATGATGACCATCGTGCGCTTCGGTGAGCAGATGATTGTGAAAGCGATGAGCATCCTGGTATTCCCGTTCGTTATCGCACTGATGGTGCTGGCGGTGTACCTGATTCCACAGTGGAACGGCGCCGTGCTGGAAACCTTGTCGCTGAGCAGCGCTTCCGCCACTGGTAATGGCCTGTGGATGACACTGTGGCTGGCAATCCCTGTCATGGTGTTCTCGTTTAACCACTCGCCGATCATCTCCTCTTTTGCCGTTGCCAAGCGTGAAGAGTACGGCGCAGAAGCCGAGCGCAAATGCTCCCGCATTCTGGCCTTCGCTCACATCATGATGGTGATGACGGTTATGTTCTTTGTGTTTAGCTGTGTGCTGAGCCTGGCACCTGCCGATCTGGCCTCGGCGAAAGAACAGAACATCTCCATTCTCTCTTATCTGGCGAACCACTTTAATGCGCCGGTTATTGCCTGGATGGCTCCTATCATTGCGATGATCGCCATCACCAAATCGTTCCTCGGCCATTATCTGGGCGCGCGTGAAGGTTTTAACGGTATGGTGATTAAGTCCCTGCGCGGCAAAGGTAAATCCATCGAAATCAACAAGCTGAACAAAATTACTGCACTGTTTATGCTGTTGACCACCTGGGCCGTTGCCACCTGGAACCCAAGCATTCTGGGCATGATCGAAACCCTGGGCGGACCAATCATTGCGATGATCCTGTTCCTGATGCCGATGTATGCCATCGCGAAAGTACCGGCGATGCGCAAATACAGCGGCGCTATCAGCAACATCTTCGTAGTGATTATGGGTCTCATCGCCATCTCCGCGATCTTCTTCTCCCTGTTCAGCTAATCTTTTCGCGCCGTCCTGTCGGGCGGCGCATCCCCTATAGCAATGGATAATGCGTCATGATCAGCGTATTCGATATTTTTAAAATCGGTATCGGGCCGTCCAGCTCGCACACCGTTGGTCCGATGAAAGCCGGTAAACAGTTCACAGACGATCTGATTGCCCGTGGCATTTTGCACGACGTAACTCGTGTTGTGGTAGATGTTTACGGCTCTCTCTCCCTGACCGGTAAAGGGCACCATACTGATATCGCAATTATTATGGGCCTTGCGGGGAATTTGCCGGATAGCGTCAATATTGATGCCATTCCGGGTTTTATTCAGGATGTTAATACCCATGGTCGCCTGCTGCTGGCCAACGAAGCGCATGAAGTGGAGTTTCCGGTCGATCAATGCATGAATTTCCATGCGGATAACCTCTCGCTGCACGAAAATGGCATGCGTATTACTGCGCTGGCGGGCGAACAGGTGCTCTACAGCCAGACCTATTACTCCATCGGCGGCGGGTTTATCGTTGACGAAGAACACTTTGGCCAGCCTGCCAGTGCGCCGGTAGAGGTGCCCTACCCTTACCGAACCGCTGCCGATTTACAGCGCCATTGTCAGGAGACCGGTTTATCGCTCTCCGGGTTGATGATGAAAAACGAGCTGGCGCTGCACAGCAAAGCCGAGCTGGAACAGCATCTCGCCCGCGTATGGGAAGTGATGCAGGGCGGAATAGAGCGCGGTATCGCAACGGAAGGGGTATTACCTGGCAAACTGCGCGTTCCGCGCCGTGCTGCTGCGTTGCGCCGTATGCTGGTCAGCAGTGACAAAACCAACACCGACCCGATGGCCGTGGTTGACTGGATCAATATGTTCGCGCTGGCGGTGAACGAAGAGAACGCTGCCGGTGGGCGCGTGGTGACGGCACCGACAAACGGCGCGTGCGGGATCGTGCCGGCGGTACTGGCGTATTACGATCGCTTTATCCGCCAGGTTAACGCCAATTCACTGGCGCGTTATTTACTGGTCGCCAGCGCCATCGGCTCGCTGTATAAGATGAATGCCTCCATTTCCGGCGCGGAAGTGGGCTGCCAGGGGGAAGTCGGCGTCGCCTGCTCCATGGCAGCGGCCGGGCTGGCAGAGTTGCTGGGCGGCAGCCCGGCGCAAGTCTGCATCGCGGCGGAAATCGGTATGGAGCACAACCTCGGTCTGACCTGTGACCCGGTAGCTGGCCAGGTGCAGGTGCCCTGTATTGAGCGTAACGCGATTGCTTCGGTGAAAGCGGTCAATGCGGCGCGAATGGCGCTGCGGCGCACCAGTGAACCGCGCGTTTGCCTCGATAAAGTTATCGAAACAATGTATGAAACCGGAAAAGATATGAACGCCAAATACCGTGAAACTTCTCGCGGCGGGCTGGCGATGAAGATCGTTTCTTGTAACTAATTCCGCATCAGATGCCTTGTTCTGCGAGGCATCTTCCTGATTATTCCCTGCTTTATAGCCTCGCCAGGCGGGCGATGATACCCTTAGAGGATGATTTCAAGGAGGGTATCTGTGGCTCATCTGCTTATTGTTGACGCACTCAATCTGATTCGCCGTATCCATGCGGTGCAAGGTTCACCCTGTGTGGGTACCTGCCTGCATGCGCTGGAGCAGTTGATTATCCATAGTCAGCCAACCCATGCCGTCGCGGTTTTTGATGATGAGGCCCGTAGCCAGGGCTGGCGCCATCAGTTGCTGCCGGATTACAAAGCGGGCCGCCCTCCCATGCCGGAGACCTTACAGACGGAGATGCCATTACTGCGCGCAGCGTTCGAACAACGCGGGCTCCGCTGTTGGGCAACGCCTGGCAACGAAGCCGACGATCTTGCTGCGACGCTGGCGGTGAAAATGGCGCAGGCCGGGCAACAAGCGACGATCGTCTCAACCGACAAAGGCTACTGCCAGTTGCTCTCCCCGACCATCCGCATTCGCGATTACTTTCAGAAACGCTGGCTGGATGCACCCTTTATTGCTCAGGAATATGGGGTTACGCCAGAGCAATTACCGGATTATTGGGGGCTGGCGGGGATTAGCAGTTCGAAAGTACCGGGCGTGGCGGGTATAGGTCCGAAAAGCGCAACACAGTTGCTGAGCACGTTTCCAACTCTGGAGGCGCTATACGAAAACCTGGAAACAGTACCGGAAAAGTGGCGGCAGAAACTAGAAACACATCGGTCGATGGCATTTACCTGCCGGGATGTGGCGCGTCTGCAAACCGATCTGCAACTTGATGGCAATTTACAACAGCTTCGCCTGACGCGTTGAACGCCAGTGGTATACTGCCCGCTTAGTTTCAAAGCGATCGTGTCATTTTCTTATCCTAATGGAAGGGGAAAGTTTTGAAAATATTACCTGCATTTTTGGCGGTTATTATGCTTTCCGGTTGTGAGTCTTTCGTAATCGCGCCACCGAATGAGAGGGTTTATAAAACCATGCCGGATATCACCCAGTCCGTTACCCCAACTCAACAACGTACCATCATGGCTGGCGAACGACCAGACTGGTCCGAAAGAGCAGTACTACCTGCTTCAGTAAAATACTATTAGTTTTTCAGTCGGTTAATGTAGCGGCTTAATGCTGTTATGCTAAAGCTGTCGCTGTGGGAGAGATTCTCTCAGCGGCCTTTTTAACATATGGACATTTCTAAAGAGCCGCTGATTAGACAATTCTAGTGAGCTTTGACAACCCGACGAAGAAAGCACGAAATCGGAGCATTAGCTCTACGGCATGCGCCATACCCCAGGGGTACAACCGTACTCAATTTGGAAATGACGGATAAAATGGGCACAGTCGCTAAAACCCATCCGCCGCGCAATGTCCGTGACGCTTTGCTGCGAGTTTTTCAACAACCAGCAGGCGTAACGCAGTCTGGCACTGCGGATAAATTCACGTGCCGTTTTGCCAAACTCGGCATGAAATAGACGATTAAGCTGACGCTCACTTAGCTTAACGGTCTGAGCCAACCCGGCGGTGCTGAGTGGGTGCGTAAGGTACTGTTCTATGATCATTACCGCCCTGCGAAGCCGCGAGTCAGAAATAAGGGCAATATTGGCAGGTCGCGGGGTAGCGGCAACGTGCGGTGAGAGTGACAAACGCCGGGAAGTAGTGGCAGCAATATCATCCCCCGCATGGGAACGGATAAGGGCCGTGGCCAGCGTGAGCGTCGAGATCCCGCCAGGGCAGGTCAGCACATCACCTTCATCTATAAAATCGAGCCCCTGCTCGGCATAAACCTGCGGAAACCGTTGTGTGAAGACATCATGGTGATCAGGATGAATCGAGGCACGTCGCTCATTGAGTAACCCTTCTTCTGCAAGGATAAAGCTGCCAGAGCCAATACCTATCAACGGAATGTTGTTGTGATGGGCTTCTGCAAGAAACATTCGGTCGCCACTATATCCCTGCTCAAGATACTCCAGGCTTCCACCGATGACGGCAATATAGTCGAAGGTGCCGGGTGTTGCGTAAGCGACCTCAGGTTGCACACTAATACCAGCACTGCTGGTAATGGGTAAGTCAGGGTTCACGCTTATCAGACTGAGTTTAAACGCTATTTCCTGACTACATTTTTGCACACTGGACGCAGTACGTAACGCTTCCATTAGCCCTGATAACGCTAATAAAGAAAAATGGGGCCACAGGAATAAACCTATGTGTAGGGTTTTGTTTTGTGCAGACGCGAGCCTGCATGAGTCTTCAATTAAATTTTTCATCATCTTGCCAAAATAGTAATTACATTATTGCAACATTTGTTGCTATTATCTTTCTCTAGAATATTTCTTTTCGTTTAAATGATTATAAATGACGGCCACAAAACAATAAAGCTGCTCTCCTTCATCTCTCCGTTTTTGAGGCATGGCATACATAGGTCGGTAATGTTCCAAAAATGAATAAATAATTATGATTATCTTGTTTCTTAATTCGTATATATATGCTTTCGTTAGAGTAGATGAAAAATAAGGGTTCATACTTCTCCAGCCAACTGTCGCTGACGTTATCATCCGGAAATTTCATATTGCGAACCGATTTCAGGTGATAGATGCGATCTTTACGCTCCACCTGAAAGAATATTTTACGGTCAAGAGTCTTCGTCGGATCACTCTTCACCCGGCCGTTCATACTGAGGATACCATTGTTACCGTCCACGGTATAATTTAGCCACAGGTATAGCGTCTCATCAGAATGATGTTGAATAAAACTTACCTTGCATAAAAAAGGCTGGATATAATGACGATGCCAGAGATAATATCCAACCACTACAGCCACCATCAGCAGAGAAAAACAGAGCGCAAAAAGCATTTTACGGTAGTGAGCCATATTCGCGTTCCTCAATAAAATAATCTGACATACAATGGTTTGGCTCCGTCATTGCCCTGTCACAGCGGATCACCGAAGCACGTGATAACATGCTATACCTACTAACGTAGACCCAAGGATAGCTGCCGCACTGCTCCTTAAATGGCGCGGCATAGGCCAGCGCTTTATCCAGACCGCGTTGCGTCTCAATATCGTGGGCAAAATAGAGCCGACACTCTCCCATCATCATAGTGAAGCGATAACCGTCCACAAAATAGTTGTCATGCCGTAAATTATGGCTAAAGGCACTCACGCCAACAAATATCATTAGCGCCATCAGAATTCCCGGAAGCCATAAGCGACGTTTCGCAGCTGGAGCAGCTGGCTGCGGCCCAATATCCTCTTCGTGAATTTTACAAATCGGTACTTCTTGCTCGACAGATTGCGGCTGCGCCTCTTTAATGACGATTTGCGTGTCGCTTGCCAGCGTCAGACCAATACGGGGAATAGTGACTATTGGGTCAGTTTCAAAACCTATTTTTTTCAAACCTTTACGTAAAATAGAAATATTCTGGTAAAAGGTATTAGGCGAAACCATCATTCCACGACTCTGCCAGACAATGTCCATACATTCCTGTTGGGTGACAATACTTCCGGCTCTTTCAATTAATAACAATAAACAGCGTCCGGCCGGAGAGTTTAATACCACCACCAAGTCAGGATTATTAAGATCGCATAATGTGCTGGTCGCAGGATGAAACTCGACAACACCATTAATTATATAATACTTATGCATAAGATTGTCTAAAACCTCCCGTTAACGCTGTTAGCGCACAGATTTCCTTTCTTTTTCCTTTGTTAACCTGCGTTCCTTCAGCTTGCATAAGGATTAATGTGACGGATAAATCTGCAGCTGTATATCCGCGCACTTAGCGAAAAATCTTATTTTTATTTTCTCTTAATTTTACTCATCTGAAACTTTCTTAACTTCCTCTTTAGTCCTTAAGAGGGGCTGGAGAGACGGTAAGAATGAATCATGCAGCATCCTATTCTCCAGACTTGACACTGACAAAATTGACAAAATATAGAATTGAACGCTTTAGTCATTCATGTCCTAATCATTCAGAATCTTTAATTCATTTTTCTACTAAATGTATATAACAACAATAATAACAATGAGTTACAGAATAACCACTCGTAAAAAACCACTATTTAATTAACGATTTTAGAGTGAAATTGTTATCCTTGGTAAATAAAAAGCCCTCATCATGACATCACTATACAGTCCCCTTACAAAACATTTATTAAAGCCAATTTTACATTAAAAATGTGTCTGTATGATTATTCACAGGAAAACAAGTGGCAGCAGATAAGTATAGATAACTTAATACAAACTGATATTAATTCAGATTACTTATTTCACTCTATCAGTATATTAGTCCACACCATACGATGTTTAATTGCTTCTAAAATACAGGCATCGTTCTGCCAGAAAGGCTTGCCTCATTACAATTATAAATCGAGGGGATAATATGCTAAACAAACAAAAAAACAAACGTCATTTAACAACCGCACTGTTGGGTGGTGATCACTTTGCACGCCAAGGGATCAGCGCAGTATTAAAAAAAACCGTTCCTGAAATGTATATAAAAGCATCAAGTGATGACTATTCGCTAATGGACACAATGTTTTCGACAACACCCGTAGATGTATTTTTTTTATCTGGCATGGAAAAGCACCATGCAGGTTTTGATTTCCTGAAATATATAAAAAATATCAAAACCCGGCACCCCGATGTACTTATTTGCGTGTACTCTGCGCCGGCAAATTCCTGGCTGTGGATACACGGTGATATAGATGCCTATATCTCACTGCAGGAGCCCATTTATCACTGGCGAACCAGCTTATTAAAAATGATCGATAGTCGTTATCGCCCGAAAAAGAAACCCACGGCGTTATCGCTGACGCCGGGTGAATGGAGGGTATTGAAAGACCTACGAAAGGGTCTGGATATGCGTTACATCGCCGAAACAGAGCAGCTTTCTTACCGTCGTGTCAGCGCGTTAAAAAGCTCAGCGATAAGAAAACTAGGGCTCAGAAACAAGACAGATTTGCTGGTCTTTTTAACCAGTCAGAGCTGCTGTTTTCAGGGCAAATCTCGACATAACAACAATATGGAATCAGCACAATGAAAACTCAATTCAAAACGAAAACTCTGCTTGCCGTAGCCATTGCGACAGTACTGCCAGCAGGAGCGGCACTGGCTGCGACGACCAGCGGTGGCACGGTTAACTTCAACGGCAAAGTAGTAACCTCGGCATGTGCTATCAGTGCAGGCAGCGCCAACATTGATGTCGATATGGGTGAAGTGCGCACCGCAGTACTGGCTGCCGCAGGCAGTGAAGCCAGCACCGCAAAAGCGTTTGCAATCACTCTGGAAGATTGCGAAATCACCGATACCTCGGCCTCAACAGAGGAAAACCCGATTGCCGCGACAACCGTGGCCGTCACCTTCACCGGTACGCCGGACACCGCCGATGCCAATAGCCTGGCAGTCGGGTCAAACGGCAGTGCAAGCTCGGCGCAAAACGTCGCTATCCGTCTGTACGACGAGCAGGGCAACGTGGTTAAGCTGGGCGAATCTGCCGCCGCTATCCCTTTGCGTAAGGGCGCCAACACCCTGAACTTCAGCGCGAAATACTATTCGCCGAAAGGCAAAGCCACGGCGGGGGATGCCAGCGCCGTCGCGACCTACACCGTTACCTATTCGTAATCTTCAGGCCCGGCCTGCTGGCCGGGCTTGGCTCTGCATTGAGGAGACCCACTATGCGCGTAATCACATGGATTTGTCTGGCTGCCACATTCTGCTCAACCGCCGTCTGGGCTGGCGGCGTGGGGCTGGGCGCAACGCGGATGGTTTACTCCAGCGCCACCACTCAGTCCATGTTGCAGGTAAGGAACACGCATCCTGATGCCACGTTCCTGATCCAGTCATGGATGGAAAATGAAAAAGGGGAACGTACCAATGACTTCGTCATTACGCCGCCGCTGTACGTCATGAAACCCGCCAGCGAAAGCGTGGTGAAAATCATGTTTAACGGTAAGGCCCTGCCAGAGGATCGGGAAACGCTCTACTGGATGACAGTCAAAGCCATCCCACAGCAAGTTAAAAGCGGTTCCGGGAATTCACTGCAGTTTGCTTCTGCTAACCGCATCAAGGTCTTTTATCGCCCGGACAGCCTCGGGAAAGGCGCAGGGGAGGCATGGAAAAGCCTTGTCGGTTCGTATCGCGCCGGAAAGGTCACTCTCTCCAACCCTA
Organism: Pseudomonadota bacterium; assembly: GCA_018261615.1. Lineage (GTDB taxonomy): Bacteria > Pseudomonadota > Gammaproteobacteria > Enterobacterales > Enterobacteriaceae > Kosakonia. Next base: position 11,861 of record JAGTSE010000031.1, on the reverse strand, counting down.
CACCGTACTACCTCACCACCATCAACCTGAAAATCGATGGTGTGCCGGTACAGCCGGTGATGGTACCGCCGAAATCCAGCGTGACGTTGGCCGAAACCTTCAGCCGCGCAAGCAGTGTGAGCTATCAGACCATTAACGATTACGGAGCATGGACGCCCACTACCCGCGCGTCGTTGTCCCAATAATAACAACAGTGAGGCGTGACCACGTGAAAAGAAAAATCCTGTGTGCCACGGTGCTATCCCTGGTGATTCGGCAAGCCGTTGCTGCTGAAAGCGAGCTGCAATTTAACCCCGCGTTCCTCAACGGCGAGGGCGCCAACAGCGCCGATCTCGCCTGGGTCAACGCCGGGAGCGCATTGCCGCCGGGTGATTACAATCTCAACGTGTATATCAATAACAACTATGCGTTCACAGGCAATGTCACGTTCCGCGTCGCTGAAAACACCGCAGGAGAAGCCCTGCCTTGCTTCACGCCTGAACAAATCGCCGCGCTGGGCATCGACAGTCAGCAGGCCAGGGGCGGCGCACTGCCGCTCGCGCAGCGCTGCATTTTCCTGACACAGGCGTTTGCCGATACCCGGTTTGATTTTGACCAGCAGACGCTCACCCTCAGCGTCACCGTACCGCAGAGCGCGATGCGTAATTTGCCGCGTGGGTATGTCAGCCCGGAAAGCTGGGAGGCGGGGATTCCTGCCGCGTGGCTGAATTACGTGGTGAATGGCTCTAACAATGAATATCAGGGCAAGACGCGCACACGAGATCGGCAGTTGTTTGCAAGCCTGAACAGCGGCGTCAATCTCGGCGCGTGGCGGTTACGTGATTTCACCACGTGGACCAAAGACAATAACGAGCTTACCCATGTACAGACCTGGCTGCAGCGGGATATTCCCGTCCTGAACGCCCAGGTGTACACCGGTGAAACCTATACCTCTTCGCAGGTGTTTGACTCTGTGGGCCTGCGTGGCATTGCCCTGAAAACCGATGACAATATGCTGCCAGCCAGCCTGAGCGGCTATGCGCCGGAAGTCCGCGGCATCGCACGCAGCAACGCCACCGTGACGGTTCGCCAGAACGGCAACATCATCTATCAAACCACTGTTCCACCGGGGGCGTTTGTGCTGAAAGATCTCTACCCGACCTCCTCCGGCGGCGATCTCGCGGTCACCATTCAGGAGAACGACGGCCGTCAGACGCAATACACCCTTCCCTTTGCCAGCGTGCCAAACCTGGTGCGTAACGGGCAGGTGAAATATGCTCTTGGGGCGGGGAAATATCGTCCGACGGGCAATCAGGATACGCCGTCTTTCGCGCAGGGTGAGCTGTTCTACGGCTGGCGATATGGCCTCACGTTTTACGGCGGGGTACAGTTTGCCGATCGCTATAACGGCCTGGCCTTTGGTATCGGGCAGAACCTTGGCCACTTTGGCGCATACTCCATCGATCTGACCCACGCCAGGAGCCAGTTGGCGGATGATCGGCACTACACCGGCGATTCCGTGCGCCTGAGGTACAGTAAACTGCTGAACGATATCGGCACGCGGGTCAATTTCTTCTCGCTGCGCTACTCAACGAAAGGGTTTTATACCCTCAGCGATACCACGTACAAAGGCATGGCGGGTGGGTCACCAAAGCAGATCGTGGAGGATGATGGCACCATCACCACCCAGTACGACACGGTGTATAACCTGCAAATGTCGCGTAAAGCAAAAAACCAACTGTTGCTGTCGCAGCCGATGGGGCAATACGGCTCACTGTCATTGTCGTGGGATCAGCAAACCTACTGGAACACGTCGAAAACCACGCAAAGCCTGCAGTTTGCGTGGAACACCACGTTTCGTAATGTGTCGCTTGGCGTCAGTGTCCAGCGTAGCGCCAGCCTGTATGACGACAAGAAAGACAACGTTCTGGCGATGTCCTTTTCGGTACCGCTGGGCAACCCGACACTGTCGACCCGTGCTCGCTTTACCACTACCCATGCGGATTCAACCGGCACCACTGCCAGTACCGGCGTGAGCGGTTATCTACCGGGCCAGGAAAACCTGTTTTATAGCGTAAACCAGCGTTACAGCAAGCAGCAACGGTACGGCGGTGATGCCACCCTGCAGTACGAAGGCGCTCGCGGGGATTATAACCTCGGCTACAGCTACACCCGCGATTCCCGCAACCTCAGCTACGGGGTAAACGGTGGCGCGGTGCTGCATGAAGATGGTTTGACGCTGAGCCAACCGCTCGGCAATACCAACATTCTGGTGAAAGCTCCGGGAGCCAGCAACGTTGCCGTGCTTAATCAAAAGGGCATTAAAACCGACAGACGGGGCTACGCGGTGATCCCGTACGCCACGCCGTACCGCGTGAATCAGGTCGCGCTGGATGTCACGACTGCGGGCAACAACGTCGAGCTAGAGAATGCCATCGTCAACAAAACGCCAACCGACGGCGCTCTGGTTCGCGCCACCATTGCTACACGACAGGGGGAAAAAGCGATGTTTATCGTACGTCACGGCAACGATGTGCTCCCCTTCGGCACGCTGGTCTCACTGAATGATGACAAAACCAGCGGCATCGTCGGCGATGGCGGCAGTCTGTATCTGTCCGGCTTGTCTGCGAAGGGCAATCTAAGCGCAGTGTGGGGGCGCAACAGCGACCAACGCTGCACCATTAACTATGCGTTAAACAAGCAGAGTTATAACGCCCGAACAGGCCTTTATTCACAGGAGGTGGTATGTCAGTAACGCTTCGGATGACCAGCATCGCCCTGCTGCTGGTTTTCACTCTCCCCGTGCGCGGCTATGACGTGCTGGTTTCCGTCACCGGTAATTTGATCGGCAACACCTGCGTTGTCGCGGCGGACTCTAAAGAGCAGAACGTGCCGCTGGGAACCATTGGTATTAAACAATTTCGTCGTTCCGGGGACGTCAGCAATATCAAAACGCCTTTCACGCTCAGGCTCGAAGCGTGCGGGCCGACCTTTGCTGGCGTAAAAATCCGCTTCAGCGGTATCCCGGATGACAACAACCCACAGCTGGTAAAAATTGCCGACGGCGGCGCAACCGGCGTGGCGGTGCAAATTCTCGATAAAGACAACGTGCCAATCCCCCTGAACACGCAAACCGCCGCGCTGGGAATGGCGGGTAATGATAGCGTTCAGATGACCTTTTATGCACAGCTTGTCGCCACCGGTGCGCCAATGAGCACTGGCGATGTGTCAGCCTTAGCGACATGGACAACGGAGTATCAATAATGCGTTTATTCTTTTTTATCAGTGGATTGCTATTCTGTGTCAGCGTACAGGCGCTGGAGTGGAAATCGGATATTACGCTCTCTCCCCAGCCGATGAAGTACAATGGGCCAGCAGACTCGGTGGTGCCGGGCAATATTATCGGCTCGACCTGGAGCGCCACAGCCAATGTGCTGGAGGTGTTCTGGTGCGGGGTCATTTTTACCTGTAACAAAAGCACGATGCAGCCAAGCAGCAGCGCGGTCTCCAGCGGGATGACGGTTACCGTCGACGGCATCAACTACACCATTTTTGAAACCGGCGTGCCCGGCGTGGGGTATATTATTGGGCTGAAAGATACCAACAGCACCCAGTATATCCCCCTGCAAACGGGGATGACGCAAACGTATCCAGCGCCGGGTACAACAACTACTACATACCAGTTAGGCTGGATGGCAAAAGTGACGTTTATTAAGACCGGCACGGCCCTGAAATCCGGCGTCTATCAAATTCCGACCATTAACGCCGCTGTGTTGACCGCCTACAACAACGAGGTCAAAACGGCACAGGTGATTATCAGCCCGACCACCATCACGGTCACGGCGAGCGGCTGCATTGTGGGTACCAAAAGCGCGAATGTCGATCTGGGCACGATGGATATCCGCACGTTGTCCACCGTTGGCAGCACATCACCATCAGGTTCGTTTAACGTCAGCCTGACCTGCGACGCGAACGTAGCGGTTAACGCGGTGATGTCCGATCAGACCACGCCATCGAACACGTCGTCGGTGGTGACGCTGACCGGCGATTCCACCGCTTCCGGCGTTGGGGTACAGTTTTTTTACAACGGCACCGGCCCGCTGATGATGGGGCCTGACAGCTCGGCAGCGGGCACGACCAATCAGTTCTTTATCCAGAGCACCACCGCGGCACAAACCCTATCACTGCCGTTCCAGGCGCGGTACATCCGAACCGGAGAACTGGTTCCCGGCTCGGCTAACGCGCTGGCGAGCATTACGTTTTCATATCAGTAGGGGTTAGTGCTTTACCCACACCAGTGGATCACCCCGAAAGCCCGGACTGCGCGCGGTGTTCAGGTAATCCTGCTTCACCGCGTCCGGAATATCTGGCGTGCACGACAAGATCCACAGGTAGTCGAGGTTCGGGCCTCTGACCAGCGCATACTGAAACTTATCATTCAGTTTGAACACGTTATAGCCGCTGTAGCGCGGGCCGAAGAACAGGACTGATACAACGCACTGGATATAAAAGGATCACTCATCTCATAGCGGGGAACACGGCTCAGGGGCGACATTCATGAATTTATTCCTGACCGAAGCAGATACCGCCAATGTCCGGGCTCTCAATATGGACCGAATTAGCGTGGCTATCGACGGTATTGAACTTGCTAAACTGATTGATAAGCTGAATGACATCATCGCCAGACACTACCCGGAGGAACTGGCTGCAAGAGGAATACCCCGTCCAATGTCTTCTCAGCCCCACCAGCACAAGCCACACGGTAATGGCACACTGAATGGTATACCGGAAAAAACAAAAAGGCCTATGTTAATCAATAACATAGGCCTGAATATTGGCGGAACGGACGGGACTCGAACCCGCGACCCCCTGCGTGACAGGCAGGTATTCTAACCGACTGAACTACCGCTCCGCTGTGTTCCCGTCAGGGGAACGAGGCGCATATTACGTATTGCGCCAGGTGCCGTCAACGCTTTTTCTTCTGTTTTTAATCATTTGCTGCAAAAATCACCCATGCAGCAAATATTCACGTATAAGTGCCTAATTTAGCCGCGCCACAAGCAGCTTCCGCCCTTTTTCTGCACCAAATCCAGGCGTGATTCATGGGCTGCCAGCTCTTCATCACTGGCTAAAACAACGCGCAGCTTACTGGCAGCGCGGACAACTCGTTGGATCCCCACTTCTCCTGCCTGAGCCTGCCCCTCGCCTTCCATCGAAAATTTCATCGATGTCTGGCCGCCGGTCATCATCAGATACACATCAGCGAGGATCTGGGCATCAAGTAACGCCCCGTGCAGCGTACGTTTACTGTTGTCGATTTCATAACGAGAACAGAGCGCGTCGAGGCTGTTGCGCTTGCCCGGAAACATTTTACGCGCCAGCGCCAGACTATCGGTGACCTTACAGAACGTATCGGTCTTAGGGATCCCGCGATTCAGCTTGCCGAACTCATAATCCATAAAGCCGATATCAAACGATGCGTTATGGATCACCAGCTCTGCGCCGCGAATATAATCGATAAATTCATCGGTGATATCGGCGAACGTGGGTTTATCCAGCAGGAATTCATCGGCAATACCGTGAACACCAAACGCTTCAGGATCGACCAGCCGATCGGGCTTCAGGTAGATATGATAGTTATTGCCGGTAAGTCGCCGGTTGACGACCTCCACCGCGCCGATTTCAATAATTTTGTGCCCTTCATAGTGGGCGCCGATCTGGTTCATACCGGTAGTTTCGGTATCGAGGACGATCTGTCGTGTAATTGCAGTGCTCATAGCGGCCATTTATGTCAGACTTGTCGTTTTCAACTAAGGAAGTCTACCAGAGATGCTTAAACAGGTAGAAATTTTCACCGACGGATCTTGTCTCGGTAACCCAGGTCCTGGTGGTTACGGCGCTATTTTACGCTATCGCCAGCATGAAAGAATCTTCAGCGCAGGCTACCGTCTTACGACCAACAACCGCATGGAATTGATGGCCGCTATCGTGGCGCTGGAAGCATTAAAAGAGCATTGCGAAATTGTGCTCAGCACCGACAGCCAGTACGTGCGCCAGGGGATCACCCAGTGGATCCACAACTGGAAAAAGCGCGGCTGGAAAACCGCAGAGAAAAAGCCTGTGAAGAATGTTGATCTCTGGCAGCGACTGGATGCAGCGCTCAGCCAGCATCAAATCAAATGGGAATGGGTCAAAGGCCATGCAGGGCACCCGGAAAACGAACGCTGTGATGAGCTGGCGCGAGCGGCGGCGATGAACCCAACACTGGAAGATGTTGGTTATCAGCCAGAGGCTTAAGACTGGCGCGTTGCGCCAACGGCCTGGCGCACTTGGGTTTTGTTACGGCTCTGCTTCATCGGGTTGAGCGTCAACGGAAAGGTACGTTTACGAGCGACGATCAACTGCATGCACCCCAGCGCAGGTAAATGCGAGCTAAGTAGTTTACCGCCTTGCTTCGTCCATGGCAGCACATGAAAACAACTATAATATAGCACTTCGAAATTGAGCAGTGATAACCAGTCGAACTGGCGCATCAGAGTAAACATACGGCTTTTGACGGCTGGCGAGCGACGGACAAACGGTACGGCCTTCGCCAGACCGAGCAGGCTCATCGGATTAAAGCCGCTCATCACCAACCAGCCGTCGTCAATCAGTACACGATCAACTTCCTGCAATAAACGGTGCGGATCGGTACACCAGGAAAGCGTGTGCGCCAGCAAGCAGGCATCAACGGATTTTTCCGCAAAGGGCAAATACAGCGGATCGGCACGAACCTGCATTGGCTTGCCAGCCAGGGAAACATTCACCTGATGGGAAACAGCGCAACTTTCGGCATTGATTTCTGCACTGAGATTACCGACTTTAAGCAAATGAAAACCATACATTTTTGCAAACCACGGTTTGAGTTCTCCTTCCAGCGCCTCACGATAATATGCGCCTTTGGGTAAATCATTCCAGCTTACTGGTGCCACAAATGTCTGAGGAGTCCTTGCCGGTTTCATCACCACCTTCCGCTACGCTTTGAGAGGTATTTAATGAATCTTAACAGTATTCCCGCCTTCCAGGATAACTACATCTGGATACTGAACAATGATAACGGACGTTGCCTGATTGTCGATCCGGGCGAAGCCGCTCCGGTGCTGCAAACCCTTGAAGAGAAACAGTGGCAGCCGGAAGCCATCTTCTTAACACATCATCATAATGACCATGTTGGCGGTGTGGAAAAATTGCGCCAGCGGTATCCCAACGTCGTAGTGTATGGCCCCGCGGAGACGCAAGATAAAGGTGCTACGCACATTGTCGCTGATGGCCAGGTCATCTCTGTTTTGGGACATAAATTTTCTGTATTCGCCACGCCCGGTCACACTTTAGGACATATCTGTTTCTTCAGCTTTCCTTATCTATTTTGCGGTGACACGCTATTTTCCGGCGGATGTGGCAGACTTTTCGAAGGTACGGCAACCCAGATGTATCAATCGTTTTGTAAAATAAATGCTCTACCGGATGAGACGGTCATTTGTTGCGCACATGAATACACGTTAGGGAATATGAAGTTTGCAATCAGTATTCTGCCGGAGGATGCTGCACTTAACGAATACTATCGAGAAGTGAAGGAGTTACGTGCAAAAAATCAAAAAACACTCCCCGTAATTCTGAAAAACGAGCGTCGAATTAATTTATTTTTACGAACCGAAGATATTGATTTAATTGATGTAATAAATAAAGAAACAAATTTGCTACACCCTGAAGAGCGTTTCGCATGGTTACGGGCAAAGAAAGATAAGTTCTGATATTTCCGGGTTGCCTTTTCTGAGCTGCCCCGTTATTATCGCTCGTCTTTTAAGCAACTACTATTGACACACACATGAAGGCAAAAGCGATATTATTCGCCTCTGTCCTGCTCGTGGGGTGCCAGGCGTCTAAGCACGACGGCACGGTCCAACAGCACGCACAGAGCCTTTCTGCAGCTGGTCAAGGGGAAGCATGGAAGTTTACTAGTCAGGCGCGGTGGATGGACGATGGAACATTCGCCGCCCAGGATAACAGTGACTTGTGGACCGCCATTAGCGACGAGCTAAAGATGGGAATACCGGAAAATGCCCGGATTCGCGAACAGAAACTGAAGTATTTAAGTAATAAGAGCTATCTCCACGATGTAACTTTACGGGCAGAGCCGTATATGTACTGGATAGCAGGGCAAGTTAAAAAACGTAACATGCCCATGGAACTGGTACTACTACCCATAGTGGAGAGCGCTTTTAACCCACACGCGACGTCTGGTGCCAATGCCGCAGGCATTTGGCAGATCATTCCGAGCACTGGGCGAAATTATGGTTTAAAACAGACACGTAATTACGATGCGCGTCGTGACATTGTGGCGTCTACAACAGCCGCACTCGACATGATGCAGCGTCTGAATCGTATGTTCGACGGCGACTGGTTACTGACCGTAGCCGCCTACAACAGCGGTGAAGGGCGTGTACTGAAGGCGATAAAAGCGAACAAAGCGCGGGGTAAATCCACTGATTTTTGGTCGCTCTCACTGCCGCAGGAAACCAAAATTTACGTGCCGAAAATGCTGGCATTGAGTGATATCCTCAAGAACAGCAAGCGTTATGGCGTTAATTTGCCAACGCCGGACGAAAGTCGCGCCCTGGCGCGAGTCAGATTGAGCAGCCCGGTTGAAGTTGCTCAGCTGGCGGAAATGGCGGGCATCTCTGTGAACAAGCTGAAAACCTTTAACGCTGGCGTTAAAAGTTCCACGCTCGGTTCCGCTGGGCCGCAGTACGTGATGGTACCGAAGAAACACGTCGATCAACTGCGTGAATCTCTGGCCTCCGGCGAAATCGCCGCTGTACAGCCAACCCTGGTAGCGGATAACACCACGCTGACCAGTCGCAGCTACAAAGTTCGTTCAGGCGACACGCTTTCAGCGATTGCCTCACGCCTCGGCGTGACCACGAAGGATCTCCAGCAGTGGAATAACCTTCGCGGCGCAAACCTGAAAATCGGTCAGAACCTGACTGTCGGCGCAGGCAGCAGTGCGCAGCGACTTGCCCGCAACAGCGATAGCATTACCTATCGCGTGCGCAAAGGTGATTCGCTGTCGAGTATCGCAAAACGTCACGGAGTTAACATCCAGGATGTGATGCGCTGGAACAACGATACGGATAATTTGCAGCCTGGCGATCAACTGACGCTCTTTGTGAAAAACAGCGCCACGCCGGATTCCTGATTTAATCTCATAAAAAAGCACCGTTCCTCACGGTGCTTTTTTTGTCTTTCCGCCGTGTTACTTCCCGGCTTTGCCTGGGCTAAACTCCACCAGCAGTGGGTTATGATCCGACGCGCGGGTCACCAGAACTGAAGCTTCCTCCACGTTTAACCCGCGGTAAAAGATAAAATCGAGCGGTCGACCAAAGGCACGCCGGCGATTATCGTCGGTAAAGCGCACCTGCCGCAGAGACATATCCCGGCTGAAGCGGTACAGGGCATTTATGCGCGGACGGCTCCAGGCGTTAAAATCGCCAGCCATAATCACCGGCCCGTTATGGCGCAGTATCTGATCGCCAATTGGCAGTAATTGCTTGCTGTAAACGTCCACGCCAAGGCTGAAATTCACCGCATGCACATTCACGACCATCAGATTGCGTAAATCAGGCAACGGGTAAACCGTTACTAATGCTGATTTCGCCAGCCGTAAGATCGGCTCACGTTCGCGTAGCGGACAGCAATAAACCGGATGTGCCGAGGAAAGTGTCATTACTCCCGAAGGGTGTTGCGGTAAAACAAAGGCGGGAACCTGATCAGCGGCAAGGTAATTGGTGGTCGCAAACCGGACCAGTTCCGGCGTGGTTTGCGCTTCCTGCAGTAAAACCAGATGCGCATCCTTACCAAAACTTTGCAGTACCGACAGCCACTCCGCGCGTTGCTGCTTGAAAATATTCCACACCAGAACACGGATTTTTTCGTCGCTGCTTAGCGGAACGCCTGCGGGTAGCGCCTTGCCAATACTCGCGAAAGATCCCGGAGGTAAAATTCGCTCCGCGGGTTGTCCAGCAACATATCGCATGGCATAGGTATTTTTTGGCACTTTCGGCTTCAAACCTCTTTGATGTCCGCCCCTACTTTGGGTGGTCATTCAGTTATAGGGATTTTAACACCGAGTTTCAACGTGCAATCACCAGAAAAACACCCTGCTCTGGCGAGTAAGTACTTAGCGACATCACTAAAGAATACCCGTCGTAGCCTCCTCTCTGGCAAGATGGTTAAATACCTTATGAATGAAAAATATCGTTGAAATGTTGCTACAGAGGCAATAATGAAAACCACTTCAGAAGAACTCGCGATTTTTGTTGCCGTTGTTGAAAGCGGTAGCTTCAGCCGGGCAGCGGAACGCCTGGGACAAGCCAATTCGGCCATCAGCCGCGCTGTCAAGAAGCTGGAAAATAAGCTTGGGGTTAATTTGCTTAATCGCACCACGCGCCAGCTCAGCCTGACTGAAGAAGGCGAGCGCTATTTTCGACGCGTACAAAGCGTCTTGCAGGAGATGACAGCAGCAGAAACCGAGATCATGGAGACCAGATCCACGCCCAGCGGTACGTTAAGCATCGACGCAGCCACCCCCGTGGTGCTGCATTTTTTGATGCCGTTGATAAAACCGTTTCGCGAACGCTATCCGGAAATCAAACTGTCGCTGGTATCCAGTGAAACTTTTATCAACCTGATCGAACGTAAAGTGGATGTCGCGATCCGCGTAGGTAAATTGACCGATTCCAGCCTGCGCGCCCGTCCGCTGTTTAAAAGCTATCGCAAAATTATCGCTTCGCCAGAATATATTGCCCGCCACGGAAAACCGGAAACGGTGGAAGAGTTAAGCAATCACATCTGCCTTGGTTTTACCGAACCGGTTTCGCTTAACGTCTGGCCCATTGCTGCTGCCGATGGTCAACTGTATGAAGTGACACCGGATATTGCTTCGAACAGCGGTGAAACACTGAAACATTTGTGCCTGAGCGGAAATGGCATTGCCAGCCTGTCGGACTATATGATCGACAAAGAACTGGCGAGTGGGGAACTGGTTGATTTGCTGGCAGATAAGCGTCTGCCGGTGGAAATGCCGTTCAGTGCCGTCTATTACAGCGACCGGGCAGTGAGCACCCGCATCCGCGCTTTTATCGATTTTGTCAGCGAGCATTTACCGCAGACAGTTGAGAAATAATAACGGGAGCGCAGGCTCCCGTTATTCCATCGCTTAATCCCATTTCGGCGCAAGCCCTTCCGGGCTAACCAGGCGGTCATTGCAATCCAGCCCGGCAATTGCCGCTTTGTCTGCTGCATCCAGTTTAGCTGTTTGTGAGTGTAGGTTGCTGGTTAGATACGCCAATCTGATGGGTCAGACCCTGCGCTTTTGCCTTCATCAACTCTTGCATAGAGACTGCAACCGGTACTTCTGCACCAGGAGACGGCCAGTGGATCAGCGTCAGATCAACATAATCGGTGCCCAGTTTTCTCAGGCTCTCTTTCAGGCTCGGGATCAGCTTTGCTTCACCCAGATTGTCCGTCCAGATCTTGGTGGTGATAAACAACTCTTCACATGCCACACCACTTTCAGCAAGCGTTTTACCAATGGCTTCTTCATTACCATACATCTGTGCGGTATCAATCACGCGATAACCCAGTTCAAGGGCATTTTTTACCGAAGCAATCACCGCTTCATCCGTTAAACGGAAGATACCCGGGCCAAGTGCAGGGATAGACATAAAAATTCCTCTTTCATCACTTATACCCTAAATAATTCGAGTTGCAGGAAGGCGGCGACGCAGTGACAAATTCGTCGGGAACGAATTTGCCCAACCGAAGGTTGGCCTCCGGTGAGAGAC
>JAGTSE010000004.1 GCA_018261615.1 Pseudomonadota bacterium | reverse complement strand
GCATATAATCTGAGCGGTGGTTTTCTAACCTGGAAAGCGGTTATGGCGTCGATGAATAAATAACAGATGACGTGCCATATGTATGGCACGTCATCTCTCTAAGGTATTCAGACGCTCAGAAATGGTAGTAAAGGCCGAGACGAATGCGATTTTCGTCTCTGTCTTTACTGGCTTTATCAAGCTGTGAGATATCCATATAGGGTGTGAAATGGTCGTCGATTTTATAGCTCACCGCCAGGGTGTGTTCATAGCTTTCCGTTGAGCCATTGCCGTAACGGAAGCTGTCATCACGCTTATGGTAAGTGAAGTTGTATTCCATCCAGATCCTGTCGGTAACGTTCCAGTCCGCCCACAGATTTATCTCCTGGTTGGAATCCTTGGTGCGGTCACCATAGTAGTTGTAACTTTCGTAATTGTTCTGGTTATAACGATAGCCACCGCTCAGCATAAAGTTGTCAGTGATTTGCACGCCCAGTTTAATGTAGGGATCAAAGGCGCTACCGTTCGCTCCCCAGTTGAAGACAAAACCAGGCCAGAAGAACAGACGTGAGGCAAGCGGGATTTTATAGTTGACCTCTGTTTCATTGTAGCGATTATGAAATTTATCCAATTTCTTTCCCTGACCAGAGGTGTTCTGAATACTGAAGTAGAGCGCGTTATCCAGTTTCATGCCGTATTCTATTTTGGTCTGAAATTGTTGGCTTCCAGTCAAATAGGCTTCACGAAAGTTTACCCATGAGTCTGTAATTTCCATCGCCGGAGCATAAGGAGTGAATAATGCCAGGCTTAATGCTGCACTATAATATTTATTTTTCATTAGGATCCATCCATTATTTATTTAAATGTCTGCGTTTTTAAGACCATAACTTTTCATGTGCGATCCCGGTCAGGGAATGAAGTACTTTTTTGGTTTGTGGATCGGTATCGTCTAATTCACCTCCATTTTTGAGGCGGGCAACCTCCTCTTTCACGCGCTGATGATTTTCTTTAGATAATTTAAAGCGAAAAGCGATTACCGTGCTGATCAGGAGTAACAGGACGTTGCCTAAAAAGAACAGACCGGTAATGCCGTGTATAGTGGATAATGATTGAGTGGTGCTGGAGGCATCAAAATGTAAAAATTGTAATACCACGCCTATAAGAATACCTGCAAGGGCTGATGTACTTTTCCTTGCCAGCGTCATCACGCCGGCAAAAAGCCCCTCACGCCGCTGGCGAGTAACCAGTTCGTCGACGTCAGGTATAAAGGGGTAAATATTCCAGATTATATAGACATAACCCCCTTTGAAAAACTGATAGACCAACGATGTGGCATACATGATGGGGATGATGGATAGCGGCTGCCAAAGATAAAGCCCACCAAAGACAAAGAAAGACAGCAGACTGACAATAAGGCAGATTTTCAGACACAGTGTTTGCCCGTAACGGATCACCGCCCAGGCCATCAGTGCATTGCTCCATCCGGTCAAAAAGATGCCTATAGCCAGCAGGTTTGAAGCCAGAATGGCATCACCGTTGAGCGAATAAATGATGAAATAGATAAATACCGTATAGAACAGATCTAAGGAGGTGAACGAAAAGATATACATGGCCAGGTGCTGACGGAAGCAACGGATCCGTAGTGTAGAGGCCATGTCGCGGAAAATGGATTTCAGGTTAAAACGGTTCGCTGGCCCTGTTGTATCAGGGGCACTCTGTTTACGCTCCCACGTTGTCGACCAGGTTATCAGCAGCGCCACCATAAAGATAACCGAGAAAATCACGCCATTAATAAAAAAAACTTTACTGTCTGATGTACCAAAATGGGCAAATAATCGACCAGGTAAAAAAGTCGCCAGCCAGGTACTGAACCCGCCATAAAACAGGCGGATTGCTGAAAGAATACTGCGTTGCTTATAGTCATCGGTCATTTCTGAAGCCAGTGTTTCCCAGGGAATAATAACCAGCGCAGCAATGATTTCGACAGCGATATACACGAAAAGGTAATAGAGCCAGGGCATACCTGGTATCCAGAGTAGTGAAAATACGTAAACCAGCACGGAGCCAGACAACAGGAAAAGGCGCCGACGACCAAATCTTTTCCCCAGACGGGTATTGCCTATGTTATCGGTGATATAGCCTACACAAGGGCTAATAAACGTATCAATAATTTTGGCGATAAAGAGTATGGATCCTCCTTCAATCGGAGTTAATCCGGCAAAGTTGGTAAAGAAATACATCATCCATGCGGCAATAATAGCAAATGCTCCGCTGGAAAATAAATCTGTCATTCCATAACCGATATAGGTTCTGAGTTTTATTGCGACAGGGGTGTCCATAGACTTTCTCCAGAAAGTACAGTGTTAGTCCTTAATTGCCTTTTCCGCTGATAAGCTCAGGTCAAAAACGGCGTTTTGTTCTATGGGTATATCGTGCGTTTTCGGCAATCCTTAATTCTGGATTTACGATAAAAATAAGTGTTGATCTGATCCCGCCATTCCTGGGCATTCACCAGTTGTTTTTGTAAGCGCATCAGCACTTCATCAAAAATATCTTCATCAATTTTCGGTTTCAGCGTTTGCCATATCTGAATGTACTCTTCGACCTGGCTGGCACCGCTGAAATGGCTGTCGTAAATATGCTGAATAAGCGTTTTCCCGGAGGGGAGAACATGGCGATACTGTAGATAGTGGAAAAAGAGCAGTAGCTCCTGAGGGCAGCTATGTGGATTGTTATACATCTGACAGTTCAGGGGATGGTATTGCTTAACATATCCCGTTCCTCTGGCGAGGGTTCTGTCCACGCCCAGACCATAACGATCGGCATAATGATACGTTCCCCAACTGCTGTACTCGTAACCGTCAACCGCAGGACCATAATGATGATGGGGTTGTACCATCCAGCCGATACCGAGCGGGGAGGTATAATTTTCATAGGTTTGCCAACTGCTCAGAAGCATCTGGCTGACCGCCTCTACCACCTGATGATCCATAGAAAGAGATAACTGGCACCACTCCTCGGCAAGCGCCCGTTCTTCCATCTGCGGATCCCAAAGCAGGCGGCCATAACCGTAAAGGTTAGCCTGAGCAAGGGGATGTCCTGTCCACCAGCGGCTGTCCCCGGTGTTCACAACGGCCGTAACACCGGTATGTTGCATATTATGGTGTGAATCACCGGCCAGAATGTCGCTAATCAGTGCGTTGTGTTCACCCGGACGAGTATCAAAGTTAAGAATGTTTTTCCACTGTGGAACCAGCCAGCACAAATCGATCTGCTGTCCGGTATATTCCTGGGTGATTTGTAATTCCATGACTTTGTTGGTGTTGACCATTCCCCCGAGAAGCGGGGATACCGGCTCGCGAACCTGAAAATCCATCGGCCCGCTTTTCACCTGCAGAATGACGTTATCATCAAACTGACCATCAAGAGGTGAAAAGTGTTCCCATGCCGCTTTTGCCCGGTCTGTCGTGCGGTCGTACCATTTTTGCTGACAGTTATAAACAAAGCACCGCCAGTAAACTAATCCATCCCATGGAGCCAGCGTGCGGGCAAGCATATTTGCCCCATCAGCGTGTGTCCGTTGATAAGTAAAGGGGCCAGGACGGTGTTCTGAGTCGGCTTTTACGATGTACCCGCCGAAATCGGGAATATGGTTATAAACGCGTTTTGCCGCAGCTTGCCACCAGTTGATAACAGAGTCATCAAGTGGATCAGCTGTGTCGAGCTCCCCTGTTTCAACGGGAGCGGCAAAGTTAATGCTTAAAAAGAGACGGATGGCATACTGGCGAAAAATAGCGGCAATGTGTGAAACCGCTGGCAGAAGTGATTCATCAATCAGGGCGGTTTCCTGATGATGAACGTTGACATTATTAATCGCGATAGCATTAATGCCGATACTGGCTAATAGACGCGCGTACTGCTGCAAACGTTCAGTATCATAGCTTATCTGGTTATCGCAGAAAAATAATGAGCATCCGGCATAGCCGCGCTCAATAGTGCCATCCATATTGTCCCAGTGGTTAATCATACGAATGGTAAAAGCGGGCTTTTGATTTATAAGAAGAGGAAACTGGGCGGGGGATTCCCTGTAACGAAGCAAGTGAAACCAGCCGTACAATAAACCTGGCCAGTCATTTGCACTAATGCATATTTTATTCTCATCGACATTAATAGTGTAATGTTCACGCTTCTGCGATGGGGAGTCTGAGAGTAAAAAAGTCAGAGAGGCATCGGTACCCCCTGCTGCTTCAAGAAATATTACATTTTCATTTAAAGCCTTTATTTCTGCGCAGAGAGTCGCCCTGAGAAGGGTGTTCGCTTCCGTCAGATAAACGGCGCGAAGATAGCGTTTAAGCCAGATATCGTCTTCGGGACAGGGAAGCCAGCATGGGCTGTATTGCTTAGCTGTCTTGCTAAAAGATAGCGTTGTCATAAGATTATTCTCCATCTGCCATACAAGTATCTTAATATAGGTTTTATGGGGAATAAATCTATTATTAAAAATGTTATTTGAATTATGATAATTCATTTTTCCATAAGAGATCACATTTTTACAGCATCGAAAAAATAATCAGCAAAGAAGGTTATTGTATGGAATTATTGAAGGCGTTATCCATTTGACAATGTAACTATTATCAGTAAAACGTTTAACTGTCTAATTGTGTGATGTTTTCAGGTTTATCATTTGAGATATGTCTCGGCAGTCTAAGGTATTATCCATTAATAGATCTTCGTTTAATTTAGAACGAGCGGAAATATCAGTGAGCCTGTAAGTAGACCACTTTTAGTTCCACGCACTTTTTGAGATTTCTGGTTTTTCAGCCATCAGTTGTTATTCCTCCGGCGTCAGGTTATTCAGGAATTCATGGGGCCGTTCGCTGTTATATTCAGTCAGCTACCTTCATAGTGGTGTGAAATAACAAACATGATCTGACTCATCCACTCTTACCTGACAATCACGCGAAAGTTGCTGGTGTAACCGCTCCCTTGCCCATAACAAACGAGATTTGGCGGCTGCGAGTGTTATACCATTCAGAACTGCAAACTCTGTATGTTTCATCCCTTCCAGATTGCAAAGTGTCAGAATGTTTCGGTCAGCCTCTGCCATTTTATCCAGTATTCGGGGCAGACATCCGGCCAGTGAGTCAATTACCTCGGGAACACTGTCCTGAATGGAAAACTCGTCCGGCACAGGAGTACATGCGCGTTGCCGTCTACCTTTGTCAATAACCAGATGTCGGGCAACCTCAAACAGCCAGGCTCTGGCATTCACCACGTCACAGAATTTCCCCTGTTGACGTATTGCCCGGAGGAAGGTTTCCTGTATCAAATCATCGGCATCAGCCTCATTACCCACTTTCCTGAATAACCAGCAATAAAGTTCATGTTCATGCATCTTCCACGCCTTCATCAGGCAAGGCGGCGTGCCGGTCAGTTGCAGCATTTATTACTCTCTCGTCATATGCCCAGCATAGCTGGAGGATATTTATTTAGATGCTGTCGGGTACGGATTCTGGTTTCACGACAGCGAGAGGCGACTGTCGGAGCCACGATGGTGTGATGGACAGAGAGCACCCGATCATTTATCCCTCTGTCGGGAATCCCGTCCTGCAACAGAGCATACGGTGTTCTGTTCAGTATCATTCAGCATACGGTTATGCACAATGCCATCCATTTCCGCGCATTCGTTCCCGGATAAAGCGTCAAAAAAGCTGTCCGGAATCTGCCTTATAAACCAGCCAATGACTTTTTCGATACGCATTGTGACCTACCTTGCTCAGTCTTATGATTATAGTCATTCATATCTGTAAAATAGAATATGTTGTTGACATAAATACAGCGAAGACTAAGATGAAGTCGAACGAAACCACGGAGTATTTATGGCCCCGATTACCGCGCTTCAGCTTTTCAAGAATCTCTCGGACGAAACTCGCCTGAAAATCGTGCTGTTACTGAGAGCTTCAGGAGAACTCTGTGTTTGCGAGCTCTGCGGAACGCTTGAGGAATCACAGCCCAAAATATCCCGCCATCTCTCCATGCTACGGGAAAGTGGACTGCTTATTGACCGCCGCGAAGGCAAATGGATCCACTACCGGCTTTCAGCTCATATGCCCGCCTGGGCGGCAGCCGTCATTGAACAGGCTTATCTCAGTCAGAAAGAGGAAATTTCGTTGCTGGCCGGGCGTATTGCCCGTAGCCGTGCGACAAACGGGGGCAGGGTTATGTGTCTCTGATTGACTAAAAATTTAACAATACATATATGATTTATCGAATTTATATGATGACGTTATGAATATTCTTTTTCTGTGTACTGGTAATTCCTGCCGTTCCATCCTGGCCGAAGCGACATTTAACGCGCTTTCACCGGAAGCGCATCATGCATTCAGCGCGGGCAGTCAGCCAAAAGGAGAAGTCCATCCCCGCGCTCTTGCTCTTCTCAGGAAAGAAGGGATACCCACAGATGGGTACTACAGCAAATCGTGGGACAACCTCCCTGTGACACCGGATGTGGTGATCACGGTGTGCGGGAATGCGGCGGGTGAAACCTGTCCTGCGTATCTGGCTCCGGCGGTGAGGGTACGCTGGGGAGTGGAGGATCCTGATAAGGCTACCGGGAGTGAAGAGGAAATCGATGCCGCTTTCGAACAGGCCTGGCATATTCTTCGTCACCGGATTGAAGCCTTTCTGTCGCTTGCGCCATCAGTCCTGTCCGGTTCTGAAGAGCGTCTTCAGGCTGAACTGAACCGGATCGGTCAAACCATTTTTTAACTGGAAACTGAAGGAATAGATCATGAAAACACTGTCAGTGTATGACCCGGCACTTTGCTGCAGTTCTGGCGTGTGCGGTACGGAAGTGGACCAGGCTTTAGTGTCATTTTCCGCAGACGTAGCGTGGCTGAAACAGCAGGGTGTGTCGGTGGAACGCTTTAATCTGTCACAGCAGCCTATGGCATTTGCTGAGAATCCGTCAGTTAAAGCCTTTCTTGAGCACTCCGGCGCTGAAAGCCTGCCATTAATTCTGCTGGATGGCGAGTTCGCCCTGTCCGGTCGCTATCCGACACGGCAGGATCTGGCTCGCTGGTTTGGGCTTAATCAGGAAAAAATTGGTATGGCTCCGGCGAAAAACTGCTGCGGCGGCAAAACGTCATGTTGCTGAACCCAACCGGACAGGAGCCCATGATGAACTATCTGAACAGTATCCCGAAGTTTCTCTTTTTTACGGGGAAAGGGGGAGTTGGAAAAACCTCGCTTTCCTGTGCAACGGCTATTCGTCTGGCTGATGATGGCAAACGTATCCTGCTGGTCAGTACCGACCCGGCGTCAAATGTGGGCCAGGTCTTCGGGCAGCAGATTGGTAACACCCTGACGGCCATTTCTGCCGTACCCGGACTCACTGCGCTGGAAATCGATCCGCAGGCGGCGGCGCAACAATATCGTGCCCGCATCGTTGAGCCGATTAAAGGGATTTTGCCCGAAGATGTCGTCCGCAGTATTGAAGAACAGTTATCCGGTGCCTGCACAACAGAAATTGCCGCCTTTGATGAGTTCACCGGGCTGCTGACCGACGACGCGTTACTGAATGATTTTGACCATGTGATTTTTGATACCGCCCCTACAGGGCATACCATTCGTCTGCTACAGTTGCCAGGTGCCTGGAGCAGTTTTATCGAGACGAATCCTGACGGTGCATCCTGCCTTGGGCCGCTGGCCGGACTGGAAAAACAGCGGGAACGTTACTCGCATGCATTATCGGTGTTGGCAGACGGGGAAAAGACACGGTTAATCCTGGTCGCCCGCGCTCAGCACTCAACGCTGGCTGAAGTCGCACGTACACATGATGAACTGCTGCATGTCGGTCTCAAGCATCAGTACCTGGTGATAAACGGGATGATGCCTGCCGAAGAAGCGTCGCAGGACAGCCTTGCCAGTGCATTGTACCAGCGTGAACAACGTATTCTTTCCGGAATGCCATCGGTACTTACCACACTTCCGACTGACAGGTTAAGCCTTCAGCAGGAAAATCTGGTTGGCGTGAAAGCGCTTCGCCGTCTGCTGGACGGAGATAACATCCCATGTTCATTACCCGCTGTGATACCACGGTCAGAGGCCATCTCCGCACCGTCCCTTGAAATGCTGATTGATGATATTGCCCGCGACGGACATGGTCTGGTGATGTTGATGGGCAAAGGCGGTGTGGGAAAGACAACCCTTGCCGCAGCTGTCGCCGTGGCCCTCGCTGACAAAGGGTTTGATGTCCATCTCACCACATCGGATCCCGCAGCACACCTTGAAAGCACACTTAACGGACAATGCCATAATCTCCAGGTCAGTCGTATCGATCCGCATGCCGAGACTGCGCGCTACCGGGAACATGTTCTTGCCACCAAAGGAAAGGATCTGGATCCCCAGGGACGGGCGCTGCTTGAAGAAGATTTACGCTCCCCCTGCACGGAGGAAATTGCCGTATTCCAGGCATTTTCCCGAGTGATCAGGGAAGCAGGGAAGCGTTTTGTGGTCATGGATACCGCTCCGACAGGCCACACCCTGTTACTGCTGGACGCTACGGGAGCCTACCATCGTGAAGTGGTAAAACGGATGGGCGAAAAGGGGCATTATCTGACGCCAATGATGCAGTTGCAGGATCCTGATCGAACCAAAATCATGCTCGTAACCCTGCCTGAAACCACCCCTGTTCTGGAAGCGGCCGGTTTACAGGAGGATTTACGTCGGGCCGGTATTGAACCCTGGGCATGGCTCATCAATAACAGTCTGGTCGCAACGGAAACAACGTCACCGCTGTTATTAACAAGGGCTGCACACGAAGCTACTCAGATCAATAAGGTCAGAACTGAGCTGGCCTCACGCATGGCGCTGATCCCTCTGCAGCAGGAAGAGCCGACAGGCATTGAACAGCTCAAACGTCTTACCCGTCAGGCAGGAAAATAATAAATACGGGTAGGAATGGTCCTGCCCGACAGGAGGTTTTATGTGGCTGGCTGCAGCTATTTTTATTCTGACCATTGTACTGGTCATCTGGCAACCCCGTGGACTGGGAATAGGCTGGAGTGCGATGCTCGGGGCCTTACTCGCACTGGTTTTGGGGGGGGTTCACGTCGGTGATATTCCGACCGTCTGGCATATCGTCTGGAATGCGACGGCAACGTTCATTGCGGTCATCATCATCAGTCTGTTACTCGACGAATCGGGTTTCTTTGAATGGGCAGCACTGCACGTCGCACGCTGGGGAAACGGGCGCGGGCGCTGGCTGTTTACCTGGATTATTTTACTGGGTGCTGCGGTAGCGGCCCTGTTTGCCAACGACGGTGCGGCGCTGATCCTGACACCTATCGTGATTGCCATGCTACTCGCTCTGGGATTCAGTAAAGGCACAACGCTGGCGTTTGTGATGGCTGCAGGGTTTATCGCCGACACAGCCAGCCTGCCGCTTATCGTTTCGAACCTGGTCAACATCGTCTCGGCGGATTTCTTTAAACTTGGGTTCAATGAATATGCGTCTGTTATGGTGCCGGTTGATATCGCGGCGATCACCGCCACGCTGGTGATGCTGCACCTGTTTTTTCGCAGAGACATTCCGGCCATGTATGAAGTTGCCAAATTGAAAGCCCCAAAAGAGGCGATACGCGATCCCCAGACATTCAAAACAGGCTGGGGCGTGTTGGTGCTGTTGCTGATTGGATTCTTTGGGCTGGAGCCGTTGGGCATCCCGGTCAGTTTGGTGGCCGCCGTCGGCGCATTGCTCCTGTTCATCGTGGCTAAAAAAGGACATGCGATTAATACCGGAAAGGTGCTTCGCGGAGCCCCCTGGCAGATTGTGATTTTCTCCCTGGGCATGTATCTGGTGGTCTACGGACTGCGTAATGCCGGACTGACTGACTACCTGTCTGCTGTGCTTAATCAGTTCGCCAGCCAGGGCCTGTGGGCGGCCACGCTGGGCACGGGCTTCCTGACCGCCTTCCTATCCTCGATCATGAATAACATGCCAACCGTCCTGGTAGGAGCACTGTCTATCGATGGCAGTACGACGACCGGAGTGATTAAAGAGGCCATGATTTACGCCAATGTCATTGGCAGCGACCTGGGGCCCAAAATCACCCCTATCGGCAGTCTGGCCACCCTGCTGTGGTTACATGTGCTGGCGCAGAAAGATATCCGGATCTCCTGGGGATATTACTTCCGGGTCGGCATCGTCATGACCCTGCCGGTGCTGTTTGTCACGCTGAGCGCGCTGGCTTTACGTTTATCCGTTTCGTTCTGATTAACCTGGCTCCGGTCGTAACGGACCAGAGCCAGTCAAACCTGAAGAGAGTGATTTATGAGCGCAATTACGATTTACCACAACCCTGCCTGCGGGACCTCACGTAACACCCTGGAATTGATCCGCAACAGTGGCGTGGAACCAACGGTCATTTTATACCTTGAGACGCCGCCGACCCGCGCTGAGCTGGTCAGGCTCATCGCTGATATGGGTATCAGCGTGCGTGACCTGCTGCGTAAAAATGTGGAGCCTTATGAGCAACTGGGTCTGGCTGAGGACAAATGGAGTGACGATGAGCTGATTGATTTTATGCTGCAGCACCCAATCCTGATCAATCGTCCTGTTGTGGTCACGCCTCTGGGTACCCGATTGTGCCGCCCGTCTGAAGTTGTGCTGGATATTCTGCCGGATGCACAAAAAGGGGAATTCACCAAAGAAGACGGTGAAAAGGTGATCGATGCGCAGGGGCAGCGTGTAACCAGGTAATTCTTTGTCACCCGGCGGTGGAGAGTATTCGCTACCGGGTCATAAAGCATTCACGACCTTCACTCAGGGCTGAAAAGGTGACTCTGATGGGCAAAACATACCATGTTCTTTTCTTGTGCACGGGCAACTCAGTCAGAAGCATTTTTGCTGAGGCATTGATGAACCATTTCGGTGCCGACCAGAGATATTCCTGTTGCCAGGCTCGCGACCATGCACACAATGCCCAGTGAAATGACCAGCATGCCGGTATCCCCGAATCATTCACGAAAACTCGCATAGAGCGAAGGTTGTTCATCGCAGGTTAGCGTGAACCATTAATAAAGGTTGAATTATGCCCTTAGTTTTATTTTGTCTGATGTATGAGTGTCATACAAGTAATGTTATCAGGTAAAAACACGCCGCAGCCATCAGCAGCGATCCTATAACATGGACCAGTACTGAGGTGAAAACCCATGCGTAATTTCCTGCTTGCATTAAGGTAAAAACCTCGACAGAAAAAGTTGAAAAAGTGGTCAGACCGCCACACAGACCGGTAACAATCAGCAGTTTCCAGGCAGGATCCAACTGAGGATGGCGCATAAAATAGGCCATTGCGGCACCGATGATAAAAGCCCCCAGCAGATTAACCAGCAGAGTTCCGGGCGGAAGTGAAGGAAAGAAACTGTTGAGCTTAACCCCAAAAAACCAGCGAATGACACACCCCACACCCCACAGCCCCGCCAATCATAATTGCTGACAACTGACCCAATGCTCGACTCCCCACCTCAGATGAATATAATTTCGGAACCAGGATGTATGCCGGATTTAACCGGCATACATCCTTCAGATGCTGTTATGATTTCGGTCAACCCCGGCGAACAAATGCCTTGATACCCGCATAACGGGCTTCACTGCCCAACTCCTGCTCAATGCGCATAAGTTGATTGTATTTTTCAATACGTTCACCACGGCAGGGCGCGCCGGTTTTCAGATGCCCCGCCCGCAGCGCCACCGTCATGTCGGCGATAAATGTGTCCATGGTTTCACCGCTGCGGTGCGAAATAAAAGCGCCCCATCCGTTTTCATGACACAGTGAAACCGCGTCAAACGTCTCGCTCAGCGTGCCAATCTGGTTGAGTTTGATGAGCGCCGCGCTGGCAAGATTTTCTTCTATTCCCCGGCGGATATACTTCACATTAGTCACAAACAGGTCGTCACCGACCAGTTCGGCGCGGCCACCAAGTTTATTATGCAGGTATTTCCAGCCGGCCCAGTCATCTTCGGCGAGTCCATCTTCAAGCAGGATTATGGGGAACTGGTTCATCAGCTCCCCATAATAATCCGTCATCTCTTCAGAGCTCAGGGCGCTGCTTTCGGTGCGAAGGTGATATTTCCCGTCACGGTAAAATTCGCTGGATGCAGGGTCCATACAGATACTGATATCTTCCCCTGGCCGGTAACCGGCTTTCTCAATAGCCTGAACAATGAATTCCAGAGGCTCCCGGTTCGAGGAGACGGCCGGGGCAAATCCCCCTTCATCACCCACCGCGGCGGAGAGGTTACGGGACAGAAGGATCTGGCGCAGAGCCTGATAGACCTCGCTGCCCTGACGAACGGCCTCTGCCAGCGTTGACGCACCGTGCGGTGCGATCATGAATTCCTGAAAATCGGCGCCCTGACCACGGGCATGAACGCCACCGTTAATAATATTCATGCACGGAACCGGCAGAAGGCTGGCATTAAGCCCTCCAAGATAGCGGTAAAGCGGCTGACGGGTGACCTGAGCAGCCAGTCTGGCCACCGCCAGCGAAACACCCAGAATAGCATTGGCACCGAGCCGACTTTTGTTCTCCGTGCCGTCCAGCTCCCGCATCAGATTATCCAGTCGCCGCTGCTCCCGCACATCTGTTCCCCTGACGGTGTCGCAGATTTCTGTATCCACGGCCTTAACGGCATCACGGACCCCTTTCCCGCCAAAACGAGTGGCATCGCCATCACGGCGTTCGGTCGCCTCGCGTGAGCCGGTGCTGGCACCGGACGGTACCGATGCCCGGGCCATCATTCCGTCAGAAGTAAAAGCGTCCACTTCAACAGTGGGATTACCGCGAGAGTCGAGAATTTCACGGGCAGTAACTTTTTCCAGTATAAAGCTCATATAAATCTCCAGTGGTTCAGTTTGGAATGTGTTTAATCAGAACGTCGACGTTCAGATGGTTAACGTATTCAGCAGAGCGGGATGTCAGCGCCCCCATAAAACGATTACGGTGACCTGCAATTACGAGGTCAACGCTCATGTCGGTAATGCATTTCTGTACGTCCTCAAAACGCCGCATGGTGACCAGCTCACGCGCATCAACGTGCTCATCCACAGAGGCCGTCAGTTCACTGAGCAGCGCCTTTGCCTGAACAACATCTTTTGATACGGCATCATCCATCAGGCTGTCCGATACGTAGTTCATCTCCCGATAGTCATTGCAGATATGCGCGAGTGTGATCTTCATTTGCAGCAGACGGGACAGAGTTGCCGCCAGTGCGAGAAGGGGTACGCCATCCTCTTTCCCCTGAACAAGAACAAGTGCATGTGTGTAGATTTTCATGGCTGTCTCCGGCTTTGACTGAGGAAGTGTTCCAGCCAGGGCAGAAGCTGTTTCTTCCGGCTGACCATGCCCGGTACAGAGCATGATGTCAGGTTGCCACTCTCCGGCCCGGCGAAATACAGTGTTGAAAAGCATTTCCGGATATCAGTCACCATCAGTACGATAAGTCCTGCTCCCGTTTTAACCACCATCTGTGTCATCGCATTTTGCAGTTCATCCAGTAGGGGAGCGACCTGGTCAGGTGAACTGACCTCCAGTTGTGCAATACGCACATGCGTACCGGCGAGCGAAAAGGCCTTCAGGTCTTTATTCAGAAGCTGCTCTGCTGACTGTCCGCTGATGTCGGTTTTGGCGGTCATGAGCCCATGAGCAAATGCCCTGCGTTTTATCCCCGACAGGACGCAGAGTTCAGTGGCTGTACGGATATCGTCTTCCGTCGTGGTGGGTGAGCGCAGATTAACGGTGTCGCTGAGCAGCGCGCCAAGAAGCAGGGTTGCGTGAGTCGGGGGCATCGTGCGGCGCCTTTCTGCATCCATCAGCAGCCAGAGTACTGTTGCGCTGCTGCCTGCCGGTTTAATCCAGACCTCCGGCGGCAATTGCGTGACCAGGCCTCCCAGCCGGTGATGGTCGATAATCCCGATGATATTACTTTGAAGAAGGTCAGTAGGCCCCTGTACTGGTTCGGTAAAATCGACCAGCCATACCTGTTCACCTTTCAGTGGAATATCGAGCAGGGGCGGCAGAGTGAGCCCGGCAGCTTCAAAAATATAGCGTGTCTCAGGGTTCGCTTCACCGGCCCTCCAGGCACGGGCGAGACGGCCACATCGGTTGAGCCAGCCCGCCGTCACAGCTGCGGTGCAGACAGCATCGCTGTCAGGGTTAAGATGACCAAAAACATTAATCAAAGACGTATCCCCGTTAAGGGAAGTACACAGGTCGGAAGGATTTATCGACGACCTGACATACCTCCTGAAAATCAAGAGCCATATCAGGCGTCATCAGCCCCGGACGGGGCGGTTGGGTAAGGTGGAACGCCATCACCTTTAAAAACATCATAGATCAACGTTTCTGGAAAGTCAGCAGATCAACGCTTTTCTATTATGCCCATGGATGCGCATGACTGAAGATGGTAAGGCGTACGGCATTGACCGGCGACACAGTCCATGAGCGTAAATAAAAAAACTTACCGGAGTTGTCATCGGGTTTATCAGCTCACCGGCGGCGGGCGGTATTATACCCATCATCGCGTCTGTAGAAGCCATCGCGGCCCTGCTTGAGGGATATGAGTCGCTGCTGAAATACAAAACTGCCGGGCTTTCCACGGAGCTCTGGGGCAACCACCGTCTGATGGCCATCTTTTTTCTCTTTTTGTCGGTCTTGGGATTAAGCGGGAGCTTCTCGTCGGTCAACTGGCAACATGGAGCCAGCGCGCCCGGCCGGGTTTTGTTGAGTTGCCTGAAATAGTAAACTTTTGCGATTGTTTATCCACTGATTATCATTTTACTCAAGTCACAATAGTGAAGCTTTGTTGGTGAGTATGTTGTTCCTGACAGTGAGAAGAGCATGATAGCAAGTGTTTTCATCGTATCTGAAGAGGTAAGGGCAGCACACCAGTGAAAACAGACCTGTCTACACAAGGCGGGCTGCCCTTAAATCTTGCTCTGATGTGATTAGCGGCGTATTGCCATTGCCTCAATTTCTACACCGGCATCTTTTGGCAGGCGTGCCACTTCCACGCAGGAACGAGCCGGGAAAGCGGCGTGATGTTCGCGGAAAAAGGCTTCATACACCGTGTTCACCTGCGAAAAATGATTGAGATCTTTGACAAAAATTGTTGTTTTAACAATATCCGCGACCTGCAGACCACTGGCCTCGATAATGGCCTGCACATTTTCCAGCGACTGCCGGGTTTGCTGCTCAATGCCCGTCGCCATCTCGCCCGTCGCAGGGTTTAATGGGATCTGCCCGGAAGTGAACACCAGTAAGCCTAAATCTACCCCCTGAACATAAGGCCCAATAGCGGCAGGCGCCAGAGACGTTGAAATTGCTGACATAGACCAACCTTGTTAAAAAGTAGCGTTATTTTTGACCGGAAAGCTCCGTTGTACGACGTACCGCAGCCAGAACGCTGCTTTGCAGACCAGCGGCGAAATCACTTTTATTCAACTCGTATAAACCATTAATGCCGACACCCGCCGGAGAGTTATTAATATCCATCAGTTGGCGCGGATGGCGTCCGGATAACTTAAGCATTTCAACCGCACCGACCAGGTTTTCCCACACCACTTGCGTTGACTGAATGCGCGTTAATCCGGCAAGAACACCGGCATCAGCCAGCGCTTCGACAAAGTAATAGACATAGTTGACGCCAGCGACAGCAAACCCGGTGAAGACGTCAATCAGCCGTTCCTCCAGCACCATCACCTTGCCGAAACTTTCGAGGAATGGCATAACGGACGCACTGTTGACATAAGCATTAAACGCCACGCCGCTGTAGCCCATCCCGGTATCCGTCAGCGTATTCGGGATGATGCGCGTGATCGGGCGCGACTGGCCCAGCATCAAAGAGAGCTGGGCCAGTGTTACACCTGCAATAATAGAAATGACCGACGCCTGTGGTGCTGCATGCTGCTTAATCAGTTGTGCGACACCAGCAATATCATCCTGAGGACGTACCCCCATCACGATGTGATCCGCTGCAGCCAGCGCATCGGGCAGATCTTGTGCATTGCTCAACTGATAACGCGCTTTCAGTGTTTCAATTCGCGCGGGATCAATATCCGATAAGCTGACCTCATCCGGGTTTAATGCGCCGCGTTTTAAGGCGGCGCGCAGAATCGCTTCGGTCATTTGACCAGCACCAATAAAATGGATATGGCTCATAGTTAATCCTCGGAAGTAACAGAAACAGGG
Organism: Pseudomonadota bacterium; assembly: GCA_018261615.1. Lineage (GTDB taxonomy): Bacteria > Pseudomonadota > Gammaproteobacteria > Enterobacterales > Enterobacteriaceae > Kosakonia. The sequence continues at coordinate 136,721 of JAGTSE010000004.1, read as the reverse complement.
CTCAATGACCTCTCCACCAGCGATACCCACAGACCGATGCCTGGCGCGATAAGCTGGTCATTAAAATCGTAATGTGGGTTATGTAATGCCGCGCCCGGCGTTGGGCCATCGGCCCCCAGCCACAGATAAGCGCCCGGACAGGCTTCCAGAAAATAGGCGAAATCTTCTGCCGCCATTGATGGCGATAACTGCGTGTGGACCTGCGTGATCCCGGGGGCGAGACGTGCGGCATCCGCCAGAATTTTCGCCTGTTGCGCATGGTTGACAGTTACCGGGTACCCATATTCCCAGCGAATGCTGCCGCTGACGCCAAACGGCCCGGTAAGCTGTTCAACATACTCCGCCATCAGGGTCTGGCAACGCGCTCTGGCGGCATGGCTCAGGCAGCGCAGTGTGCCGGACAATAGCATTGTCTGCGGGACGACATTTATTGCTTCTCCGGCCTGCAGTTGCGTCACGCTGATCACGGCGCTATCCAGAGGAGAGAGGCGGCGCGTCGTGATCGTTTGCAACGCGGTAATCAGGTGTGCACCGGCCAGCACCGGGTCGGCACCTTTTTCCGGCATCGCCGCATGACATCCCACGCCAGTCAGCGTGATAAAAAAATTGTCCTGCGAAGCCATCATTGGGCCTGCACTAACGGCCACTTCCCCCACAGGTAACCCCGGCCAGTTGTGCAGCGCATAAACCGCAGAAACGGGAAAGCGCGTAAAAATTCCTTCTTCCACCATCAAACGCCCGCCGCCGGCATTCTCTTCCGCAGGCTGAAAAATAAAGTACACCGTACCGTTGAATGCTCTGGTCTGGCTGAGATAGCGTGCTGCACCCAGTAGAATGGCGGTATGCCCGTCATGTCCACAGGCGTGCATCGTGCCGGGCGATGCTGAGCACCAGGCAACAACGTTGTTTTCCTGGATGGGTAATGCATCAATATCAGCGCGGAGGGCTATTGCCGGCCCCTCGCCATTGCGAAGAACACCAATCACGCCAGTGCCCGCGATGCCGGTATGCACTTCAAGATCATATTCGCGCAGCAGGCTGCTGATTTTTGCGGAAGTATGAAACTCTTGTAAGCCAATCTCCGGGCGTGCGTGGATCTCACGTCGCCAGATAATCGCCTGTTGAATAATCTCTTCGGGAATGGAGCGCATATTTCCTCTACATTTTCCCGGCGCAATGCCGCAGCATGACGCTGTGAATGGATTACCGGAACGCGTAATGCTCTCTGGTAGCTGATTAAATTATCGTTTTGACTTTAACGAAAAGCTCGGCTCAGGGCTTGCCAAAATAGATCCTGGCAAGCCCTTCTTTTGTCACTTCAACCGCATGCTCGGCACTCAATGAAATATGTTGCTCAATCAGTACCACGCCTTTTTCTATATCCCGCTGACGTAATGCCGCGATAATTTCGACATGCTCGTCATAGGCATTGTTCCTGCGCACGGGCGTTTCGAGATCAATACGCCGGAAAAAACGGCTGAGCGAATTCAGGCTATCGAGCATTTCATAGAGCCGACTGTTATGGGAAATACGGGCTATTTCCATGTGGAAACGCTCATCAATTTCCGCGATCTTCGCCCAGTCCTGCTCTGTTTGCGCCGGGCGATGCTGGCTCACTTCCTCCCAGATAGCTGTGGTCGCTGCGATCTCTTCATCTGTTGCCCGCAGGCAGGCGAAACGAAAGGTTGATTGCTCTATCACCATTCGCACTTCATACAGCTCGCGGACACCTTCCGGCGTCAGGTCACGAGAGTAAAAACCCCGGTTGGGTACAAAGTTCATAAAGCCATCTTTTGCCAGACGGTTCAGCGCTTCCCGTACCGGGGTACGCGAGACTCCCAACTGTGCTGCAAGCTCAACCTCATTCACCCGCTCGCCGGGACGAAAGTGGTAATCAATCGCCAGGCCTTTCACTTTTTCGTAGACCTTTTCCACGCTGTCAGCGCTACGGGATTTCTTTTTAATGGTAACCACATTATCCCCTTATTTACCGCATGCTCAGCACGAAAATAAAAATGCTGTACAGGTTATTTCACGTAATATTTTTATATACCCTTCATACTTCAAGTTGCAGGTGTGTTGGCTGCGTTCGTTCACCCGAATCACTTACCTGAGTAAGCTCATCGGGATGAAATGAGAGACATCCTGTCTCTCACCGAAGGCCAGCCGTTGGCTGGTCAAATTCGTTCCCGACGAATTTGTTACTCACTTGCCGCCGTCCTGCAACTCGAATTATTTTGGGTATAGATAGCACAGCGGAAAAAACAACTCAACACAAAAGTGAATACACTTTTAGTTTATTTAAAATATACTGATTTATAAGTATTTTTATATTATTTATCATCGTGTAATATTTTTGCACCATTTTACAGCAGCATTGCACTAAAATGAATCAAAGTGTATTCACTTTTGCACGCAGATATTTTTGTAATCTCCGATAAAAAAGGAAAATGAAAGTTTTATTGCCCGATTTTAAATATTTCCGATTCCATTGTATTTATTCACGAATTTGCAGTTGACTCACCTGAAATAAGCACTCGATGTCGGGAGCGTCCTGCTTCCTGGCATCGTCTTTGCTTAATTCACAAGTGTATGCACTTATATATTCACTTTAGTGCGCGCTTATTCGGAATTACCAGGCAGGCTTGTGCACGTTTGCGCAGGCGACAGAACACCGGCCTCAGAAGCCGGCCACAGCAAACTGGAGAACCAACATGAAAAATTGTTTTGGGCAGGGCATGACGTTGTCAACACTGGCAGGTATGACGTTGTTAGGTCTGGCGCACACGGCGCAGGCCGATGTGAACATTGGTGCGATTTTGCCCTTAACCGGCACCAGCGCCAGCATTGGTGAAGATCAACGTCGTGGCATTGAACTGGCAGTTGAACAGGTAAATGCCCAGGGCGGCGTTAATGGTCAGCCATTACATGTGATTGTGGAGGATTCCGCCGAAAGTCCGGTAACAGGCCTCAACGCCGTACGTAAGTTAACTCAGGTTAACCATGTACCTTTAGTGGTGGGCAGTTTTTCCTCCAGTGTCACTATTCCGGTTGGGCAATATCTGGTGAAGAACAATCTGCTGCACATCAATATTTCCGGCACCAGCACTGATATCCGCAAAATCGGCGCTACCTCCTGGAGCGTTATTGGCCTGGATTCCCTTTCCGCGAGCTTCTCGGCAGAAGATGTGCGCCAGCTCGGTTACAGCAAAGTGGCCTTTATCGCCCCGGATGGTGCTTATGGTCAGGGTATGGCGGAGCAGTTCACCAAAGCGTTTGAAAAAGCGGGTGGCAAAGTGGTCGCCAAAGTGCTCTATACCAGCGGTCAACCTTCTTATCGCCGCGAGCTGGAGCAAATCTCCCGCGCCCACCCACAAGCCTATGTCTATACCAGTTACGGGCAGGATGCCATTGTGCTGAACCGTGAGGCCTGGGAACTGGGGCTGAATAAAACGCCCTGGTATGGCATGTATTTAACCATGGCCATTGAAGGTTCCCCTGCGCAGTACACCAACGGGCAGGTTGGTATGGAAGTCGCGGGTATTGACCAGAAGGCAGCGAGCGGCAACGGCGCAAATTATGCTGAGCTGTACCAGAAAAAATTCCATGAGAAGCCTCGCTCCGTGTACGGCAGCTATGCCTGGGATAGTGTGATGCTGGCGGCGGCAGCGATTGATAAAGCGCACAGTGCCGATCCGGCAGCCATGATCTCGGCAATGAAAACCGTTGCGCCTGGCTTTACGGGTATTACCGGCACATTAAATCTGGATGCCGATAACCAGCGTCAGTCCCAGCCATACCTGAAAGTGAAAGCGTTTAATGGCGTACCGGTTCCCCGGTAACGAACCGCTTTATCTTGCCAGTTCACGCTACATCATCGGGGAAAAACCATGCTGCAGTTTTTGATTGATACATTGATTCGCACGGCGGATTTGTCGCTGGTCGCGCTGGGATTAAGCCTGGTATATGGGCTGGTACGGTTCGCCAACATCGCCCATATGCAATATGCCATGGTCGGTTCATTTATTACCGCCGCCGGGCTTCGTCTTGGCATGCCGTTGTCTCTGGCAATCGTGTTTTCGGCAATGGTCTGCGGCATGCTGTCCATGATGTTGCATCACTGGGTGTACCAGCCGCTGCTGAAAAGTGGCACCGCTAACGCCATGATTGGCTCGCTGGCGGTATCGATGGTGCTCATTGCACTGGTTCTCGGGGTTGAGGGATCGGCTCCGGTGAATTATTCCCTGCCAGTGGGCGCACTTTTGCAGGCTGGTGACACCCGCATCTCCTCCGACGAGCTCTGGAGTCTTGGCGTCACGATCTCGCTGGTGGTGATGTTCAGCCTGCTGCTGTTTCGTACGCCGCAAGGCCGCGCTATCCGTGCGCTGGCCAGTAACCGGGATCTGGCGGCAGCCTCCGGGTTAAATGCCAACGCCATTATCCACACCGTCAATCTGGTGGCCGGAATGCTGGCCGCCGTGGGAGGCAGCATGCTGGCGATGAACGCCAGCGCATGGGTTAACCAGGGCAATGATCTGATGTTGCCGGTACTCGCTGCCGCCATTCTCGGCGGGCTGGGAAACCCAATGGGCGCCATTTTTGGCGCACTCCTTATCGCGGCAACCGAAACCCTCGTTACCAACATCGACTGGAGCTGGCTGTTTGGTGGTGACTTATTGTTTATCCCGGTGACCTGGGTGAATGCCTCATCATTTGTGATCCTGCTACTGGCGCTGTTGCTGCGTCCTTATGGCCTGTTTAACCGGGAGGTCCGTCGTGTCTGAGTTTTTACTGCATATCCTTTGCCTTGCCGGGATCTATGCCATCGTCGCGCTTGCCCTGAATTTACAGGCAGGTTATGCCGGTTTGCTGAATTTCGGTCATATCGTGTTTGTCGGAACCGGCGCTTATGCCATCGGTCTGGGAAGCAATTTGGGGTTGCCGCTGTGGCTGGTGATCCCGGCCGGATTGCTGTGTGCCCTTGTTATCAGCGCGCTGATGACGTTGCTGGGCCGTCAGCTCACAGCCGATTACTGGGGCATTGCCACGCTGGCGCTGGCTGAAATCATCCGCATTGCGGTCGTCAATGAAGACCGTCTGACGGGCGGCGCGCAGGGGATTGGCGGGCTGTCTGCGCCCTGGTCAACCGGCGATACCGTCACCGATACGCGTATCTTCGCAGTCATTATCCTGCTCAGCGTCATCGTCGCTACGCTTGCCAGCTTGCGGATCGGTGCCAGCAGGTTTGGCCGGGCGCTGCGTCTGATGCGCGAGCAACCTCAATTAGCGATCTGCATGGGCTATGCGCTGCCGTGGCTGAAATGCCGGGCATTAATGAGTAGCGCGGTGATGTGCTGTCTGGCTGGCATGTTACTGGCCTGGTACACCGACTATGTCAGCCCTGATTATTTGCTCTCTTCGGAAACCTTTCTTATCTGGAGCATGGTGATGATCGGCGGTATTGGCAATGTGCGCGGTGTGCTGCTGGGCGTGTTGCTGGTGGAAGGGCTGTATAACTTTATCCCCTTTGCAAAAGATTATTTCCATATTAGCTCAGACCTGACTGGCGCTCTGCGTCTGGGGTTGGTTGGTCTGGCTTTATTACTGTGTCTGCTCACCCGGCCTGGCGGCCTGTTACCGGAAAAATTAAGGACTTTATCATGAGCCGTTTGCTTGAAGTGGCTGATGTCAGCAAAGCCTTTGGCGGCAACCAGGTACTGACATCCGTATCATTTACGCTGGAGAAGGGCGAAATTCTTGGCCTGTTGGGGCCGAATGGTTCCGGTAAAAGCACGCTGCTCAACACCATTTCCGGGTTTACCCGACCGGATGGCGGCAGCATCACATTTGATGGTCGCTCCATTGCTTGTCAGCCCAGCCACCGGATTATCCAGGCGGGCATTGCGCGTACCTTTCAGCTACCCGTCATGCCGGAAAAGATGAGCGTTATGGAAGTCGTGATGACGGCGGGTACTCGTCAGCACGGGTTATTCAACGGTCTGCTGGGGCTGGCCTCCGGGCGTAAAGCTGAACAGGAAGACAGAGCCCGAGCCAGCGAATTACTGGATATCCTGTTGTTAACCAAAGTGAAAGACTTGCCTGCCGCGGCGCTTTCCGGCGGACAGAAAAAATTACTGGGCATTGCCTGTGCACTGATGGGCAAACCGACGCTTCTGATGCTGGATGAGCCCATGGCTGGTGTGCACCCGAAGTTACGCCAGGAGCTGGTAGAAACGCTGGTCAACCTGAGCCGTCAGGGCATTTCACTTTTGGTCATTGAACACGATATGCACTTTATCAATACTTTGTGCCAGCGCTGCATTGTGCTGGATCGCGGGCAGATTGTCGCCAGTTGCCGCCCGGACGAACTGGCGCAGAACCAGCAGGTGCTGGAGGCCTACCTGGGGCATAGCACCGCAACATTGCAGGAGGCTGTATGATTACCCTCGAAAACGTGGTCGCCGGTTATACCCCAGGGATTGATATTCTGCATGGTATTTCATTGCACGTTGAACAGGCGGAAATCGTGACACTGCTGGGGCCAAATGGCTGCGGCAAATCTACCTTGCTGAAATCGATTGCCGGTTTTGTCTCCCCGCGTAAAGGGCGGGTTGAAATTGATGGCCGGGAAACGGCAAAAATTCCGGTGCACCGGAAAATCCGTGAGTGCGCACTCGGTTTTGTCCCGCAACTGGACAACGTCTTCAACAATCTGACCGTGGCAGAAAATCTGCAAACCGGGGGACAGTTCTTACCGCCCGGCCAGCGTAAGCAACGAATGGCGCAACTGGCGGAACATTACCCGGTGTTACGTACAAAGTGGCAATCCCCCGCGTCCGCGCTTTCCGGCGGCGAGAGACAAATCCTCGCGCTGGCCAGGGCTCTGATGCCTGAACCCGCGGTACTGCTGCTTGATGAACCGTCGGCCGGGTTATCGCCGAAAATGCTAACGGAAGTGTTTAGCGCCATACAAACCATTCGCCGCCAGGAAAAAGTGACCATTTTGATGGTCGAGCAGAATGCCATGGAGGCACTGCACATTTCTGACCGGGCTTATGTGCTGGCGCTGGGGAAAGTGGCAATGGAGGGCAGTGCGCGGCATCTGCTGGACGACCCCCGTATGCGAGAGCTCTATTTTGGCGGTCGTGCCGCCTGACGGGATCAATAAAAAGAACAGAAGGAATACGCCATGCCGATTACCCCGGTTATCGATCACGCGGTGATTAATGTCGATGAAGAACTGGATCAGGCGCAATGCCTGTTCCAGAGGATGGGATTTCAGCTCAGTACGCGGGGACACCATTCTATGGGCTCCAGCAACCATCTGGCCATATTTGCCGATAACTATCTGGAACTTTTAGGTTATGAGCCCGCCAGGCAGACAAGCTCGCGAGGTTTATGGAACGTTGCCCCCGGCCTTGCCGGACTGGTCTGGAAAACCGGAGATGCGCATGCGGTATGGCGGCACCTCCAGCAATGCCAACTCGATGGCGAACCTCCAACTCGCTTCTTCCGCCCAGTAATCCTGCCGGACGGCAGTCAGGCTGAAGCGCTGTTCTGTATCTCGCGGATCCGCGCCAGCGCCGTGGCATACGGTTTCAGTTTTTTCTGTGAACATCAGACGCCGCAAGCCGTTTGGCAGCCCGCCTGGCAAGTACACCCTAATGGCGTGCAGGCGCTGTCCGCGTTCGTTATTGCCTCGCCTCAGCCTGAACAGACACTGGCGCTTTATCGTCAGTTATTCAGTACAGAGGCTCGCGCGGAGGACAACGGTGGCTATGTGCTTGATTCAGGAACCTGCTGCCTGCGTATTATCACGCATCAGCAGGCAAGCCTGGAGTTCGCGCTACCGCCTGTCGCTGCGCAGGCACCGGAGAAAATGGTGGCGCTCTGTTTTCAGGTTGCGTCACTGGAGCGGCTCAGACGCTGCTTTAACCAGGGCGATATTCAGTGGCGTGAACAGGGCCATCAGGTGCTGGTGATGCAGCAGCAGGCACAGTGGTTGGCGATGCGTTTTGAGGAAAAAGCGTAGAAGGGGGAACGCAGGAAGAGGCTCCAGGACGTGAAGGGAACCTTTGCTGGCGGCTTCTCTAGGTGTACTCCTGCATAACATTTCAGCCCGGCTGCACGTTCTGGCAGCCGGCAGATTTCGGCGCAAATTTCAGCGGGCGTCAGCCACGGCGGCGCGGCCTTAATCCGCCACCAGCCACATATCTGCTTCTTCAAACATTTCCTCAAGCATCCGGTTCAGCTTTTCCCTGTCGTTTTTACTGGCATCGCTGTTCAGCCCGTTGGCCTGCATGGGTTTTACCCGGACATCGGCATCAGGAAACAGACGGTGAACACGCCGGGTAAGTTCATTCAGGATGATTTCCCTGGCACCGGAAAGCCCTTCAACATTGCGTTTGTCATAGACCAGTTCAACGAACATTAACCATTCCTGTGTGTGAATTAATAGCGCATATTTATACTGTATAAAACACCAGTAATCAACAATGAAAGTGAGAGGGGAAGGGCAGAAGGTATTTTGTGCGATAGCGATAGGTTATTTCGTGCTATTTCTGCGCGAAATGGGTGAAAAAATATCGGATGCCAGGTGGTTCAGGGCGACTATTTTTCCAGACTGATGTTTCCTGAAGATATTCCCGAGTGGTATTTAACGACCTTTCCCGGGCTTATCGCGTAAGAGGCGCAGCGCAGCCCTGAAGTGCTGTGTGCCCTTTTTGCTGAAATAACCGTAATGCTTTCGTTTCTGCGGCTCCCCTTGTAGCATAGTCACGAATTTTATTGTGGTTGTAGCGTTAGCTCTAAGGAAGGAAGTGTGTTTGCGGAATTTGGCGTTATCAGTTACTGGACCTATTTTATCGGCGCGATTTTTATCATTTTGGTGCCCGGGCCAAACACCTTTTTTGTGCTGAAAACCAGTATCGCAGGCGGATTACGCAACGGTTATACCGCTGCGGCAGGCGTTTTTATTGGTGATGCTGTGCTGATGTTTCTCGCGTACGCCGGTGTCGCCACGCTGATTAAAACAACACCGGTATTGTTCAATATCGTGCGTTATCTCGGCGCGATTTATTTGCTCTGGCTTGGCGGCAAAATGCTCTACAGTACCTTTGTGCGGCCAGCGCAGCCGCAAAACGATGACGATGCGCATAAAGGCGATATTTTAAAACGCTCGTTGGTACTGAGCCTGACTAATCCGAAAGCGATTCTGTTTTATGTTTCGTTCTTTGTGCAGTTTATCGATATCCATTATGCGCGGCCTGGCGTGTCATTTTTTATTCTCGCCAGCACGCTGGAAATAATCAGCTTCTGCTATTTCAGCTTCCTGATTGTGACAGGCTCGTATGTAACGCAATGGGTGAAGACAAAAAAACGCTTAACCCGTCTGGGAAATTCGCTGATTGGTTTAATTTTTGTCGGCTTCGCTGCCCGTCTGGCAACGTTGCAATCCTGAAGAGATAACCTGACGATATAGAAATAAAAGCCACGCCAGCAAACGTGGCTTTTGAGCGTTTATTCTGCCAGCACGGGCATTTTCGCCATGACAAACTCCAGCACTTTCTCACCATCCATTGACGCGAAAGGATAGCTTTCGATAATCGCGACGGGCGCATCACCCACGGCGGCCTTAATTTCGTCCAGTTTGTACTGGATGTGCGGCGCGACCAGAAAACAGTCAAAGGCGGGCGCAACGCTGGCAAAATTCTCCAGACCGATCGCACTGATCAGCATGGGACTGATCAGCATGGGATAGTTATGTTCGTTGGCTGCCTTTTGCATCCGTTTCGCCAGTGCATTGGCGGTATTGCCGAAAAGACAACATATTAGTAACTTTTTCATGGTTCTGTCCTCCTGGAAGAGTCCCCCACACTATGTCCGTCAGTGGTGAAAAAATGAGCGCAACCTCCAAGGTTATTACGAAATAGGGTTACTGGAACACCGAAATCGCTTCTGCTAAACGAATGGCCTGCTGATTCATGCGCCCTGAGGCTTCAGCGCCTTCCTGCACGTGCTCGGCATTCTGGTGGGTGATCCTGTCCAGATCTTCCACGGCCAGACTTACTTCACCAAGCGCAGTCGCCTGTTCGGCGGTGGCGGCGCTGATTTGTGCAATCAGCTCGGTGACGTTCTGTACCTGGCTAACAATCTCTTTCATCGTCTTTCCTGCGTTATTGACAAGCACACTACCGGAATCGACGTTTGTCACACTGGTTTCGATCAACGCTTTGATTTCGCTGGCCGCACTTGCGCTGCGGCTTGCCAGGTTTCTCACTTCGCCAGCCACCACCGCAAAACCTTTGCCTTGTTCGCCCGCGCGTGCAGCCTCTACCGCGGCGTTCAGTGCCAGGATATTCGTCTGAAAGGCAATACTGTCGATGATGCTGGTGATGCTGGCAATTTGCCGTGAGCTGTCCGCAATCGCCGACATCATCTCGATCATCTGGTCCATGACCTGTCCACCTTGCTGCGCTGCGCTCTGTGTACCTTGAGAAAGGGCGGTGACTTCTGCCGCCGTCTCGCGGTTACTCCTTACCGTCGCAGTCATTTCGTGCATGGTGGCGGCCGTTTGCTGCACATTCGACGCCGACTGTTCAGTCTGACGGCTTAAGGAGTCATTTCCTGCCCGCAGCGCGTCTGACGCTTTCAGCACGGCTACCGCCTGGCCGCTGACGTCGTCAACCAGCCAGCGAAACATCAGGCCAAGCTGGTTGATGGCGCGTAGCGTCACGCCCACTTCATCTACGCGATGAAGCTGTTCCACCTGATGTATTTCGCCGCTGGCAACCTGCAATGCCTGACGCCGAAGATGTTCAACCGGGCGAACGATTTGCTGCTCAAGCCAGATATCGATTACCAGCAGCAGTAGCGTCATGAAACCCGAGAAACTCGCCATTTGCCCGGGCGTTAATCCATGCAGCCAGGCGGCAGCCAGGCTGAATAACAGCGCGACAATCAGTGCCGAGCGTAATCGCCAGCGCAGGGGAAGGGTGACGAACAGTGAGCGCCACGCCATCAAACCGGTGCGAATAATTAACCCCTTATGAAAACGTCGGCCTTTGCTCTGGCCGTTGCGAAACTCACGGTACAGCGCCTCTGCCGCCGCGACTTCTTCCGCTGCGGGTCGCGTACGTACGGACATATAACCCTTGATCCTGCCCTCACGCACCACCGGAATAGCATTAGCGCGTACCCAATAGTGATCGCCATTGCGACGGCGGTTTTTTACCAGCGCTGTCCAGGGTTCCCCCTGTTTCAGCGTGCCCCACATATCCGCGAAAGCCTCTTTGGGCATATCGGGATGGCGTACCAGGTTATGAGGCTCACCTTTTAGTTCCTCAAGCGAAAAACCACTGACTTGAATAAACGCGTCGTTAGCATAATTAATATGGCTTTGTGGATCGGTCGTTGACATTAACGTGGCATCATTATCGAAAACGTATTCTTGCTGTGTGACGGGTTCATTGTTACGCATAGTGAGCCTTCTCAGGAAAAGGGATACGAGCTTACGGCATGGGGTTGTGTGCTTTATATTTTTCTGTTGCTTATGTACTGACAAAATAGTGCATAAAATAATTTAATTTTAGTCATTATCTTTTTTTAGAGATAAAGAATAATTTCACTTAAGGAGCTAAAAAGCGCACAGCAGTAAATTAAGTGTATATTTATATTTCAGTAAAACCACACATAGAGTAGATATTTTTATTATCGCCGAAACTGCCGTGGAATGTTTCCGCTGAAACGACAGGCCCACCAATAAGAGTTGTGGCCGGGATCATAAACCTGTTGCTACGCTGTACTAAGAGGTGCCAAATACGCGCCAGATCGTTTCTTGTCGGGCTGGATTCAGCTACGCTGAAACTCTCTTACTGCGAAAGGATTGTTCTTATGAAAGGTACTGTCGTTCACCACGAACACCGCATTGGCTTTCTTGTTATTCGCGATGATAAAGGCGAGTTTGCCATCGCAGAGCTGTTGGGAAATTATGATGTTGAGATGGGAGATATCGTTTCTGGAAACCTGAACACCAACGGTAATGAGACGCTGCTTAATCAGACACAGAATGAAGCGATGGAGGTCTGTGTAAAAGGCTATGGATTATCTGAACAGGATGCCATTAGCATGCTTTTGCGTACGCACTGAGTTAATTTACTGTTTCTTATCGGATATATTCTTGTTCCGGCGAATTAATTGCAGATAAAAAGAGTACCTGCTTTCCGGTGCTGGTTGACGTTGGGGAAGGGCAATAAAAAGCGGCAGTTTCGACACCAAAACTGCCAGCGAATGTTTTTTGTGATTGTTAAAGCGTATATCCGTCACTTGCGCACTTTATAACCTGTTACCGGCTCCAGAGCTAACGCAAATTTTTTTGTGGGAAGATAAATGAATTTGATGATCATCGGCGCTGCGCTTCATTTAACAAACCCGTGTCGCCGCGAATGTGACATTGTGGCAGCCCGATCCGTTAAGCTATCTTATTGTTTGTCCGGAGTTAGAATATTTGCGTCCTCTCCAGCAGGTTTCCCGCCTGCTACAACATGGTATGCGCCACCGCCGATGATTACTGACCTCAGTTTGTTCGCGGATCAGTGCCAACTGTTTCAACGTCGAGGTCACCACTTCGTCAATCATGTGCTGGGCGCACGATCGATGTTGGTTGCCATGATCGACACGTTGATTTGCTTTCCTTTTTTTCAGACCAGTAAACATAGCGATCTTCTGCCCAAATAAATGAGACCATAGAAATCTGTTCAGATGACGCCATCATTCGTTTGGTTGAGTTCTGCGCTGAAATAGCAATGTACCTGGAATTACCACCAGCCCAATTGCGTTCCGGCCACGGCGACAATTGCCACAATCAGCATAATGATGGTTGTCTTTCTCACGAAAACTCCTTCACTGGCGATATTCGCCAGAAATGAATTGTATAAGAGATAGAAGAAAAAGAGATTTTTCTTAAGCTATCTGTGGCGGAATAGGTTTAATCGAGACGAGTAAAGATTTTTTGTTTATTTTTTCACTAAATACATTACCACATTCGCAGTGCGCGACCAGCACCGCCGCGCATATTCATGCTGACGCTCCCACTATGCGACATTAAATCATGAAAATAGAGTATTTGATATATCGCGGAGCGGGGGCAACTGAAAATTGCAGGGAAAATAAAAAAAAGCCCCGTTGATGAAGACGGGGCAAAAACTCATTGATTACGGAATGATGTTCTCTTGGTCATGGGTGAGAACAAAGCTCACTCTAATGGTCAAAAGTGCAGTAAGAATGAAGAAATCATGGAGATAGCCCCAGCTTGAGGTTATGCTGGATAGCGATTTCGTTTGAGCCTAAGGAAAAAAATGATGCGCTATGTTTTATGGGTTTTGCCGTTTTTTGTGACCGCTTGCTCCGCACCGAAACCCGATGCGCCGCTGCCGCCGCAGATCGGTAAAGCCAATCCGGCGGCGGTGTACTGCCAGCAAAAAAGGGGGCAGCGGGTGCCGGTTCAGAGCCCACAGGGTGTGCGCACCGAGTGTAAATTGCCGAACGGTGAGGTGATCGATGAATGGGCGCTATGGCGTCGCGATCATCCGCAATCCGGATCGTGACAGCAGCGGGCAGCCCAGGGTAAACTTCGACTTAAGATTAATCTCATTTTACTGTTGCGAGAGTACCAGAGAAGTATGTTTCAGCTACGAGCGGGCAGCCAGGCCTTAGTGATTGGCGCCCAGACTGCCAATGGTCGCTGCAATATTGGTAAAGCCGTTGAACTGTTCGGCCTGTGCCAGCCGGGAGAACGTTTTTTAAACCCGGTTAATGGCGTGATCACTGAGATGCCGCGTAACGCCGGCCGGGCGCTGTGGCTGGTCACAGGAAATGTCAGCGCGTTCGATGGTCAGCAGGGCTTCGCTTTTATCCGGGCTGAACATCTGATGCCGCTGCAACCCGACAGCGAACCGCAGGATCTGTGCGAGCGGGTTATCGACTAAGCTAATGAGCGTAGCCATTCAGCCAGCACGATGGCATGATTCTGTGCCCCATTCTTCGCTGCATATAACAGTGTAACGGTGCCCTTTTTACCCCGCGCCGCGAGCTGTTCACCTGCTGTTTTTTGCGCATCCAGCTCTTTGCGATAGGCTTCGCTGAAGCTGGTGAAATCGAGCACCTCCCCGTGAAAGGCTTTGCGTAGCTCCGTCGATGGTGCCAGCGTTTTGTTCCATTCATCAAAATGCAGATCGGTTTTTTTTACGCCGCGTGGCCAGAGGCGGTCGACCAGCACCCGGTAACCGTCGTCCTCGCTGGTGGCGTCATAAACACGTTTACATTGGATCATTGCTTCTCCCTCTCTTCAACCCAGGCGATCAGTGCCGATAATTGTTGCGCGGAAAAGACGCGAATTCCATGCTGTTCCAGTAGCGCGGCGGCGACGCCCATACCCGGCTTCTGCGTTCCGCTGAAAGTGCCATTGTAGATATGCTGGCTACCGCAGCTCGGGCTGCCGTCCGTTAACAGTGCGGCGCGGCATCCTGCCTGTTGCGCCGCGCTCAGCGCCAGCCAGGCGGCCAGTTGATAATGCGCGGTAACATCCTGGCCGTTATCTTCAAGGATCCGCGCCCGATCGCGCATCACATCGACCCCGTTGCCAGCCACAATTTCGGCGGGCGGGCGCGGAACCGGTAATCCGGCAGCCAGCTCCGGGCAGTGAATCACCAACCGGTTTTCCTGCTGCCAGCGCTGTAGCGTGTCCTGCATTGCCGCTTTTTTGCGGCCATCGTAACGCACTTTAAAACCCATCAGGCAGGCACTGACAAGGATACGGGTTTGCTGCACGGGTGACTCCTGATAATTTGTTCTTGCGCAACAGATTATTTCATTTTTCAGCGTGATACATGATCTCAATTTTAAGGTGTTGTGATTCCAGTAAAAGACAGCTAGTGTGATGTTCCTTATGTTATTCGTTATTTGCCCCGGCATAAGGACACATTCATGCATCATATCCCTCCGAAAAAAACACTGCGTATCGCACTGGTCGGCGATTACAGCCATGACATTGTTGCACATCAGGCGATTCCGCTGGCGATTGATGATGCTGCTGCCGTACTGGAAATTACCGCTGATTACGACTGGTTACCGACCAGCGAAATTAACAGCGCCGAAGATCTGGTCGGCTACGATGCCATCTGGGTAGTGCCGGGAAGCCCCTATAAAAATGCTCGTGGCGCGTTTATCGCCATTCAGTATGCGCGAGAAAATGCCGTGCCGTTCCTCGGTACCTGCGGCGGTTTTCAGCATGCGGTGATTGAGTATGCCCGTAATGTGCTGGGCTGGCGCGACGCTGCACATGCCGAAACGGAAAACGAAGGGCGCATGGTGATCTCTGCGCTGACCTGCGCGCTGGTGGATCAAACCGATACCATTGAGCTGCGACCGAATACGCTGATTGCCCGCGCGTATGGCCGTGATGTGGTGGAAGAGGCGTACCGTTGCAGCTTTGGCGTTTCGGCAGAGTTTGCCCGCGAACTGGAGAACGGTGATCTGCGCGTAACCGGTTGGGATGAAGAGGGCGAAATCCGCGCGGTGGAACTGGTGACGCACCCGTTCTTTGTCGCTACGCTGTTCCAGCATGAACGCGCCGCGCTGGCTGGACGACCCTCCCCGCTGGTGCAGGCGATGCTGCGCGCTGCCTGCGAATAAGCCCTTACACGCCATCTGGTATCTGGCCGGATGGCGCGCTGTTTAGCGGGCAATAATTTCCTGATCGCGGCCTGCAAACGCGCCGCACACCGCCATCATCACCGCCAGCACAGTACATGTCAGCAATGGAAGGTGCCAGTCGCCGCTGGTGTCGTGAATTTTCCCCATCAACGGTGGGCCGCAAGCTGCCAGCAGGTAACCGACTGACTGCGCCATACCCGAGAGGGCTGCCGCCTGATGTGCGGAACTGGCGCGTAGGCCGATAAAAGTGAGACCGAGGATCATCGTCGCGCCGGAGCCAAAACCAAAACTGGTCAGTGGTGATGCCAGAGCATTGCTGTACGCTGAAGATCTCGCCGCTGGTGCGCGAGCTGATTATGGCACTTGCCGCACGAACGCCATCGCAGCAACGCCAGCCAGCTACGCAGCGTGCTGTTTGATGAATTGCCGGATCAACCGCAGATGCAGTTGCAGCTTCCTGTTTCCGCGCATCCGAAAATCCGCCAGATGGTCAATCATATGGAGGCCAGCCCGGCTGAGCGACAAACGCTGGCGCAATGGGTGCAGGTGTTCGCCATGAGCGAGCGTAACCTGGCGCGGCTGGTAGTCCGGGAGACGGGCCTCAGTTTTCGACGCTGGCGGCATCAGATGCAATAGATCCTTGCCCTGCAACTGCTGATTAGCGGCCAGTCCGTACAGCAAGCCGCCCAGACGCTGGGGTACGACTCAACCACGGCATTTATTACCATGTTCAAAAAAGGGCTTGGTCAGACGCCGGGGCGTTATCTGGCCGCACTCGGCACAGAGTAATATTTCCTGCTCTCTATTCCCTTATTTTTATAAGGTTTTTATGGGTTTGTTCTGTGGGGTGATGACAGATAAAGGATTTATATGGTGGGTCTGCTTTTAATAATATTTTCAGATAATCAATGCACTTTTTGATATTTGTCTGATGAATGGGGTTGTGTGACTTTAGCGCTGAAATCACCACAATAACAGGGCATAAGGATAAGCATGGCAACCTCATTACACACAAAAATCACCGCGCTCAGCGCGCTGGCACTCCTTTCCGCACTCTCATTTTCTGCGCATGCCGACAAACTGGCGGATATCAAAGCCGCTGGTGTCGTCAAAGTGGCGACCTTCGATGCCAACCCACCGTTTGGCGCGATTGACCCAAAATCGCACGATATCGTCGGTTATGACGTCGATTTTGCTAAGGCTCTGGCGAAAAGCCTTGGGGTAAAGCTGAAACTGGTCGCAACCAATCCGGCGAACCGTATTCCACTGTTGCAATCCGGTAAGGTGGATCTGATTGTTGCGGATATCACCATTACCCCGGAACGTGCGCAGGTGATTGATTTCTCCACGCCGTACTTTGTTACCGGCCAGCAGTTCCTCGTACCAGCAACGGCTGCCGATAAGCTGGAGGCCTACAGCAAAGCTCGTATTGGCGCAGTGAAAGGCACCACTGGTGAACAGGCGCTGCACCAGCGCTTCCCGCAATCCCGCGTGCTGGCCTATGACGATATTCCACTGGCGTTGAGTGCGCTGCGTAATGGCAACGTACAGGCGATTACGCAGGACAGCACTATTCTGGCCGGGTTACTGGCGGAAGCGCCGGACAAAGCCAAATTCAAAATTCTGCCGGATCTGCTGTCAAAAGAGGAGATTGGGGTTGGGGTTGGTAAAGGTGAAACCGCGCTGCTGAAAGCGGTGAATGATGAACTGGTGAACCTTGAGAAGCGCGGTGACGCGGCAAAGATCTACGATACCTGGTTCGGTCCGCAAACCAAAACTCCGGCTCCACGCAGCTTTAAAATAGAAGCGAAGTAATATGCTGTCAGGTCTGTGTTCCACCTTCGTGGCTCCCGCTACGGAGGTGTTTCCCGTGCAAAAAGGAACGGTGGCATTTCGCGGCGTCACGAAACGCTATGGCGATAATGTTGTGCTTAATGGCATTGATTTACAGGTCGCCGCCGGCGAAGTGCTGGCCATCTGCGGTCCCTCTGGCTCCGGCAAATCCACCTTGATCCGCCTGATTAACCAGCTTGAAACCCTGAGCAGCGGCGAGATTGAGGTTGATGGCCAACCGACCAGCACACTCTCCGGGCGCGCGCTGCGTGAACTGCGGCGCCATGTCGGTTTTGTCTTTCAGCAATTCAACCTCTATACGCACCTTAACGCGCAGGACAATATCACGCTGGCGCTACGGCACATTCACGGTAAAAGTGCCGGAGATGCGCAGGCTATCGCGCTGGCATTACTGGCGCGGGTGGGATTGCAGGACAAAGCGCATCACTTTCCCTCGCAGCTCTCCGGCGGGCAACAGCAGCGGGTGGCGATAGCCCGCACGCTGGCGGGCGACCCGCACATTATTCTGTTTGATGAGCCGACCTCGGCGCTGGATCCGGAGATGATTGGCGAAGTGTTGCAGGTGATGAAATCGCTGGCGCACAGTGGGATCACGCTGATTGTTGTCACTCACGAGATGCAGTTTGCCCGTGAAATCGCCGATCGGGTGATCTTTATCGACGGCGGCGAGATCCTGGAGCAGGCGGCACCGGCGAAGTTCTTCTCCGCGCCGCAACACCCGCGCGCGCAGCGTTTCCTGCAAAAAGTGCTTAACCCACTGCACGCAGATAACAAGGAGTTGTGATGGCGCTGCATCTCGACTGGGCGGGCGTGCTGACCGGGCAGCCCGCGCAATGGATCTTCTCCGGTTTTTTCACCACCATTTGGGTAACCATTGCCGGTATGCTGCTGGCGACAGCTCTGACGGTGCTGCTGCTGGCGTTACGGTTGACCGGCGGCAAAGTGGGGCGCAGCGTGGTGGCGGTGTGGGTATCACTGTTTCGCAACACGCCTTTGCTGGTGCAATTACTGTTCTGGTATTTTGCCGCCTGGAACCTGTTGCCGCTGAATTTTCGCCAGTACGTCAATGACGACCATGCATTCAGCATTCTGCCGGGCAATGTCTGGTGGTTTACCCCGGAATTCCTCTCCTCCGCCTGGGCGTTAGGGCTGTTTACCGCCGCATTTCTGGTGGAAGAGATTCAGGCCGGGCTGCATGCGGTACCACACGGGCAAATTGAAGCGGCCGAGTCGCAGGGGTTCAGTCCGTTGGCGCTGTTTCGTTGGGTGTTGTTGCCGCAGGGATTGCACAATGCCTGGCAACCGGTAGTCGGGCAATATCTAAACCTGATGAAACTCTCCTCGTTGGCCACCGGGATTGGCCTTGGCGAGCTAACCTACCAGACCCGGCAGATCGAAAGTTATAACGCGCATGCGCTGGAAGCGTTTGCCATTGGCAGCATGCTCTATCTGCTGCTAGGACTGGTGATGAGCGTGCTGTTCAATGTGTCGCAAAGCTGGCGGATTTTACGCCGCGCGGCGGGAGGGCAGCATGATCGCTAACGTTACCGTTATCACCGATAACCTCGATTATTTGTTATGGGGGCGGGCCGCCGAGGGCGAACCGGGCGGGGTATTGCTCTCGCTGCTGATGACTCTGGGCGCGGCGGCGCTGGCCTTTCCCGGCGGCGTGGTGCTGGCCTGTTGCGCCTGGCGCTTTCGTGGCTGGCCGCGCAGGGCGCTGTTTCTATGGGCAGAACTGATTCGCGGCATTCCGCTGATCTTCGTGATTTTCTGGTTGTGGTTTTTACTGCCGTGGCTAACGGGAAGCGATCTGCCCGGCGCGGTGACCGTGACGCTGGCGCTGGCGTGGTTTACTTCGGCATCGGTAATGTATTCGACGCTGGCGGCGCTGGGCGCGTTGCCAGACGGCCAGTACGAAGCGGCGCTGAGCGGCGGGTTTAGCAGTGTGCAAACCCTGCGCCTGGTGCTGCTGCCACAGGCGTTACGCAACGCGCTGCCCTCATATCTGGGGTTACTGGTCGCGCTGTTGAAGGACACCTCGCTGGCGTTTATCGTCAACGTGCCGGAGCTGACCACCGTGGCCGGGCAGGTGAATAACCGGGTACAGGTCTACCCTGCGGCGCTGTTTATCTTTACCGGTCTGGTCTACTACCTGCTGTGCAGTGCGCTGGAGTTTGCCGTCAAACGCCACCAGCGTCGTTATTCATTGCCGGCCAATTAGCAGCGACACCAGCCCGGCAGCAATCAGTGGCCCGACCGGAACGCCCCGGAACAGGGCCACGCCCAGTACGGTGCCGACCAGCAACCCAGCTACCAGCGATGGCTGCGTACTCATTAATATCACGCCGCGCCCGCCAAGCCAGGAGACAAATATGCCCACCGCAATGGCGACCAGCGACTTCCAGTTGATGAAGGAGTGCAGTAGGGTGGACGGCGGCAGCGAGCCGCTGGCAATCGGCGCCATCACGCCAATCGTCAGAATAATAATCCCCACAGTCAGTCCCTGTTTTTCTATCCACGGGAAGAAGGTGTTCAGCGGCGTGATGCGGACAATAATCAGCACCAGAATGGAGATGGCGACGGTGGTGTTGTGGCTGACAAATCCCAACGCAGCGAGCGCGAGCAAAATAAAAAGTGTGCTATCAAACATGCAGAGGTTCCTTGCCAAAAAAAGAAGCCTGTTCACTCTACGTATAAACGGATGATGAGGCAGGCTTTTTTCTTTCGTACGGCTAATTTCGGGCAGTTGCCAGAGCTCGCGGCGGTTTTTTACGTAAATTCTGTCTATCTGTCATAAATCAATCATGTCTAGCGCTTATGAATAGCACATCGGCTGGTGAAATTTCAGACAACTGCGAGCTGCAATCATGCCATCAGATATCTATATTATTACTGCACTGTTTACGACACTGGCCGTTGGTCTGGTGATCTGCGTGTTAATACTGGAACGCTCGGAGTGGTAACCGGCCCATTACGCAGACAGACGGCGGAAATCGACAATTTCCGGCTGCGCAATGCGCAGATAGTCTTGTGTATCCATAATTACTGATTTTTCCAGCAGACCGGCGTTGAAGGCGATATTGTCAAAGCGCTGGAACAGTACCGGGTCGGCCACCAGATGCAGATCCGGGTGGAAGCTAAATGGCGGAATAGCGCCGAAGACGCATGCGGTGAATGTCTCCACTTCCAGCGGACTCGCCAGCGAGGCTTTCAGACCGCCGAAATGGTGCGCAAGGCGGCTGAGATCGGCTTGCAGGTCGGCGGCCAGGATCGCCAGTACATGCTTTTGCACGCCGTTACCTTTAATTTTGCACACCAACGCCTTAGCGCCCTGGCCCAGGGCGGTGCCACGAATTTCACTGACCGCTTCGCATTTGCCGATGGCGTCGTGTTCGACCACGTGAAAACGCGCTTGCTGTTGTTCAAGCAGGGTCAACAGATGCTGGTGGATGTTACGGCTGGCAATTTCAGACATGTTCTCTCCCGATAACGCACATTAACAGTGAGAGCATAATCCACTCGCCTGACGATGAGAATAAAAAAGCCGCCCTGAAAGGCGGCGAAAAAATACAAGCACTACAAACAACGCTTTGTGTGTACTGTTTATTTCTTTTGCAGAAGGTAGCTGTTTTCAAAGCCCGGAACGCTACCAATAACGTCGAATCCGTTAAAGAAGCCGCCTGCACGAAGCAGGTCAACTGCGGGTCCGACTTCCGGAGAGTAGATGAAGTCGCGATAATCATCGAACACAATAAATCCGCCGCTGACCACGGTTGGCGCATACAGCAGAAAATCCGTAAGAACGTGCTCTTTCAGGTGGCCACCGTCAATATGCAGCAGAATAGTTTTCGGCTCCAGTGTCATTACCCGTTCAATGCTGTGCTGTGAATAACCGCGTATCAGCGTGACTTCCGGAAAAATATGCTCGTGGTAGAAACCCAGCTCCAGAGGCTGGTTCGTCAATTCCATCGGGTCGATACTGATAATGCGGCGTTTGCCCTGACAAAGTGTATTCATTAACGCGCTGGATTTGCCCTTCCAGACGCCGATTTCAATAATGTCGCCAGCGGCGTTAGCGTTATTCACCAACCAGCAAAGATAACCGAGCAGCTTAACGTGATCGTGAAAAGAGAGTTCCCGGCGCGGCATCGCTTTTTCAGCGGGAAGGATGGCCTGCGCTTGCACGAAGGCTTCTCCCAGATCATCCCAGACGGTATCAATAATCCCTTTTATTTCAGGGTTCTGTATAAATACTTTTAAGTCCTCAAGGTCGATCATGCGCACGGTTCCTGTCAATTTGTCTTTCGCGACGAAAGAAAACGCCACGATTTGTCGTGCGTAAAATGTGCCACATTTCTTTGCTCACAAGGGGTAAAATAGCCGTGCTTTTGTAGGGCAATTCGTGGATTAGCTCCACGCAGGTGGAATCAGGTGGGGTTGCGGGAGAGATGCGCCTGAGGAGAATCAGCCAGCCGTGCGGGCCTGACTGGCTGATGTGTGTGGTTAATTCCCTGATGTTGCCGTTTGCTTGTGAAACAGTTCACGAAATACCGGGTAGATATCTTCCTGATCGCGGATATGCTGGATAGTGAAGTTATCGAACATCGCTTGCAGATGTTCATACTCTCGCCACAGCGTCTGGTGTGCCCGTCGGGTGATCTCAATGTAGCTGTAGTAACGCACCACTGGCAGGATTTTTTTCGCCAGGATTTCGTGACACAGTGGTGAGTCGTCCGCCCAGTTATCGCCATCCGACGCTTGCGCGGCATAGATGTTCCACTGCGCCGGGTCGTAACGCTCTTTGACCACTTCATCCATTAATTTCAGGGCACTGGAAACAATAGTGCCGCCCGTTTCCTGCGAGTAGAAGAACTCATGCTCGTCCACTTCTTTTGCCTGCGTATGATGGCGGATATAGACCACTTCCACGTTTTTATAGGTTCGGCTCAGGAACAGATAGAGCAGGATGTAAAAACGTTTGGCCATATCTTTGGTGGCCTGATCCATTGAGCCGGAGACATCCATCAGGCAAAACATCACTGCCTGACTGGAAGGTTCCGGGCGTTTTTCGTAGTTTTTGTAGCGTAAATCAAAGGTGTCGATAAACGGCACACGCTCGATTTTTGCGCGCAGTTCCGCAATCTCTTTACGTAACCGCTCCTCTTCAAGTAACTGCGCCGGTTCGCTTTTTTCCACCGTTTCGAGACTGCTTTCCAGTTCACGCAATTCACGGCGTTTACCGGCAGTCATCGCGGTTCGGCGGGCGAGCGAGTTTTGCAGCGATCGCACGACGCTGATATTCGCCGGTACACCGTTGGAAGTGAAGCCAGCACGGTGCGTTTTAAACTCATTAAGCTGACGTTGCTGGTTTTGTTTCAGGTTTGGCAGCGCCAGGTCCTCAAACAGTAGATCGAGGTACTCATCTTTGGAGATCTGGAAGACGAATTCATCCTGGCCTTCGCCGTCAGGGCTGGCTTCGCCCTGGCCGCTACCGGAACCGCCACCGCCGCCTTGCGGGCGTTCAATTCGGTCGTTTTGCACAAAATGATCGTTTCCTGGATGCACGCGATGGCGTAATCCGCCGTGCCCCTGATGAAACGTCGGTTCGCTGATATCTTCCGTTGGGATGGAGACAGACTCGCCATTCTCCACGTCGGTCACCGAGCGTTTGTTAATTGCTTCGGAAATCGATTGTTTTATTTGTGCTTTATAACGGCGTAAAAATCGCTGGCGGTTAACCGTGCTTTTGTTTTTGCCGTTCAGACGTCGGTCAATGAACCAGGTCATTAGTGCCTCCCGCTGCGTATGCCAACTTTGCAACAGACCGCGCGCAGGGCGCGGCCCGATTGTTGTTATGATGATTTACGAACACGCAGATACCATTCACAGAGCAGGCGAACCTGCTTGCGGGTGTAGCCTTTTTCCATCATCCGATCGACAAAGTCGTCATGCTTTTTCTGCTCGTCGGTTGAGGTTTTGGCATTAAACGAAATGACTGGCAAAAGCTCTTCGGTGTTCGAGAACATTTTCTTCTCGATGACCGTGCGCAGTTTTTCGTAACTGGTCCAGTTCGGGTTGCGGCCGTTATTGTTGGCGCGGGCGCGCAGCACAAAATTGACGATTTCGTTACGGAAATCTTTCGGATTGCTGATCCCGGCCGGTTTCTCGATTTTTTCCAGTTCTGCATTCAGGGATTCACGGTCAAACAACTGGCCGGTATCCGGGTCGCGATACTCCTGATCCTGGATCCAGAAATCCGCATAAGTGACATAACGGTCGAAAATGTTCTGCCCGTATTCTGAGTAGGATTCCAGATACGCCGTCTGGATCTCTTTGCCGATAAACTCGGCGTATTTCGGGATCAGATAGCCTTTCAGGAATTCCAGATAACGCTCTGCAAGCTCTTGCGGGAACTGCTCGCGCTCAATTTGTTGTTCCAGCACGTAGAACAGATGCACCGGATTGGCCGCCACTTCCACATGATCGAAGTTAAACACGCGGGAGAGGATCTTAAAGGCGAAACGCGTCGACAGACCGTTCATCCCTTCATCGATACCAGCGTAATCGCGGTACTCCTGGTATGATTTGGCTTTCGGATCGGTATCTTTCAGGCTTTCACCGTCGTAGACCCGCATTTTCGAGTAGATGCTCGAGTTTTCCGGTTCTTTCAGTCGCGACAGGATCGAGAAACGCGCCAGTGTTTCCAGTGTACCCGGCGCGCATGGCGCATGGGACAGCTCACTGTGATTAAGCAGTTTTTCGTAAATTTTCATCTCTTCCGAGATGCGCAGGCAATAAGGCACCTTGACGATGTAGACACGGTCAAGAAACGCTTCATTGTTTTTGTTGTTACGGAACTGCACCCATTCCGATTCGTTCGAGTGGGCGAGGATAATGCCGTTAAACGGCAGGGCGGAGATGCCTTCCGTACCGTTATAGTTCCCCTCCTGCGTGGCGGTCAACAGTGGGTGCAGCACCTTGATCGGCGCTTTGAACATTTCGACGAACTCCATGATCCCCTGGTTTGCCCGGCACAGCGCACCGGAATAACCGTAAGCATCTGGATCGTTTTGCGCGTGGTTTTCCAGCTTGCGGATATCCACTTTACCCACCAGCGCGGAGATGTCCTGGTTGTTTTCATCTCCCGGTTCGGTTTTGGCGATAGCGATCTGTTCCAGAACCGATGGCCACACTTTGACCACGCGGAATTTGCTGATGTCGCCGCCGAAGTCGTGCAGACGTTTGGCTGCCCACGGCGACATAATGGTGCCGAGATAGCGACGCGGAACGTTGTACTCTTTCTCAAGGATCTGCGCATCTTCCTGCGGGTTAAACAGGCACAAAGGATGGTCGTTTACCGGGCTGCGTTCGCCATTGGCGCTCAGCACGTAAATCGGCACCCGTTGCATTAAGGATTTCAGCCGTTCAGCCAGAGACGATTTCCCGCCGCCCACCGGACCGAGTAAATAGAGAATCTGTTTCTTCTCTTCAAGACCCTGAGCGGCATGTTTGAGGTATGAGACAATCTGTTCTATTGCCTCTTCCATGCCATAGAATTCTTCAAACGCCGGGTAGCGTCCAATGACCCGGTTAGAAAAAAGACGGGAAAGCCGTGGCTCCAGGGCGGTGTCTACCATCACAGGTTCCCCTATAGCCATCAGCAGCCTTTCTGCGGCGTTAGCATAGGCACTGCGATCTTGCTTACAGATGGCTAGAAACTCCTGCAGAGTGAACTCTTCGTCCTTGGCAGCTTCATAACGCTGGCGGTAGTGATCGAATATATTCATGGCATGCCGTCCTTTCGTAATCTGTGGGAACAGTACAGCTATCAGTTTTTCCACTTTTAGCGTCGCAAACCAACGGGATAAAAAATATGCTCCGTCCTATCTGTTATGAGCGTGTATCTGTCTTTGATCAAGTTATCGCTGGCGAAGACTCTGATGGTGGGAAGGCGTTTTTTAACCATATTTTAGATTAAACATCTGCATTGTTTGATTTATGTAGATTTTTTAATAACATTAATGGTTTTTTGTGTTGGAAAATACCAACATTTCGCACCGGGCGAATGTTGGTAAATTTTTACAGGATGTGCGGAATCGCAAGTATAGAAAAAGTGACGCCGTCATGGTCACTTCGTCGCATTGCAAAGGTGAGCGACAATATTAACTACGTGATGTGTGTTAAAGGATGATGACAGAGGGGGGTTCTTTCGTTGTTAAGACGAAAAAAAAGCTCCGGGCGATAACGCCTGGAGCCTTTGAATGCTTTATCACCCGTGCGATTAATTGCGGTGCTCTTCAACGTAGCGCGCTAAATCGGCGGGCGTTTTCAGCACGCTGGCGACTTCAGTCGGCGGGATCATGCAGCCGTAAACGTCCTGCACTTCCAGAACCATATCTACCGCGAGAATGGAGTCGAGAATATCGGACTCGATCAGCTCATCATGAAAGCCCACTTTGCGGGACAGAATCTTTTCAAACAGCGCGAGAATTTCTTGTTCCATTGTCTTTTCCTGTGTAATCAGTTGCTGCGAGCGTGGCTGTCCAGCAGCTTACGGTCGATTTTACCGTTAGGGTTCAACGGCAAAGTGTCCTGGATAATGATTTGCGACGGCACCATGTATGATGGTACCACCTGTGAAAGCGAATGTTTGATAGCGTCAGGTGCCAGTTTCGTTACGCAGAACGCCGCGATACGCAGCACGCCGCCGCCCGTTTTCATCAACGGCAGGACTACTGCCTCGCGAATGCCGGACATGGCCAGCAGGCGGTTTTCAATCTCATTGATTTCAATGCGGTAGCCGTTGAGTTTGATCTGGCTGTCGTTGCGTCCCTGGCAGTAAAGAAGCCCGTCCTCATAGCCGAGATCGCCAGTTTTATAGCCGCGCCAGGCTTCGCCTTCCCGGCGCAGCAATTTTTCTGCGTTCTCCAGCGGCAGGCCAAGATAGCCGCGCATCACGTTTTTGCCCCAGATTATCAGCTCACCCTCGGTAGTAATCTCCATTCTGGACTCCGGCATCATGGTGCCTATCGGCAGCAGGTTGTTCTCGCGGTTCACTATCTCATCGGTGATTTCAACCACGGTGGTGGCGATAGTCGCTTCGGTCGGGCCATAAGAGTTGAGGATTTTGGCATGCGGAAAACGGCGACGCAGCTGTTTAACCAGCGCTTTGTTGAGCACCTCGCCGATAAAAATAAACACGTCAAGCGTAGGTAAAAAGTCGCTATTGAACTGCGGCGAGAGCAATTTCTGGTAGGCGAAAGAGGGAGTGGAAACCCAGACCGAGACAGCATTATTTTTCAGCCTGGTGAGCCAGTCTTCCGCCGCGATATCCTCTTTGGCATTCAGCACAATGTGGCCGCCTGTTGCCAGATTCGCCAGCAATGGAATCAACGAGAGATCGAAACTGAACAGTGCGTGGTTCATCAGCACCGGCATTTGTGGCAAAGCGAAATCCTGGCTTACCCACTGCATAAAATGCCACACGCTTTCACGCCCGATCTGCACGCCCTTTGGTTTACCGGTACTACCAGAAGTAAACATGATATAGGCGAGATCCGGCTCTGCCAGCGACTGGCCGACTTCACTGGTTGGCACAAACTGCCGGGCCGCTACGTCGTAGTAGTACGGTGCGCTGGCGAGGTGGCAAATCTCCTTCAACCTTTCCTGAGGATAGATGCAGTCCACCGGAATATAGGGAATGTTATGGAGCAGACAGCTATAGATTGCTACCGCGAATTCCGCCTGCTGGTGGCCATATAACACCACCGGCGTTTCTGCGTTGGGTTGGCATTGCTGATAGCGCTGTAACCACTCTGTTACCGCTACAGAGAGTTGTTGCCAGGTTAATGTTTCGTCGCTGCCGCTGATCGCTAACTGATGCGGGCGGGCGGGATCGAGTAATGCTGCACGCAGGAAATCCTGGAGCGCCTGGAGATCAGAGTGAAGATTCATAGGGGGGACATTCCGCTAAAAATGTAAAGGGATACCGCAGCGCTTGCAAGCGTTAACAGGCGTCCCAAAAAGAGCATCACGGGGTATTGCAACCAACGGTTCAGTGCCGGGCTGCGCTTTGCTGACCACTGCAACATATTATGTACAACTGAAATGGCGCCAAACAACGCGCCGCTAATGACATAGTGCCGTTCGAGCCCGTTCCATGCCCCCATACAAAACAGCGTGCAGAAAATACCGATATTCTGCGCCAGCGTCTTGTTCTGACGGAAAAAGTCGAGCTTCATTAAGTTCATATAAATCGGCATAAAGACCACATCGCGCAACCACTCGGAGAGGCTGATATGGAAACGGCGCCAGAAATCCTGTGGATTTTTCGCCAGAATGGGCATATTGAAATTTGCCGGAATGTTAAGACCAAACAAGCGTGCGGCACCGATCGCCATATTGCTGTAACCGGCAAAATCAAAATAGAGGTAGGCGCTATAGGCCAGCGACATAACAAAGCCAACACTTAAGGTAAACGGGCGATGGCTCCACGACTGAATGACCAGGTTATCGATCAGCATGGCAAATAAGAATTTTTGGATAATGCCGGTAAAAATGAGTTCTGCGGCAATGAGAAATTGCTCACGAGTCAACGTAAATACCGGTTTATTAATATCTGTGATCCATGTTCGCCAGCGATACATCGGGCCGGCCAGAATAATAAACGGCATAAACAGGTAACAGAAGTAATGCAAAATGTTGGTGCTATCTTTTTTGTTGCGGTAGAGCAGGACATCAATGGCACGGAAGGTCATAAAAGATAAGCCAATCATTCCCCAGTGATTATTTAAATGTAATTTCACTGCGAACAAAGGCAGCAGAGTTAAACTTACCGCTTGCCAGGTTTTTAACCATCCTTTCTCTTTTAAGGTCACGAGGATATAAAAACTGAGGAAAACCGCAACCGGGACAATGTAATCGCCCTGAAATATATATCCCCAGCCGAATGCCGCCAGCATGGAAAAAGCGGATAAATAAGTTAACCGGTAACGCAGCACGCGGTTAACCAGCGCAAACAGTAACGCCGAAGAAAAGAGAAAGAAGAAAAAGGATCCGGAGCTGTACATCATTCATTCCTCAGAACTTTTGATATTCAAAGTGCACTTTTAAATTCATGCTTTCATCAACAGAGGACCACGCGATAATGGTGACCGCCAGTAAGAGGTAAAGGAAAAACAGGCGAATAGCGTATTTCATCATTTAAAACTCTCAATGATAAAGCGGTCCATGGGGATCCATGCGAGATCGGTAGGATGCAGGCGATCCCAGTTCCAGCCGTCCTGATAGGGCATTGAATACATATCCAGATACGGGATCTGATTTTCTTTCAGGATGGCCGTCGTCTGTGTTACTGCGGGCTGGACGAGTTCAGGGTTTTGCACCGCGCGCCGGTTAATTGCATCGATAATAACCACCACCTGCACATGATGCTCTTTCAGTAACTGGATCATGGCGCGAAACGCTTTCATTTGTTCGGGTTCAACGGGCGAGTCGTCCCACACTTCCGGTTTTTCGCCCGGCTCATAGACAGTTTTATCCATCCACAAGGTGTCGGCACTTTCCTGACGCACCTCGTTCAGTTTGCGGGCATGCGCCAGTTCGCGTTCCCAGTCCGGCGTGATGGCGACGGCAGATTGCACCGGCCAGGGCTGCGCAGGCGAGGGGACAATGTGCAGCATCGCCAGCCAGTCGTTTTTTATCAGCGTGCAGAACCGGGCAAACTCATAACTCACTTCTTGCCAGATATTGTCCAGGTCCCAGCCAGAGATTTTCATTTGTTCAAACGTTAAATGGCTGGTTTGTTTTTTATCTATTTTGCGTAAGTAATTGACCAAAAATGGGCGTGTCTGTTCATCCTGCATTAATGGATTAAACACGGGCGCCGGGAAATTGTTAGCGAAAATAGTGGGAGGTACACCAGTAGAATAAAAGCTGTCGGGGGCCAGCAGTAAAACCACTTTGCTGTTTGCGTTAAGGGAATTTTTAAAGCGTGACAGCAGAAGAAAATGGGTGATGCTATCATCAAAACTGTCGCCAAATGCAACTACATTACGATGCAAATCATTATTCAGATAATTATATACAGCGTAAGGTTCATCTTTGGAGGTGGCCACCTCCGATGCGCCAATGAAAAAAATCGCATTGCCCTGTAAGGCATGGGAAATAGTCGCTATTTTTTCCGCCTGCTCTTTTGTCGTTCCATCCATAGATTCAATCAACGGTTGGAATTTAAGCGGTGGCGCATAACTACTCATCAGCGGATGAATACAAAGGAACAGGACAGCAAGAAGTGCCATCAGGAAATGTAGGCCAAAAGTATTTTTGATTTTCATTATAAACGTGAAATTACTTGATGTTCTTATGTTTCAAAATTGTTATCTCTTAACGTCACTGTTACAGTGAATTTTGTTTCCGCGACACTATATACCAGCCACAGAAGAATGATGAGTATTGCCGTGTAACAGTATGTACAGCGCGTTATTTATCAGCAGCCATTTCAGAAACGGCACACCGCAGTTTTGCTGAGCAAGGCGCGGCAGTGTTTGGCCGCGCAGGATACACCAAGTGAGGTGCTTTGAACAATTAGCGCCTTTTTTGTAATGTTCAGGTAAAAAAATTTGGGTAGGATGTCGTGGGCGGTTAAACTTCTAGCGCCAATTATTTGACTACAGGAAAGAAAGGACTGTGACCGAACTCAAACTCCTGGCACTGGGTGTGCTGACTGCTGGTTCCGCTTTTGCGGCGAATGCAGAAAATACCTTTTCCCTGGGCGCTGGTGTCGGCGTCGTGGAAATGCCGTACAAACAGTATGACAGGGATGTACTGCCCATTCCGGTTATCACCTATGAAGGCGATGATTTCTGGTTTCGTGGCATTGGTGGCGGCTACTATCTGTGGAATGATGATGCGGATAAGCTGTCAATTACGGCCTATTACTCGCCGTTGCGATTTAAACCAAAAGATAGTAATAACAATCAGTTACGCCAGCTAGATCGCCGTAATGCGACTATGATGGCGGGGCTGTCGTATATTCATAATACGCCATATGGTTTTCTGCGTACCACACTTGCTGGCGATGTGCTGGATAACAGCAACGGCATCACTTGGGATGCCGCGTGGTTGTACGCGTACCACAACGGCGGTCTGACGGTGACGCCGGGGATTGGCGTTGAGTGGAATAGCAACAACCAGAACGACTACTATTATGGCGTCTCGGCTTCTGAAGCGCGTCGCAGTGGTTTAAACAGCTACGATCCAGGCAGCAGCTGGAACCCGTATCTTGAGCTGAGCGTCAGCTACCGCCTGACCGATAGCTGGAGCATCTACGGCAGTAGTCGCTATACCCATTTGTCGAATGAAATTAAAGACAGCCCAATGGTGGATAAATCCTGGACTGGCTTGTTATTCACGGGCGTGACCTACCGCTTCTGATTGTGCATTTGAATAGCGCAATCTGTGCATCAAAACAGGGCCTTTGGCCCTGTTTTGTTTTACGGTGGTGCATTTATCGCAGAGGGAGAAAATGGCAGAGAAAAACATCGTTTTTACCGGTAACGCAACGCTACCCGCGATCGGCCAGGGCACCTGGTATATGGGCGAAAATTCACATGCGCGGACAAAAGAAGTGGATGCGCTCCGTGCGGGCATCGATCTGGGGCTGACGCTGATTGATACCGCTGAAATGTACGCGGAAGGTGGCGCTGAAGAGGTGGTCGGCGAAGCATTACAGGGCGGTTTGCGCGATAAGGTGTTTCTGGTCTCTAAAGTCTATCCGTGGAATGCGACTGGCAAAAAAGCGATCGCAGCCTGTGAAGCGAGCTTACGTCGCCTGAAAACCAATGCACTCGATCTCTATCTGCTGCACTGGCGCGGCAACTACTCTCTTGCCGAAACTGTCGAGGTGATGGAAACGCTGATGCAGCAGGACAAAATCCGCCGCTGGGGCGTCTCTAACCTCGATTACCACGATATGCAGGAACTTTCCTGCATCAGCGGCGGCAAGGCCTGTGCTACCGATCAGGTGTTGTATCACCTCGGTTCCCGTGGGATTGAATTCGATTTACTGCCCTGGTGCCAGCGACAGGCGATGCCTGTCATGGCGTATTGCCCGCTGGCGCAGGCCGGGCGTCTGCGAGAGGGTTTACTGGAAAGCCGTGTGGTGCAGGATCTCGCCCATGCGCATCGCGCCAGCGCGGCGCAAATTCTGCTGGCTTGGGTCATCAGCCATAAGGGAGTGATGGCAATTCCCAAAGCGGCGAGCGTGGCGCACGTTGAGGAAAATGCGGCAGCGTTGAAAATCGTACTCAGTGCGGACGATTTGGCGCGACTCGATAACGCGTTTCCGGCGCCCAACCGTAAAATGCCGCTTGATGTTGTGTAATAACGCGTTTTAACCCTCTCCGGCGGGAGAGGGTAGGCAGCGGATCAGCGTTTAACCACGCGGATGTTCTGCGCGAGGCGGGACGGTTTTTCGGCGGTCGCTTTTTGCGCTACGGTCGCATTGACCGATTCCACGCAGACAAAGGTTTTATAGCCATCGTCCGGCATGTCGGCCATGCTGACAGAGAGCGCCGGGCCCGGGTTCCATGCCACTACGTTGGCGTTATGGCTGTGGGTCACTTCAATCGTGCGGTTCAGCGCGGCATCATGAATCAGGCTGCAACCTTCAGCGTTCAGATAGACGCGATCGGTTCGATCCGGGAAGGTCTGTACGCCATCGGCCAGCACATCTTCTTTTGCGTCATTCACTTTATCGATAAAGCGATCGCCCAGGCCGCTCACTTTCACTGCAGCGATATCACCAACGTTGAAGTAGGTGTGCAAGGCAGAGGTAGTTTCAAACTCACCGTGGGCTTCCAGCTCAATTTCACAGGTCGCGCCAAGTTTATAACGTGCATACAAGGTAAAGTCGTGCGGCCAGAATTTGCGCGAGGCATCGCTGCTTTGCAGTTCAAAAGTCAGCACCACTCCGTTTGCATCTTCATTATGCGCTTTCAGCGTCCACGGCAGATTGCGTGCAAAACCGTGCGCAGGTAGCCCTTGCTGTTTTGCCGGGCCAAACCAGGGCCAGCACACCGGGATACCGCCACGGATTGCGATGCCATTTTTAAACGGGGTGTTGCCGCTCAGCCACAAGACTTCCGGCTCGCTCTGCGGTTTCCAGCAGAGCAGATGTGCGCCCTGTAAGGTAAAGGCTGCTTTAACTTGCGGATGTTCAACGACTAACACATCCAGTTCGTCCATTTTACGGCGGGTAAGCGTTGGGGTAATTTTTTCGAGTACCGGAAGTGCAAAAATTTTTGTAATCATTAACGCAATCCTCTGTCTTGAAAACAAAAAAAAGAGCGACCGAGGTCGCTCTTTCAGATCATGTTCTCATCTCAACTTATTTGGAGATGTGAGCGATCAGATCCAGAACTTTGTTGGAGTAGCCGGTTTCGTTGTCGTACCAGGAAACCAGCTTCACGAAGTTGTCGTTCAGTGCGATACCTGCTTTAGCATCGAACACGGAAGTGCAAACTTCACCGTTGAAATCGGTAGATACAACGTCATCTTCGGTGTAACCCAGAACGCCTTTCATCGGGCCTTCAGAAGCGGCTTTGATGGCTTTCTTGATTTCTTCGTAAGAGGCTGCTTTTTCCAGACGAACGGTCAGGTCAACAACAGATACGTTCGGAGTCGGAACGCGGAATGCCATACCAGTCAGTTTGCCGTTCAGTTCCGGCAGAACTTTACCTACAGCTTTAGCTGCGCCGGTAGAGGACGGGATGATGTTCTGGGATGCGCCACGGCCACCGCGCCAGTCTTTATGAGACGGGCCATCAACGGTTTTCTGAGTTGCGGTGGTTGCGTGAACAGTGGTCATCAGACCTTCGATGATACCGAAGTTGTCGTTGATAACTTTAGCCAGCGGAGCCAGGCAGTTAGTGGTGCAGGATGCGTTAGAAACGATGTCCTGGCCAGCATATTTGTCAAAGTTTGCGCCACGAACAAACATCGGAGTGTTGTCTTTAGACGGACCAGTCAGAACTACTTTTTTCGCGCCGGCAGTGATGTGCTTACGAGCAGTTTCATCGGTCAGGAAGATACCGGTAGCTTCAGCAACAACGTCAACGCCGATTTCGTTCCATTTCAGGTTAGCCGGATCTTTCTCAGCAGTAACACGGATGGTTTTACCGTTAACAACCAGGTGGCCGTCTTTTACTTCTACGGTACCGTTGAAACGGCCGTGAGTGGAGTCATATTTCAGCATGTACGCCATGTATTCAGCGTCCAACAGATCGTTGATACCAACGATTTCGATGTCAGAACGTTCCTGAGCAGCACGGAAAACAATGCGACCGATACGGCCAAAACCGTTGATACCTACTTTGATAGTCATATATTCCACCAGCTATTTGTTAGTGAATAAAAGGTTGGCTGTAAAATTACAAAAACCGTACGCAGCGTCAAGCGGAATCGTGTCAATCATTGCGACAAATCAATCCTCCGCATAACCTTTGTTCGACTGACTCGCCTCACTCTTCCTTTGAGCATCCTCCCCATATGGAGGCGCCGCGTGGGATTTTAAAGGGCAGACAGGATAAAAATGTGAAACTTGTCACAATTACCTGGCTGCTTTATCGCAACTGCTAAGTTTAGAACAAAAGTTAGCACCCTGGTGTTAATGTTTTGTTAGAATCGTTGGGGAAAATGGTCTTACTTTTACCGTGAGATGTAAGCATATGCCGAAGAATTCCTCCGAAGACGACCTGAAGAAAGATTTGACTGAAATGCAGTTTTACGTGACGCAAAATCACGGCACAGAACCCCCTTTTACGGGCCATCTGCTGCATAACAAACGTGATGGCGTTTACCATTGTCTGGTGTGTGATGCTGCGCTGTTCAACTCTCAAACTAAGTATGATTCTGGCTGCGGCTGGCCGAGTTTTTTCGAACCGGTAAGCGAAGACGCGATCCGCTACATCAATGACTATTCCCACGGTATGCAGCGCATAGAAATTCGCTGTGGGAAATGTGATGCGCATCTGGGCCATGTCTTCCCGGACGGCCCGCAGCCGACCGGGGAGCGTTATTGCGTGAACTCCGCCTCGCTGAGTTTCACGGATGATGAAGACGGTACCCGGACTCACGGTTGAAAAATCGATTCAGCTATTATTCCACGGAGGTGACTAATATGGATCTCGAACAAATTGTTAACAGTATGACTCCGGAGATCTATCAGCGACTGGCGACGGCTGTCGAATTAGGTAAATGGCCAGACGGCGTGGCGCTGACGCCGGAGCAAAAAGAGAACAGCCTGCAACTGGTGATGCTATGGCAGGCGCGCAATAATACGCAGGCGCAGCACATGACCATCGACACCAACGGGCAGATGGTGATGAAAAGTAAGCAGCAGTTGAAAGAGGATTTCGGCATTGCGCCGAAGCCGATAGCGACGTTCAAGTCATAAGCGCCGTGCGATGCTGGAGGGCGGCTTTGCCTTATCTGGCCTGTAAAATGGTAAGCCGGACAGACAATAGCCGCCGTCCGGCTCTTTCCCTCAGGCGTGTGTTTCCTGCCAGTCCGCCAGTGTATAGAGCGTGGCGCCTTCTACCGCCATCTCCATAAATGCCTGCGTGCTGTCCTGCGGCTGGATATTGACACCCCGGCAGCCGTCGGTGATCACGCTGACCTCGTAGCCCAGCTGCAACGCATCCAGCACGCTGAATTTGACGCAGTAGTCGGTGGCCAGCCCCAGCACGATAACCTCGCGAATACCGTGCTGTTGCAGCCAGCCGTGCAGCGCCGTAGCTTTGCGGTGATCGTTATCGAAAAACGCGCTGTAACTGTCGATCTTCGGATCTTCGCCTTTGCGGAACACTTCATCAATTGCCTGCTGATTCAGCAGCGGGTGCAGCGCCGCACCGTCACTGTTCTGCACACAGTGATCCGGCCAGAAGGTTTGCGCTAAGCCGTCCAGCTCGCCGGTACTGAACGGCGCAACCCCGTGCTGGCTGGCAAAGCTGCCGTGATTGGCGGGGTGCCAGTCCTGGCTTGCCAGTACCGCATCGCCGCGTGTTTTGCACCAGTCGATCAAGGTATTAGCAATATCCACGATGCTGTCGCCTTCGGCCACGGTCAGCGCACCGCCGGCGCAAAAATCATTCTGGATATCGACCAACAGTAGAGCCCGTTGCGTCATACAAACCTCCTCACTCATCCGGCGTCAGTTCACCGCGCAAATTTTGCATCATGGCGGTACGTATAGCGTCCGCATCAAGCTGCTGGCTCAGCAGGTAGTGCAGTTTAGTCAGCGTGGCTTCGACGGTCATATCCGCGCCGCCAATCACCCCGGCGTGGGCGAGAGCGTTACCGGTAGCGTAGCCGCCCATATTCACCTTGCCGGACATACATTGCGTCAGGTTAACCACCACGATGCCGCGCGCGCTGGCATCCTGCAAGGCTTTCAGGAACTCGCCGTTTTGCGGCGCATTTCCCACGCCATAGGAGCGTAGAATCAATGCTTTTACCGGCTGAAGCAGGAAGTTACGTACCACATCGGCGGAGATCCCCGGATAAATCGTCACCACGCCAATCGGTTGCGGGGTGATAGGATGCACGATCAACTCTCCCACCGTGTGCGGTGCAGGCGGCGTATTGAGGCGGCGAATGTGAATACCGGCTTCCAGCAGCGGCGGCAGATTCGGCGAAGCGAAAGCATCAAAACCGTCCGCATGCGCTTTGGTGGTGCGGTTGCCGCGATAGAGACGATTGTTGAAGAACAGCGTCACTTCGTTAATCGGGAAGTTTGCCGCCACATACAGCGCGTTCAGCAGATTAATTTGTCCGTCGGAGCGAAGTTCGGCGAGTGGGATTTGTGACCCTGTCACAATTACTGGCTTACCAAGATTTTCCAGCATAAACGACAGTGCTGACGCGGTGTACGCCATGGTGTCTGTGCCGTGCAGAATGACAAAACCGTCGTACTTGTCGTAATGCGTTTTTACATCGTCAGCAATATGCTGCCAGTCTTCCGGCGTCATATCAGAAGAATCCATCAGCGGGGCATATTCGTGAATGGTAAAATCCGGCATCTCGGGACGATGGAACTCCGGCATCAGCGCCAGTTGACGTTGCAGGTGGCCGGAAACCGGCACATAACCGTGTTCTGAGCGTTGCATACCGATGGTACCGCCGGTATAAGCAACGTAAATAGATTTTTTTTGCATGGTTTCGTTCTTGCCGCATCTAAAAAAATCCCCTCCGGTGGAGGGGACGTGTGAGGTGAGTTTAGCGGATATTGGCGCAGTTCAGACAGAGGGCGTAACGATTTTGTGGATCGTTAAACACCGCCAGTTTGTCCGTTTCGGCTTTTACTTCCTGCGCAGCGCTGACCAGCGGCGCAGGCAAGTAAGCCTGCAACGCCTGCGGCAGCATCGCGCGCACGGATCCAGTCATGCTGTCCATTACCCGATCAAAGAAGCCTGGTTCTTCTTCGTAGTAATCCACATGCCACTGCTTGAGTTTCGCCAGTTCCGCGGCTTTCGCCAGCGCATCGTCGAAATCGCCCAACGCATCAACCAGACCGTTGTTTTTCGCATCCTGACCTGTCCAGACATGGCCCTGAGCAATCTTATCGATCTGCTCAGGCGTGCTGTTGCGTGACTGGGCGACCAGCGTGATAAAGCGCTTGTAGCCGTTATCGATGCTCAGTTGCATCATCTGCTGAACTTCGTCAGGCAGCGCTTTGGTCATACTGACATCCGCCAGTGGCGACGTGGCGACGCCGTCGGTATGCACGCCGATGGTATCGAGGCTATTTTCCAGCGTATTGATCACGCCAAAAATACCAATCGATCCGGTCAGGGTACTGGCATTAGCGATGATGTAATTCGCCGGAGTCGAGATCCAGTAGCCGCCGGAGGCCGCCATGCCACCCATCGACACCACCACAGGTTTGCCGGCCGCTTTTGCTGCCGCCAGTTCAGAGCGGATGATTTCGGATGCGCTGACGCTGCCGCCAGGGCTGTTCACCCGCAGGACGATCGCTTTCACTTTTGGATCAAGACGTGCGTCGCGGATCTGTGCGGCCGTGGTATCACCGCCGACATTCCCCGCCGTTTCTTCGCCATCCATGATGGCCCCGTTAGCGAAGATCACGGCAACGATACCGCCGACATCGCTCGGTTTCTTCGTCTGATAGTCATACATGCTAACGGCGCGGAAGTTTTTATCTTCGCTGCTCCAGCCAAACTGTTTGGTCATCGCTTTTTCAGCGTCTGCAGCGGAACCCAGCTCATCCACCAGCTTGTTGTCGAGCGCATATTTTGCCGTGTCGCCATCGGCTTTGCGCAGACCGTCCAGAATCGCCTGCGCGCCTGGGAATACCTGCTGCGCCGTGATCTGACGGTTTGCAGCAACGGTATTAAGGTAGTTTTGCCACAGCTCGTTGATCCAGCGGCTGTCCGCTTCGCGTGCCGCAGGGGACATATCGTCACGAATAAACGGTTCAACGGCAGATTTATACGTGCCGACGCGGAACACATGTGTGGTGACTTTCAGTTTATCCAGCAGCGTCTTGTAGTAGAGGCCATTGGTGGCGAAACCGTGCAGATCCACTACGCCCTGCGGCGACAGCCAGATCTTATTGGCGAAGCTGGCAAGGTAATACTGGCCCTGGCTGTAGTTATCACCAATGGCGTAAACCGGTTTACCGCTGTCGCGGAACTCGCGCAGCGCTTTACCGATATACTGCATTGATGGTTGATCGGCACCGGCGAAATTTTTTAGATCCATCACAATACCGGTGATATTGCGATCGTGCTGCGCCTGGCGAATGGTCTCAACGATATCAAACAGCGAATTCTCCTGAAGTCGATCGGAACTGGCACCAAAGAGCTGGCGGCTCAGTGCGCCCAGACGTCC
This sequence comes from Pseudomonadota bacterium, assembly GCA_018261615.1. Lineage (GTDB taxonomy): Bacteria > Pseudomonadota > Gammaproteobacteria > Enterobacterales > Enterobacteriaceae > Kosakonia. Next base: position 98,243 of record JAGTSE010000004.1, on the reverse strand, counting down.
GCTGGTTGAAGTTTTATCGACCACCACGCCAGTGATATCCAGCAGTAATGCGCCGCGATTGCTGTGCTCGGTTTTGCTGTCGCTTACCTGCATCCAGATCCCGACACCCACCAGAACCAGCAGGATGAAGAACAAATTCAACACCAGATTGCGGATAAGGTTCAGCAATCGCCAGCTCCATCGAAAAAAACCGGCAATAAAACGCCAAAGTGTTCGCATGTATTCTCCCTGGTTTGTTTAGGCCACCGCTGCCCGGGCGGCGAAGTGTGGTTATCCTAATTACCCCGCAGCCTCTTGTCAGCAGGAATCGCCTGCGGCGCTGTAACAAATTCTACGTCCGTGTTAATTTTAAGAATAAATTTCAATACAGGAGTTTAACTAATGGATGCACTTGAACTACTCGTCAACCGTCGTAGCGCGTCACGTCTGGCGGAACCTGCACCAGCAGGTGAACAACTGGATAACATTCTGCGTGCCGGTATGCGTGCACCCGATCACGGTACGCTGCAACCGTGGCATTTTTTCGTTATCGACGGCGAAGGGCGCGAACGTTTAGGTAAGGTGCTGGAGCAGGGCGCGATTGCGGCGGGCCAGGATGAGAAAGGCATTGAGAAAGCGCGCACTTCGCCGCTGCGCGCGCCGCTGATTATTACTGTGGTCGCCAAATGTGAAATGGATCATAAAGTGCCGCAGTGGGAACAACTGCTTTCTGCTGGCTGCGCAGTGATGGCGATGCAGATGGCGGCGCTGGCGCAGGGATTCAATGGTATCTGGCGTACCGGCCCGCTGACCGACAGCCTGCAGGTGCGTGAGGCGTTTGCCTGCCGCGAGCAGGACAAAATCGTCGGATTTCTGTACCTTGGCACGCCGCAACTGAAAGCCTCCACCACCGTTACAGTTCCGAATATTGCTCCGTTCGTAACGCGTTTTTAATCACCGCATCTATTTTCACAGGCCGGATAAGCGTTAGCGCCATCCGACCTGCCTTATTAATTTGCTACTTATTCTTCGCAGCAAACTCCTCTTTGGCTTTCTGCAATTGCATCTGGAATGCCGGGCTGGTGTGCAGCGTGGCGACAACGGCAGAACCGACAATCCGCGCGGCATCAACATCACTCTGCCAGTGGTAGCCGCAGATGACCCGGCTTTGCCCCAGTTCGTAGCCGCGTTTGAGGATCTGATCCTGACGCTGCGGGTTAATTTCCGCGAGCACCAACGCCGTTGCCCAGCCAATTGAGGTGTGTCCGGAAGGATAGGAGCCGTTTTTCGACAATTCATCCTGCTCTTTGGTATTACAGGTCGGCACACCATAGAAGGCAAACGGGCGGATGCGCATGTACTTCTGTTTGGCACTGCGCGTCGCCAGATCGCCCGCATCCTCAATCATATTGGTCAGGAGCTTATGCAATTGCGGGGAATCTTTTTCAGTAATCGCTGAACCGAATGCCGTCGAGAAGGCATTGGCGACGCCGCCGCTGCTCAGGTTGGCGTCAATCGCCGCCTGTTTACCACGTTCTGTGTTGCGCAGCAGGCGGCCTTGTTCATACATTGCCTGATCGTTGAGAAACGCAATGCTGCCCACTTCCGGCGGTGGCGGCAGCAGCGCCAGGCTGTCAATCGCCTGCGCATTCTCCAGGTAGTAGAGGTCTGGTTTAGTGGTGGCATCGTTGCCCGCAGGGACAAGCGCAAAGGTATTAACAGAGAACAAACTGGCAATGCAGAGGGCAAGTAAACGTTTTTTCATTAGTGATTCCTTTAATTATCAATAACATCCTCAGACGGAAAAGATAAGCAATATTTCTGTCATATAACAGTAATAAATAAACTCACGAGTTAAGAAATTGCTCTGCATCGCAAAATGGCCGTGTATTGAGTTCAGTGATGTTATGTGGCGACATACTCAGCAGCGAAATGCTGTTATTCGTTCGCTTAATGAGCAATAGCGCGTGAATTCAGACACGCAGACTTACCACCATGTCGTTTGGGCGCTACCATAACGGGATTGCAATGACAGGAGATGTCCATGAGCGAGCAAACCATTCGTTTAACGCAATACAGCCACGGAGCCGGTTGCGGTTGTAAAATTTCCCCCAAAGTGCTGGATACTATTCTGCACAGCGAGCAGGCGAAGTTTCTCGACCCGAATCTGCTGGTCGGTAATGAAACGCGCGACGACGCCGCAGTTTACGATCTTGGTAACGGCACTTGCATTATCAGTACCACCGATTTTTTTATGCCTATTGTCGATAATCCGTTTGATTTTGGCCGTATTGCGGCAACCAATGCCATCAGCGATGTCTTCGCGATGGGGGGAAAACCGATCATGGCGATTGCCATCCTCGGCTGGCCGCTTGATAAACTGCCGCCGGAAATTGCCCGTGAAGTGATCGACGGCGGGCGTTTTGCCTGCCGGCAGGCAGGTATTGCGCTGGCGGGTGGTCACTCTATCGATGCGCCGGAGCCGATTTTTGGTCTCGCCGTTACCGGCATAGTGCAGACAGAACGTGTGAAGAAAAACAGCACTGCACAGGCGGGCTGCAAACTGTTCCTCACTAAACCTCTGGGCATTGGCGTATTAACCACCGCCGAAAAAAAATCTTTGCTCAGGACGGAGCATGTGGGTCTGGCAACGGAAGTGATGTGCCGGATGAATATTGCTGGCGCAGCCTTTGCGAACATTGACGGGGTGCGAGCGATGACTGACGTCACCGGCTTTGGCCTGCTCGGCCATCTGAGCGAGATGTGCCAGGGCGCTGGCGTGCAGGCGCAGGTGAATTATCAGTCTGTGCCGAAACTGCCGGGCGTCGAAGAGTATATTGCCAAAGGCGCCGTGCCGGGTGGTACGCAGCGCAACTTCGCCAGCTATGGGCATCTGATGGGCGAAATGCCTGCGCCCGTGCGCGATTTACTGTGCGATCCGCAAACATCCGGCGGCCTGCTGCTGGCGGTGTCGCCGGAAGCGGAAAACGAAGTGAAAACCACGGCGGCAGAGTATGGCATTGAACTGAGCGCCATTGGCGAGCTGGTCAGCGCTCGCGGTGGTCGTCCAATGATCGAGATCCGTTAATCCATGCGGTTATTTATTGCCGAAAAGCCCAGTCTGGCCCGCGCCATTGCCGATGTGCTACCCAAACCGCATCGCAAAGGCGACGGCTATATTGAGTGCGGTAATGGTCAGGTGGTGACTTGGTGTATCGGTCACCTGCTAGAGCAGGCGCAGCCGGATGCCTACGACAGCCGCTACGCCCGCTGGAATCTGGCGGATTTGCCGATTGTGCCGGAAAAATGGCAGCTGCAACCGCGCCCGTCGGTGCTGAAACAGATCAATGTCATTAAACGCCTGCTCGCGGATGCCGAGCAGGTGGTGCACGCCGGTGACCCGGATCGCGAAGGGCAGTTGCTGGTGGATGAGGTGATCGACTACCTGCAACTGGCGCCGGAAAAACGGCAACAGGTGCAACGTTGCCTGATTAACGATCTCAACCCGCAGGCGGTGGAGCGCGCGATCGAACGTCTGCGCGCCAACAGCGAGTTTATTCCGCTGTGCGTATCGGCGCTGGCCCGCGCCCGCGCCGACTGGCTGTACGGTATCAACATGACCCGCGCTTATACGCTGCTGGGGCGCAATGCTGGCTATCAGGGCGTGCTCTCGGTCGGCCGCGTACAGACGCCGGTGCTCGGGCTGGTGGTGCGCCGCGACGAAGAGATTGAAAACTTCGTAGCGAAAGATTTCTTTGAGGTGAAAGCGCATATCGTCACGCCTGCCGGGGAGCGCTTTACCGCCCTGTGGCAGCCGAGCGATGCCTGCGAGCCATATCAGGATGAGGAAGGGCGTCTGCTGCATCGTCCGCTGGCGGAACATGTCGTCAGCCGCATCGCCGGCCAGCCGGCGCTGGTTACGGCGTATAACGATAAGCGCGAATCTGAACTGGCACCGCTGCCGTTTTCGCTTTCGGTGTTGCAGATTGAAGCGGCGAAACGCTACGGACTCAGTGCGCAAAATGTGCTGGATATCTGCCAGAAGTTGTACGAAACCCACAAGCTGATTACCTATCCGCGTTCGGATTGCCGCTATCTGCCTGAAGAGCACTTTGCCGGGCGCCATGCGGTGATGAACGCGATTGGCGCGCATGCGCCGGATTTGCTGCCGCAACCGGTGGTCAACCCGGATACGCGCAACCGCTGCTGGGATGACAAAAAGGTCGATGCGCACCACGCCATTATTCCTACCGCGCGGGCGTCGAAAGTGAACCTTAGCGATAACGAAGCCAGGGTTTATAACCTGATTGCCCGCCAGTATCTGATGCAGTTCTGCCCGGATGCGGTGTTCCGAAAATGCCAGATCGATCTGGATATCGCCAACGGCAAGTTTATCGCCAAAGCGCGTTTCCTGGCGGAAGCTGGCTGGCGAACGCTGTTGGGTTCGAAAGAGCGCGATGAGGAGAACGACGGCACGCCGCTGCCGGTGGTGGCGAAAGGTGATGATCTGTTGTGCGAGAAGGGGGAAGTGGTGGCTCGTCAGACGCAGCCGCCGCGCCACTTTACCGACGCGACATTGTTGTCGGCGATGACCGGTATCGCCCGCTTTGTGCAGGATAAAGATCTGAAAAAGATCCTGCGCGCCACCGACGGACTGGGGACGGAAGCGACACGCGCCGGAATTATCGAACTGCTGTTTAAACGCAGTTTTCTGGTTAAAAAAGGGCGCTACATTCACGCCACCGAACCGGGGCGGGCGCTGATCCATTCATTGCCGGAGATGGCAGCCAGACCGGATATGACGGCGCACTGGGAGTCGGTGCTGACGAAAATCAGCGAAAAAGAGTGCCGATATCAGGACTTCATGCAGCCGCTGGTCAGTACGCTGCATGAACTGATCCACCAGGCGCGTAATACGCCGGTGCGTCAGTTCCGTGGCCTGGTTGCGCCGGGCGGCGAGAAGAAAAAAACGTTTGCCAAAGGACGGAGTAAAAAACGCCCGCCATCATCTGAGGCGGGCGGCGACGCAGTAGTTCCGTAGGCCTGATAAGCGAAGCACCATCAGGTATTGCCAGACAGCGGCATAAATGCTTTGTCCGGCCCGCATACTGATTAAATCACCCCCTGCGCCAGCATCGCGTCGGCGACTTTCACAAAACCGGCGATGTTGGCGCCGCGCACATAGTGTGTCTGTTTACCTTCACCGCCGTACTCGACGCAGGCCTGATGAATAGCAAGCATGATGTGATGCAGACGATCATCCACTTTTTCCGCCTTCCAGCTTAACCGCGCGGCATTCTGCGCCATCTCCAGCCCCGAAGTGGCCACGCCGCCCGCATTGGCGGCTTTACCCGGCGCGAACAGTACGTCTGCTGCAAGGAACAGTTCGGTAGCCGCGATGGTGGTGGGCATATTCGCCCCTTCGGCCACCGCTTTCACGCCGTTGGCAATCAGCACTCGCGCGGCATCCACATCCAGCTCATTCTGCGTGGCGCACGGCAGAGCGATATCCACGGGCACGGACCACGGTTGCTGGCCCTGCAGATAGTTCAGGCCAAATTCCCGTGCATAGTCGGCGATCCGGCCATCGCGACTGGCTTTGATTTCACACAGACGGGCCAGTTTTTCCGCCGTAAAACCGGCTTCATCAACGACAGTGCCGCTGGAATCAGAAGCCGTGATCACGCGCGCGCCAAGGGACATTGCTTTTTCAATGGCGTACTGCGCCACATTGCCGGAACCGGAAACCGCCACGCGCATCCCTTCAAAATCAAGACCGTGGCATTTCAGCATCGCTTCGGTGAAGTAAACCAGACCATAGCCGGTGGCTTCCGGGCGGATCAAACTGCCGCCAAATGACAACCCTTTACCGGTGAAGACGCAGGCGGTGTTGTTGGAGAGTTTTTTCATCATCCCGGCCATAAAGCCGACTTCACGCGCTCCGACGCCGATATCACCTGCCGGAACGTCGGTATCTGCGCCAAGATGGCGGTACAGTTCGCCGATCAACGCTTGGCAAAAACGCATTACTTCACCATCGCTTTTGCCTTTCGGATCGAAATCGCTGCCGCCTTTGCCTCCGCCCATCGGTAGGGTGGTCAGCGCATTTTTAAAGGTCTGCTCGAAACCAAGAAATTTCAAAATCGACAGATTCACCGACGGGTGAAAACGCATCCCGCCTTTGTAGGGACCAATGGCGGAGCTGAACTGTACGCGCCACGCGCGGTTGACCTGCACCTGGTTGTAGTCATCAACCCAAGCCACGCGAAACTGGATCACACGTTCCGGCTCAACCAGTCGCTCCAGCAGCGAAAGCTGGCGATAGCGCGGGTTAGCTTCAAGAAACGGCCAGAGGGTAGTCATCACTTCGCGTACGGCCTGGGCGAACTCTGGCTGGTGCGGATCGCGTTGCTGAACATAACCGAGAAAGGATTCAAGAGAGTGTGTCTGATCCATAGATATAAGCATCTCTTATTTTTAGGTGGGTTTGTTGTGGTGCGCAAAAAACGGGCGCTTTTGGACTATAACATTCGTAAGGGCGCATACCGAAAGAGAAAATACCTCACGCCAGGCAAATTAATAATGTATGTAATGTCATCATAAAAAATGATGACAGAGGAAACTAAAGCTGTGGGGAAGAGAGCCGTTATAATAATACGTGGCGTCAATCAGAAAGGAAGAGTTATGGCCCGTTTATTGTGGATAGCAGCAGCGTTACTGGTGGCAGCCGCGGGTAGCGCGCTGGCCGATCGTTTACCCTCACCGAGAATTGAAGTGAATGTCCCTCCGGAAGTCTTTAGCTCCGGTGGGCAGACACAAACTACGCAGCCGTGCATCCAGTGCTGCGTGTATGGCAATCAGAATTACAGTGAAGGCGCGGTGGTGAAAGCCGAAGGCGTGTTGTTACAGTGCCAGCGCGATGAACGCGCGATTTCCACTAATCCGCTGGTCTGGCGGCGCGTGAAGCCATAAACGCTTCCAGTAGCGGGATATCCGCTGGTGCCAGCGCCTGGTTCAGGGCATCAGCGGGTTCGCACCACAACAAGGCGCTGTGATAGTGGCGGGTTGGCTCACCGTGAAATGCAACAACATGCCACGCATGCAGATGGATCATCCGCCCGGACACTTCCCGCTGGTGGCTGGCGACATAACGAGCAGGTAAGGCATCAATGCCCAGTTCTTCGCGCAGCTCACGCGTTAGCGCCTGCGGCTGCGTTTCCCCGGCTTCCACCTTGCCGCCTGCAAACTCCCATAGCCCGGCTTGATCCGCGTGCGGCGGACGTTGTGCCAGCAAAATTTTGCCATCGCGCTCGATGATTGCCGCAACCACCTCAACTGTTTTCAGATTTGTCATCCGTCTGTTCCGTTTTCTGCTGCTGGCTCCACTCGAACCAGCCGCCATCATACACGGCGATCTTCGGCCAGCCGAGCGCGCGGGCAAGCAAAAATGCCAGCGATGCGCGCCAGCCGGTGCCACAGTAAAAAATCACCTGTTTATCGGCGGTGATGTGTTGCTGTTGCCATAGCGCGGCAATCTCTTGCGGGGAGCGTACAGTACCGTCCGGATGATGGTAATCAGCAATAAACTGGCTGTTGCCGCCAGCGTGTCCCCAGCGCGCCCCGGGAATATCGCCAGCAGTGGAAATATAGTGATAACCACTGGTGCCGCCGCTGAACTCATCCCAACTGCGTACGCTGACCAGCAAGGTCTCTGGCTGCGCCATCCGTAGTCGGGTTTGCGCCATGTTAAGTAAAAAGTGTGGCTGTGAAGGGAGCGGCGCGCCGAAATCCTGCGGGGTGATGGCGGGAGGCTGGTCGATCGTTTGCCGCAGCCCTGCGCGTTGCCAGCTTTGCCAGCCGCCATTCAGCAGACGGATATCGTTGACGCCAGCGTACAGCAGAATTTGCGCCAGCCGCTCGGCAGCGTAGTTGCCGCGGCTGTAGAGAATGACGGTCATATCGCTGCGTAAACCGTAACGGGACAGCATTGTGCGCAGTATTTTGGGCGGTACCACATTCCACAGCGGCAGGCTTTCAACAAGCTGGGTGTCAACGTAATACGCGCCGGGAATGTGGCCAGCGCGATAGGTTTGTTCGGCGTTATAGCCGACTTCCAGTAGCCGCCATGTTTCGGCTGATGGATTGCGGTGCAGTAAATCGTCCAGCCACTGCGCGGTAACCCACGGATTGCCAGACGTCATGGCATCAGACCTTAAATTTGGCCCATACCGGCGCGTGATCGGAAGGTTTTTCCATGCTGCGAATGTCGTAATCAATCCCGGTTTCGAGACAGCGCTCGGCCAGCGGCTGGCTCGCCAGCAGCAGATCGATACGCAGGCCACGGTTATCATCAAAACCTTTGGAGCGGTAATCAAACCAGGAGAAGCGATCGTTGGTTTCCGGGTTTGCTTCGCGGTAAGTATCCACCAGACCCCAGCCTTTCAGGCGCGCCATCCATTCACGCTCTTCCGGCAGGAACGAGCATTTCCCGGTGCGCAGCCAGCGTTTACGGTTCTCTTCTCCGATGCCGATATCCAGATCCGTCGGGCTGATATTCATATCGCCCATAATGAGCACCGGGTTCTCTTTTTTCAGCTCAGTTTCGAGGAAGGTTTGCAGATCCTGGTAGAACTTCTCTTTCGCCGGGAATTTCAGCGGGTGGTCGCGGCTTTCACCCTGCGGAAAGTAGCCATTAATCACGGTGATATTGCCGAGAGGCGACGGGATTTCCGCCATGATAATGCGACGCTGCGCCTCTTCGCCGTCGTTGGGAAAGCCGCGACGTACGGAAACCGGCGTACCTTTGGTCAATAGCGCAACGCCGTAATGACCTTTTTGCCCGTGATAAAAGACGTTGTAACCAAGACGCGCCACCTCTTCGAGCGGAAACATATCGTCATGGACTTTTGTCTCCTGCAGACCGATCACGTCCGGCTGATGCTGCTCGACAAGCGCTTCCAGTTGATGAGGTCTGGCACGCAGGCCATTGATATTAAAAGAGACAAATTTCATAGTCGCCGCCACTTAACAGTAAAAAGATGCACAGATGTTAGCAGAATTTACATTTAACCACGCCACTTATTGATATTGCTGTCGCCGATGAGCAAAAAACGCCCCAGTTGCCTTGGTTTGGTGCGCAATGCGCCGAAATGGGGCGTGGTACGGAAATTAATTTCGCTGATGATCACAGTTATATAATTAAATATTCTTATTGCATAAACCCGCACCTCTGATCGCCCATCCCCTCGGCTGGATATAAAGTTATTCACTTTTTATGCAATTTATGTGAATAGAGTAAGGCTATAAGTTACTGATATTCCGTTTGTCCAGGACATTTATGCATTTTTATTGCTGGCTGGCACGAACTGTGCAATCTACATTTACAGCGAAAACTTTCATATTCATTAACATTTATTCAACTTTTTATTTACCGGGTGAGGTCGCTATGTCTACGTCAATTACGCGTGAAAATTTTGATCAATGGATGTTGCCTGTCTACGCGCCAGCGCCTTTTATTCCGGTTCGCGGGGAAGGTTCGCGTTTATGGGATCAACAGGGCAATGAGTACATCGATTTTGCCGGGGGGATTGCGGTAAACGCGCTGGGTCACGCCCATCCTGCACTGTGTAAGGCACTGAGTGAGCAGGCGGCGAAGTTCTGGCATACCGGCAACGGCTACACCAATGAGCCGGTACTGAAACTGGCGAAGCAGTTACTGGATGCCACGTTTGCTGATCGCGCTTTCTTCTGTAACTCCGGCGCGGAGGCGAATGAAGCGGCGCTGAAACTGGCACGTAAATATGCCCACGACACTTTCGGCCCACAGAAAAGCGGCATTGTTGCTTTCAAAAATGCTTTCCACGGGCGCACGTTATTTACCGTCAGCGCAGGCGGGCAACCGGCCTACTCGCAGGATTTTGCGCCGCTGCCGCCGCAGATCCAGCATGCGGTTTACAACGATCTGGCTTCCGCCAGCGCACAGATCAATGACGACACCTGCGCGGTAATTGTTGAGCCAATGCAGGGTGAAGGCGGTGTGGTACCGGCCAGTCAGGACTTTTTACAGGGACTTCGTGAGCTCTGTACCCGTCACAACGCTGTGCTGATTTTTGATGAAGTGCAGACCGGCGTCGGTCGCACCGGCGAACTGTATGCCTATATGCACTATGGTGTGACGCCGGATGTGCTGACCACCGCAAAAGCGCTGGGAGGCGGTTTCCCTATTGGCGCGATGCTTACCACTGAGACCTTCGGCAAAGTAATGAATGTGGGTACGCACGGTACTACCTACGGTGGTAATCCGCTGGCGGGTGCAGTTGCTGGCGCGGTGCTGGATATCGTCAATACGCCGGAAACACTGAACGGTGTCAAACAGCGCCACCAGTGGTTTGTTGAGCAACTGACGGCGTTCAACGATCGTCATCTTCTGTTCAGCGACATTCGCGGCCTGGGGCTGCTAATTGGCTGCCAACTGGTGGCGGAACATGCCGGAAAAGCGAAACAGATTTCACAACTGGCGGCAGCGCAAGGGGTGATGGTGCTGATTGCTGGTGGCAACGTGGTACGTTTTGCTCCGGCGCTGAATATCAATGAAGAAGAGGTGCGCACAGGGCTTGCGCGCTTTACCCGCGCCTGTGAAAAATTCCTTGCGGAGAACATATCATGATGGTGATCCGTCCTGTTGCGGCAAGTGATCTACCGGCGCTGATGAAGCTGGCCGGGAAAACCGGCGGCGGGCTGACATCGTTACCTGCTGATGAAACGACGCTCGCCACGCGTATTGAACGTACCCGCCGCACATGGCAAGGGGAATTGCCGAAGGGTGAGCAAGGCTATGTTTTTGTGCTGGAGGAGACGCAAAGCGGTGAAGTGGCCGGAATCTGCGCCATCGAAGTGGCGGTGGGGCTCAACGATCCCTGGTATAACTACCGCGTGGGGACTCAGGTTCACGCCTCGAAAGAGTTGAATGTCTACAATGCGCGGCCGACGTTATTCCTTAGTAACGATCATACCGGCAGCAGCGAGCTATGTACGCTGTTTCTCGATCCGGCCTGGCGCAAAGAAGGCAATGGCTATTTGCTGTCGAAGTCGCGCTTTATGTTTATGGCGGCTTTTCGTGATCGTTTTAACGAAAAAGTGGTGGCGGAGATGCGCGGTGTCATTGACGAGCATGGCTACTCGCCGTTCTGGGAGAGTCTGGGAAAACGCTTCTTTTCGATGGAATTCAGCCGTGCTGATTATCTGTGCGGTACCGGGCAGAAAGCGTTTATCGCCGAATTGATGCCCAAGCATCCTATCTATGCCCACTTCCTCTCCGAAGAAGCGCAGGCGGTCATTGGCGAGGTGCATCCGCAGACCGCGCCTGCCCGCGCGGTGCTGGAGAAAGAGGGCTTTCGCTACCGTAATTATGTCGACATTTTTGATGGCGGGCCGACGCTGGAGTGCGATGTTGATCGGGTGCGGGCGATCCGCAAAAGTCGGCTGGTTACCGTGGCGCAAGGGCAGCGTGCACCGGGAGAGTGGCCAGCCTGCATGGTGGCGAATGAGCAATACGAGCAATTTAGAGCCATGCTTATCAAAGTAGATCCCAACACTGAGCGGCTGCTGTTAAGCGCTGCGGAACTGGATGCGCTGAAATGTCAGCCGGGCGATACCGTGCGGCTGGTTCGCCTTTGTGCCGAGGAGAAATCACAATGAGTTTATGGATCAATGGCGACTGGGTAACCGGTGAAGGTGAGCGCCGGGTGAAAAGTAACCCGGTAACTCATGAAGCACTGTGGCACGGTTTTGATGCCAGCGCCGCACAGGTAGAAGCGGCTTATCGGGCTGCGCGTAATGCTTTTCCTGCATGGGCGCGCGAACCTTTTGCTGTGCGCCAGGCTGTGGTGGAAAAATTTGCCAGCCTGCTGGAAGCCAATAAAGCCGCGCTGGCGGAAATTATTGCCCGTGAAACCGGAAAACCGCGCTGGGAAGCTGCGACCGAAGTGGCGGCCATGATCAATAAAGCCACCATTTCGGTGAAGGCTTATCACACGCGAACCGGCGAACAGCACACGGAAATGGCCGACGGTGCGGCAACGCTTCGCCACCGTCCGCATGGTGTTCTGGCCGTTTTCGGGCCATATAATTTTCCAGGCCACTTGCCGAACGGCCATATTATTCCGGCGCTGCTGGCGGGTAATACGCTGCTGTTCAAACCGAGTGAATTGACGCCGTGGAGCGGCGAAGCGGTGGTTAAACTGTGGGAGCAGGCCGGCCTGCCCGCCGGGGTGCTCAATCTCGTGCAGGGCGGACGCGAAACCGGGCAGGCACTGAGTGCACTGCCGGGGCTGGACGGTTTGCTGTTCACCGGTAGCGCCAATACCGGTTATCAATTGCATCGCCAGTTGGCTGGTCAGCCGGAGAAGATCCTCGCACTGGAAATGGGCGGCAATAACCCGCTGATCGTCGAAGATCCTCAGGATATTGATGCAGCCGTGCATCTGGCGATCCAGTCCGCTTTTATTACCGCCGGACAGCGCTGCACCTGCGCGCGACGTTTGCTGGTGAAACGCTCACCAGAGGGTGATGCTTTCCTTGCGCGGCTGGTGGAGGTGAGCACGCGTCTCACGCCGCAGGCATGGAACGCAGAACCGCAGCCGTTCCTTGGCGGTTTGATCACCGCTCAGGCCGCGCAGCATGTGCTGCACGCTTGGCAGGCGCATGAAGCGCGCGGCGGCAAAACTTTGCTGGCCCCACGTCTGCTGGAAGAAGGAACTTCACTGCTGACGCCGGGTATCATTGAGATGACCAGGGTTGCTGATGTACCGGATGAAGAGGTGTTCGGCCCGCTGCTGTGCGTCTGGCGCTATGACGATTTCGATGAAGCGATCGCGCTGGCGAACAATACTCGTTACGGGCTCTCTTGTGGTCTGATCTCCCCGCAGCGCGAGAAGTTTGATCGGTTGTTGCTGGAAGCGCGCGCCGGGATTGTTAACTGGAACAAACCTCTGACGGGCGCGGCCAGCACCGCGCCATTCGGCGGTGTGGGCGCTTCCGGAAACCATCGCGCCAGTGCCTGGTATGCGGCGGATTACTGTGCATGGCCCATGGCGAGCCTTGAATCCGCCGATCTGGCTCTGCCGCAAACGCTCAGTCCGGGTCTCGATTTTTCCCGCGAGGAACAACCATGAAAGCGCGTGAAGTGAGCTTTGACGGGCTGGTTGGCCTGACGCACCACTATGCCGGGTTGTCGTTCGGCAATGAAGCATCGACCCGGCACCGTTTCCAAGTATCCAACCCTAAACTGGCTGCAAAGCAGGGACTGCTGAAAATGAAGGCGCTGGCCGATGCCGGTTTCCCGCAGGCGGTGATCCCACCGCACGAGCGCCCGAATGTGCCGGTGTTGCGCCAGTTGGGATTTAGCGGCAGCGATGAGCAAGTGGTCGAAAAAGCCGCGGCTCAGGCGCCACAGTTCCTCTCTTCCGTCAGCTCGGCGTCGGCGATGTGGGTTGCCAATGCTGCCACAGTTTGCCCTTCGGCGGACTCCGTGGATAGCAAAGTCCATCTGACGGTGGCGAATCTCAACAATAAATTCCATCGCGCGATTGAAGCGCCGACCACCGAAGCGCTTCTGCGGGCGATTTTCCGCGATGAAAAGACATTCAGCGTGCATTCGGCGCTACCGCAAGTGGCAATGCTGGGCGATGAGGGGGCAGCTAACCACAACCGCTTTAGCGGCGATTATGGCGATCCGGGCGTCCAGCTTTTTGTCTATGGGCGGGAAGAGGGCAGCACACTCGCACCGACACGCTATCCGGCTCGTCAGACGCTGGAAGCCAGCCAGGCGGTGGCGCGTCTCAACCATGTACGCCCTTCGCAGGTATTGTACGCCAGGCAAAATCCTCAGGTCATCGATCAGGGCGTGTTCCATAATGATGTCATTGCCGTTGCTAATCGCCAGTTGCTGTTTTGCCATGAGCACGCCTTTGCCGATCAATCGCAACTGCTGGCGGAGTTACGCCGTCGCGTGCCGGGCTTTATGGCGATCGAAGTGCCGCAGCAGGCGGTATCGGTTGCCGATGCGGTGTCGACTTATCTGTTCAACAGCCAGCTGCTGAGCCATGAAGATGGTCGTATGGTGCTGGTGTTGCCGCAGGAGTCGCAGGAGCATGAGGGCGTCTGGCATTATCTGAACCAGTTGCTGGCGCAGGATAACCCGATCGGTGAACTTAAGGTGTTCGATCTGCGTGAGAGTATGGCAAACGGTGGCGGCCCGGCATGTCTGCGCTTACGCGTGGTATTGACCGGGGCGGAGCTGCAGGCGGTAAATCCGGCGGTGATGATGAACGATACGTTGTTCGCCACACTCAATGATTGGGTTGATCGCCACTATCGCGACTGTCTGACACTGGAAGATCTTGCCGATCCGCAGTTGTTGCGGGAAGGGCGGGAAGCTCTGGACAGGCTCACGCAGTTGCTGAACCTCGGTTCTGTTTATCCCTTCCAGCGTTAACCGGAGGTTGTATGGAGAACTTTCTTGCCACCACTTTATCGGGTGACATCCCGCGTAAAATGTCAGGGGAGTCGGGTGGTATTCACTGGCTGTGGCACGAACAAGGGATCCTTGAACTGGTGCCGCCGCACCCTACCGGGCGCTCGCTGGTGCTCTCCTGCGCCATTCACGGCAATGAAACCGCGCCGGTGGAGATGCTGGACATTCTGCTGAAAAATCTGTTTTCCGGCACGCAGCCGCTTACCTGGCGGCTTTTAGTCATCCTTGGCAACCCGCAGGCGCTGAGGGAAGGAAAGCGTTTTCTGCATAGCGATTTGAATCGCATGTTTGGTGGACGCTGGCAGCAACTCCCTCCCAGCGATGAAACAGTGCGTGCCGCGCAGCTCGAACGCGCGGTCACCCACTTTTTTGCCGGCGGTGATGAGGAGCTCTGGCACCTCGATCTGCATACGGCGATTCGCGGGTCGCATCATGTGCGTTTCGGCGTGCTGCCGCAGCGCGCACAGCCGTGGGATGAGCTGTTTCTGGAGTGGCTGGGCTCAGCAGGGCTGGAAGCGCTGGTGTTCCATCAGGCGCCGGGCGGCACGTTTACCCACTTCACCTGTGCGCAATTTGAGGCGCTGTCCTGTACGCTGGAGCTGGGCAAAGCGCTGCCGTTTGGCGAGAACGATCTCAGCCAGTTTCAGCGTACCGCCTGGGCGCTGGCAGCGCTACTGGCCGGTGAACCTGCGCCGGATACGCAGAGCGTGCCAGTGCGCTACCGGGTGGTGCAGCAACTGACGCGACACAGCGAGGCGTTCAAACTGTATATGTCAGCAGAAACACTGAACTTTACGCCTTTCAGCGCCGGGACGCTGCTGGCGGAAGATCGCGGTAAACGCTACGTTGTGCAACATGATGAAGAGTATGTACTATTTCCGAATCCTGGTGTCGCGGTTGGTTTGCGCGCTGGATTGATGCTAGAAAAAATAATCTAATACATCAGCCCTGTTACCGCAGGGCTTATTTTTAGTGCCTTTTAAAATAAATTACGGAAAAATCCTGGTTAATGGGTTTATTATCAAGTAGTGTGATTTTACACTCTTAGTAATTCATTATTAATCAATCAGTTGATTATTTAATTCTCAACTCTCCACTATTTTTCCTTATTTTACTCACATTTGACGTAAAAAGGGTATTTACACTTTCATTGTTTTACTGTCGCTCTGATTAATTGACGATAAAGACGGTAAAGTAAATGGCGTCAACACGGTTATCGCCGTAAGTAAAACCGAAATAAGGAATAAAATTATGCGTAAATTGACTGCCCTGTTTGTTGCCTCTACCCTGGCTTTTGGCGCTGCTGGCCTCGCGCACGCCGCCGATACAACGGCTGCTCCTGCTGATGGCAAACCAATGATGCACCACAATGGTAAAGGTCCGCACGATATGATGTTCAGAGACCTGAATCTGACCGATGCACAGAAACAGCAGATCCGCGAAATTATGAAAAGCCAGCGTGATGAGATGAAACGTCCGCAGGTTGAAGAGATGCGTGCAATGCATGACATCATCACCAGCGACAGCTTCGACAAAGCGAAAGCGGAAGCACAGATCGCGAAAATGGAAGAACAGCATAAAGCTGGCATGCTGAGACACATGGAAACGCAGAACAAAATTTACAACATCCTGACGCCGGAACAGAAAAAGCAGTTCAATGCGAATTTTGAGAAGCGTCTGACAGAACGTCCGGCACTGGAAGGTAAAATGCCTCCTGCACCTGCTGAGTAATTCAGCACCCCTATCAAGACCGCCGGTTTTGCCCATTGCATGCAGTACGTGATGGGCAGAACCGGCGGTTTTTCTTTTCTTCCCTCTTGCCAGCCGTCCGTGGCACGGTATTCTCGTGAAGCCCCTTTTCTCAGGGCGCGTTACTTATCTGAAATTTATAATTTTTACATGTCTGGTTACGCTGTGGCCTAAGGCAAATTGTTGCTGCTGCCGATAATCCGACAACGACAATAAACAATAACAAGCTGCCACGCTGCCTGCTGAAGCAGCGGCGCGGATCTCATGACCGCGCCCTTCAGGAGTGATGATGGAATTCTTTGATATTCGCAAAATGCCGGTGAATCTCTGGCGTAATGGTGCTGGCGAGACCCGGGAGATTTGCTGTTTTCCGCCCGCCACCCGCGATTTTAACTGGCGCGTCAGTATCGCTTCACTGGCAAGTAATGGTGAGTTTCCGCAGTTCCCCGGTGTTGACCGTGTGATAACCCTGCTGGAAGGTGGTGAAGTAACGCTGGATGGTGGTAGCGTTTTCCGCCACACCCTGAAACACCATCAGCCCTTTACCTTTGCCAGTGAACAGTCGGTAAAAGTTGAGTTGTCGGAGGGGAAAATGTCGATGAATTTCAATATCCTGACGCGTCGTGACCGTTGTCAGGCAAAAGTACGCATTGCCGATCGTACATTTACCACCTTCGGGGCGCGCGGCGGTGTGGTGTTTATTCTTAGTGGCGCGTGGCAACTTGGGGATAAACTGTTAACCGCCGATCAGGGCGCTTGCTGGCAGGAAGGGCGGCACACGCTGCGGCTGTTGAAGCCAGAAGGGCAGTTACTGTTCAGTGAAATCAGCTGACTGCCCGGGCATTAATCCAGGTCGATGATTTCATGCTCGCCGCTGAGCAGCGGCTTGCAGAGTATTTTGTAACCATCATGATCGAAACCGGCTGGCGTGCGCAGCATCGAGGCTTCATCCGGGGTTCGCATATGCGACAGCACCCGGCTGCGGATATTGGATATTGACGCTTTTGCCGATATACAGTGGCATCGCCTCGCCTTCGCCATGAAAAATATAGACGCCAGGGTGCTTTGGTATGGCCTCCAGCCACTGGCGCAAATGTTCGGGGTATTCATAAATTGCCGCCGCGTCAAACTCGAGACGCGAGGCGGATTGACGCCTTGCCACTGAGAAACTCCTGATACTGTTTACCCATCCAGTATAACCATTAACGGCAGGCTAAAAAAGTGGCAAACAGAGGCCGGCCGGAAGATCTGTGACAGCTGCAGGGAGCGGTGAGGACGCCGAGGTGACTACGCTTATCAGGCCTGCCAGGCAGGCCTGATAAGGTCATGATGAATTTTAGGAATTATTTTTTCCAGAAGTCATCGAAAACGGTAATCGGAGGGCGACGTTTGTGTTCGGTTTTCAGATACCAGCCTTCGATGATTTTGGCGATACCAGCATCCAGCGTTTTGCCTTCCAGATAATCATCGATATTTTCGTAGGTGACACCCAGTGCGGCTTCATCAGGCAGCGACGGGCGATCGTCTTCCAGATCCGCTGTTGGCGCTTTCTTATAGAGGTGTTCCGGGCAACCCAGATAAGCCAGCAATTGTTTCCCCTGACGTTTATTCAGACGGAAAATCGGGTTGATGTCGGTACCGCCATCGCCATATTTGGTGAAGAAGCCGGTAACTGCTTCAGCGGCGTGATCGGTGCCGACCACCACACCTTTGGTCATGCCAGCGATGCTGTATTGCGCTTTCATTCGTTCACGGGCTTTCTCATTGCCGCGAACAAAATCGCTCAACTCGATGCCGGCATCGCGTAGCGCCTGTTCACTCGCCAGCACTGCGCCTTTGATGTTCACGGTCAATACGCGATCCGGCTGGATAAAGCCGATGGCATCCTGGCAATCTTGCTCGTCTGCCTGCGCGCCGTAAGGCAGACGTACGGCGATAAACTGATACGCTTCATCGCTAGTTTCCGCGCGCAGTTCGCTGATAGCCAACTGGCTGATTTTACCGGTCAGAGTGGAATCCTGGCCGCCACTGATGCCGAGCACCAGCGATTTAATAAAGGGAAACGTCTTCAGATAGGTTTTCAGAAAATCCACGCTGCGGCGAACTTCTTCTTCGGCGTTGATGCCCGATTTCACGCCCAGCGCCTGAATAATCTCTTGTTGTAGAGTCATTTACCCCTCCGTTATGTAATCCTGCCTGGCAGGTTGCAAATAGTTAATATAGAGCCAAATTAACCCGTTGGCGGTAAAACGACAAGGATCACAGATTTGAGTGGCGCAATTTGCTGCGTTTTAGCAGCTTATGTCACTTTCATTAGATTTTTCCGAAAGATATGCCATCAGCAACCTATAGACAACCCATAGACAACCCATAGTTGAAAAATGCACTTTTCTATTCCAGGCTTAGATAACACGCTGATGCACAAGCGGATACTAAAGAGGATGGAATATGAATAAAAACATCGCAGGAATTCTGGGCGCCGCCGCTGTACTGACCATGCTGGCAGGGTGTACTGCCTACGATCGCGCAAAAGATCAGGTTGCTCAGCCGGTTGTGAAAGATGTGAAAAAAGGCATGAGCCGACAGCAGGTGATGCAGATTGCAGGTCGTCCTTCTTCTGAAGTCACGATGATTCACGCGCGCGGTACCTGCCAGACCTACATTCTGGGTCAACGTGGCGGTAAAACCGAAACTTACTTTGTGGCACTTGATGAAACCGGCCACGTGATGAATTCCGGTTATCAAACATGTGCAGAATACGATACTGATCCGCAAGCTAAGCAGTAAGTTATTTTGCCTGAGCATAAAAAACTGCACCTTACTTCGTTGGGTGCAGTTCATGTTGCGGGGCTTTTTTCTGTTGCGCATTGAACCCGTCTCCTGTTTTCATTGCTGAAAAATGGTCGTTGTTATGGCAAAACCCCTTTAACTATAGAACATTCTCCTGCTGCTGCCCGGTAGCCCGGTAGATAGAGGTTCGATGAAAAAGCTGAGAAAAGTGCGCCAGAGGCGACGGGCGGGGTAACAATCGGCTATGATAGGTCTTTCATGTCTGTAGATTTTGTCTTTAGTGAATGCATCGCTTATGAAACCTCTTCGCCAACAAAACCGAGTCGTTATCAGCTATGTACCGCGGGTTGAACCCGCGTCGCCCGATCATGCCGAAAAAGTGGACGGGTTTCGCGATGTCTGGCTGCTGCACGGCAAATATGTCGCTTTTGTGCTGATGGGTGAAAATTTTCACCGCTCACCGGTTTTCAGCCTGCCGGAAGCAGCCCAGCGCTGGGCAATGCAGATGCGCCAGCAGAATGAGCTCGGCGAAGAGTAATTCCGTCGCTACGGCTGGCGGAGCGCGGCGACCATATAATCAGCAAACGCCCTGACTCTGGCTGAAAGATGCCGGTTTTGCGGTGAAAAAAGGCGGAGGGAAAATCCCCGCCTTGTTGTCTTTGGCTTAACGATGCGCCAGTTCGGCGTCGTCATCGCTCTCCAGAATGGCTTTGTCGGTTTGCTTCAGCCACTGGCTGGTCAGCGTCCCGGCGGTTATGGAGCCGCTCACGTTTAGCGCGGTACGCCCCATATCAATCAGCGGCTCAACGGAGATCAGCAGCGCAACCAGCGTGACCGGCAGGCCCATGGCTGGCAGTACAATCAGAGCGGCAAACGTCGCGCCACCGCCGACACCTGCTACACCGGCGGAACTGATGGTAACAATCCCTACCAGTGTGGCAATCCATACCGGATCCAGCGGGTTAATGCCGACTGTGGGGGCCACCATGACGGCCAGCATTGCCGGGTAGAGGCCAGCACAGCCATTCTGACCAATCGTTGCGCCGAAAGAGGCTGAGAAGCTGGCGATCGATTCCGGTACGCCCAGACGGCGGGTTTGTGCTTCCACGTTCAGCGGAATTGACGCGGCGCTGGAACGGCTGGTGAAGGCAAAGGTCAGCACCGGCCACACTTTGCGGAAGAATTTCAGCGGGCTGACGCCGTTAACGCCCAGCAGCAGGCCGTGCACGACAAACATAATGCCGAGGCCGATATAGGAGGCGATAACAAAGCTGCCTAGCTTGATGATGTCCTGAATGTTGGAGCCTGCCACGACTTTAGTCATCAGCGCCAGTACGCCGTACGGCGTAAGCTGCATCACCAGACGCACCAGTTTCATCACCCAGCTTTGCAGCGTGTCGATAGCGGTCAGCACTCGCTGGCCTTTCGGCGCGTCATCTTTCAGCAATTTCAGCGCAGCGACGCCGAGGAAAGCAGCAAAAATCACGATGCTGATGATCGAGGTCGGGTTCGCGCCAGTCAGATCGGCAAACGGATTTTTTGGCACGAAAGAGAGCAGCAGTTGCGGTACGGTCAGATCGGCGACTTTACCCACATAATTGCTCTGGATGGCATTCAGACGCGCTGTTTCTGCAGTTCCCTGCACCAGACCTTCGGCGGTCAGGCCAAACAGGTTAGTGACCAACACCCCGACCAGCGCGGCAATCAGCGTAGTAAATAGCAGCGTGCCGATGGTTAAGAAGCTGATTTTACCCAACTGGGAGGCATTATGCAGGCGCGCGACGGCGCTTAAAATGGAGGCGAATACCAGCGGCATCACGATCATTTGCAGCAGCTGAACATAACCGTTTCCAACCACATTAAACCACTGGATAGAGGCTTTAAGTACCGGGCTGTCAGCACCATAGATAATCTGTAGCGCCAGGCCGAAGACCACGCCAATACCTAAGCCGACCAGCACTTTTTTGGCCAGGCTCCACTGTTTGTGGCGCGCCTGCGCCAGCAAAAACAGCAATGCCACGAACACAACGACGTTCGCGATTAATGGAAGATTCATCCCCGTTCTCCTGATTTCATTATTCGGTCAACCTTGCCGGTTAATCCAGTGGCGCAAGGTTAGCAGATGTGCCGGAGGGGACTTATATCCAAATGGAATGTTTTATGCCAAAAGTAGTTGAATTGCTGGTTTAATGGCCGGATTGTGGATGAATAAAGCGATTAAACTGATTTTGCAGCGAGTTTATCATCTGCGATGACCAGCGAATTGCACCGTTTTCGGGCAACGATTGCGGCATCCAGACCGCCCAGGTGAACAGCGCCATACACAATACGCGCTCCAGCTGGTTGCCTTTTTGCGGCGCCAGGATCGGCAGGCGAAAGCGCCAGCGACAAGGCCATAGCAGCGGCACGCCCGCAGGCGTCAGCATATCTGCAAGGATATGGCTCAAATAGCCCACCACCATTCCCTGCAATGCATCCGCAGGGACAATCCAGCTTTCCGGGACTTTTAGCGTAAACAGCGCGAGCGAGAGAAAAACCGCCAGCAGGCTGTGTGTAAAGCCCCGATGGCCGAAGGCGCGTGCTACCGGTTTTGATATCCACTTCAGACGCTGGCCGAGGAAGGATTTCGGGTGATCGATGTCCGGTAACAGGCAGGTAAGAATGGCGGACGGAACAATATGCCACCAGTCACCCTGAGCAAGGATGGGTGTTAATTCGGCATTTTTGGCAAACACCGCGCAGGCAATGGAAAAAAGCAGGTGTCCTTCCGCCGTCATGATCAAACTCACTAAACTGTCGATGTATACAGTATAGGATGTTTATACAGTAGGCGGAAGAGGTGACGTTGTAACTCTTTGTCACAATCCTGTCAGATTATCGCGCTAGCCAGCCGCCATCGACGGCGAGGGTGAAGCCATTAATGTAATCGGATGCCTTTGAGGCAAGAAACACCGCTGCACCTTTCAAATCTTCGGGCTCTCCCCAGCGCCCGGCGGGAATGCGATCGAGGATCTCCTGGCTACGTTCGGCGTCTACCCGTAATTGTTGGGTGTTATTGGTCGCCATATAGCCTGGCGCGATAGCGTTGACATTAATCTGGTGCGGTGCCCACTCATTGGCCAGCAGACGGGTCAACCCCATCACGCCGCTTTTCGACGCGGTATAAGAGGGTACGCGGATGCCGCCCTGGAAAGAGAGCATTGAGGCAATATTAATAATTTTGCCACCGTTGCCCTGCGCGATAAATTGCCGGGCGACGGCCTGCGACAGAAAGAAGACCGTCTTCAGATTCAGGTTTATGACGTCATCCCAGTCCTGCTCGCTGAAATCAAGCGCGTCGCAGCGTCGAATGGCACCAGCGTTATTCACCAGAATATCCACCCGGCCCATCTGGTCCACCGTCTGATTAACAATGTCATCAAGCCTGTGCTGGTGGCGCAGATCCGCCTGCACAGAAACAAAACGGCGCCCGAGAGCCTGAACGCGTTTGGCAGTGTCGTGTGGAATTTTTCGGCCCACGCCGACAATATCGCAGCCCGCCTCCGCAAGTCCTAATGTCATTCCCTGACCCAGACCGGTATCGCACCCGGTTACAATGGCCACTCTACCTGCAAGCTTAAAGGCATCCAGTATCATGTTCTCTCCGGCGTAATCATTATTGCTGTGACAGGGCATCAGCGCCTGAGGATCAGAATAGGAGGTGGGCAAGGAAAATACAAATAAAAATGAAATGACGTTTCAAAAATAAAATAAAGGGGCAGCAAAAGCAGCTACCCCGGCAGGATTAGCCGAAAATATGGGTAAGCGTGAGCTGTTCGAGGCTGGTGAGCCTGGCGTTAGCCAGCACATAACGAGGATCGGCGCGGTGTTCCTCATCCGGTACCACAATCGAGCGCATCCGTGCTGCTTTGCTGGCAATCATGCCATTGACTGAATCTTCCAGCGCCACGCAGGTCAGCGGATCAACGCCCAGTTTTGCGGCACAATCCAGATATACTTGCGGGTGCGGTTTGCTGTAGGGCAGCTTTTCCGCCGAGGCCAGTACATCAAAGCTGTCGCGCAGTTCAAACATCGCCAGCACTTTTTCCAGCATATGTAGCGGCGATGCTGAGGCCAGCCCGACCAGCAGACCGTTGGCTTTACACAGTGCAAGGGCTTCACGCACGCCAGGCAGCAGCGGGCGTTTCTCTTCAACCAGTGAAATTGCGCGCTGAATAATGCGTTCGGTCACTTCCTTGCGATCCGGGCCGTTCCACGGTTGCTGCGCGTACCAGAGTTCCACCACCATATCGATGCGCAGGCCGAGCGTGTCGGGTAATTCATGTCGTCGGTTAATATTCACGCCAAGGCTTGCCACAACCTCCAGTTCGGCGCGATCCCAGAGTGGCTCGGAGTCGATAAGTAATCCATCCATATCAAAAATGGCAGCAAGAATTGGACGCGGAACTGTCATAAAACCTCTCTTTTTATGGCATGTCGCCGGGGAATAAACGGTAAGTATGGTTAAACGTTCATCATACCGACTTTAAAGATCAGGCGAAAATGATTATCAGCAGGTAGACTAAGGCGGAAACAGTGCGTCACTTACAAGGGGAATCCATGACGTATCAACAAGCTGGACGCATCGCCATTCTGAAACGCGTTCTGGGTTGGGTGATTTTTATTCCGACCGTAATATCGACAGTTATTTCTGTGCTGAAATTTATGTATGACCACAGTGAAAAACAGCCAGGCATTAGCGCCGTGATGCTGGATTTTGCGCATGTGATGATTGATATGATGCGTTTTAATACGCCTTTTCTTAACCTTTTCTGGTACAACTCGCCGACGCCCGACTTCCACCATGGCCTGAACATTGTGTTCTGGCTTATCTACGCGCTGATCTTTGTTGGTCTGGCGTTGCAGGCCTCTGGCGCGCGCATGAGCCGTCAGTCGCGTTTTCTGCGTGAAGGAGTGGAAAACCAGGTAATTCTTGAACAAGCCAAAGGGCCGGAAGGGTTGTCTCGCGCGCAGATCGAGGCGCGTATCGTTGTGCCGCACCACACCATTTTGCTGCAAATTTTTCCACTGTATGTACTGCCGGTAATTGTGATTATCGCGGGCTACTTCTTCTTTTCACTGCTGGGCTTTCTGTAAGCACTAACAAGCCCGAAAGCAATAACGCTCCCGGGCCTGTCTGTTCTATGCTACCAGTACGCGATCGAGCGCTTTTTGCGCGTTCAACAGATGTTCGCCGCCAAAAAGAATGGCCCGGTTGAAGAGCGTATAAAGCTGGTAGATCGGCTGACGTTCGGGGAAATCAAGAGGCAACGGCGAGACTGACTGGTAGCCGTCGTAAATCTGCGGCGGTTGGTCCGGATGCAGCGGCAGCATCGCCAGATCGCACTCGCGATCGCCCCAGTAACAGGCCGGATCGTAAATATAAGGGCCGTCTGGCCCCAGCGCGCAGTTATCGGACCATAGATCGCCATGCAGTAATGACGGCTGCGGCTGGTGGGAGCTCAGGCGCTGCTTAACATGCTCGACAATGGCATCGATATTGCCGAACTCCATACCTTTTTCCGCCGCCAGCTCCAGCTGCCAGCCAATACGCTGTTCGGCAAAAAACGTTGACCAGCGGCGCTGCCAGGCATTGGGCTGTGGCGTGGTGGAAAGGTCGTTATCAAAATCGAGGCCAAACTGCGGTTGATCGCTCCACTGGTGCAGGCGCGCCAGTTGCTGACCGAGCAGAAACGCGTTGTGCGCATCCAGCGGGCGGGCAGGGAGATACTCCATGACCAGAAAGCTGTAGTCGCGATCGCTGCCCACCGCCCACACAGTTGGCACCTTTACCGTATTGCTGCGCGCCAACAGCGCGAGTTGATCGGCTTCGGCGGTAAAAATAGGCAATAGTTCACGTTCATCGCATTTTACGAAAAGATCGCGACCCGCGTAACGGACATGCCATGCAGCATGGATTTCGCCGCCTGGCAGCTCATCCCGCTGCTCAATCTCGCCACCTCCCAGTTGTTCGCGTAACAGACCACTTATCGCTTGCCACATGATATATCTCCCATGTAATCAGCCAGATCATAAGGTTAGCGCACTAAGGCTGTGAAAAAATACGATGTAACGCACACCTGCGGGACAGGTAGTGCGCCATGGCACTTAATGCTCTTTTGGCTGCCACGCCTCCCAAGTGCTGACAGTGATGTCGGCCTCTTCAGCCACCGCAGCGGCGGATAATCCGCGGGCGAGTTCAAGCACTTCCTGTTCCTTGAGCGCACTGATGAGCCCAAAGGTGTTGGTGCCCAGATCGTGAACATTGCCATCTTCGTCGGTCATCGTGAGCAGAAAACCCGCACGTGTAAAGTAGTTATTCAGCTCGTTGATTTCTGCCAGGCTTTTCTCATGAAATTTCACCACTACTACGTAGCGCATGATACCGTCGCTGCTCATATGTCACCTCGTTGTAATCCTGAAGGTTTTTTTAGCATAGCCGTCAGGCGCTATTTGTCGATTCTCAGGCATTACGCAAATAGTCGTAGATCTTTTGCGTGTCGGCCAGTGCGCACAGGCGAGTACCATGGTTAATAGTGGCGGCGCTCCCGGCGGCAACACCGTAACGGACCATATCGTCCAGCGGCGCGTCGTGCGCCAGTTTTAGCGTCATCGCACCCACCATACTGTCGCCAGCGCCTACCGTACTCTGGCTTTTCATCGGCGGCGGCACGACCTGCACACATTGGTTCGCATCGACGGCTAGCGCACCCTGAGGCCCCAGGGATACGACGACACGCAGCGCTTTACCGCTATCAACAATCTCCTGTGCTGCTTTGCGCACATCATCCGGTTGGGTCAACTCCCGGCCCACAAGCGCGCTCAGCTCTTTCTGATTCGGTTTGACCAGTTCGATGTTGCCGATAGCCAGTGCAGCGCTAAGGGCTTCGCCGGAACTGTCAACGATGCAGCGCAGCCCATGCTGCTGTGCGGTTTTAATGAGTTGTGTCAGTTTCCCGACGGTAATTCCTGGCGGCAGACTGCCGCTTACCACCAGTAACGCGCCAGGCTCAATGGTGAGCACTTTTTCTTCGAGTTGGCGAAACTCATCTTCACTGAGGCTGGCGCCCGGCATGACAAAGCGGTACTGCTCGTCGCTGGATTCAACGCGAACATGCAGGTTCTGCCGCGTCCAGTCTTTGGCGTCGACGCTGATGGTTGGCACGTTTTCATCCGCTAACAGCGCAGTCAGGTGTTCTCCGGTTGCGCCACCGGCCGGAAAAATCGCTGTGGCTTTACCCCCAAGATGGGTAATGGCTCTTGCGACATTAATGCCGCCGCCGCCGGGCTCAAAAACAGGCGCGGTGCAGCGCAGTTTCCCTTCTGGATAAATCTGCGGCGTTAATGTTGCGCTGTCCAGTGAAGGTGCCAGCGTCAAAGTATAAATCGCGACCATGATGACCTCCTTTTTCTTTGGTTGCAGTAAGCCTGGCACTGAATCAAGCGAAGGGAAAGGAAATAACAGCCTGATTTAAATATGGTATCGATTAAATTGGCTTAGAAGATTAATAACCATTTTGTTGTTTTTGAGATCTCTCTTATTCAAAAATTCCAATAAGATTTCATTGATATGTTTAAGCGGCCTTTTTATAATTTGTTACCTTTCTTTGGAACGTTAGTCGTTGATCCTGATGAAAGTTTCCGGGACCGTGATGGTCTCTTTTTTTTGCTGTTCGGACTCTAAAAAAATGAAGCTTTTGAAGACAGTACCCGCGTTTGCACTGGCCGCGGGCGTATTTGCGGCAATGAATGCCGCCGCAAATGATACCGTTTTTACTGTCATGGATGACCCATCCACCGCGAAACACCCGTTTGAAGGTAGCGTGAACGGCGGCTACCTGGCACAGGCTGGCAACACAAAGAGCTCCTCTTTGACTGCCGATTCCACCCTGACCTGGTATGGCAATACCACGGCCTGGTCTCTGTGGGGCAACGCCAGTAATACCTCATCGAACGATGTGCGTTCGTCTGAGAAATACGCCGTTGGCGGCCGTAGCCGTTATAACATGACGGATTATGACTATATTTTCGGCCAGGCCAGTTGGCTGACCGATCGCTATAACGGTTATCAGGATCGCGATGTATTTACCGCCGGTTATGGTCGTCAGTTCCTGAATGGCCCGGTTCATAGCCTGCGCTTTGAATTCGGTCCTGGTGTTCGTTACGACAAGTACACCGATGACAACACCAAAACCACCGCGCTGGGTTATGCGTCCGGTACTTATACCTGGCAAATGACCGATACCACTAAATTCACGCAGGGTGTGTCTGTGTTTGGTGCGGACGATACCACAGTGAACTCAGAAACCGCGCTGGAAGTGGCAATTAACGCCCACTTTGCGTTGAAGATGAGCTACAACCTGACATGGAACTCCCAGCCGCCTTCAACTGCGCCGGATCATACCGATCGCAGAACGACGGTAACGTTAGGTTATAAAATGTAATACGCCGGGCCGGAAATTCCGGCCCAATGTTTTTATTTATTTGTGCTACTTCCCTGTGCTTTATATTTGGTTTTATTTAAGTGAATTTTTCTCTCCATATTGTCTTCATAATTAACTGACTGGACACACATTCAGTTTATTTGACACGAATGGATAAATAAATTGGCTGGGCAAAAATGTGATCCAGATCTACACTATCATTACGGGCAAAAAAAGGCCCAGCAAGTAATGTGTGTATTACAGAAAGAGAACTCAATTATGAAAACAATCAAAACTGCCGCAGTTGCCATGGTGCTTTCTGCACTCTCTTTTGGCGTCTTCGCGGCTCAGCTTGCCACTTCAGCCAGTCAGAGCAACACGAATATCACTAACATCGAAGCGGGCTCCAATATGGTGCCAGTCGCGCAATCTACTCACGGAACCAACGATCAGGCATTTGATGCGCATACGCTGGTTGCTGGTGAATGGAATTAACTAGATTCTTAGTTAATTCATTAAGTTTGAAAAACCGGAGAGTGTAGTACCGGTTTTCGTCTTTATATCGTAATGTAAATTTAGTGCTCTGTATTTTATCGAATATTGACGAAAAATGATGGCGATCTTTAAAAGAACCTCAGTTGGTAAATAGATTATCTGTTTAACTCCACAGCAAAGAAAGAATATTTTCTGCCGACTGGTTTGACACTTTGAGTACGGCATCCTGCCCTGTTGTAATATTTGTGCTTTCACCTTCTTGCTGGTTTCCAGTGCATAATCCGCGTCTTCGATACGATTTTTTGCCGCCTGAGTGGCCACATTTTGTTGTGCCAGCACTGATTTTGACGATTCAAAGCGATTGATAAACGCGCCGTATTGAGAACGTTAGCGACTGACTTCCTCCAGCGGGCTATCAAGTGTTCCCATCGCACCGCCTACGGTCGCCATCGTGACGGCGCCAACCTCTTCATCAAAATTCGCGCTGGTGACCACCTCTCTCAGAGAAAACTCTGCTTTGGCGGTTCGGCGGGAGTGATTTTCGGCGCGGGCAGAGTGCCCCAGCTCAGGTTGCTGGTAAACGAGCCACTATCGACAATCATCACTACCAAATCTTCCGTAACATTATCTATTGTTGATGTGCAATCCTGACGATAATCGCGCAATTGATTCCTGTAATGCTGATGTCGTTTTCAGGCGGGGGACAGATTAAGACCGACTATTTCATTGTAATTAATCGTCTGCATAGCTGCGCTAATACATTTATGTTTCTAATGAATCATTCATCGGCAGTGGCGGCTGGTAACTTTAAGGTAAATTTATCAGTCGGCTTAATATGTGTTCATCTGCTTGAAAGTGAAGGAGGTTATCTGCAGGGGTTACAAAGAGGCGGTTTGCCCCTATCCTGATGCCAATTAAGCCAGGCAAAAACCACGACAACCGGAGGAGCAATGGGGAATTCCAGAGATGAGGAGTTATACGAGGAGATGTGCCGGGTGGTGGGGAAGGTGGTGCTCGAGATGCGCGATCTGGGGCAGGAACCAAAGCATATTGTCATTGCCGGCGTGGTCAGAACGATGTTGGCAAATAAGCGAGTCACGCGTTCTGCGTTAACGCAGGAAGCAATGGAAACAGTGATCAGCGCGCTGGGATATCAATCATAATAAATAATGTAGAAAGGCACGCTTGCGCGTGCCTTGTGTGAGTGCGAGTCTGTCCTTCAAAGCAACCAGACGCCGTCAGCGCCGCTTTTTATGACGATCCGGTAAGCTTCTTGATGACTTAATGCTGCGGTGCTTATAAAAAGAAAAAATAATGATCGCAAGGAGCGCGATAATGATAACGGGATACACGATTGCCATGCTTTATCATTGAGTTAGATGTTAATGGGAAGCCAACTAGACTGCCAGTGGTACTGCTGTGTCAAGGTGGTCACTAAAAATCAGATTAAACGCATGCTATGTGATTAATTTTGAGACATTTTTATCACAATAACAATCATCACTGCCGTTTATGAATATCCTGTTTTCAGACGTGCAGAGCTGCCACACTGGAGTGAATAAAAAACACTCATTTGCTGTTACATCTCGTAAATTCTGTTTTGTACGCTTTTTTCTGCGGCAGGCCAAAACTGTGGTGGACGGTTACCGCTGGTGTAATAATGCAATGCGTTTTATCGGGAGCTAACTTGCTGAATTGTCAGTTGCTGTGAACTGACAATTCACGTAGGAAATGCTTTATCTCAATCGGGCAGGATCAATTTCCGCCATGATTAAACTGGCGATGTCCTGTTTTTGATGCACCTTTCCATATTTAATGATGATCTGCCTTGCGTTTTCATATCCCGGCGCCCAAAGCTGATTGTTGAAGCGTACATCTTTGTAGATAGCAATGAGCGGTTTCTGCCAGGCTGCAGCCATATGCACGATCGAGGTATCGGGAGAGATAATCAGATCGGCTTGCGCAATAAGAGCCATCGCATGATGCAGGGTTTTAAAGGGATTTAAGACGACTCTGTCGGAGAGGGGCAGGCGGATCTCTTTGCGGTGATCGAGCAGAATAATATTTATCGCAGGATAAGTGGACTGCAACTGTTCAATAATTGCCGCGAGTTGCGTCTGGGATAAACATCGATCCTCATTACCGGCAAAGATATTAATTATAATCTTACGGCCATCGATGGCTGCCAGAAATTGTTGCGTTTCAGCGTAAATATCCTGTGGGATATGCAGGTCATAAGTTTCCAGTTGTTTTTTATCTAACTGCATGCAGTCTGCGATGCAAGAAAAGGTTTTACTGATATGCCAGTTTGCGCAATCAAAATCAAAGGATTTCGTATAATGGTTAATAGAGGGCCATTTATTAAATCCTAACACGGCTTTGGCATTTATTTGTCTTAGCAACAACAACCTATGCACCGGAATATCAAAAAGGGAGGGGTCGATAACAATATCGTATTTATTATTAGCTAACTCAGTAATCACAGGATGGGGGACATTATGGGTGAATTTTTTAAGGTAGCTGGAGGAAGTGACATCGTCCGCCTCGTAGATATGGCGAATGCGGGGGTTATAGCGCATTACCTCGCTGTTTGATTTTGTCAGCAGAAAATCAACGATATATCCTGATTCGTGCAGACATTTAACCAGTGCGGAATCGACGACGACATCGCCAATTGCCCCTTCGTTGCGCATCAACAGAACCTTTCTCGCTGAGATTAAATTCAGTTCGCTTCGGACAGGTCTGTCCCATAGCATTTTCGCGATATAAACGCGTAGTAGCGTACGTGTTTTTTTTATAAAATAATTACGCCGTCTGTTGAGTTCTCTTATTTTTTTAAATTTGCCGACAGGCATTTCTGTTGCTGCGTGTTGCATCATGACTACCCTTCTCTTTATTCACAATAAACACTCCTGCCATTTTTTCTAATGAGGGTGCAGGATGGTAAAAATCATTCAGCCAGATTGTTACTTATTCCAGTAAAATGGTGGATATTTTTCATTTGATTTCACCATAGGAAATTGAGGACATGATGGATGAAATGTGAATTCATTATATTTTTTTTCGATAGCGCACTTAAAACGACTGAGTCGTATAATCCCCGTATTGCGGGAGCTTCATTGAAGGCGAATTTATTGTTGTTCGCGCGCCATGATGGCGTGGCCAGCCTGATCCCTGCGATGTATGCCAGGAATATGATTCTGTTCACGCTTTTATGTCGCCGCGATGCCGTGTACTATTGTGGGGCATTATCAACAGGTGGGGATGGGCACAGTCAGGTTTTCGTACAATCTGGTATGCACAGTTTGCAGAGTGAAGCAAACAAGCATCCTTAACGTGCTGATATAAATACATTATTTAATTTTGTATGTGCTCTTTCGTGTGGGGCACCACTGCAAATAAGGAAATGAAATGCCTGTAATTACTCTTCCTGATGGCAGCCAACGCCATTACGACCACGCCGTAAGCCCTATGGATGTTGCGCTGGATATCGGTCCAGGACTGGCGAAAGCCTGTATCGCTGGCCGCGTTAATGGCGAACTGGTTGATGCTTCTGATGTGATCAACAGTGACGCCAACCTCGCCATCATCACCGCTAAAGATGACGATGGTCTGGAAATTATCCGTCACTCCTGTGCGCACCTGTTAGGCCATGCGATCAAGCAATTGTGGCCGCATACCAAAATGGCGATTGGCCCGGTTATTGATAATGGCTTCTATTATGACGTTGATCTTGACCACACACTGACCCAGGAAGACATCGACGCGCTCGAAAAGCGTATGCATGAGCTCGCCGAAACCAACTATGACGTCATCAAGGAAAAAGTGAGCTGGCAGGAAGCGCGCGAGACCTTTGTCAAACGTGGCGAAAACTATAAAGTCACCATCCTTGATGAAAACATTTCGCATGATGACAAGCCGGGCTTGTATCATCATCAAGAATACATCGACATGTGCCGTGGGCCGCACGTGCCGAACATGCGTTTCTGCCATCACTTCAAACTGATGAAAACCGCAGGGGCTTACTGGCGCGGCGACAGCAACAACAAGATGTTGCAGCGTATCTACGGCACCGCGTGGGCAGATAAAAAAGCGCTGAATGCCTATCTGCAACGCCTGGAAGAAGCGGCAAAACGCGATCACCGTAAAATCGGTAAGCAACTCGATCTGTATCATATGCAGGAAGAAGCGCCGGGTATGGTTTTCTGGCATAATGATGGGTGGACTATCTTCCGTGAACTGGAAACATTTGTTCGCTCTAAGCTAAAAGAGTACCAGTATCAGGAAGTGAAAGGCCCGTTCATGATGGACCGTGTGTTGTGGGAAAAAACCGGCCACTGGGACAACTACAAAGATGCGATGTTTACGACGTCTTCCGAGAACCGTGAATACTGTATCAAGCCGATGAACTGCCCGGGTCACGTACAGATTTTCAACCAAGGCTTAAAATCCTACCGCGATCTGCCGTTGCGTATGGCTGAGTTCGGTAGCTGCCATCGCAATGAGCCATCAGGTGCACTGCACGGATTGATGCGCGTACGTGGTTTCACTCAGGATGACGCCCATATCTTCTGTACGGAAGAGCAGGTGCGTGATGAAGTGAACGCATGTATTCGTTTAGTCTACGATATGTACAGCACCTTCGGTTTTGAGAAAATCGTCGTCAAACTCTCTACTCGCCCGGAAAAACGTATCGGTAGCGATGAGATGTGGGATCGTGCTGAGGCGGATCTGGCGGTTGCGCTGGAAGAGAACAATATCCCGTTTGAGTTCCAACTGGGTGAAGGCGCATTCTACGGTCCGAAAATTGAATTTACCTTATATGACTGCCTCGATCGTGCATGGCAGTGCGGAACAGTACAGCTAGATTTCTCCCTGCCGGCTCGTCTGAATGCTTCTTATGTAGGCGAAAGCAACGAACGTCAGGTTCCGGTGATGATTCACCGCGCGATTCTCGGTTCTCTGGAGCGCTTTATCGGTATCCTGACTGAAGAGTTCGCTGGCTTCTTCCCGACCTGGCTGGCTCCGGTGCAGGTAGTGGTCATGAATATCACCGATTCACAGTCTGAATACGTTAATGAATTGACGCGTAAACTACAAAATGCGGGCATTCGTGTAAAAGCAGACTTGAGAAACGAGAAGATAGGCTTTAAAATCCGCGAGCACACTTTACGTCGAGTCCCTTATATGCTGGTTTGCGGTGACAAAGAGGTTGAGGCCGGCAAAGTTGCCGTGCGTACCCGCCGTGGCAAAGACTTGGGGAGCCTGGACGTAAATGATGTTATCGAGCAGCTGCAGCAAGAGATTCGCAGCCGCAGTCTTCAACAATTGGAGGAATAAAGTATTAAAGGCGGAAAACGAGTTCAAACGGCGCGTCCCAATCGTATCAACGGCGAAATTCGCGCCACGGAAGTTCGCTTAACAGGTCTGGAAGGCGAGCAGCTTGGTATTGTGAGTCTGAGAGAAGCTCTGGAAAAAGCTGAAGAAGCCGGGGGTGATTTAGTTGAAATTAGCCCTAACGCCGAGCCGCCCGTTTGCCGTATAATGGATTACGGCAAGTTCCTCTATGAAAAGAGCAAATCTTCTAAGGAACAGAAGAAGAAGCAAAAAGTTATTCAGGTTAAGGAAATTAAATTCCGACCTGGTACAGATGAAGGCGACTATCAGGTAAAACTCCGCAGCCTGATTCGCTTTCTCGAAGAGGGCGATAAGGCCAAGATCACACTGCGTTTCCGCGGTCGTGAAATGGCCCACCAACAGATCGGTATGGAAGTGCTTAATCGCGTGAAAGACGATCTGAATGAACTGGCAGTTGTCGAATCCTTCCCAACGAAGATCGAAGGCCGCCAGATGATTATGGTGCTTGCTCCGAAGAAGAAACAGTAAGGCCATCAAGTAATTAAACCTGTGAGCCACAGGCTCACAGGTTTAGTTCGCCTTTGTTTCGTTTATTAACAATGCGAAGTGGAAGTTAAAAAATGCCAAAAATTAAGACCGTACGCGGTGCTGCTAAGCGCTTCAAAAAAACCGGTAAAGGTGGTTTTAAGCATAAGCACGCTAACCTGCGTCATATTCTGACCAAAAAAGCTACTAAGCGTAAACGTCACCTGCGCCCGAAAGCCATGGTTTCTAAAGGCGATCTGGGTCTGGTAATCGCGTGCCTGCCGTACGCATAAGTCGTTAACCTTTTAACTTTTTAAGAATATAGATACAGGAGAGAGCATATGGCTCGCGTAAAACGTGGTGTGATTGCACGTGCACGTCATAAGAAAATTTTGAAACAAGCTAAAGGTTACTACGGCGCGCGTTCACGCGTTTACCGTGTTGCCTTCCAGGCTGTTATCAAAGCTGGTCAGTACGCTTATCGTGACCGTCGTCAGAAAAAGCGTCAGTTCCGTCAACTGTGGATTGCACGTATCAACGCAGCAGCACGTCAGAACGGTATTTCTTACAGCAAATTCATCAATGGCCTGAAAAAAGCCTCTGTTGAAATCGACCGTAAGATCCTGGCTGACATCGCTGTATTCGACAAAGTGGCATTCTCTGCACTGGTTGAAAAAGCGAAAGCAGCTCTGGCATAAGCCAGTTTAAGAGAGGGAGCCTGGCTCCCTCTTTTGCTTTAACTTTATCAATACATTGACATTTTGCAGTGATGCGTTTTCAATAGCCCGTCACTGACCCTGTTAAGGTAACGCAAGCATGAATGCTGCTATTTTCCGCTTCTTTTTTTACTTTAGCACCTGAACCCGGGAGGCTAGCGCGTGAAAGAAGAAACGAAAAACAGCGCCTAAAAGCCTCCCTGGTGGAGGCTTTTTTTATACACGTAATCCTTCAGGCTGCCTCGGCGTTGGCTGCATTCGCTTACCTTAGTCACGTACTTATGT
The DNA here is from genome assembly GCA_018261615.1 of Pseudomonadota bacterium. Classification (GTDB taxonomy): domain Bacteria; phylum Pseudomonadota; class Gammaproteobacteria; order Enterobacterales; family Enterobacteriaceae; genus Kosakonia. The sequence continues at coordinate 63,351 of JAGTSE010000004.1, read as the reverse complement.
ACGCTCCTGAGGACTCGCTCTCTTGCCGCCTTGATGCAACTTGAATGATTTTGTGTATATAAGTGCGACGAATGAATATCGCCACATAACGAGGAAAACCATGTCACATCTCGCAGAGCTGGTTGCCAGTGCGAAGGCAGCCATTAACGATGCTTCAGATGTCGCCGCTCTGGACAACGTCCGCGTCGAATACCTGGGCAAAAAAGGGCACCTGACCCTTCAGATGACCACCCTGCGTGAGCTGCCGCCAGAAGAGCGCCCGGCTGCCGGAGCAGTGATCAACGAAGCAAAAGAGCAAGTTCAGCAAGCGCTGAACGCCCGTAAATCGGATCTGGAAAATGCTGCGCTGAATGTACGTCTGGCTGCCGAAACCATCGATGTCTCTCTGCCGGGTCGTCGCGTGGAGAATGGGGGATTACACCCGGTAACCCGTACGATCGATCGTATTGAGAGTTTCTTCGGTAAACTGGGCTTTACCGTTGCCACCGGCCCGGAAATTGAAGACGATTACCATAACTTTGACGCGCTGAATATTCCGGGTCATCATCCGGCACGTGCGGATCACGATACTTTCTGGTTTGATGCGACGCGTTTGCTACGTACCCAGACCTCCGGTGTGCAGATTCGTACCATGGAAAATCAGCAGCCGCCAATCCGCATTATCGCCCCTGGACGCGTTTACCGTAACGATTACGACCAAACACATACCCCAATGTTCCATCAGATGGAAGGGCTGATCGTAGATAAAAACATCAGCTTTACTAACCTGAAAGGTACACTGCACGACTTCCTGCTTAACTTCTTTGAAGAAGATCTGCAGATTCGTTTCCGCCCGTCTTACTTCCCGTTCACTGAACCGTCTGCAGAAGTCGATGTGATGGGCAAAAACGGCAAATGGCTGGAAGTGCTGGGCTGTGGCATGGTGCATCCAAACGTATTGCGTAATGTTGGAATTGATCCGGAAGTTTACTCTGGCTTCGCATTTGGCATGGGAATGGAGCGTCTGACTATGCTGCGTTATGGCGTTACCGATTTGCGCGCATTCTTCGAAAACGATCTGCGTTTCCTCAAACAGTTTAAATAAAGGCAGGCAAGACAATGAAATTCAGTGAACTGTGGTTACGCGAATGGGTCAATCCAGCCATTGACAGTGAAGTGCTGTCAGAGCAAATCACCATGGCTGGGCTGGAAGTGGACGGCGTAGAGCCAACTGCCGGGGCGTTTCATGGTGTTGTGGTCGGTGAAGTAATGGAGTGCGCTCAACACCCGAACGCAGACAAACTGCGCGTGACGAAAGTAAATGTTGGCGGCGATCGCCTGCTGGACATCGTTTGTGGTGCGCCGAACTGCCGTCTGGGCCTGAAAGTCGCCGTGGCGACAGTCGGTGCAGTACTGCCTGGTGACTTCAAAATCAAAGCGGCGAAACTGCGCGGTGAACCGTCGGAAGGTATGCTGTGCTCCTTCTCCGAACTGGGTATTTCTGATGATCACAGCGGCATTATTGAACTGCCGACAGATGCGCCGATCGGCACCGATATCCGTGAATACCTGAAACTTGATGATAACACCATTGAGATCAGCGTCACGCCGAACCGCGCAGATTGCTTAGGGATCATTGGTGTCGCGCGCGATGTGGCGGTACTGAATCAGTCTCCTCTGACTGCACCGGAAATCTCGCCAGTCGCTGCGACAATTACCGACACGCTGCCGATCGCAGTGGAAGCTGTAGATGCCTGCCCGCGTTACCTCGGGCGAGTAGTGAAGGGTATCAATGTTAAAGCGCCAACTCCGCTGTGGATGAAAGAGAAACTGCGTCGCTGCGGTATTCGTTCAATCGATGCGGTCGTGGACGTGACCAACTATGTTCTGCTGGAACTGGGTCAGCCGATGCATGCGTTTGACCGCGATCGCCTGGAAGGCGGCATCGTGGTGCGCATGGCAAAAGAGGGTGAAACCTTGGTGTTGTTGGACGGTAGTGAAGCAAAACTGAGCGCGGATACGCTGGTGATTGCCGACCATAACAAAGCGCTGGCGATGGGCGGCATCTTTGGCGGCGAACACTCTGGCGTGAACAGCGAAACCCAGAACGTACTGCTGGAATGCGCTTTCTTCAATCCACTCTCTATTACCGGTCGTGCACGACGTCATGGTCTGCACACTGATGCTTCACATCGTTATGAGCGCGGTGTCGACCCACAACTGCAATACAAAGCCATGGAGCGTGCAACTTGCCTGTTGCTGAATATCTGCGGCGGTGAAGCGGGTCCGATCATTGATGTCACGAACGAAGCTACTCTGCCGAAACGTGCGACCATTCGCCTGCGCCGCAGCAAGCTGGATCGCCTGATTGGTCATCATATTGCCGATGAGCAGGTCAGCGATATCCTGAAACGCCTTGGTTGCGAAGTCACTGAGGGCCAGGATGAATGGCTGGCAGTTGCGCCGAGCTGGCGTTTCGATATGGAAATCGAAGAAGATCTGGTGGAAGAAGTAGCGCGTATTTATGGCTACAACAACATTCCGGATGCGCCGGTTCAGGCCCGCCTGGTCATGGGCGAACACCGTGAAGCGGATCTGTCGCTGAAGCGTGTGAAAACCATGCTCAACGATAAAGGCTACCAGGAAGTGATCACCTACAGTTTCGTTGATCCGAAATTGCAGCAACTGATCCACCCGGGCGAAGAAGCACTGATTCTGCCAAGCCCGATCTCCAGCGAAATGTCGGCAATGCGTCTGTCGCTGTGGACTGGCCTGTTGAGCACAATTGTTTATAACCAGAACCGCCAGCAGAGCCGGGTACGTATTTTTGAAACGGGTCTGCGCTTTGTACCTGATACCCAGGCAAATCTTGGTATTCGTCAGGATGTCATGCTGGCGGGTGCAATTTGCGGCAACCGTTATGAAGAACATTGGGATCTGGCGAAAAGCAGCGTGGATTTCTTCGACCTGAAAGGCGATCTGGAATCCGTTCTGGAGTTGACGGGCAAATTATCCGCCATTGAATTTCGCGCAGAAACAAATCCGGCGCTCCATCCGGGACAATCTGCGGCGATTTATTTGAAAGATAAACGTATTGGTTTTATTGGTGTTATACATCCTGAACTGGAACATAAGCTTGATCTGAACGGTCGCACTTTGGTGTTTGAACTGGAGTGGAATGCGCTTGCAGACCGCGTGGTTCCTCAGGCTCAGGAGATTTCACGCTTCCCGGCGAACCGTCGTGACATCGCGGTTGTTGTGGCTGAAAATGTGCATGCAGCAGATGTTTTGGCCGAGTGTAAGAAAGTTGGCGTAAATCAGATAGTTGGCGTAAACTTATTTGACGTGTACCGCGGTAAGGGCGTAGCGGAGGGGTATAAGAGCCTTGCCATTAGCCTGATCCTTCAGGATACCAGCCGTACACTCGGAGAAGAGGAGATTGCCGCTACCGTTGCCAGATGTGTAGAGGCATTAAAAGAGCGATTCCAGGCATCATTGAGGGATTGAACCTATGGCGCTTACAAAAGCTGAAATGTCAGAATATCTGTTTGATAAGCTCGGGCTTAGCAAGCGGGACGCAAAAGAGCTGGTAGAACTGTTTTTCGAAGAGATCCGTCGTGCTCTGGAAAACGGTGAGCAGGTAAAACTCTCCGGCTTTGGCAATTTCGATTTGCGTGACAAAAATCAACGTCCGGGGCGTAACCCGAAAACGGGCGAAGATATTCCCATTACAGCCCGGCGCGTGGTGACCTTCAGACCCGGTCAGAAGTTAAAGAGCCGTGTTGAAAACGCTTCGCCCAAAGCTGAATGATATGAACTAACTAAAAAGGCCGCATTGCGGCCTTTTTTCTTTTCAGCATCCAGCATCAATCATAAAATCAGTCACCTGACTGACGGTAAAATGGTTAACATGCTGGCATACGCTCATCTCCAACAGCAACGAAATCGCCTCTGGCTTGGCGGATTATTGCTGCTTTTATTATTCTCTGTGTTTATTAGCCTCTGCGCGGGCGAACAATGGATCGCTCCCGGCGGCTGGTTTACTCCTGATGGCCAGCTCTTTGTCTGGCAAATTCGTCTTCCCCGTACGCTGGCGGTGGTGCTGGTGGGGGCCGCGCTGGCGCTTTGCGGCGCAGTAATGCAGGCCCTTTTTGAAAATCCGCTGGCGGAGCCGGGATTGCTGGGGGTCTCAAGCGGCGCGGGCGTCGGGCTGATCGCCGCTGTACTGCTAGGCGGCGGTATGTTGCCTGGCTGGGCGCTGGGCGTGTGTGCCATCGCCGGAGCGCTGATCGTGACGCTTATTCTGCTACGCTTCGCCCGGCGTCATCTCACCACCAGCCGCCTGCTGCTTGCTGGTGTGGCGCTTGGCATTATCTGTACCGCGTTAATGACGTGGGCGGTTTACTTTTCTACCTCATTCGATTTACGCCAGCTTATGTACTGGATGATGGGGGGTTTTGGCGGAGTAGACTGGCAACAAAGCTGGCTGATGGCGGCGTTGTTACCGGCGATGATCTGGGTCTGTTTTCAATCAAAACCGCTGAACGTTCTGGCTCTGGGTGAGATATCCGCGCGGCAGTTAGGGTTGCCGTTGTGGCTGTGGCGAAATTTGCTGGTGGTAGCAACGGGCTGGATGGTAGGCGTCAGCGTTGCGCTGGCGGGATCTATTGGTTTTATTGGCCTGGTGATCCCGCATATTTTACGTCTCTGCGGGCTGACCGATCACCGGGCGTTGCTTCCTGGTTGCGCGCTGGCGGGCGCGGTGGCGTTGTTGTTCGCCGATATTGTTGCCCGGCTGACGCTCAGTGCCGCTGAGTTACCCATCGGCGTCGTCACGGCGACGCTGGGTGCGCCGGTGTTTATCTGGTTATTATTAAAGGTCGGGCGCGAAGCCTGAAATCATAACATCAACGAAGGGTACGCTATGCAACAGGATATTCTGAATACTGAAGTCACGACCATTGATGGTGAACAGACAACGCTGGAAGCTTATCGCGGTAAGGTGTTGCTGATCGTCAATGTGGCATCTAAATGCGGCCTGACGCCGCAGTATGAACAACTGGAAAACCTGCAAAAAACGCTCAGTGATGAGGGCTTCACGGTGCTGGGATTCCCCTGCAATCAGTTCCTCGGCCAGGAGCCGGGTTCGGAAGAGGAGATCAAAACTTTTTGCAGCACGACTTACGGCGTGACGTTCCCGATGTTCAGCAAAATTGAAGTGAATGGTGACGGGCGTCATCCGCTGTATAAAAAATTGATCGCTGCCGCGCCATCCGCTGTTACACCAGAAGACAGTGGTTTCTATGTGCGTATGGAGAGTAAAGGCCGTGCGCCGAAAGAGCCGGGCGATATTCTATGGAATTTCGAAAAATTCCTCATTGGACGCGACGGTCTTGTGATCCAGCGTTTCTCGCCGGATATGACCCCGGAAGATCCGGCTTTGCAACAGGCTATTAAACAGGCTCTGGTGAAATAATGTCAGCGCTGTTGCAACTGCAAGATGTGGGAGAATCGGGCAGGCTGGGGCCGATTACGGCATCGGTTGATCGGGCTGAGATTCTGCATCTGGTCGGACCAAATGGCGCCGGGAAAAGCACGCTACTTGCCCGGCTTGCTGGTTTATCTGACGGGCAGGGCGAGGTGTTACTGAACAACCGCTCACTGGAACAATGGCCCTCTCTGGCGATGGCGCAACATCGCGCTTATCTTGCCCAGCAGCAGACGCCGCCCTTTGCCATGCCAGTCTGGCACTATTTGCTGTTGCATCAGCGCGATACTGCGCAAACCCGCTGTCTGGGGCAAATTGCCGCTAAGCTTGGGCTGGGTGACAAGCTTAGCCGTAGAGTCAATCAACTTTCCGGCGGTGAATGGCAGCGGGTGAGGCTGGCCGCAGTGATTTTACAGATCCACCCGGAGGTGAATCCCTCAGGGCAGTTGCTGTTGCTGGATGAGCCAATGAATAGCCTTGATGTGGCGCAGCAGGCTGCGCTGGACAAGCTTATAGCGGAGCTGGTAAACGGTGGCGTGACCGTCGTGATGAGTAGCCATGATCTCAACCATACGCTGCGCCATGCGCATCAGGTGTGGTTACTGAGCGACGGGCGGCTACTGGGTAGCGGAAAACAAGAAGAGGTGCTGACGCCTGCTCATCTGACGGAAGCTTACGGTATGGCTTTTCGCCGTTTCGACGTAGACGGGCATCGTGTGCTGATCCCGGCGACGTGACGAAAAGGTGACTTGCCACGCAACTGATTCACACGGTAGATTATTCCGATAAAAATAAAGTACGAGGCGAGATCCAGAATGCGTATCTGGTTTCTTCTGGTGGCGGCACTGTTCCTTGCAGGATGTAGTTCTCATCGCGCTCCGCCACCTAACCCAAGGTTGTCGGATTCGATCACGGTGATCGCGGGCCTGAACGATCAATTGAGCGAGTGGCGAGGTACACCGTATCGCTACGGCGGTATGACGCGTTCAGGTGTCGATTGTTCCGGGTTTGTGATGATGACTTTCCGTGACAAATTTGCGCTTCAGCTGCCGCGTGAAACTCGCCAGCAGGCTGAGATTGGCACGAAAATCGACAAAGATGATTTATTGCCTGGCGATTTGGTGTTCTTCAAAACCGGGTCCGGCGAAAGTGGGCTGCATGTTGGAATTTATGATACTGACAATGAATTTATTCATGCTTCCACCAGTCGCGGCGTGATGCGTTCTTCACTGGATAACGTCTATTGGCGGAAAAATTTCTGGCAGGCGCGGCGCATTTAAGCGCAGCGCGGCCGTAGTAAAAATTCGTTAAACCAGGACGTTTCCACTAATTATCTTTTATAATATTAATTATCATAAGTGGACGTTGAATCTGGCGAAAGACTATTAGTGAGCAGCCTAATAAAGGAGAAGCCAAATATAAAATGGGATAAAAATGAAGTTAACCTCACTAAAATCATTACGCCTGGAATTCATCTGCTTGTGTTTAGCCATGCCGGATATCACCCACAACGCGGGACTGGCGCAATGATGATTTTGCTTGATGATACATATCGCCCGGAGCTTTTATTACAGCCAGCGAGAAAAAGTAACGGAACGCTTCAGGGGCTGGAAGTTATCGTTAACTTTGTGGGGAGAGACTGTAATGTCCGCGCCCCGGCAGAGCTGGTTTCCCCGCGCCTGAAGGCCGATGAAACCCTGCAACTATTTAAGGAGCAACTGGCGCTGATAGAGGCCTGCCAGCTCTTTTTATTACAACATCAATTAATCGCCTGGATTAATATATCCCCGGTTATTGCTGAAGCCTTACTTACCGACGAGGCACTGGCTGCCAGCGTGGCTAAATTTCCTTTTCTGGAATTTACCGTAAATGAGAGTTTCCCCAATTTCAATAAAGGGAAAGAGGATCCTTCTCTGTCTCTATTGGCGAAACAATACCCGCTGGTACTGGCTAATTTTGGTGTGGGAACGGCATCGACTAAAGCCATTTTTGGTGGGCTATTTAAACGGGTCGCGTTAGATAAAAATTTTGTTCAGCAACGATTAGCTTCTCCTTCATTTGAACCTTTTATGCGCGCGATCGTTTCACAGATAAGTCCCTATTGTCAGTCAATGATGATTGCGGGTATTGATGACGAATCTGCCCTGAAGCGGGCGGAACCTTTTCACTTCAGCGCAATGCAAGGGGCATTATGGCCACCGGTCACCGCTGCGCAGATCACATCTCTTATCCACCCATAGCCCTGCTTTTTGCCGGTGTTTAAACCAGATGGTTGGCACTACACTAAAGGCAGGAGGAACCATGACCTTGTCTTTTACTACCCACTGGCGTGATGAACTGCCAGAATTTTACACTGCATTATCTTCGACACCGCTGAACAATGCTCGTCTGATCTGGCATAACGCGCCACTGGCGCAGGAGCTGGGCGTGGAAGATGCGCTTTTTCACCCCGAGTCGGGCGCCGGTGTCTGGGGCGGCGAAGCATTGCTACCGGGTATGTCGCCGTTGGCGCAAGTCTACAGTGGGCATCAGTTTGGTGTTTGGGCCGGGCAACTCGGCGACGGGCGGGGGATCCTGCTCGGTGAACAACAATTGCCGGATGGCTCTACCCGTGACTGGCATCTGAAAGGCGCGGGGCTGACGCCTTATTCGCGCATGGGCGACGGACGTGCAGTTTTGCGTTCGACCATCCGCGAAAGTCTGGCATCAGAGGCGATGCACTACCTTGGCATTCCGACGACCCGGGCGCTGAGCATCGTTACCAGCGATACGCCTGTCATGCGTGAAAGCCGTGAGCAGGGCGCCATGCTGATGCGCATCGCTGAAAGCCATCTTCGTTTCGGGCATTTCGAACATTTTTATTATCGTCGCGAACCGCAAAAAGTACGCCAACTGGCCGACTTTGCCATCCGCCACCACTGGCCGCATTTGCAGAATGAATCCGATAAGTACGTGCTGTGGTTCCATGATATTGTCAGGCGTACTGCCATGCTGATTGCCCGTTGGCAGGCGGTTGGTTTTGCGCACGGCGTGATGAATACCGACAACATGTCGATTCTCGGACTGACCATTGATTACGGCCCCTTTGGCTTCCTCGACGATTATCAGCCTTCATTTGTCTGCAACCACTCGGATTACCAGGGGCGTTATAGCTTCGATAATCAACCCGCAGTAGCTTTGTGGAACCTGCAACGGCTGGCGCAGTCGCTGTCGCCATTTATTGACATTGAGGCGCTGAACAGTGCGCTGGATGATTATCAACATCTGCTGCTGACAGAATATGGCGTGCTGATGCGCGGTAAGCTTGGTTTCCTCACGCAGCAGCAGGGCGATAACCAGCTTCTGACGGAACTGTTTTCACTGATGGCGCGGGAAGGGAGTGATTATACGCGTACATTCCGCCTGCTCAGCCAGACGGAGCAGCAGAGCGCCTCTTCGCCGCTGCGCGATGAATTTATCGATCGTGCGGCATTTGACAGTTGGTTTGCGCTGTACCGGGTGCGTCTGCAACAGGAGCAGGTTGACAATGCGCAGCGGCAACAGCAGATGTCTGGCGTGAATCCGGCTCTGGTGTTGCGCAACTGGCTGGCACAGCGGGCGATTGATGCGGCTGAGAAAGGCGACGCCAGTGAACTGACGCAGCTACATGAAGCGCTACGCCAGCCGTTCCGCGATCGTAACGATGATTATGCCAGCCGCCCACCGGACTGGGGAAAGCGACTGGAAGTTAGTTGTTCGAGTTGAACCGACTCGTTTCGTCAGAATCAGCTTCCCTGCATGGGTCTGACGCAGCAGATATTGCTGGCCTTTATGCTCAATCACCATCCGGCCTTCTTCGCCCGGCAACTGTTCTGTTGACTATTGATGCGGCGATAAGATAGGTGGTTTTTCCTGCGAAGCGATGAGTGGGGACGTCGTGCTATCCGTATGTGGCATAAATGTTTCAATATAGTTTATTATTGCAAATAATAATTATTATTAATAACGTATCGGTCAGTAGCAAGTGTGTTCTGTATCATTATCGCGATTTCCCCCTTGATAACGTAGGGGAAGAGGATCCCGCCGCCTGGCAGCGGGATGCGATCAGAGACGGGTTGCGACAGCGGCCGCCAGTTTTTCCAGCAGGAATTTACTGTCGTCCCAGCCCAGGCAAGGATCGGTAATGGATTGCCCGTAAACCAGCGGCTGGCCGCTGACAATTTTCTGCGTGCCTTCCTGCAGGAAGCTTTCTACCATCACACCTGCGATGGCGGTCGAACCGTTACGGAGCTGCGAACAAATATTGTCACAGACATCGAGTTGACGTCGATGTTGCTTCTGGCAGTTGCCGTGGCTGAAATCCACCACCAGGTATTCTGGCAGATCAAACTCGCTCAGCGTATCGCACGCATTGGCAATATCTTCGGCGTAATAGTTTGGCGTTTTACCGCCACGCATAATGATATGCCCGTAAGGATTACCGCTGGTTTGATAGATGGTCATCTGCCCGGATTTATCCGGTGAGAGGAACATATGACTGGCGCGGGAAGCGCGGATCGCATCTACCGCAATGCGGGTATTGCCATCGGTGCCGTTTTTAAAACCGACCGGGCAGGAGAGCGCCGATGCCATTTCACGGTGGATCTGGCTTTCCGTCGTGCGTGCACCAATCGCGCCCCAGCTAATCAAATCGGCTATAAATTGCCCGGTCACCATGTCGAGAAATTCAGTCGCTGTCGGCACACCCAGTTCGTTGACCTGGAGCAGCAGCTTGCGCGCCAGTTCGAGACCATGATTAACGCGATAGCTGCCATTCAGGTCTGGATCGGAGATCAGTCCCTTCCAGCCAACAACTGTGCGCGGTTTTTCAAAATAGGTACGCATCACGATCTCAAGCTGGGCGTGATGTTTCTCACGCAGCGGCTGCAAGCGACGAGCGTAATCTACCGCCGCATCAAGATCGTGGATGGAGCAGGGGCCAATAATCACCAGTAAGCGGCGATCTTCGCCATTGAGGATTTTTTCTATTCGCCGCCGGGATGCAATAACATGTTCGGCGACATCAGGTGTAACGGGATAACGCTGCGCCAGTTCAGCCGGTGTCACCAGGCTGTCGATGCGCGCAGTGCGAAGTTCATCGGTTTTGTTCATCGAGCGTCTCAAAATTAGGTGCTTCAGCGACAGGAATGCCGGAAGTGATGCGCACACCATAAACCAATCGCGGCTTATTTCAAGTATGGCCATGAAGCGCATTACTTCAGTGGCAGGTATCATAGCGCACCATCAATCACTGTACTAGCTTGTTAGTACGGTGATGCAAGTGACACTCTATGAGTGCGCATCTTTTGAGTACGTTTTGCTGTGATTTATCTTCTACAGGAAAAGCGTCTGTCGTGTCAGCTATCCATTATTTTTAAATTGAACACGATCAGGCGCAGGGGTAGCTGGCGTAGGGTTCCTTTGCCTTTCTCCGCTTCTGCTATTTATCTAACAGCAATCCATTAAACTGCAACTAATACATGCGTCGGTTCAGCCCCATAATGTCGAGCATTTTGGTCGCAATCTCTTCAACTGAGTAATTGGTACTATTCAGACAGGGAATCTGATTTTTGCGGTAAAGCGCTTCCACTTCCGCCACTTCCATGCGGCATTGTCGCAAAGAAGCGTACCGACTGTTCTCCCGCCGCTCTTCACGAATCGCAGCGAGACGCTCCGGATTAATGGTCAGACCAAATAGTTTATGTTGCAATGGTTTTAACGCGGCTGGCAGCACAAGGTTATCCATATCATCGGCAATAAAAGGATAATTCGCGGCGCGGATACCAAATTGCATCGCCAGATAGAGGCTGGTTGGGGTTTTTCCACAGCGTGATACACCCAGTAAAATCACCTGAGCCTGATCGAGGTTGCGCAACGAAATACCATCATCATGTGCCAGTGTGTAATCAATTGCGGCAATACGCGCATCATATTTAGTTAAATTACCCGGATTAAGCCCGTGTGTGCGATGCGCAATAGGGGTGGGATCGAGCTTTAATTCCTGCTGCAAGGGGGCAACCAGTGCCTGAACAATGTCCTGACAAAATCCTTCGCTTTGCAAAATAATAGAGCGAATTTCGGGTATCACAATAGAATAAAAAACCAATGGACGGCTACCCGTTTGCTGATAGATAGCATCAATCTGATCTTTGACGGCGCGGGCGCGGCTCTCGTTTTCCACGAAAGGCAAGGTAATGCTGCTGACGGCGACCGGGAATTGCGACATCACCGCATGGCCCAATACTTCAGCGGTGATAGCGGTTCCATCAGAAATATAAAACACATGGCGATCAACAGAACTGTCCATTTAACTCATCCTGGCTTTCATACGTAATTCTGTGAAAGCATAAATTAAAATCCTCACTGTGCGTATCTCCTTTTTCTCATTTTAAAATGAAATGGTATTTTTATTTTTTATGAACTACTGGGTTCACTTTTTTTGATGGCGTATGAAAAATAAGGATATTGTAAAAAGAGATATTCCCGCCGCGTGATTTATTGGTGGGAATCTGTCCGAAAAACCATAATCTGGAATTGCTTACACGATTCACCGTTTTTTCCGGCGAATTAATTATGCCAGGATTAATACGCAGTCTGAGATTTTACCCATTCATATATCACAAAAGGATTGTTTCGATGTCCAACAATGGCTCGTCTCCGCTGGTGCTTTGGTATGACCAACTCGGCATGAATGATGTAGACAGAGTTGGGGGCAAAAATGCCTCCCTTGGTGAAATGATTACTAACCTGTCAGGCGTGGGTGTCTCCGTGCCGAATGGGTTCGCGACCACCGCCGATGCGTTTAACCAGTTCCTTGAACAGAGCGGCTTAAATCAACGTATTTATGCGCTGCTGGATAACACGGATATTGACGATGTCTCTGAGCTGGCGAAAGCTGGCGCACAGATCCGCCAGTGGATTGTCGATACGCCTTTCCAGCCTGAGCTGGAAAAAGCGGTTCAAGATGCGTATGCAAAACTGTCGGAAGATGACGCGCAGGCCTCGTTTGCCGTACGATCCTCAGCTACGGCGGAAGATATGCCGGATGCCTCTTTCGCCGGTCAGCAAGAAACATTCCTCAATGTTCAGGGCTATGATGCCGTGCTGGTGGCAGTTAAACATGTCTTTGCTTCGCTGTTTAACGACCGCGCTATCTCTTACCGCGTGCATCAGGGTTATGACCACCGTGGCGTGGCCCTTTCTGCGGGCGTACAGCGTATGGTGCGTTCGGACATCGGCGCTTCCGGTGTGATGTTCTCTATTGACACCGAATCTGGCTTCGACCAGGTAGTATTTATCACCTCTGCATGGGGGCTGGGTGAGATGGTGGTGCAGGGCGCGGTCAACCCGGATGAGTTCTACGTGCATAAACCGACGCTGGCGGCTGGCCGTCCGGCGATTGTGCGCCGCACTATGGGCTCGAAAAAGATCCGCATGATTTATGCTCCAACGCAGGAACACGGCAAACAGGTACAGATTGAAGATGTACCGCAGGCTGATCGCGACCGCTTCTCGCTGAGCGATGCCGATGTACAGGCGCTGGCCAAACAGGCGGTGCAGATTGAAAAACATTATGGTCGTCCGATGGATATTGAATGGGCGAAAGACGGCCATACTGGTAAGTTATTCATCGTGCAGGCGCGTCCGGAAACGGTACGCTCCCGCGGGCAAGTGATGGAGCGCTACACGCTGCATGCGCAAGGGCGAATCATCTCTGAAGGTCGTGCTATCGGTCATCGTATCGGTGCAGGTACGGTCAAAGTGATCCATGACATCAGCGAAATGAACCTGATTGAAGCGGGCGATGTGCTGGTCACCGATATGACCGATCCCGACTGGGAACCGATCATGAAGAAGGCGGCAGCGATTGTCACCAACCGTGGTGGTCGAACCTGCCATGCGGCGATTATTGCCCGTGAATTGGGGATCCCTGCAGTGGTAGGTTGCGGTGATGCAACTGAACGTATCAAGACTGGCGAAAAAGTGACCGTCTCCTGTGCTGAAGGCGACACTGGCTATGTATATGCCGATCTGCTCGATTTCAGCGTGAAAAGCTCCAGCGTCGATACCATGCCGGATCTGCCGCTGAAGATTATGATGAACGTCGGGAACCCTGATCGCGCCTTTGATTTCGCCTGTTTGCCGAATGAAGGCGTTGGGTTGGCGCGCCTGGAATTTATCATTAACCGCATGATTGGCGTCCACCCACGTGCGCTGCTGGAGTTTGATGACCAGGAAGCGAAACTGCAAAGCGAAATTCGCGAGATGATGAAAGGCTTTGACTCGCCGGTTGAGTTTTACGTCGGTCGTCTTACGGAAGGGATTGCCACGCTGGGCGCGGCGTTCTGGCCGAAACGCGTGATTGTGCGTTTGTCGGATTTTAAATCGAATGAATACGCCAATCTGGTCGGCGGCGAGCGTTATGAGCCGGAAGAAGAGAACCCGATGCTCGGTTTCCGTGGCGCGGGTCGTTATGTGGCCGACAGTTTCCGCGACTGCTTTGCGCTCGAATGCGAGGCGGTAAAACGCGTACGCAACGAGATGGGGCTGACAAACGTTGAGATCATGATCCCGTTCGTTCGTACCGTGGAGCAGGCGAAAGCCGTGGTGGATGAGCTTGCGCGGCAGGGGCTGAAACGCGGTGAGAACGGACTGAAGATCATTATGATGTGCGAAATCCCGTCCAATGCACTGCTGGCAGAGCAGTTCCTTGAGCACTTTGATGGCTTCTCGATTGGTTCCAACGATATGACGCAGCTTACGCTGGGCCTCGATCGCGACTCCGGCGTGGTTTCCGAACTGTTTGATGAACGCAATGAGGCGGTGAAAGCTCTGCTGTCGATGGCGATCCGCGCGGCGAAAAAACAAGGCAAATATGTCGGTATCTGCGGCCAGGGGCCGTCGGATCACGAAGATTTCGCCGCCTGGCTGATGGACGAAGGCATCGACAGTCTGTCGCTGAATCCGGACACCGTGGTGCAGACGTGGCTCTCGCTTGCTGAACTGAAAAAATAACGCACTGAAGGAAATCCCCAGCACAATGTTGGGGATTTTTTTACTTTCGCCGCGAACTCGTCGGCGATCACAATTGCTAAAAAACGTAAAAAGCCTGGTAATTATTACAATTGTCCAGGGGCGTGCTTCTTCTAATACTTTAGCCTGTAGTGAGCGGCGCGAAGTCATATTTGCGTCAGGTTGAAATATCCATTTTCACCTCACAAGGCTGATAAAAATGACCCTATCCTCTGTTCTCAGTACCAAAGATAAAATAGGTTATGGCCTCGGCGATATGGCCAGCGCACTGGTCTGGCAAACGGCCACACTGTTTCTCGCTTATTTTTATACCGATGTTTTTGGTTTACCCGCTGCTATTATGGGCACCATGTTTTTGGTGGTGCGTGTAATTGATGCGTTTGCCGATCCCTGTATCGGCGCACTGGTCGATCGCACGCAAACCCGTCACGGACGTTTCCGTCCGTGGTTGCTGTGGTTTGCGATTCCGTTTGGCGTCAGTTGCATTATAACTTTCTATGTGCCGGACGCGGGCCCAACGGCAAAAATCGTCTATGCCTGCGTGACCTATGCGATCCTGAGTTTTATCTACTCCGCGATAAATGTACCGTACTGCGCAATGCCCGGCGCGTTGACCATGGACCCGCAGGAACGCCATTCCCTGCAATCGTGGCGTTTTTGTCTGTCATTTATCGGCGGATTGATCGTGACGGTGATTGCGTTACCGCTGGTGGCTCAGCTCGGTAACGGTAACGATCAGAAGGGCTATTTTTACGCGATGAGTATGATGGGCGTACTGGGTATTTTACTGTTCTTCGGCTGCTTCTTTATGACTCGTGAGCGTTATACGCCGCATAATGACAGTTCAGGATCACTATTCAGCGATCTCAAATTAGTGGCGAAAAATAGCCAGTGGCGGATTGTTTTTCTGTTTAATATTTTACTGCTTACCGCCGTGGTTACGCGTGGTTCGGCAACCATGTATTATGTCAAATATGTATTACAGCGCCCGGAAATGGTCTTTACCTTTATTGTTTCCGGCATGATTGCAGCGCTGCTTGGCGCATTATTCTCCGCACGTTTGCTCGGGAGATTTGATCGCGTTCGTGCCTATCAGTGGACCATTATTACCTTTGTGGCGTTTGCCGCACTGATATTTATCATTCCGCCAACACAAGTGTGGCTTATATTCGGCCTTAACATTGTTTTCAGCTTTATTCAGAATCTCACCACGCCGCTACAGTGGACCATGTTTTCCGATGTGGTGGATTACGAAGAGCACCGCAGTGGACGACGCCTTGATGGCCTGGTGTTCTCGACGGCGCTGTTTGCCATCAAGTTCGGTCTTGCGCTTGGCGGCGCAGTTGTCGGCTGGGTATTGGGCGCCGTGGATTATGTACCGAACCAGGCACAGCAAACGGCCAGCGTTCTGACCACCATCAATGCGTTGTTTACGCTGGTCCCGTGTCTGCTGTTTATTAGCATGGTGCTGTTGCTTACCCGCTACAAACTGAATAGCCAGGTGACCGACACCATTGCCCGTGAACTGATCCGCAAACGCGACGCCAGCAATTCAGTGACAACACCTCAAACTTCCCCGGAATTCAGTAACACAGGAGTGACCCGATGAGCGCAATTTATCATGATTCTTACCGCCCGGTTTCCGAACGCGTGGCCGATCTGCTTGCTCGGATGACACCGGAAGAGAAATTCGCCCAGATGCATGCGTTGTGGCTGGTGCTGTCAGAAGATGGCGACCACCGAGAACGCAGCGATCTGAGTGACGAATTTACCGGCGTCAGCGCCCAGGCTGCGCTGGCTGAACGGTTAACGCGCGGCATCGGGCAGATAACCCGTCCGCTCGGTACGCATATCGTTGATGCGCAAAGCGGGGTAAGGGCCGCTAACCGGCTGCAAAAAACCCTGGTAGAAGATACGCGACTGGGGATCCCGGCGCTGTTTCACGAAGAGTGTCTGGTGGGCTTGTTATGCAAAGACGCCACGCTATTTCCTTCATCACTCAACTATGGCTCAACCTGGGATCCGGCGCTGATCAAACATGCCGCACAGCAAATCGGCGAGGAAGCACGCAGCACCGGTTGCAGGCAGGGGCTAGCTCCGGTGCTGGATGTTTCGCGTGATGTGCGCTGGGGCCGCACCGAGGAGACGTTTGGCGAAGATCCCTGGCTGGTGGGCGTGATGGCCTGTGCTTATGTTGAGGGGTTGCAGGGAGAGCGGGGCGATATTCTGGCGACGCTCAAACACTATGTTGGCCACTCTTTCAGTGAAGGCGCACGCAACCATGCGCCGGTGCATCTGGGTTTTTGCGAACTGAACGATACCTTTTTGTTGCCCTTTGAAATGGCGGTCAAACTGGCGAAAGCCGGTTCGGTGATGCCCGCCTATCACGATATCGATAATCAACCCGGGCACAGCGATCATTTCCTGCTGACCACGCTGCTGCGCGAAGAGTGGGGGTTTGATGGCATTATTGTTGCTGATTATGGCGGCGTTAGTCTGCTCCATCAACATCACGGTGTCAGTCATGATGCGACAGAATCGGCGGCATTAGCCTTTAACGCCGGGCTGGATATTGAATTGCCGAAAGATGACTGCACCCGTCATCTGGCGGAGGCGGTTGAGCGCGGGCTGATTTCGATGGCGAAGATCGATGAAATCGTCGCCCGCGTGCTGGCGGTTAAATTCCGCCTTGGATTGTTCGAACAGCCCTATACAGATGAGCACCGTATCGTGTTGCAGTCTGATGCAGCGCGGCAGGCTGCGCGTGACGTGGCAACCCGTTCGCTGACCTTGCTGGAGAACAACGGTATTCTGCCGCTGCGCGGAGCGCCAAAAGTGGCGGTGATTGGCCCGACAGCGGACGATCCGTTGGCCCTGCTCAGTGGTTACAGCTTCCCGGTACATTTGATTATCAGCGATATGCTGGAAGAAATCTCGCAGGTCACCACACCGCTGGCGGCCTTGCGACGGTCGCTGGGCGAGGGCAATGTTCGCTATGCGAAAGGTTGTCACATCATAGAAAAACGCATGGCGGGAGCGCCGGTCTTCCCGGGCGATGCTTCCGGCAAACCGATGCAGCAATCGCCGGTTTCCATGGATCATGGCCTGATCCCGCAGGCAGTTCGTACGGCGCAGGAGAGCGATGTGGTGATTGCCTGCGTGGGCGATCTCGCCGGGCTATTCCAGAGCGGTACGGTGGGGGAAGGTTCCGACACGGACAGTCTGTCGCTGCCCGGCGTGCAACAGCAATTGCTTGAGGCGCTGGTGGAGACCGGTAAACCTGTAGTGGTGGTGATGACCGGCGGGCGTCCTTACAACCTGCAAGGGCTGGAAACGCGTGTCGCTGCCTGGCTAATGGCATGGGCGCCGGGTCAGGAGGGCGGCTATGCAATTGCCGATGTGCTGACCGGCTACGCGGAACCACAGGGACGGCTGGTAGTGAGCGTGCCGAAAAGCGCAGGCGCAATGCCCTATTATTACAACCATAAATTAAAAAGCGGCGGAACGCCGTTCGCCTTCCATTTTGGCACCCGCTACCCGTTTGGCTACGGACTGAGCTGGACGCAGTTCGATTACGCGCCTCTGGTCTTGTTAACGCCGGAAGTGGCTATTGATGGCGAGATCGCATTACAGCTTCGGGTCACCAATGTTGGCGAACGCAGCGGCAGCGAAGTTGTGCAGATCTACGTGCGCGACAAAGTGGCTTCGATGGTGCGGCCAGTACAGGAACTAAAAGCGTTCCAGCGTGTGAATCTTTCACCAGGAGAGACAGCAACGCTGACCTTTACACTGCCCGTGGATATGCTCAATTTCACGCGGCGCGATGGCAAGCGTATCGTCGAGCCGGGCGAGTTTGAGTTGCGGGCTGGTGCGTCATCGGGCGATATACGCACGACAGCAACGGTGAATGTTACCGGTGAAACGCGGGTGCTACCAGTCACATGGAGAATGATGAGCCGCTGCGAAATCAACCGTCAGGAAAAACAGCCCATCTATTGACTGACCCCATAAAGGCGCTGTGCTTGATAATGGTACGTGTGCGGCGACCGGTAAAGCGCGATCAACCAAAAAAAAGCCCATCGTGGGAGATGGGCAAAGACTACACACAGCAATTCGTTGTTTCACTCAGGGGATTTCCATGCTTATAAACCAAGGTGTTGATTTATAACCGTGGCCTTATAGTAGGCATGCAGTTTTTTTGAGTCGATCAGATTCGTCTCATTAGTTTAATAGTCTTGAAGAATATATGCGGGAGATGCTGCATTCTTCGGGATGTAGAGGGGTCTTACCAGATTTTATTATCTTAAATGATAAGCATGGCTTAATGATTATTTAAGGCGGGCTACCCCGCCTTAGGGCTGTTTCAGGAAGAGGCCCCCGAATTTTGATCATCATTCAATGCATCTTCTGAGCGCGTGGTCGGTTCGGGTACTTCATTCACCCATGCGGAGAAAAGACGCCACGAGACGGCCAGCAGCACCGGGCCGATAAACAGGCCGATCATACCAAATGCGATTAGCCCGCCGATGACGCCGGAGAGGATCAAAATCAGCGGTAAGTCTGCGCCCATGCGAATAAGCGCCGGGCGGATAAAGTTATCCAGCGTGGCAACCACGCAGCTCCAGACCAGTAGCACGGTGCCCCAGGTGGAATCACCGCTCCAGTAAAGCCAGATGATCGCCGGAACCAGCACCAGTAATGGCCCAATCTGGATAAGACAGGTCATCAGCATCACCAGGGTGAGCAGTGTAGCGTAAGGGACACCGGAGATGGCCAGCCCGATTCCTCCCAGAACCGCCTGCACCAGCGCAGTCACTACCACACCCAGCGCCACCGCGCGGATGGCCTGACCAGCGAGCAACACCGCCGCATCACCACGCCTGGCCGCCAGACGAATCGCGAAATGGCGAATCCCCTGCGCAACCTGCTCGCCTCGCCAGTAGAGCAAGGCGCTGAATAACAGCATCAAGGCGCAGTGCAGCATCAAGCGTCCAATATGCGCGGCCTGGCCGACAAACCACGTGGTGGTTGTGCCAACGTAAGGTCGCAGTTTCGCCATGATTGCGCTGCCGCCCATGTCCAGAAGGTTATGCCAGCCGCTATAGAGCTTTTCACCAACCAGTGGAATGCTGTGCAGCCATGCCAGATCGGGGGGCGACATCGAACCACTGGTAATGGCATGGATAACCGGGCCGCTGGAGTCCACCAGGCTATTCACCAGCAGGGCAACGGGAACAATAAACAGCAGGATTAATAGCAACATCATCACCAGTACCGCCAGCGAGCGTCGACCAAACAGCAGGCGCTGTAGGCGTAACAACAACGGCCAGGTGGCTATCACTACGGTTCCCGCCCAGGCAAAACCGAGGATAAAAGGCTGAACAATCCACAAACAGGCGATAATCATGATTGCTAAAAACAGTACCGACAGCATCACTTGCGGCACATCCCTGGACTGACGTAGATCAACCATATGGTTTACACACCTTTATTAAGTTGCTGAAGTGTGGGCATTGCAGGAAGAGGCCCGTAATAATGATTAATGATTTCAGCGCGTTTGCCCAGCCCAATTGTGCCTGCAATTCTCTGGGCGTATAAGAAAAAAATGTGATACAACGATGCATGCTTAAAGCAAACGATTAACTATTCACAACACTCACCATCAGGCAGGGTCAAGCATAATGATCCCACAGATTTCCCAGGCACCCGGCGTTGTTCAACTGGTGCTGAATTTTTTGCAAGCACTGGAGCAGCAAGGTTTTACAGGTGATACCGCCACAAATTATGCCGACAGGCTGACAATGGCGACAGACAACAGTATTTACCAGTTATTACCCGATGCAGTCGTTTTTCCCCGTTCAACATCCGATGTTGCACTGATTACTCGTCTGGCGGCGGAAGAGCGCTTTCGCGCGCTGGTGTTTACGCCACGCGGAGGCGGCACTGGCACCAATGGGCAGGCGCTGAACCAGGGCATTATTGTCGATACGTCCCGCTATATGAACCGCATTATGGAGATCAACCCGGAAGAGGGCTGGGTGCGCGTTGAGGCGGGCGTCATTAAGGATCAGCTTAACCAGTTCCTGAAACCTTACGGTTTCTTTTTCGCGCCGGAGCTCTCCACCAGTAACCGCGCGACGCTTGGCGGAATGATCAACACCGATGCCTCTGGTCAGGGGTCACTGGTGTACGGTAAAACCTCCGATCATGTTTTAGGTGTGCGTGCGGTGCTGCTGGGCGGTGATATTCTCGATACGCAGGCGATGCCGGTGGCGCTGGCGGAAACGCTGGGCAAGACCAACACAGCGATTGGTCGCGTCTACAAAACCGTACTTGAGCGCTGTCGCGACAACCGCCAGTTGATCCTCGATAAATTTCCGAAACTGAACCGTTTCCTGACCGGCTACGACCTGCGTCACGTCTTTAATGATGAGATGACGGAGTTCGATCTCACCCGCGTGTTAACCGGGTCGGAAGGGACGCTGGCGTTTATCACCGAAGCGCGGCTTGACATCACCCGGATACCGAAAGTGCGTCGCCTGGTGAACGTAAAATATGACTCGTTTGATTCCGCCTTGCGCAATGCGCCGTTTATGGTGGCAGCGCGTGCACTGTCGGTGGAGACCGTGGATTCGAAAGTACTGAACCTGGCGCGGGAAGATATCGTCTGGCATTCAGTGAAAGAACTGATTACCGATGTGCCGGACAAAACGCTGCTCGGTCTGAATATTGTTGAGTTCGCCGGTGACGATCAGGAATTGATTGAGGGTCAGGTCGCGGCGCTGTGCCAGCGGCTGGATGCGCTGATGGCCAATGGTGAAGGCGGGGTCATTGGTTGGCAGCTTTGCGAGGATCTGGCCGGGATTGAGCGTATTTATGCGATGCGTAAAAAAGCGGTCGGTCTGCTGGGCAACGCGAAAGGGGCGGCCAAACCGATCCCGTTTGCTGAAGATACCTGCGTACCGCCGGAACATCTGGCGGATTATATCGTTGAGTTCCGCGCGCTGCTGGATAGCCACGGTCTGAGCTACGGCATGTTCGGTCATGTGGATGCCGGGGTGCTGCATGTGCGTCCGGCGCTGGATATGTGCGATCCACAGCAGGAAGTATTGATGAAATCCATCTCTGATGAGGTGGTGGCGCTGACAGCGAAATATGGCGGTCTGCTGTGGGGGGAGCACGGGAAAGGGTTCCGCGCCGAGTACAGCCCGGCCTTTTTCGGCGCTCAGCTCTATGGCGAGTTGCGCAAAATTAAAGCGGCATTCGATCCTGAGAATCGCCTGAATCCCGGTAAAATTTGTCCGCCGGAGGGCGTGGATGCGCCAATGAAGCAGGTGGATGACGCTAAACGCGGCACCCTGGATCGACAAATTCCCATCGCGGTGCGTACCTCATGGCGCGGGGCGATAGAGTGTAACGGCAATGGTCTGTGCTTTAACTTTGATGTGAAAAGCCCGATGTGTCCGTCAATGAAGATTTCCGCCAACCGAATTCACTCACCGAAAGGGCGTGCGACGCTGGTGCGCGAGTGGCTGCGCTTGCTGGCGGATCGCGGCGTTGATCCGCTGAAGCTGGAAAAAGATCTGCCGGAAAAGCGCGCCAGCCTGCGTACATTGATTGAGCGTACCCGCAACAGCTGGCATGCACGGCGTGGGGAGTATGATTTCTCGCACGAGGTGAAAGAGGCGATGTCCGGCTGTCTGGCCTGCAAAGCTTGCTCCACGCAGTGCCCGATTAAAATCGATGTGCCGGAATTCCGTTCGCGCTTCCTGCAACTCTATCACAGCCGTTATCTGCGTCCGGTGCGCGATCACCTGGTCGCCACGGTGGAAAGTTATGCGCCGCTGATGGCGCGTGCGCCGAAGACATTTAACTTCTTTATGAGCCAGCCGTGGGTGCGTTCACTGTCGGCCAAACATATTGGCATGGTAGATTTACCGCTGCTGTCAGTGCCCTCCCTGCAGCGCCAGATGGTGGGGCATAGCACGGCGAATATGACGCTGGAGCAGCTTGAAAAGCTCAATGCTGCGCAGAAAACGAAAACGGTGCTGGTGGTACAGGATCCGTTTACCAGCTATTACGATGCGCAGGTAGTGGCTGACTTTGTGCGGCTAGTGGAGAAACTCGGCTTTGAGCCGGTGGTGCTGCCTTTCTCGCCAAACGGCAAGGCGCAGCACATTAAAGGGTTCCTCAACCGTTTTGCCAAAACCGCGCAGAAGACCGCCGATTTCCTCAATCGCGTGGCGCAACTAGGGATGCCGATGGTGGGTGTCGATCCGGCGCTGGTGTTGTGCTATCGCGACGAGTACAAACTGGCGCTGGGCGATAAGCGCGGTGATTTTCATGTTCAGTTGGTGCATGAGTGGCTGCCTGCGGCGCTGGGGCATGTCGAGCCCCGCGCAATGAGCGGTGAACCGTGGTATCTGTTCGGCCACTGTACAGAAGTGACGGCATTGCCGGGCGCGACAGGGCAGTGGGCGATGATCTTCGCTCGTTTCGGCGCGAAGCTGGAAAATGTCAGTGTGGGTTGCTGCGGCATGGCTGGTACTTACGGCCACGAAGTGAAGAACCACGCCAGTTCGCTGGGCATTTATGAACTGTCCTGGCACCAGGCGATACAGCGTCTGCCGCGTAACCGCTGTCTGGCGACCGGTTACTCCTGCCGTAGCCAGGTGAAGCGCATTGAGGGTAATGGTGTGCGCCATCCATTACAGGCGTTGCTGGAGATACTGGGATGATCTGGAAACGTGCGGTCACACTGGAAGCGCTCAACGCCATGGGCGACGGCAATATGGTTGGCCTGCTGGATATTCGTTTTGAGCGCATCACGGATGATGAGCTGGAAGCCTCCATGCCGGTGGATGAACGCACGCATCAGCCGTTTGGCCTGCTGCACGGCGGCGCATCGGTTGTGCTGGCGGAGACGCTTGGCTCGGTGGCTGGCTATTTATGCACCGAAGGGGAGCAAAAAGTGGTAGGGCTGGAGGTCAATGCGAACCACTTGCGTTCGGTGCGAAGTGGCCGGGTTCGTGGC
This sequence comes from Pseudomonadota bacterium, assembly GCA_018261615.1. Classification (GTDB taxonomy): domain Bacteria; phylum Pseudomonadota; class Gammaproteobacteria; order Enterobacterales; family Enterobacteriaceae; genus Kosakonia. The sequence goes on along the minus strand of JAGTSE010000004.1, from coordinate 39,799 downwards.
GTTTGTCGCGCGCTGTATACGGGTGGGCGCCATCAGGTCTGGCAAATCGATCTGTTTGATGAACAGTCGCGGCTTTACTGCTCATCCCGCCTGACCACTGCAATTGTCTGAGCAGCTTCGGCGGAGGTAATCCGCCGAACATATTCATTTTTTCTTCATCATTCTCATCATCTCTTTTTAACGCCTCGTGCTATAGTGCGTGGTACAGGATGTATCGTTTCGGCACTTTCTGCTGCGGCGAATAGCTGTAACGCGTAATGGCCTGATGAAGTGATTCATTGTCTCCTTAAGCGCTACTGAATTTAGGCTATAAGGTAACAATGATGGCATCGTTTAAACTCGCATTTTTACACCCACGCTACTGGGGAACCTGGATCGGTCTGGCTCTGCTCTGGCTGCTCGTTCAACTTCCTTATCCCGTTCTGGCCCGCCTTGGCGCAGGGCTTGGATATCTTTCCCGCCGTTTTCTGAAGCGTCGCGAACGCATAGCGCGCCGTAATCTTGAACTCTGCTTTCCAATTATGAGCGAAGCGCTGCGAGATGCGTTGATCGCCAAAAACTTTATATCGCTTGGCATGGGATTAATCGAAACCGGCATGGCATGGTTCTGGTCGGATAAACGCGTGCGCCGCTGGTTTGATGTCGAAGGTTACCAGCATCTACTGGCTGCGCAGGCCAATGCGCGGGGCGTGATGGTTGTCGGAGTACATTTCATGTCGCTGGAACTGGGTGGCCGTGTGATGGGATTGTGTCAGCCGATGATGGCTACCTATCGCCCGCACAACAACCCGCTGATGGAGTGGGTACAGACGCGCGGGCGTATGCGTTCAAATAAAAATATGATCGATCGCCGCAATCTGAAAGGGCTGGTGAATGCGTTAAAACAGGGGGAAGCCGTCTGGTTTGCACCGGATCAGGACTATGGTCGCAAGGGAAGCACTTTCGCGCCGTTCTTCTCGGTGAAAAATGCCGCCACCACCAACGGCACGTTTGTGCTTTCGCGCCTGTCGGGCGCTAAAATGTTGACGGTAACGATGGTACGCAAAACCGATGGCACCGGTTATTCATTGCATATTGGTCCCGCGTTAAATGATTATCCGTGCGCGGATGAGTTTGCGGCAGCCAGCTATATGAATAAAGTGATTGAGCGCGAAATTTTGCGCGCGCCGGAACAATATTTGTGGATCCATCGCCGTTTCAAAACCCGTCCGCTCGGCGAGCCTTCGCTCTATAATTGATCTCTTTTCTCAGCGCCCCAACTTCGGGGCGTTGTATTACATGACGTTAAAATTGATACGGGATGCTTATGGTCAGGTTTATTGTGATCAGCTGTTTTACCCTCTTTTCCACATGTTCGTTCGCCGCCGGTATCAACCTCTCCTGCGATGAATATACCGCTGTTGTTGAGCCTGACGGGCTTACCGTCAACAGCCATCGCTATACCAATCCGCAAGAGAAGTCGTTCGATATTTCTGACGATTACACTGGCCGCTCGCTGATTTATACCGACAACCAGGATCAGAACAACCAGACCAACTGGGTGGCCATCAACATCATCACGCAGATCTCCAGCGGTAAAAAAGCCTTCTTCTTTTCGGACAGCAAGCACACGGATGATAAAGCCATCATCTGTACGCGTAAGGATTCAGGGCAGTAAGGTTAAAAGCCTTCCAGCAGCCGCAACTGACTGAAGGTTAACGGGCGGGAGAAAATGTACCCTTCGATACCGATATGGCGGTAGCGGCTGAGCAGTGCAAGGTCGGATGAACGTTCCACGCCCTCGCAAATTACATGCGTACCAGCCGGGATCACCTTGTCGATTAAATTGTGAAGTGTTGATAATTTTGCCGGGCTTGTGGCAATACCGTGAATAAGCGTTCGCGCGAGTTTAATTGTGTCAAAGCGAAACAGCCGCAGGCTGTCGGCGGATTCATCCTGGGTGCCAAAATCATCTAACGAGAGCATAAAACCATAGGTTCTCGCCTGCTGTAAAAACGCCTGACGATGTATTTGTAGTGTATCAGTCGGCCACTTGCCAATCTCAATCTCAATGCGTTGTGGTGATACATGATGATGCCTGCACCGCTGGTAAAGGCTGGCGAGGTACGCCATATCATTCATTAACTGAGCGGGGAGTTTGAATGATACCGTGATACCTTCTTTCATTTTCAGCAGTTCGCAGACGGTCTCAAACAAAAAATCGCTAACTGCTTTAATGGTTTCTCTCTCAAGAATATCGAAGGATTGTTCTACTGGAAGCCAACGATCGCTGACATTATAAATTTTGGCAAGAACTTCATAGCGGAAAATAGTTTTTCCAGAAAGGTGCATGACGGGGTTGAACTCTGCGCTAACGCTAAGTTTTTTGTCCTCAATTTCCAGTGTTTTTATATTCATTATCCCTGATTCAGCTCCCTACTCATAAGAACAGGTCTAACCACTATATAAGTTTTCAAGTTTACACAACTAATCATAAAGTTTGAAAATTGTTTTGAATGATCGATCTTCTCTTTTCGATAGCTTGTATCTATTACATTTATTAAAATGATCGCTTAAATCTATAACTAATAATGGACTTTTGTTTTAGGTATTTTTATTGTGTCAGGTTTATCAGCTAATTATTTGTGTTTTGTATTATTTATCTCCTTGTTTTCCAGCGGGAAAGTGGACTCAACGCAAATTGATATGCTCTTATCACCTGTCGCTGGATTTGCCAAAAGTGTAAGCTTTGGCGCATATCACCCCCTTTTCAGTCTGAAAATTCCCTGCCACTGCGTCACACCGCATTATTCGTTGTTCTTTTTTTTGATCTTTTTTAGTCATGAATGATCTCCGTAAACATGTATTTTTAATATGTATATCGATGTAAGAAAGTGGGGGATTAAAAAATGAAATATCATTTTATGGAAATATCACTTCCGCTTTTGTGTACCCATGAGAGGCAAAGCCTTAAAGGGATAAATATGCTCAGAATGCGGTAATAAAACCCTTTCAAATTTGCGATTAATGAATTTCGTATGCAAAGGGCGAGCGTAATGAGTCCAATAACAAAATTGGGTCGCGGTATTTTTATACGCTGTTGCTGTACGTCAAAAATACCGTGCGTGAGCTGTGAGCTGTGAGCGTGGCAAAAGGCACCTTGAAGTCAGGCGGTGAGCCTGTGCGATCTCCACTCTCCGTCGGCAGGGAGTGGAGTCTCACGGAGGGTTATAAATGTCTGAAGAGGAAATTCTCAATCAAGCGCAGCACCACAACAGGATTTTCGCGGCTGCTGATATGCGCAGCATTCGGGACCAGCGTGAAATCGCAGCCCAGCTTTTCAGCCATCAGGCGACCTTCGACCGGCGGCCTCGGCAGATCCAGTTCACCGGTAGCAACGTGTGCCGGACAGCGAATGGAATTCAGCACTGAAAGCCTGTCCGGGCGACCAAAAATCTGTTTACCAAGCGGAACGATACTGCCGCGCAGTTGTTCCGCCGTTAGTGAAGAGAGATATGCTGTAAGCCGCTGGACATCTGCTGGTGTGGCATGTTGAGAATAAAATTGCCCGACAATGTAATCCAGCATAGCAGGCGGAATGAAGCCAGTGGTCTCAATGGCGTTGAGCATGCCAAAGTAACGTTCGCGCGCCTCACTGGTTTCATCGCCGATAAAGGTATCAAACAGCATTAACGCTTTTACCCGCTGTGGCGCAGCTGCAGCCAGTTCGGCTCCCCACATGCCGCCAACGGACAACCCCACCACCGCGAACTCCTCAATCTGTAACGTATCCATCAGCGCCAGATGATCGGCGGCCAGATCTGTCAGCGACTTTGTTGATGCGGGCAGAGCGGGAGAATCACCGTGGCCCCATAAATCCGGAGCTATCACGCGAAACTGTTTAGCCAGAGCCTCAATCTGCGGTGCCCACATTGATTTATCGAATAGATAACTGTGGCCGAGTAAAACGGGAAATCCTGAACCGGTATCTAAATATGACATCGTTGCCTTCATCAACTCTCTCCATGTTTGCAGGGCTTAGCCTGGATTTAAACCAGGCAATATCTTACAGGAGATATTTTCGCTGCGTTGGGTGAGAAAATCTTAATTGCAGAGAAACGTCTTAAGCCGTGACCATGCGTTGTCGCAAATGTCGCTGTCTTTTCCATTGCGATCTCTGTTCATACCACTGTGGATTTTATCGCGATTGGAGAAGATGAAATGGGCGCAAGTGGAGCGTGCGCGTCTGTTTTTTGATAACCCGCCTGGTTTTTAAGGCGACATTTTTTTCGATCCTATATCAAAAATAGGTATTACCTATACATCTTATCTTTTTCGCCGGAGGTTAGCGGCTGGCTGTTTTAAATTCATTATTTATCAAATCATTAAACAATTTTTCACTTATCTGTAAAGCCTTTCTGCAGAGACTATGCTTATAGCAACAGTTGAAAAAGGGGCTACTGGGGGAATAACCCTGCGGGGAAGAGGTTGAAGCGAGAATAATTATCACTAACATAGCATTATGCCCTTCGAATCTGGTGAGTTGAGGTAACGTGATGGAATCATTTAATCCGGAAGATTTTGCGTGGCGCGGGCTGACCATGACGCCTGCCGCTGCTGAACATATTCGTACGCTGGCCAGTAAACAGGCCGGTGTGCTGGGCGTGCGGCTCGGCATTAAGCAGACTGGCTGTGCGGGCTTTGGTTATGTGCTGGATACCGTGACGGAGCCGAATGCCGACGATTTGCTGTACGAATCCGAAGGCGCGCGCCTTTACGTTCCGCTTCAGGCGATGCCCTTTATTGATGGCACTGAAGTGGATTACGTGCGTGAAGGGTTAAATCAGATCTTCAAATTTCATAACCCGAAAGCCCAGCACGAATGCGGTTGTGGCGAAAGCTTTGGGGTATAGGCGGTACTATGTCTCGTAATACTGAAGCAACTGACGATGTCAAAATCTGGACCGGTAACCTCAATTATAAAGAGGGGTTCTTTACGCAATTAACCACCGATGAGCTGGCGAAAGGCATTAATGAAGATGTCGTGCGGGCGATCTCGGCGAAACGTAACGAGCCGGAGTGGATGCTGGAGTTCCGCCTGAGTGCCTTTCGTGCCTGGCTTGAAATGGAAGAGCCGCACTGGCTGAAAGCGCACTACGACAAGCTGAACTATCAGGACTACAGCTACTATTCGGCGCCGTCCTGTGGTAATTGCGATGACACATGCGCCTCGCAGCCAGGTGCTGTGCAACAGACGGGCGCGAACGCATATCTGACCGATGAAGTGGAAGCCGCGTTTAACCAACTGGGCGTACCGGTGCGTGAAGGCAAAGAGGTGGCGGTGGACGCCATTTTCGATTCGGTTTCTGTTGCCACCACTTACCGCGAGAAACTGTCGGAGCAGGGCATTATTTTCTGCTCGTTCGGTGAGGCTATTCACGATCATCCGGAACTGGTGAAAAAGTACCTCGGTACCGTAGTGCCATCGAATGACAACTTCTTTGCTGCGCTGAATGCTGCAGTTGCCTCCGACGGCACGTTCATTTATATCCCGAAAGGCGTGCGTTGCCCGATGGAGCTGTCCACCTATTTCCGTATCAATGCGGAGAAAACCGGCCAGTTCGAACGCACTATTCTGGTGGCCGATGAAGGCAGTTATGTCAGCTATATCGAAGGTTGCTCCGCGCCGGTGCGCGACAGCTACCAGCTTCATGCGGCGGTGGTGGAAGTGATCATCCACAAAGATGCCGAAGTGAAATACTCCACCGTGCAGAACTGGTTCCCTGGCGACAACAACACGGGCGGCATTCTTAACTTCGTTACCAAGCGTGCGCTGTGCGAAGGCGAAAACAGCAAGATGTCGTGGACGCAATCAGAAACCGGTTCGGCCATTACGTGGAAATATCCGAGCTGCATTCTGCGCGGTGACAACTCCATTGGTGAGTTCTTCTCTGTGGCGCTGACCAGCGGGCATCAGCAGGCCGACACCGGCACCAAGATGATCCACATCGGCAAGAACACCAAATCGACCATTATTTCGAAAGGGATCTCGGCCGGACATAGCCAGAACAGCTATCGCGGGCTGGTGAAAATCATGCCGACGGCAACAAATGCCCGTAACTTTACCCAGTGCGACTCGATGCTGATCGGCCCGGACTGCGGCGCGCATACTTTCCCGTATGTTGAATGTCGTAATAACAGCGCCCAGCTTGAACACGAAGCCACAACCTCACGCATTGGTGAAGATCAACTGTTCTATTGCCTGCAACGCGGTATCAGCGAAGATGATGCTATCTCGATGATTGTTAACGGTTTCTGTAAAGACGTCTTCTCCGAGTTGCCGCTGGAATTTGCCGTTGAAGCGCAAAAACTGCTGGCTATTAGCCTTGAACACAGCGTCGGTTAAGAATTAAAGGATAATAAATGTTAAGTATCAAAGATTTGCAGGTAAGCGTTGAAGGCAAAGCAATCCTGCGCGGTTTGAGTCTGAACGTTCGTCCAGGCGAAGTGCATGCCATCATGGGGCCGAACGGTTCCGGGAAAAGTACGCTTTCTGCAACCCTCGCCGGACGTGAAGATTATGAAGTCGTTGGCGGCCGCGTTGAATTTAAAGGCAAAGATTTGCTGGAACTGTCGCCGGAAGATCGCGCCGGAGAAGGCATCTTTATGGCCTTCCAGTATCCGGTAGAAATTCCCGGCGTCAGCAACCAGTTCTTTTTACAGACGGCGCTGAATGCGGTGCGGAAATATCGCGGCAAGGACGAGCTTGATCGCTTCGATTTCCAGGATCTGATGGAAGATAAAATCAAACTGCTGAAGATGCCGGAAGATCTGTTGACTCGTTCGGTGAACGTGGGTTTCTCTGGCGGTGAGAAGAAGCGTAACGACATTCTACAAATGGCGGTGCTGGAACCGGATCTCTGCATTCTTGATGAAACCGACTCCGGGCTGGATATTGATGCGCTGAAAATCGTTGCTGAAGGGGTGAACGCCCTACGCGATGAGAAACGGGCTTTTATTATTGTCACGCACTACCAGCGTATTCTCGATTACATCAAACCCGACTTTGTGCATGTATTGTATCAGGGGCGCATCGTGAAATCCGGCGATTTCACGCTGGTTAAGCAACTGGAGGAGCAGGGCTATGGCTGGCTTACCGAACAGCAGTAACGCGCTGCAACAGTGGCATCACCTGTTCGAAACCCAGGGCGGCGCGCGCTCGGAAGTGGCGCAACAACATTTGCAACAAATGTTGCGATTAGGCCTGCCGACGCGCAAACAAGAGAACTGGAAATACACCCCGCTTGAGGGATTACTGAACAGCCAGTTTGTCAACGCTTGCGCCACGGTAAACACCGCACAGCGTGACGCGCTGGCGTTGCCGGTGGATGCCATCAGGCTGGTGTTTGTCGATGGGCAGTTCAGCGCACAATTAAGCGATGAGACAATTGGTTCCGGTTTTGATGTGACGTTCAGCGACGCACGTAATGCTCTGCCCGCGCCGGTGCAGCCGGAGATGTTCCTGCATCTGACTGAAAGCCTGGCGCAGAACGCGACATGGATTCAGGTCGCGCGCAATCAACGCCCGGCGAAACCCTTGCTGCTGATGCATATCACTCAGGGACTGACGGGCGAGGAGATGAACACCGCGCACTATCGCCATCATCTCGAACTGGCGCAGGGTGCCGAAGCGACAATCTATGAGCATTATGTCAGCCTCAGCGAACAGCCACACTTTACCGGTTCGCGTCTGACGATGAATGTGGCGGCAAATGCACATGTGCACCATGTGAAGCTGGCGTTTGAAAACCCACAAAGCTATCACTTCTCGCATAACGATCTTCTGCTGGGAGCCGATGCGGCGGCTGACAGTCATAGCTTCCTGCTTGGCGGCCTGGTGCTGCGCCATAACACCAGTACGCAACTGAATGGTGAAAACACGCAGCTTAATATCAACAGCCTGGCGATGCCGGTGAAATCGGAAGTCTGCGACACCCGCACCTGGCTTGAGCACAACAAAGGCTACTGCAACAGTCGCCAGTTACATAAAACCATTGTCAGCGACAAAGGTCGGGCGGTATTCAACGGTTTAATCAATGTTGCGCAACATGCGATTAAAACCGACGGCCAGATGACCAACAACAATCTGCTGTTAGGGCGTCTGGCGGAAGTGGATACCAAACCGCAACTGGAAATTTATGCTGACGATGTCAAGTGCAGCCACGGTGCAACGGTTGGCCGTATTGATGATGAACAGATGTTTTATCTGCGCTCGCGCGGTATTAACCAGCAGGCGGCGCAGAAAATGATCATCCATGCTTTTGCCGCTGAACTGACGGAAGTGATTAGCGACGAAGCGTTGAAACAACAGGTGCTGGCGCGTATCAGCCAGCGCCTGGCAGGGGGCGTAGCATGAGTTTTCCCGTGAACACGGTACGCGCCGATTTTCCGGTGCTGCTGCGTGAAGTGAACGGATCGCCGCTGGCTTATCTCGACAGCGCTGCCAGTGCGCAAAAACCGAATCAGGTCATTGATGCCGAAGCGGAGTTTTATCGCCACGGTTACGCTGCCGTGCATCGGGGGATCCATACCCTCAGCGCTGAAGCGACGCAGCGTATGGAACAGGTGCGTGAGAAGGCGGCGGCGTTTCTTAATGCGCGTCTGCCGGAAGAGCTGGTATTTGTGCGCGGTACGACGGAAGGGATCAACCTGGTCGCCAATAGCTGGGGAAACAACCAGGTGTGTGCCGGCGACAACATCATCATCAGCTCGATGGAACACCATGCGAACATCGTGCCGTGGCAGATGCTGTGTGAACGTGTGGGTGCACAGTTGCGTGTGATCCCGCTTAATCAGGATGGCACCCTGCAATTAGAGGTGCTGCCGACACTACTGGACGAACGCACGCGGCTGCTGGCTATCACCCATGTTTCTAACGTGCTGGGAACGGAAAACCCGGTTCTGGAGATGATCGCGCTGGCGCACCAGCACGGCGCGAAAGTGCTGGTGGACGGCGCGCAGGCGGTGATGCATCACCCGGTAGACGTACAGGCGCTGGACTGCGATTTCTATGTTTTCTCCGGGCATAAATTGTATGGCCCGACCGGTATTGGCGTGCTATACGCCAAAGAGGAGATTTTGCAGGCTATGCCACCGTGGGAAGGCGGCGGTTCAATGATTGCCACCGTCAGCCTGACGGAAGGTACTACCTACGCGAAAGCGCCGTGGCGGTTTGAAGCCGGGACGCCGAATACTGGCGGGATTATCGGGCTGGGCGCGGCGATCGATTATGTGACCGCATTGGGCCTGAAGGCGATTGGCGAGTATGAACAGACATTGATGCGTTATGCGCTGGCGGCGCTGGCGGAGGTGCCGGATTTAACGCTCTACGGTCCGGCGCAGCGTCAGGGGGTAATTGCCTTCAACCTTGGTAAACATCACGCTTACGATGTCGGTAGTTTCCTCGATAATTATGGTATTGCCGTTCGTACCGGGCATCACTGCGCGATGCCGCTGATGGCGTTTTACAACGTGCCTGCCATGTGTCGTGCTTCGTTGGTCATGTACAATACGCAAGAAGAGATAGATCGTCTGGTGGCTGGCCTGAAGCGTATTCATCAGTTACTGGGTTAACTAAAGAGGCGAGAATGGCCGCATTACCCGATAAAGAGAAATTGCTGCGCAATTTTGCCCGCTGTGCCAACTGGGAAGAGAAGTACCTTTATATTATCGAGCTGGGACAGCGGTTGTCTGCGCTGAGCGCCAAGGATCATAACCCGCAAAACATTATCCAGGGGTGTCAAAGCCAGGTCTGGATTGTGATGCATTGTAATGACGATGGTGTGATTGAGCTGGCTGGCGACAGCGATGCCGCGATTGTTAAAGGACTTATTGCCGTCGTTTTTGTGCTGTACCAGCAGATGACGCCACAGGACATAGTCGCGTTCGATGTTCGTCCGTGGTTCGAAAAACTCTCTTTGACACAACATCTCACTCCTTCACGTTCGCAGGGGCTGGAAGCAATGATCCGTGCAATCCGCTCCAAAGCTGCCAACATTAGCTAAACTCAAAGAAAAACTTTCATTCTGTTATGCGAGGCGTTTTTTGCCTCGCTGGTTTTCAGCTTTCCGGCGTTTTGCCAGTGAATACAGGAACGATCATGAAATGCGCGTCTTTGATAAATCTCTGTCTTTTTGGCGCTATTAGCGCTCTTTCGGTGGCTCATGCGGCGGAATATACTCTGCCGGGAAACGGGAGTCGTATCATCGGTCAAAACAAGACTTACACCGTGCAGGCGGGGGATAAAAACCTGCAAACTATCGCCCGTCACTTTGATACCGCCGCAATGCTTATCATTGAAGCTAATGACACTATTGCGCCAGTACCGAAGCCGGGAACTGTGGTCACTATTCCTTCGCAAATGTTGCTCCCCGATATCCCGCGGGAGGGAATTGTGGTCAATCTTGCGGAGCTACGGCTTTATTACTTCCCACCCGGTAAAAACAGTGTTCAGGTTTATCCCCTTGGTATTGGTCAGCAGGGCCTGGATACGCCAGTGTCGGTGACGAAGGTCAGCCAGAAAATACCTAACCCAACCTGGACGCCTACAGCGGGCATTCGCGCACGTTCACTGGCGAATGGTATTGAATTGCCGCCAGTAATACCTGCCGGGCCCAGTAACCCGCTGGGACGATTTGCGCTGCGTTTGGGGATAGGTCACGGCGAATATCTTATTCATGGCACCAATGCGCAGGACAGCGTCGGACTGCGCGTCAGTTCCGGCTGTATGCGGATGAACGCGCCTGATATAGCTGCGCTGTTTGCCCAGGTCTCGACGGGAACCAGGGTGACTATTATCAACGAACCGGTGAAGTATGCGGTTGAGCCGAACGGCAGACATTATATTGAAGTGCATCGCCCGTTGTCGCAGACGGTGGAAGAGAATACCCAGACGCTGCCGATAACTCTCTCCCCAATGCTGGCGTCGTTTATTACCCAAGCGGGCGGCGATAAAGTCGCGATTGATAAAGCGCTGTACCGTCGTGCGGGTTATCCGGTGATAATCCCTGTGGCAAAGCAGGCAGCAAGCCCTGAAAGCGTGCTATCGGTGCAAAACAGCACGAAAGCGGTAGCCATGAATGCGGAAACGGCAGAAACGGTAACACACCAGGAGAAGGGAAAGGGGTAAATTGCGGGCAAAAAAATGGCGCACACTGTGCGCCATTTCATTACAGGAACTCTTACTTACGGTAAGAGTGAGCCTGGTTGTCCAGACGCTGGTTAGCGCGAGCTGCGTCGTCTTTAGCAGCCTGAACGTCGGAACGGATTGCGTTCACGTCGTTGCTCAGTTGGTCAACTTTAGCGTTCAGAGTCTGAACGTCAGAAGACAGCTGATCGATTTTAGCATTGCTGGAGCAACCAGCCAGCAGAGTAGAACCCAGGATTACCGCGCCCAGTACCAGTTTAGTACGATTCATTATTAATACCCTCTAGATTGAGTTAATCTCCATGTAGCGTTACAAGTATTACACAAAGTTTTTTAGGTTGAGAATATTTTTTTAATGGGAATACCCTTAAATTTGATCGTTCGCTCAAAGAAACACCGACTTTGAATAAAAGGTTAAAAAACGTGTGTTAAAACAGCAGGCTTCCATCGGATTCATCTTAAGTAATGTGCTGCTTAAATAGTGAAATCCGATTTGATTTTTTATTCAAGCTGGAGACGAGAATATAAAAAAGCGCCGCGAGGGCGCTTTTTTAAGCAGTCTAAATTTTCTGGCTATTATTACAGAACGTGGACAGAAGCGGTGTTTGTGGTGCCGCTCGGAACCAGCGCACCGGAAACCATAACCACGACGTCGCCTTTGCTGGCCAGGCCGCTTTGCAGCGCCACTTCTTTACCCAGACGGTAGAAATCGTCCGTAGAGGAGATCTCTTTCACCAGTTGAGCGACAACGCCTTTGCTCAGCACCAGTTGACGCGCAGTGATTTCGTTAGTTGTCAGCGCCAGGATGGTCGCATCCGGGAAGTATTTACGCACAGCGCGTGCGGATTTACCGCCCTGAGTCGCTACCACAATCAGCGGCGCTTCCAGTTTTTCTGCGGTTTCAACGGCGCCACGGCAAACTGCTTCGGTGATGCGTAGCTTGCGGCTGTCGTTGTTGTAGTCCAGACGGCTGGTCATTACCCGGTCGGTACGTTCACAGATGGTCGCCATGATGCCAACGGCTTCCAGCGGGTATTTACCTTTCGCAGATTCACCGGACAGCATAACTGCATCGGTGCCGTCGAGGATGGCGTTCGCTACGTCGCCTGCTTCCGCACGAGTCGGACGCGGGTTTTTGATCATCGAGTCGAGCATTTGGGTCGCGGTGATAACCACTTTACGTGCGCGGATACATTTCTCGATCATCATCTTCTGCGCGAAGATCACTTCTTCAACCGGGATTTCAACGCCCAGGTCGCCACGAGCAACCATGATACCGTCAGATGCTTCAAGGATTTCGTCGAAGTTGTTCAGGCCTTCCTGGTTTTCGATTTTGGAGATGATCTGGATGTTTTCACCGCCGTGCGCTTTCAGATGCTCGCGGATTTCAACAACGTCGGAACGCTTACGGATGAAGGATGCAGCAACGAAATCAACGCCTTGCTCGCAGCCAAAGATCAGGTCTTGCTTATCTTTTTCAGCCAGCGCTGGCAGCGCGATGGAAACGCCCGGCAGGTTAACGCCTTTGTTTTCACCCAGGTCGCCGTTGTTCAGAACCTTACAGATAACTTTGTTACCTTCGATTGCAGTAACTTCCATGCCGATCAGGCCATCATCCACCAGAACGGTGTTGCCGACGCTCAGATCATTGGTGAAACCTTCATAGGTCACAGCAACAGTTTCGGCATTGCCGACCACGGATTTGTCAGTGGTGAAGGTGAAGGTCTGACCCGCTTTCAGTGAGACGTCATTGCCGCCTTCCAGCTTGATAGTGCGGATTTCCGGGCCCTTGGTGTCCAGCAGAATTGCCGCTTTTTTACCGGTTTTGCTCAATACGTTGCGCAGGTTTTTGATGCGCTGGCCGTGTTCAGCATAGTCACCGTGAGAGAAGTTTAAACGCATGACGTTCATGCCCGCGTCCAGCATTTTCGCCAGCATCTCTTCGGATTCGGTTTTCGGACCGATGGTGCAAACAATTTTGGTCTTTTTCATGACAGTTCTGGTCTTTAAGTTTGAGTTGAGAAGGATTGGGAATTCACGCTCCGGCTGGCGTACAACGACCCCGGAGTCAAACATGTGTTACGAAAAGAGCGATGCCACTGCCTAAGGATAGGTGACATCAAAAAAGCGTGCAGAGTAATATGTGCCTGAGTTTCAGCCCAACAGGGAAAAGTATGATTTAAGTTTGGCGTTTTACAGTTCAATCAGCTGAAACCATTCAAGAGTGAATAGGCGGCCATTATACGCTGATTTTCAGTGAAAAGGAAAATGAAAACGGTGTTTCAAAAATCATCTGTGCAGTTTCACAACGAAGTGTTATCAACGTGTTAAGTTCACACAAAAATAAAATCCGCAGATTTACCGCCAAAATTGCGCTTTTACCGCCAAATGGATAAAAGTAGGGCTAATCCGCGTCCCGGGATCACAAATTTGAGCGTATAAAATCTCTACAAGTGAAACGCATTAAGTGTGTACGCTGTAACGTTTTAGCGATGTTATTTAGCGATTCAGGATACGTAATGCCTGTTCGTGCAAAAATGGGCAGCCGGAAGCAAGGATATGACCGCCCGATTCCGGTCTCCCGCCGTCTAATGTTGTCACCATGCCGCCTGCCTGCTTGATAATGGGTATCAGCGCCACAATGTCATACGGTTGCTACGCATATTCCAGACACAGATAAAAAAGCGCTATCAGGCACAATATGATTCATTGCGTAACTCTCCGTTATCTTGTTTGAACGCTGAAACAGGTTCTTTCCGAACGTTGAATCTCTGGATGTAGCATAACCAAATGACAGTTCATTGATTGTATACAATAAAGATTGCATACATAGCGGCTTATATGTATTTTTATGCATATAATTTGCATAAAAAGGTGGTGTGTATGTTCAGGAAGTGGATGCAGGCAGGTTGTCTTTTTGCTGCGCTGGCGAGCAGCGCGTTTGCTGCCCAGCAAACTTACGTGGTGGGCGCAGGGGGAACATATCGTCCGTTCGAGTTTGAAAACAGCCAGAAGCAGTTAGAAGGCTTTGACATCGATATCATTAAAGCCATCGCCAAAGCCGAGGATTTTAATATCAAGCTGATCAACACGCCGTGGGAAGGGATCTTCGCCACGTTGGGATCCGGCGATCGCGACATCATTATTTCCGGTATTACCATTACTGACAAACGTAAACAGATGGTTGATTTTTCCGCGCCTTACTTCCCGGCGGAGCAGTCGATTGTGGTTCCTGACAGCTCAAAAGTGACCTCTCTGGCGTCGTTGAAAGATGAAAAAGTCGGCGTAGTGAACTCCAGCACCGGCGATATTGTGGTTTCAGACGTGTTGGGGAAAAACAGTACGGCGATTAAACGCTTTGATAACACGCCGCTGATGCTGCAAGAGTTGTTCGAAGATGGTGTCAGCGCGGCCGTGGGCGATGTGGGCGTGGTGAAGTACTACATCAAGCAGCACCCGGAAAAACAGTTCAAACTGGTTCCGGACGCGAAGTTTGAACGTCAATATTTTGGTATTGCGGTGGCGAAAGGGAATTCCGAATTGCAGGCGAAAATTAACAGCGGCCTGAAGAAAATTGTGGCTGACGGTACCTACGCCAAAATTTATAAAACCTGGTTTGACGACCACGTGCCTGAATTACCCGCACAATAACACTTCGCTTCTTTTTTATTCCGGCTACCGTGAACATTCCGGTAGCCGTCATTTTTTCAGGAATGACTTATGTCGGGATTCCGTTGGGAAATAATCCAGGAGTACGCGCCGTTATTTATGGAAGGTGCCTGGATGACCATCAAATGCACCATTATCTGCGTTATTTTAGGCACGTTCTGGGGCCTCACGCTCGGCCTGGGCCGCATGGCACAGGCTGAACATGGGCCATGGAAATATGTATTGCGCTATCTGGTGCAATTTCCGGTGCGTTTTTATGTCAGCGCCATTCGTGGTACGCCGCTGTTTGTGCAGATTATGGTCGTACATTTTGCGCTGGTGCCGCTGTTCATCAACCCGCGTGACGGCATTCTGGTGACCAGCGGGATCATGAGCAGCGATCTGGCGCGTGGGCTGCGCTCCGACTATGGCGCATTTCTATCCTGTATCGTCGCCATTACGCTCAATGCTGGTGCCTATGTGTCGGAGATCTTCCGCGCGGGTATTCAGTCTGTCGATCGCGGGCAGATGGAGGCCTCGCGTGCGCTGGGTATGCCGTGGTGGAAGACGATGCGTAAAGTGATCCTGCCGCAGGCGTTCCGCCGCATTCTGCCGCCGTTGGGTAATAACGCCATTGCTATTGTTAAAGATTCATCACTGGCTTCGGCGATAGGCCTTGCGGATCTGGCCTATGCCGCCCGCACAGTTTCTGGTGCGTATGCCACCTACTGGGAACCCTACCTGACTATTTCGCTGGTCTACTGGGTGATCACCTTCCTGCTTGCGCAACTGGTTAACCAACTGGAAAAGAGGTTTGGCAAAAGTGATTCACATTAAAAACCTGCATAAACATTTTGGCGAAAGCCATGTGCTGCGTGGCATCAGTTGCGATATCAAGCCGAAAGAAGTTGTGTGCGTGATTGGGCCGTCCGGCTCGGGGAAAAGTACCTTTCTGCGCTGTATGAACGGGCTGGAGTCGGTGAGTGAAGGTGCCGTTGAGGTTAACGGCTTTGCGATCCACGATCCGAAAACCGATATCAACAAGCTGCGCGAAAGTGTCGGCATGGTTTTCCAGCGTTTCAATTTGTTCCCGCATATGACGGTGCTGGAAAACCTGACAATGGCGCCTATGAGCCTGAAGGGCATGAAACGCGCTGAGGCCGTTACCCTGGCGGAAAACCTGCTGGCGAAAGTCGGGCTGAGTGATAAACGTGATGCCTGGCCGGCGAGTCTTTCCGGCGGGCAACAACAGCGCGTGGCAATTGCCCGCGCACTGGCGATGAATCCATCAATTATGCTATTTGATGAACCGACATCGGCGCTCGATCCGGAGCTGGTGGGTGATGTATTGCAAGTGATGAAAACGCTGGCGACGGAAGGGATGACAATGGTGATCGTCACTCATGAAATGGGCTTTGCTCGTGAAGTGGCGGATCGGGTGATATTAATCGATCAGGGCGTGATCCAGGAAGAGGGTCCACCGCAGCAGATTTTCACCGCGCCTACCAATCCCAGAACCGCCGCGTTCCTCAGTAAAGTTCTTTGACATCAAGCTCTCTGCGGAGGGCTTTTTTGTTTTCCGATGACAGAAAGTGCAAAGCGTGCAATCGGATGGCGGTGAATACTGCACCGCGCCATACTTGAACGACGGTGTGGGAGCAACAACAGGATCACCATCGGGTGTTATCACCTTGTATCAAGCCTGAAGAATAAACGAAGAACAACCATGACGATGAAAGTCCTCGGCTATGCAGCACAGTCAAACAAAGCCCTGCTGGCGCTTTTTCATTGCCTATTTGTCGACGCTGACGCTGGATGGCACGCTGGTGTTTGTTGGGCTGCTGGGCGAGCTCGAACCGACCATTAACACCATCCCGCTACTGATTGGGCGCCGTTCGGTTCCTGGCTCCGCGATTGGCGGTATTGCCGAAACCCAGGAAATGCTTGATTTTTGCGGCGAGCATAACATTACGGCCGATTCTGAGTTGATCCACATTGATGAGATCAACGACGCCTTTGAACGCCTGCTGAAAAGCGACGTGAAGTACTGTTTTGTTATCGATATGAAAACGCTGAGCGCGTAAACGTACAACACCGACAGGCTGCGTTTGCGGTCTGCTGCGTAATGCAGCGATAAAACAAGGGAAATAAAAAGGGAACTTAAGAATGGTGCGTCCGAATGGACTCGAACCATCGACCCCCACCATGTCAAGGTGGTGCTCTAACCAACTGAGCTACGGACGCACTGAGAGAATGGTGCGTTCAATTGGACTCGAACCAACGACCCCCACCATGTCAAGGTGGTGCTCTAACCAACTGAGCTATGAACGCAGTGTTGTGGTTGACAACGGGGACGAATATTAGCGGCAGCCTGGAGATGTGGCAAGGGGAAAATGGCAAATTTCTTCCTGAATTCACGCGATTGCGGAACAACTAACCAAAACGCCGGGAAAGTAGCCGCCATCCGGCGGCTACTGGCCTGTTAATGGGCAGCGCGCTGCAAAATCCGTGCGGAAGGCTGGCGTTGCAGGAAGCGCATCCGCAGCATCATCAAAATTGCCGCAGAAGTCAGGCCAATGATAAAGCCTATCCAGAAACCCGCTGGCCCCATTCTCGGCACCACTAAATCGGTCAGCGCCAGGATGTAGCCGGAAGGAAGCCCCAGCACCCAGTAGGCGGTAAACGTGATAAAGAAGATGGAGCGCGTATCCTTATAGCCGCGCAGCACGCCGCTGCCAATGACCTGGATTGAATCGGAAATCTGATAAATCGCCGCCAGCAACATCAGGTGCGACGCCAGCGCCACGACTCGCGAATTATCGTTATACAGCAAGGCAATCTGCTCGCGCAGCAGCACGGTGAAAATCGCCGTGACCACCGCCATGCAGATGCCGACCATCAACCCGGTGCGCGCCGCGATTTGCGCATCAATGGTTGATCCCTGACCCAGGCGGAAACCGACGCGAATTGTCACAGCCGCGCCAAGCGACATCGGCAGCACGAACATCAGCGAACTAAAGTTGAGGGCGATCTGGTGCCCGGCGACATCGACAATACCCAGCGGCGACACCAGCAGCGCGACCACCGCAAACAGCGTGACTTCAAAAAACAGCGCCAGCGCAATCGGCATGCCGAGTTGCGTCAGACGTTTTAGTACGTCTATATCCGGTTTCGCAAAACGCTGGTTCTGCTGAATATCGCGCATGACGCGGGCGCGTTTCACCCACACGCGCATACAGATAAACATCACCCAGTACACCGAGGCTGTGGCCACGCCGCAACCGATAGCGCCCAGTTCCGGCATACCAAAATGGCCGTAGATAAAGATGTAATTCACCGGGATATTGACCAGCAGGCCGAGGAAACCCATCACCATGCCGGGTTTGGTGCGGGCAAGACCTTCGCACTGGCTACGCAGCACCTGGAAGAAGAGATAACCGGGTACGCCCCACAGCAGCGCGCGCAGGTAACCCACGGCTTTATTGGCTAACTCCGGGTCGATGTTGTTCATCGCGCGAATGATATGGCCGGCATTCCACAGCACTACCATCACCAGAATGGAGACGGCGCCAGCCAGCCAGAAGCCCTGGCCGATTTGATGCGCGATGCGATCGCGGCGCCCGGAGCCGTTAAGTTGCGCAATCACTGGCGTCAGCGCCAGCAGCAGACCGTGTCCAAACAGGATCGCTGGCAGCCAGATTGAGGTACCAATGGCGACGGCAGCCATGTCCGTGGCGCTGTAGCCACCCGCCATCACCGTATCAACGAAGCCCATAGAGGTCTGGGCCACCTGCGCGAAAATAACCGGCACGGCAAGTGCCAGTAACTGACGCGCTTCTGCTACATACTTCTGCACGTGAACACCTTTATATTGTTGTTATAAGAAAGAATGGAACGACTTATCAGGAAGGAGTTTTCCTTGTGCTAACAAGAATGCCGCAGTGTGAAAGATGCGACATGTGTATAAATCTTACCTGCTACGGCCTCTTTTTTCCATGTTGGCCATAAAGCAAAATTATTACCGCACCGGGAGTGGGGCGCTTATCTTATCATCGGCCTGGCGGGAAAAGTAGCGGCGGGGTGAATGAGACTGGCATGGGCTATTTTCACCTGTTATTGTGCGTAAAGAACACGGCTGAGCCGTAGGAATGGAACAGGAGTGGTAAGTATGTTTACGGGTATTGTACAGGGTACGGCAAAACTGGTTTCGATTGAGGATAAACCGAATTTCCGCACCCACGTTGTTGAGCTTCCTGAAACAATGCTGGAGGGAATTGAGACCGGTGCTTCCATTGCCAATAATGGTTGCTGTCTGACCGTGACGGCCATTAATGGCAACCATATTAGTTTCGATCTGATGAAAGAGACGCTGCGCATTACCAATCTCGGTGAGCTGAATATTGGTGACAGGGTAAACGTTGAGCGCGCAGCAAAATTCAGCGATGAAATTGGCGGCCATTTAATGTCCGGCCATATTATGACGACCGCTGAAATCGTTAAAATCCTCACCTCCGAGAATAACCGCCAGATCTGGTTTAAAGTGCAGGATCCGGTATTAATGAAATATATCCTCTACAAAGGATTTATTGGTATTGACGGTATTAGCCTGACGGTCGGTGAAGTGACAAGCAGTGATGAAGTAAAACAGGGCTGAAACCCTGACTCCTTCGTTTTCCATCTAAGCATAATTATGAATTTATATTCATTAAAATGCTTAACTGACTGGCATTACGGCAAGCCGGGGTTTTTGTTTAGCGTGGAACGCGCAGACCGTGTTCGATACCGTGGCTGAAGACGACCTGCCACAGCTGAATATCACGCGCGCGGAAAGCACCTGCACAGGCATTCAGATAGTAGCTGAACATCCGTTTGAAGCGTTCAGAGTAGTTGTCAGCAATTAACGGCCAGGCGGCAAGAAAACGTTCATACCATGCCATCAGCGTGCGATCGTAATCGGTGCCGAAGTTGTGCCAGTCTTCCATCACGAAATGCGATTCGCTGGCGTTGGCAATCTGGCGTACGGAAGGCAGACAGCCGTTCGGGAAGATGTAGCGGTTGATCCAGGGATCAACATTGAGGTCGGTGCGTTTTGAACCGATAGTGTGCAGCAGGAAAATTCCGTCCGATTTAAGGTTGCGATCCACCACGCTGAAATAGGTCGCGTAATTTTTCGGCCCCACATGTTCAAACATCCCGACGGAGACAATGCGGTCAAACTGCTCATTCAGATCGCGATAATCCTGCAGGCGAATATCGACATCCAGTCCTTCACAACGCTGTTGCGCCATTTTTTGCTGTTCCGCCGAGATCGTTACGCCGACGACGCTGACGCCGTAATTCTGTGCCATAAATTGTGCCAGCCCGCCCCAGCCGCAGCCGATATCCAGCACGCGCATACCAGGTTTCAGCTTCAGTTTTTCACCGATAAGCTTTAATTTCGCCCGTTGTGCGTCGTCGAGATTTTCTGCGTCTTTCCAGTAGGCACAAGAGTATTGCATCTGCGGGTCCAGCATGCGGGTAAACAGATCATTACCAAGGTCGTAATGCTCTCTACCGACAATCCAGGCCCGCTTTTTACTTTGCAGATTAAATAATCTTGCTCCGGCTATGCGGAGTGTGTCTTTGAAATGGTGAGGAAGCTGTTTTTCCAGTCCGGCGCGCAGCACTTTGGTGAAGAAGATATCCAGGCGATCGCATTCCCACCAACCGTCCATATAACTTTCGCCTAGCCCGAGCGAACCTTCCTGTAAAACACGTTTAAAAAAATCCGGGTTTTTAACCTGAATATCTGAAGCAGCGGGACCGTTTACGCGGATACCTGCGCGGCTCAGTAACTCGTTTACTATACGGAACCAATTATCATCCCGTACGCCAACTTCTTCTATACACGATGAACTCATAACTTCTCCATCACTCGCAGTGATCCGAACCTTCAAACAGCGTAGTCGCTTTTTCGGGTTTGTGAGAAATCTCACGGTCTTAGCCGTGAGGCTGATATCCGACGTAGAACAGAGGAAGGGAGATTACCCTTGCCGAAAGGCCGTCCCTGGAACAACGGGCACAATCCGGTGCCCGTTACTACATAATATTTATCGTATTTATTAAAAAATTAAAATCATTATAGGCCTCAATATCGGGTGATTCAACTTAAAGCTGTTAGCAAGCTAATCACTGCGCTATTGATACAATCATCCGTGGAAAGATGAGGGTATAACCTCATCTTCTGCCGTTTCGGTATCACGCTGGTATTGCTGACGGTAGCCAAACGCTACCAGCATCACCATCACCACCATCACGCTGGTGGTGGTGAACAGCGGCGTGGCAATCAGCCTTGAAACCACCAGGCTTGCCAGGAAACACAGCCCGAGTTGCAACGCATTTTGCAGCGCAGCTGCGCGACCTGCCCCTTGGGGGAACGGGCGTAATGCCTGTGCCACTACAATAGGATAGATAGCGCCGTTGGCCATTGCCATAAAACAGAATGGGATCAGCAGCCCGATCAGTGATGCTTGTGGCAGCAAACCCACGATCCAGGTGGCAATCACACTTAACCCAAAAGCGCTCAGCAGCCATGGAAGCAGGTGGGAACCCTGCCATTTTTGCAATGCGGCGCGGCAACCATAACCGCCAATCAGGAAGGCAATGGTCTGTGGTATGTAACTCAGCCCGATTGCTGATGGACCATAACCCATCTCATGCAAAATAAACGGCGAGCCGGTCAACCAGGCAAAAAAACTGGCCGAGCAGGCGGCGTAGATGATGACATTGCCGCGATACACTTTATTACACAGCAGATCGAAAAAGGTCAGCGGCTGTTCATGCAACTCAGCAGGCTGTGCGGGCGTTTTTAATCGCCAGGCGGGCACCATCAGCAGCAGGGTGATTGTCAGCAGCGTGGCAAAAATCGCCTGCCAGGAAAAGTGCGCCAGCATCCAGGCACCCAGCAGTGGGGCCAATGCAGGCGTCAGGCCCACCAACGGCATAATGGTCGCAAAGATACGATTAACGCGGTGCGCCGGATAGTTGTCCGTGACCAGCGCCTGCCAGCTAACCGTAGCGGCGCAAACGCCGATCGCCTGTACGAAACGCAGTACCAATAGCAAGTTGGCGTCCCGTACCCATAATGTTCCCAGACACCCAAGCGCGAAAATGGCTAGCCCGCTTAACAGAATGGGTCTGCGTCCATAGCGATCCGACAAGGGGCCCCACACCAGTTGCGCGACAGCAAAGCCTGCCAGGAACAAACTGAGCGTAGCACTGACGATGGCCGGAGAGGTCTGCAAATCTTGTTGTATCGCGCTAAACGCGGGCAGGTACATGTCAGTGGCTAAAAAGCCCAGCACACTTAATCCCGCGAGCCAGACTAAAAATCCTTTTCCAGGTTGCATTCGAGTTCTCATCTTGTTGCTTCTTCAAGGTTGTTGAGTGTAAGGAGTGATTTCCTGCTTGTGAAACGCTAATATTTGCGCAGTGGTTTCAAAATTTTTGTAGGCAGATTATGTGGTCAGAATATTCACTGGAAGTGGTTGATGCTGTTGCGCGCAACGGCAGTTTCAGCGGTGCCGCCCAGGAGTTGCACCGTGTACCTTCAGCGGTGAGCTATACCGTGCGCCAACTCGAAGAGTGGCTGGCGGTTCCGTTATTTGAACGTCGCCATCGCGATGTGGAGTTAACACCCGCCGGAAACTGGTTTTTAAAAGAAGGGCGCTCTGTTATCAAAAAAATGCAGACCACCCGTCAGCAGTGTCAACAGATCGCCAACGGTTGGCGCGGCCAGTTGGCGATTGCCGTGGATAACATTGTGAAACCGGCGCGGACACGGCAATTGATTGTCGATTTCTACCGACATTTTAACGATGTCGAGTTACGGGTTTACCAGGAGGTGTTTAACGGTGTTTGGGATGCGCTGGCAGATGGCCGTGTTGAGGTGGCGATTGGCGCGACTCAGGCGATCCCGGTCGGCGGGCGATACGCGTTTCGTGATATGGGCATGCTAAGCTGGAAATGTGTCGTCTCCAGCCGCCATCCGCTGGCATCCATGCCCGGCCTGCTAAGTGATGAAACGTTGCGCAACTGGCCTTCGTTGATCCAGGAAGATACGTCGCGCTCGCTGCCTAAACGTATTACCTGGCTGCTGGATAACCAGAAGCGGGTTATCGTGCCGGACTGGTCCTCTTCAGAAGCCTGTCTTTCTGCCGGGTTGTGTGTGGGGATGGTACCCGCGCATTTCGCCCGCCCACGGCTGGACAGCGGCGACTGGGTGGCGCTGGAACTGGAGAATCCGTTTCCTGATGCGGCCTGCTGCCTGACATGGCAACAAAATGACGCATCACCGGCGTTGAACTGGCTGCTAGAGTATCTGGGGGACAGTGAGACGCTGAACAGCGAATGGTTGCGGGAGCCGGAGTAGTGGCCCCCGCAGGGTGTGATTAACGGCGATAGTCGCGGAACGGGCCATCCGCCACCGAACGGCGTTCGATCAGACGCGGATGGACTTCAATGGATTGCGACTCTTCGCGTTTGTTGACGATACGATCGAGCAACATGGTAAACGCCGTTTCGCCCAGTGAATCTTTCGGCTGATGGATAGTCGTTAGCGCGGGCGTAAAGTAGCGGGAATTGCGCACATTATCATATCCGATCAGCGAAATGTCCTGAGGAACGCGCAACCCCATCTCATCTGCCGCACAGAGCGCACCCATCGCCATAATATCGCCGCCGCAGAATACGGCAGTAGGGCGGTGGGACTGGTTGATAATTTGCTGCATCGCCCGGTAACCCGATTCTGGTTCAAAATCGCCCTGTACGATCCAGTTTTCCGGTACGGTGATGACCGCTTCTTCCATCGCCTTCATAAAACCGGCAAGGCGTCCTGCACCGGTGTTACGCTCCAGCGGGCCAGGAATAACGCCAATATCGCGATGTCCGCGCTCGATCAGATAGCGTCCGGCCATATAGCCGCCTTCAAAAGCGTTATCAATGACCGAGTCGGTAAAATCGGCTTTTGACTCGCCCCAGTCCATCACTACCATTGGGATATTACGGTACTCTTCCAGCATGCTCAGCAGCGATTCCGGATATTCGGAGCACATCACCAGCAGGCCATCGACACGTTTTTGCGCCATCATCGACAGGTAGGCGCGCTGTTTCTCAAGGCTGTTCCAGGCGTTGCCGAGGATCAAGGTGTAGCCTTTCTGGAAGCATTTTTTCTCTACGGCTTCGATGATCTCGGCAAAATAGGCGGCTTCGCTGCTGGTGGCCAGCAAACCGATCGATTTGGTGTGATTGACCTTCAGGCTGCGCGCCACGGCGCTGGGGGAGTAATGTAACTCTTTGATCGCCGCCCATACGGCGTTGCGGGTCTCTTCAGCGACGAAGCGTGTTTTGTTAATTACATGTGATACGGTTGTAGTGGAAACGTTTGCTCGTTTCGCGACGTCTTTAATCGTTGCCATCAGAAATCACTCCAGACCATATCATAAGCTCCTGATAATACTTAAGGTAAACGTTTGCCTTCCATCACCCTGAACTCCAGCAAAGTGAGTGCGGTACGCCGGGAAAAAGGCACTGAACGTCAGGAGGGGAGTCAATGGCCGGTACGCTAATAAATTTAGCGTCGAATTTTGTCTCATCTTGAGCAAAAGTGGAAGCGCTAAAACATATCTCCCCCTAATTCCTGCAAGATTTTTATGATTATTTGTGCAAAAATGCGCAAACTCACTTTTTGTGGGGAAATGAAAATGGAGAAAAATTGATGAGCACCGATCTGAAGTATTCTTTGGTCACTACCGTCATTGTTCTGAGCCTGATTGTTTTCGGTGGGCTGACCGCCGCGCTGCATTGATCTGGTACGAGGGAGAGCTTCTCCCTCGGCTTTCCCCCGCCATTGTTATCACTTCTGCAATAATCTTTTGTCATTCTGCTAACTACTGTTTTTTGTGATTGCTGTCATACTTTTGACTTCTGCGACAGTGTCCCCAACCGACACGGCTTTTTCGGAGTCAAACGATGAAAATAAATTTCCCTCTGCTTGCCCTGGCGATTGGCGCCTTTGGGATAGGTACAACGGAGTTCTCCCCGATGGGGTTACTGCCCGTTATTGCCCGTGGTGTCGATGTTTCCATTCCGGCTGCGGGGATGCTGATTAGCGCTTATGCAATTGGCGTGATGGCGGGGGCACCGCTAATGACGCTGCTGCTGTCGCACCGTGGCAGACGTAACGCGCTGATTTTCCTGATGGCGATCTTTACACTGGGCAACGTGCTGTCGGCAATCGCGCCGGACTACACCACCTTAATGCTGGCGCGCATCGTCACCAGCCTCAACCATGGCGCCTTCTTTGGCCTGGGGTCGGTTGTTGCGGCAAGCGTGGTGGCAAAAGAGAAACAAGCCAGCGCCGTCGCGACCATGTTTATGGGACTGACCATTGCCAATATTGGCGGCGTGCCTGCCGCAACCTGGTTGGGTGAAACCATCGGCTGGCGTATGTCATTCATGGCGACCGCTGTGCTGGGCCTGGTTGCCATGCTGAGCCTCTACTTTTCACTGCCTGGCGGCGGAACAGGCGAACGCCCGGATGTACGCAAAGAGTTGTCTGTGCTGGTTCGTCCACAGGTGCTCTCGGCGCTGCTGACGACGGTGCTCGGCGCGGGTGCAATGTTCACGCTTTATACCTATATTTCGCCGGTGTTGCGTATCATTACTGATGCTACGCCGGTATTTGTTACCGGGATGTTGGTTCTGATTGGCGTCGGTTTCTCGATTGGTAACTATCTTGGCGGCAAACTGGCAGATCGTTCGGTAACCGGTACGCTGAAAGGTTTTCTTATCCTGCTGATTGCCATCATGCTGGCTATTCCGTTCCTGGCCCGCAGCGAAGTGGGCGCGGCTATCAGTATGGTGGTCTGGGGCGCAGCGACCTTTGCCGTGGTTCCGCCGCTGCAAATGCGTGTCATGCGGGTCGCACATGAAGCGCCGGGACTCTCTTCTTCAGTGAATATTGGTGCCTTTAATCTCGGTAATGCACTCGGTGCGGCTGCGGGTGGCGCGGTGATCTCCGGCGGCCTGGGATATGGTTTTGTGCCAGTGATGGGGGCGATTATTGCGGGGCTTGGACTGATGGTGGTATTTTTTTCTGGGCGTTCCCGGCCGGAACGAGCCTGTGCGGTGGTCGAGTAAATAGAGGAGGGGCATTGCCCCTCCTTTGTTTTGATGTAGTGAATGTTTTATGCGGCGAAATTCTTCGCCACGAAAGTCCAGTTGACCAGCGCCCAGAAGTGTTCAAGGTAGTTCGGACGGGCGTTGCGGTAGTCAATGTAATAAGCATGTTCCCAGACATCGACGGTCAGCAGCGGTGTCGCATCCGTCGTCAGCGGGGTTCCCGCATTGGACGTTGAGACAATCGCCAACCCGCCATCCGCTTTTTTCACCAGCCATGTCCAGCCTGAACCAAAATTTTTCACTGCGGCATCGGTAAACTGCGCTTTGAACTCCGCAAAGCTGCCAAATGCTTTAGCAATCGCAGCGGCCAGTTCGTCAGTCGGCTCACCGCCAGCGTGCGGTGCCAGGCAATTCCAGTAAAAGGTGTGGTTCCAGACTTGAGCAGCGTTATTGAACACGCCGCCTTCGCTGTGCTTAATGATCTCTTCCAGCGTTTTGCCTTCGAAGGCGGTTCCTTTGATCAGGTTGTTGAGGTTAGTGACATAAGTCTGATGGTGCTTACCATAGTGATACTCCAGCGTTTCGGCTGAGATATGCGGCATCAGGGCGTCTTTTGCATACGGTAGTGCAGGTAATTCGAACGACATTGCTACTCTCCTTCATTATTTTAATACACCCAATAACCCTACTGAGTGAGAGACTTAGAGTAACAAATCGCGGGGACGGGAAAAAGAGAACATCGCCTGTCGCAGTTACGACAGGCGATGGGATCAACGAATAGTTTTTGGTGTAACGACGCGGCGAGCGCCAACGTAATGGCGCTGCCAGTAGTCTTCGCTAAGGGAAGTTACCTGAATATCCTGGCCGCTGCGCGGAGACTGGATAAACTTGCCGTTGCCAACGTAAACGCCAACGTGATCGGCGGTGCCGCGACCCTGCGTGCGGAAGAATACCAGATCACCGCTTTCAAGCTCCGCAACATTTACCGGCGAAGCATCACGCAGGTGATACATTTCGTTCGCGGTGCGCGGAATGCGGAATTTCACCAAATCCTTATAGGCGTAATAGACCAGACCACTACAATCAAAACCGGTATTCGGCGAGGTGCCGCCCCAGTGGTAAGGTTTACCAATCTGGTTCAGTAGTTTTGACATCGCCGTTTTCTGGGCTTTCTGGATACGCACTTTATGTGCTTCAGCAATGGTCGTGGTTTTTTTGACTTTGACACAATGAGGCTTGTGGCCTTTGCGCGGCTTGCTGCATTTTTCCGTCCAGGCGACTTCTGTAGTTTTTAACTGGCTGGTTTTGTTACGACGAGAGTTAATCTGACTGGTTTTGCTGCTGGTGGAAACTTTTTTCTTAGCCGGTGACTTCTTGTTTTCAGGTGTTTTTTTACTGGTGTGTTTTTCTGCCGTACTGCGACTGTTTTTCTTTGAAGTTTTTTGTGATGTGTTTTTTTTCTTACGTTCGGATGCTTTCGCCAGATGCGATTTTTGCACGGCCGATGCTCGCGCCTGTTCAGAGGCGTTAGCCAATGGCGTGAAAGAAAGCGTGGTGAACAACAAAGCACAGAGCGTGATCGAAGCTTTTGGTATCCGCGCCACTGAGCATTCCCCTGTTAAGGCAAGCATATAATATGCCTGCGTGTGATTTTTCAAAACCCGTCGATTCTAATCCATAAAAAGCACAAAAGTTAATACTGTTTTTGCATCTATACCTTCCTTTCGTTAGCAAGCGCAAAAAAAAGCAGCAAAACGTTTCTATGACGGTTAAGAGTTGAGCAGGGTGAGTTGGGTTAAGTCATATTTTTAAGGCAACTTTACGTGACAGACGATAAAATAATGAACGGTGAATAAAATGTTATTTTCCGTTACTTGTCTGAACCGTTACAATGTCAGATGTCAGCCGTAGAAGAAGTTGAAGGAAGTAAGACAATGAGCACAACCCTTGAGAAAATCCAGCGTCAAATTGCTGAAAACCCGATTCTGCTGTATATGAAAGGCTCCCCGAAGCTGCCGAGTTGCGGATTCTCCGCCCAGGCTGTGCAGGCGCTCTCTGCTTGTGGCGAGCGTTTCGCGTATGTGGATATCCTGCAAAACCCGGACATTCGCGCAGAACTGCCGAAATACGCTAACTGGCCAACCTTCCCGCAGCTGTGGGTTGAAGGCGAACTGGTCGGCGGCTGCGATATCATCATTGAGATGTATCAGCGTGGCGAACTGCAACCGCTGATTAAAGAAGCGGCGGCAAAACATAAAGATGAGCCGGCTGCGGAATAAGTTTTGCCAATAAAAAAGCGACCCCTGGTCGCTTTTTTTACGCCTGTGAATCATCGGCGAGCGGCAATGGCCATCCGCCCAGACGCTTCCAGCGGTTCACGATTTCGCAAAACAGCAGGGCGGTTTGCTCCGTATCATACAGCGCCGAATGCGCCTGCGAGGCGTCAAAGGCAATACCCGCAGCGGCACAGGCTTTTGACAGCACGGTTTGCCCCAGCGCCAGCCCGCTCAGCGATGCGGTATCAAAGGTGACAAACGGGTGGAAAGGATTTCGCTTCAGTGAAGCGCGTTCGGCTGCGGCCATCATAAAGCTGTGATCGAAGGTGGCATTATGTGCCACCATAATCGCACGGTTGCAGCTTTGATCTTTAATGCCTTTGCGCACCATTTTGAAAATGGCGTGCAGCGCATCATGTTCGCTTACCGCACCACGTAACGGATTCGAGGGATCAATACCATTAAAGGCCAGCGCTTCCGGTTGCAGATTCGCGCCTTCGAAAGGCTCAACGTGGAAATGCAGGGTGCTGTCAGGCATCAGCCAGCCTTGTTCATCCATTTTCAGCGTAATGGCGGCGACTTCCAGCAGTGCGTCGGTTTTGGCGTTAAAGCCGGCAGTTTCAACATCAATCACGACAGGATAAAAACCGCGAAAACGGTCGCACAGACCAGTAAGTTGAGCGTTATCGGACATCAGGATCTCTTGATACGGGAAAATGGCAGCGCATTATGGCAAATTTTGCGAAGGGATGTAAAACAGCGGGCGCATAATGCGCCCGAAGGGATCAATTACCCAGGCCGCGACCAGCATGCTTCTCTTCGATCAGTTCGATTTTATAACCGTCCGGATCTTCAACAAAGGCGATGACGGTGGTACCGCCTTTAACCGGACCTGCTTCGCGGGTTACGTTACCGCCGTTTTTGCGGATCGTTTCGCAGGATTCAGCGGCATTTTCCACGCTCAGCGCGATGTGACCATAGGCGGTGCCCAGTTCATAGCTTTCGACGCCCCAGTTGTAAGTCAGCTCGATGACCGCCTCTTCGGTTTCCGGGCCGTAACCCACAAAGGCCAGCGAGTATTTATATTCCGGATTTTCACTGGTACGCAGTAACTTCATGCCCAGCACTTTGGTGTAGAAGTCGATGGAGCGTTGCAGGTTGCCAACACGAAGCATGGTGTGAAGTAAGCGCATGATGTCCTCTTTTATAAATGAATTAACGTTCCAGTTAGAAACATCGTTTTAGTATAGCGGCGGAAACCCGCCGCTATCAATGAACAAGCAGAGGATTACAGAGAGGGGTAGTCGGTATAGCCTTCTGCGCCGCCGCCGTAGAAGCTTTCCGGGCGCTGCGGGTTCAGTTCCGCTTTCAGTTGCAGACGTTTTACCAGATCCGGGTTAGCGATATAAGCGCGACCAAATGCCACGGCGTCGATCAAACCTTTCTCGATCAGCGCTTCCGCTTTCTCGACGGTGTAAGCACCAGCGCCAATGATCAGGCCCTGGAAGCGTGCACGCACTTTTTCACGGAACTCATCGGTGTACGGTTTGCCGCCCGCCCAGTCCGGCTCGGACATATGCAGGTAAGCAATCCCTCGTTTACCCAGTTCTTCGATCAGATACAGTGCATCCGCTTCTTCGTTCGGGCCATTATCCACATTCTGGAACGTGCCAATCGGCGAAACGCGGATCCCGATGCGATCGGCTCCCCACTCTTTGCTCACGGCATCGACCACTTCCAGCACCAGGCGGGCGCGGTTTTCCACGCTACCGCCGTACTGATCGGTACGATGGTTGGATGATGGTGACAAGAACTGATGCAGCAGGTAGCCGTGGGCAGAGTGCAGTTCGACCAGGTCAAAGCCCGCCTCTCGCGCATTAGCAACGGCCTGGCGGAAATCGTTAACGATTTCCGGGATTTCGGTGGTCTCCAGTGCGCGCGGCATAGAGGTATCTTCGCGGGTAGCGTTGCCATTGGCATCACGCAGCGAAGTCCGGGTGCCCGCGTTGATAGCTGAAGGCGCGACAGGTGCTGCGCCGCCCGGTTGCAGGCTGCTGTGTGAGATGCGACCGGTGTGCCACAGTTGAACCGCAATACGACCGTTTTCACGGTGTACAACATCGGTAATTTTCTGCCATGCAGCGACCTGTTCGGCGCTGTGCAGGCCCGGCGCGCCCGCGTAACCTTTCGCCTGCGCGGAGATTTGCGTGGCTTCGCTGATGATCAGGCCAGAGCTGGCGCGTTGACGGTAATATTCCGCCATCAGCGGCGTCGGGATATCGCCCGGCTCAATGCTGCGTAGGCGCGTCAGCGGAGCCATAAAAACACGGTTTGGAACGGTAATTGCACCCACTTTCAGCGGTGTGAATAGTTTACTGGACATAACAACTCCTGAATAGACCGGTCGACTAGTAAAATGTGAAATAAAAAAGCCTGATATTACTCAGGCATAGCGATAATAGTTTT
Source organism: Pseudomonadota bacterium (assembly GCA_018261615.1). Lineage (GTDB taxonomy): Bacteria > Pseudomonadota > Gammaproteobacteria > Enterobacterales > Enterobacteriaceae > Kosakonia. Next base: position 9,064 of record JAGTSE010000004.1, on the reverse strand, counting down.
CGCATGCGCCAGCGCACTTTCCAGCGGCAGGGCACTGCGAGAAATCTTGGCCTGCAAATTTGCGCCCAGCCATAAGGCATACAGCACCTGCGCTTGCGTCAGCGTGTCGCCGGAAAGAGTGAGGCTACGATCTTCACACCCTTTTTCCAGCGCTTGCGCAAGCAGGGCGATAACGCCGCTTGCGCCTTTGTCCATCGCGGCGCGCATATCCTCCGACAGGTCGCACACTTCCGCAGAGAGTTTCACTGTCAGGCAACCGCTGATAATGCCCTGCTGGCGAAACTGGTTCAGCGTCTCCTGATAGTACGCCAGTAGCCTGTCACGATAATTTCCCGGCCCACTGGCGAAATGGGTAGCCAGCCGCTGGTGGTAACCCGCATAGTGACGCTCAAGTAACGCCACGCCAAACGCCTCTTTTGAGCGAAAATAGTGATAGAACGAGCCTTTTGGCACTTCTGCTGTTTTCAATAACTCGCTCAGGCCCATACCGGTGAACCCGCGATGCATGCAAAGACGCTCGCCGGTAGCCAGTAAGTGTTCGCGAGTATCGTGTTCGGTATTTCTGCTCATCGCGCCACTCTACTAGACCGATCGGTCTGTTGCAAGTCGCAATCAGTGCGCTTTAGGGCTTGCGCGTTATCAATGAGCAGTCTTCAATAGAGATAGTACATGCATTAACGGAGATGACAGTGCCTGAGCAACTGGAGTTTTTCCCCGTCCAGAGTCCGTGTCGCGGTATCTGCCAGTCAGATGAGCGGGGCTTTTGCCGTGGTTGCATGCGTAGCCGCGATGAGCGTTTCAACTGGCAAAATATGAGCGACGGGCAAAAACAAAATGTGCTTCGCTTGTGCCGTCAGCGCTGGCTGCGTAAAATGCGCGCAAACAAAACCCTTCCCCCGGAAGAACCTCAGCAACCTTCACTTTTTTGACCCTGAAAATGCGTATACTCACAGGAAAATGACCTTTGAGGATACCATGATGGTTCAACGTATTGCTCTTACGCCACAAGGCCCGGAGTTCTCTCGTTTTGTGATGGGGTACTGGCGTTTGATGGAGTGGAACATCTCCTCGTGCCAGTTGGTGAGTTTTATCGAGGCACATCTCGATCTGGGCATCTCAACTGTTGATCACGCTGATATTTATGGTGGCTACCAGTGTGAAGCTGCGTTTGGCGATGCTCTGAAACTGGCTCCGCATTTGCGTGAACGGATGGAAATCGTCAGTAAATGCGGTATTGCGACCACCGCGAAAGCGGAAAATCTGCTTGGTCATTACATCACCGATCGCGACCACATCATCAAAAGCGCTGAACAGTCGCTGAGCAATCTGGCTATCGAGCATCTCGATCTACTGCTGATTCATCGTCCCGATCCGCTGATGGATGCCGATGAAGTAGCAGAGGCATTCCTGCATCTGCACCAGAGCGGTAAAGTACGCAACTTTGGTGTTTCCAACTTCACCCCGGCGCAATTCTCACTGTTGCAATCGCGGTTACCGTTTACGCTGGCGACCAACCAGGTGGAGATCTCCCCGGTACATCAACCGTTGCTTCTTGATGGCACGCTGGATCAACTGCAACAACTGCGCATTCGCCCGATGGCCTGGTCGTGCCTGGGCGGCGGTCGTTTGTTTAATGATCCTGCTTTTCAACCGTTGCGCGATGAACTGACAAATGTTGCACGCGAGCTGAATGCGGAAACTATCGAACAGGTGGTTTACGCTTGGGTCATGCGTCTGCCATCGTCGCCGCTACCGATTATCGGTTCCGGCAAAATTGAACGCGTTAAATCGGCGCTTGGCGCGCTGGAGTTGCAGATGACTCGCCAGCAGTGGTTCCGCATCCGCAAAGCAGCGCTGGGCTACGACGTTCCATAAGCAAGGGCTTTCCAGTGAAATCGTTCACTCTGTCTTAAACTGACAGGGTAAACATATATAAAAGTAGGTAATATGAAGCGTTTTAGTCTGTCTGTGCTGGTGCTGTTGGTCTGTTCGGGAGCGCAGGCTGCCAGTGAAGACGTCGAGATGCATCTTATCACTGCCCAGGGCATTGGGCAGTCGATTGGCAGCGTGAAAATCAGTGAAACGGACAAAGGACTGGAATTTGCACCGGATGTGAAAGCCCTGCCACCCGGTGATCGCGCCGCGGCTGAAAAAGCTGGATGATGTGAAAGACAAAGCGCTGATGATTCATGTCGGAGGCGATAATATGTCCGATCAACCAAAACCACTGGGCGGTGGCGGGGCACGTTATGCCTGCGGCGTCATCAAGTGATTCGCTGGATGAGCGTGGCTTCGGGCGGCGCTTGTTCCAGTTGGGAAAGCGAACAGTAAAGGTGTCAGATAACTGACTCCAGTCCGCGCGGCGCAGGTTAATGGTGTTTTCCCGGCGTGACACAAATATGTTGTAACTCCGCCAGCGTGGCGGAAAGCGTTCGTTGCTGAACGCCACGCTCACTCATCACATCGCGCAGTAACACAATGCAGAAGCGCTACATCGCCATGCCGCGACAACTGCCACGGCCAGTACCAGCAAAGTGGCAAAATATTTAAGAAATTTCAGTCGAATAATTACCACACGATGAGCAAGCTGAGCGTGAGACTCAGGGCAATAACAAACAGGGAAAGATCCATCAGAATGGGGGCCAGATCTCGCCGGCATAGAGCCACTTGCGCAACAGGCGATGGGCGACAAGCCACAGCAGAAAGCCGGTATCACGACTTTAAACAAGGGCGGAAAATAGATTGATGCGCCAAAAATCAGGTTCTGTAGGGGTAAATCCAGCGAACTCGAATTCCCCCACATGTATGGGGCCTGTACAGTCAAACGGATCGCCGGGCAGGGCTTAACGATAAGAAAACCGATAAAGGTGCCACGTTAGAGCTGGGAGCGACTTCGCAAACCACTTGACCAGGACCGCAATACATTTGTTTTACAGATATAAATACTGCAAACTATTTTAAAATGAGTATAATAAATTAGCAAGCTAATTATAAGGAGATGAAATTGGAATCGCCATTAGGTTCTGATCTGGCACGCTTAGTGCGCGTGTGGCGCGCTTTGATTGACCATCGCCTGAAACCTCTGGAATTAACGCAGACTCATTGGGTAACGCTGCACAATATTCATCAGTTGCCGCCCGAACAGTCGCAAATTCAACTGGCTAAAGCGATTGGCATTGAGCAGCCTTCGCTGGTGCGAACGCTTGACCAACTGGAGGAGAAGGGCCTGATTTCTCGCCAGACATGTGCCAACGATCGTCGGGCAAAACGGATCAAATTGACGGAAAAAGCAGCACCGATTATCGAGGAAATGGAGACTGTGATTCGCAAAACCCGGGGTGAAATTATTTCCGGGATCTCTGCGGAAGAACTGGCTCTGTTAATCAAGATGATTGCCCGACTGGAGCAAAATATCCTTGAGCTCCAGTCGCGGGATTGAATTGAAAAAGCCTTGCAAATCGCAAGGCTTTTTTATGTCTGAAGATGGTCTCAGTAGCAACCACCAGCCTCCTGCTTAGCGCGGAGAAACAGTGATCTGGCGGCCGTTGCTGGCCATCACGACGCGCTGACCCGCAGAGAAACGGGTATTGCCCTGTTTCTGCACCACCATGATGGTGTTACCGTCATCTTTACGAATTTCCAGCTCAACGCCCTGAGTTTTGTTCATCGCACCCTGAACGGACTGACCAGCTACGCCGCCTGCAACCGCGCCTGCTGCGGTAGCCAGAGAACGACCTGTGCCGCCGCCCACGGTATTACCGAGGAAACCACCCAGCACCGCGCCGCCAATCGCGCCGATAACGTTGTTGTCATCGCCGCCCTGAATCTGTACCTGACGGACATTAACAATAGTACCGTAAGTGACATTTTGCACTTGTTTGGCTTCGGAGGCAGAGTAAACATCACCGGAAAGCGTATCGTTGTTGACACAACCAGCCAACGTTAAACCAATCAGCGAAACTGCCAGTGCACGTAACATCATTTATGAATCTCCTGTTCACCATGAAACGCTCTTATGAGCATCCGTCATGGTTAAATTATATGGCATTTTTACAATGCCAGGTCGTATCTTCTGCCTAATCCTGGCAAAAATAATACTCGGTGTCTGTTTAACCAGCTTTAAACGAAGCGATTATAAACGCAGCTTGATGGGATTTCACTTAGTGTAAAACGACAGGATTGTTAAAAAGTGTTTGTAGTCGATAGCGTTAATGGTTGCTTTATGGTGGAGTGTTACTCCTGAGTTACGCAAATTAAGGAAGGCGCATGAAATCGGGTCGCTACATTGGGGTGATGTCGGGAACGAGTCTGGACGGTGTGGATGTGGTGCTGGCGGCCATCGATGAGAACATGGTCGCGCAGCAGGCAAGCCTGACGTTTCCTATTCCACTGCCGCTAAAAGAGGCGATCCTCGCGATTTGCCAGGGGCAGCCGCTAACGCTTTCGCAACTGGGACGGCTGGATACGCAACTAGGGAAACTGTTCTCTGATGCGGTTCTGGCATTGATGGATCGCGAGCATCTGCACCCGGAAGATATCGTAGCGATTGGCTGCCACGGGCAAACGGTCTGGCATGAGCCAACGGGAATTGCGCCGCATACGCTGCAAATTGGCGATAACAATCAGATTGCCGCCCGTACTGGCGTAACGGTGGTCGGTGATTTTCGTCGGCGCGATATGGCGCTGGGCGGACAGGGTGCGCCTCTGGTTCCGGCTTTTCACCACGCGCTGCTGGCGCATCCAGTTGAACGACGGATGGTGCTCAATATTGGCGGCATTGCCAACCTGTCGCTGTTAATCCCCGGTCAGCCGGTCAGAGGCTACGATACCGGACCGGGTAATATGCTGATGGATGCCTGGATCTGGCGGCAAAAAGGCAAGCCGTATGACAAAGACGCTCAGTGGGCAAGCGAAGGGAAAGTGGTGCTGCCGTTGCTGCAAAATATGCTCAGCGATCCTTACTTTGCGGCAACGCCGCCGAAAAGCACCGGGCGTGAATATTTCAACTATGGCTGGCTTGAGCGCCACCTGGTCCATTTCCCGGGTATTAGCGCCAGCGATGTCCAGGCAACGCTGACGGAGCTGACGGCAGTGACCATTTCCGAACAGGTATTGCTGAGCGGCGGTTGTGAACGCCTGTTGGTGTGCGGCGGCGGCAGTCGCAACCCGCTGGTGATGGCGCGTCTGGCGGCGCTGCTGCCGGGTATCGAAGTTTCTACTACTGATGATGCGGGGATCAGCGGCGATGATATGGAAGCGCTGGCTTTTGCCTGGCTGGCATGGCGAACGCTCGCCGGATTACCAGGCAATCTGCCGTCGGTGACCGGCGCTTCTGCGCCGACGGTACTTGGCGCCATTTTCCCGGCAAACCCGCGCCAGAATCAGAGTTAACCGGATTTTACTTTGATGTTACATCGCTAGACTGACCGAATTTAAAGAGGGCGCTTCGCCCTCCGTGACCAGGACCGTCCGGAGATACCCAATGAAAAAGTTATTGATTGCCTGCCTGCCCGCTCTGCTTGCTGGGTGTAGTTATTACAACCAGTTCGTTGAACGAATGCATACCGACACGCTGGTTTATCAGTGTGATGAAAAACCCCTGACCGTGAAAATTAACAATACCCGCCAGCAGGCCAGTTTCGTCTGGGATGACAGACTACTGACGTTGCAACAGGGGTTATCGGCATCCGGCGTGCGCTATACCGATGGCGTGTATGTTTTCTGGTCGAAAGGTAACGGCGCGACGGTTTATAAACGCGACCGCATCGTGCTGAATAACTGCCAGTTAATTCCAGAGCGTTGAGATTTTCACCGGGGGGCGCATAATAGCACTCCCTGATGATTATTTTTTGCTAACGCCATGTCTGATAACGATCAATTGCAGCAAATCGCGCATCTGCGCCGTGAATACACTAAAGGCGGTCTGCGCCGCAATGACCTGCCGGCAGAGCCGCTGAAACTCTTTGAACGCTGGTTAGGGCAAGCCTGTGAGGCTCAGCTCGCCGATCCGACTGCCATGGTGGTAGCAACGGTGGATGAGAACGGCCAGCCTTATCAGCGCATCGTGCTGCTCAAGCATTATGATGAAAAAGGGCTGGTGTTTTATACCAACCTGGGCAGCCGTAAAGCGCACCATATTGAGCATAACCCGGCAGTCAGCCTGCTGTTTCCGTGGCATATGCTGGAACGCCAGGTGATGGTAAGCGGTAAAGCGGAACGCTTATCGACGCTGGAAGTGGTGAAGTACTTTCACAGCCGCCCTCGCGACAGCCAAATCGGCGCCTGGGTTTCTAAACAATCCAGCCGTATCTCTGCTCGCGGGATCCTCGAAAGCAAATTTCTTGAACTGAAGCAAAAGTTCCAGCAGGGCGAAATACCGTTGCCCAGCTTCTGGGGCGGTTTTCGCGTCAGCATTGAGCAGATGGAGTTCTGGCAGGGTGGCGCTAACCGTCTGCACGATCGTTTTTTATACCAGCGTGAAAATAACGCATGGAAAATTGATCGTCTCGCTCCGTAATCCCTGAAAAATGTTGCGTTAAGCGCTGGCACTCCGTGTTCCGGCGCTTTATGCTATCTGCCCCCCTGAAGTATCCTTTCGCATCTGGCGAAAAGTCGTGTACCGGCAAAGGTGCAGTTCCGTTTTATACATGGAGAATTTGATGGCAAGCAGTAACTTGATTAAACAATTGCAAGAGCGGGGCCTGGTGGCTCAGGTAACGGATGAGGAAGCGTTAGCAGAACGACTGGCGCAGGGGCCAATCGCGCTTTATTGCGGCTTCGATCCCACCGCAGACAGCTTGCATTTGGGGCATCTCGTTCCATTGTTATGCCTGAAACGCTTCCAGCAAGCTGGTCACAAGCCGGTTGCGCTGGTAGGCGGCGCGACAGGGCTGATTGGCGATCCGAGTTTTAAAGCGACCGAGCGCAAACTGAATACCGAAGACACTGTGCAGGAGTGGGTGGATAAAATCCGCAGGCAGGTAGCACCGTTCCTTGATTTCAACTGCGGTGACAACTCGGCAATTGCGGCGAACAACTACGACTGGTTCGGCAACATGAATGTGCTGACCTTCCTGCGCGATATCGGCAAGCACTTCTCTGTTAACCAGATGATTAACAAAGAAGCGGTGAAACAGCGTTTAAACCGTGATGATGTCGGTATCTCCTTTACCGAATTCTCCTACAACCTGTTACAGGGTTATGACTTCGCCTGCCTGAACAAGCTGCACGGCGTGGTGTTGCAGATCGGCGGTTCCGATCAATGGGGTAACATCACCTCCGGTATCGACCTGACCCGTCGTCTGCACCAGAATCAGGTATTTGGTCTGACGGTTCCACTGATCACCAAAGCTGACGGCACCAAATTCGGTAAAACCGAAGGTGGCGCGGTCTGGCTGGATCCGAAGAAAACCAGCCCGTACAAGTTCTACCAGTTCTGGATCAACACTGCTGATGCGGATGTTTATCGCTTCCTGAAGTTCTTCACCTTTATGAGCATCGACGAAATTAACGCGCTGGAAGAAGAAGATAAAAACAGCGGGAAAGCGCCGCGCGCGCAGTATGTGCTGGCCGAGCAGGTCACGCGTCTGGTGCATGGCGAAGAGGGGCTGGTTGCCGCAAAACGCATCACCGAAAGCCTGTTTAACGGCACGCTGAGCGATCTGAGTGAAGCGGATTTCGAACAGTTGGCGCAGGATGGCGTGCCGATGGTTGAGATGGAAAAAGGCGCAGATCTGATGCAGGCGCTGGTCGACTCCGAACTGCAACCGTCCCGCGGGCAGGCGCGTAAAACCATTGCTTCCAATGCGGTTACCATTAACGGTGAAAAACAGTCTGATCCGGAATACACCTTCGTTGATAGCGATCGCCTGTTTGGTCGCTACACGCTGCTGCGTCGCGGTAAGAAAAATTACTGCCTGATCTGCTGGAAATAATTCACGTCATATCCTGGGAGTGAGAAACCACTCCCTTCTTTTTCGTCCCGACATTGCAAGGCTACAAAAATGAAGAACATCCTCGCCATTCAATCGCATGTGGTCTTTGGGCATGCGGGGAACAGTGCGGCTGAATTTCCGATGCGCCGTCTTGGCGCCAATGTCTGGCCGCTGAATACGGTGCAGTTTTCTAACCACACTCAGTACGGTAAATGGATGGGCAGCGTCATGCCGCCCGCTCATTTGACTGAGGTTGTGCAGGGTATCGCCGCTATTGATCAGCTACAGCGCTGCGACGCGGTACTGAGCGGCTACCTCGGGTCAGCGGAACAGGGTGAACATATTCTCGGTATCGTGCGTCAGGTAAAAGCCGCCAATCCACAGGCGAAATACTTCTGCGATCCGGTGATGGGGCATCCCGAAAAAGGGTGCATCGTTGCACCAGGCGTCGCCGAATTTCATCTGCGCCACGCGTTACCGGCCAGCGATATCATTGCGCCTAATCTGATTGAGCTGGAGATCCTTTGCGAACATGTAGTGAATAGCGTGCAGGAAGCGGTGGCTGCCGCGCGTGAGCTGATTGCCAAAGGGCCGCAGATTGTACTGGTGAAACATCTGGCGCGCGCCGGTCTGAGCATGGATCGTTTTGAGATGCTGCTGGTGACGCCGCAGGAAGCCTGGCATATCAGCCGTCCGCTGGTCGATTTCGGCGCACGCCAGCCGGTTGGCGTCGGTGATGTCACCAGTGGGCTGTTACTGGTGAAGCTGCTGCAGGGCACGCCGGTGCGTGAGGCGCTGGAGCATGTAACGGCTGCAGTGTATGAAATTATGCTGACCACTCACGGTATGCAGGAGTACGAGCTGCAAGTAGTGGCGGCGCAGGACAGGATCGCGAAACCGGAACATCTGTTCAGCGCAACCTTGTTGTAATAAAAAAGGCGGGATCTTCCCTAATGCTTGTCAGTTAAGCTTTTGAAGGTAGCCGTAACGCATAGCGTTGCGGCTTCTTTTTTACTGCTCTTGGGTAGTGCCGGAGCCTGTACATAGATTTGTGTAATTGCCTGATTTTGATATGTTCAATTCACCATCAAATGAAGGTTAATGTATGGACGAAAAACAGTTGCAAGCTC